>CAWIKP010000025.1:0-798679 GCA_963836735.1 uncultured Acidobacteriota bacterium | reverse complement strand
GGAGAAGAAGAGGACGCGAAACAGCGCGCGGGTTGAGGTCGACGGTGGCATCGACAGATGATCACACGGCGCAGGTCTCATCGAAAGTTGTCGAGCCGCATGAGATCAGTGTCGAATCGCTCCATCTTGGTTGCCAATGCCCATCGCCCGTCGCGCGACACCGTCATGTGCGTGTAGATCCCCGGTATCCGAAATCCTAGCCGGCCCACCCGGGCAAGCCGCCGATCACTGAACCGGAACACATCGATCGCGTCGAAGTCCGACTCGCGAGTGACGAACACGATCCCGGTCTCCGTGGCCGACCACAGAAACGGCCGAACGTGTTCGAGCACCAGTTCCTCGTGTCCGCCGACAAGCGGCACCTGCATGAGCCTGGCCTCGATCGGCGCGCCTCCGGGATGTCGGTCGAGATAAAACAGGTATCGGCCGTCCGCGGATTCACGCGGCTCGAAGCCGCCGTTGCGTGTCACTGGATCGGTTCGCCCCGTTGGGACGCACCCGCCAAACGTCTGGAACCGCTCCTCCGCGTGTCGACGCGAAATAGATCCACTGCCCATCATTCGACCACGTTGGAACTCCATCCACGGCAGGGTTCGGGTAAGCCGCTGCGCAGATGCCCTCCATTTGCTCCGACGAGATACACGTGCAGTATTGCCGTCGATGGCCGCTTCGAACGCGATTTGTGCTCCGTCCGGGGACCATCCACCGATCAAGATTCCAGTACCGCCAAGTGTCGTGAGCTGGCGAAGCCCGCTTCCATCGCGTCCAGCGAGCCAAATTTCCGGGGTTCCTGAACGGAACGACGCAAACGCAATCCGGCTGCCGTCTGGCGAGAATCGGGAGGAACCCTCGACGCGAGTGGAATTGGAAAAGGGCTTCGACTCGAGCGTGTCGTCCACACGCCGGCCGAGATCGATCAGCTGAAGGTCGACGTCGCGTGTGATCGTTTGGAACGCGAGGCGCGCCGGCCGGCCGGGCATTGGTCTCGAGATCGACGGATTCGTGGCCGCCACCGGGATGTCGGCAATCGGCGAGCCTCGATTTGGTGTGGAAGCTGTTCGCGGGGATTCGCCACAGCCGACTCGCTGGCGGCTCGTCGAGGGAATAGATGATTTCCCGACCATCTGGCGTCCACGACAACCCTTCGATCGCGGCGTTCCAGTTCGTGAGTCGCCGTGGTTCTCCGCCTCCGATGGGGACGACGTAGACGTCGGCGATTCCCACCTTTTCATAGCGGATGAACGCCAGCGTGCGGCCGTCTGGGGAAACTTCGAACCTCCAGTCTCCGGCGCCGACGGGGGCCTGTGTCAGTTGGCGGCGGTCCAGCGTGTCGAGAAACACCTGGTAGATGCCAAAGGGACGGGTGTCCGCTTGGCGGTCGCGGATCAGAACGGACTTCGAGTCACCCGCCCACGCGACGTGAGTGCCGGAAGCCGATACCTGGCGTTCGGTGCCGCCGAGTTGCGAGATCGTGAAAACACCCTGTCCGCTGCGAACGAAGGCGAGGTTGTGTCCGTCAGGAGACCAGGCGGGTCCGGTTTCCGAAGCCGGAGTTGCCGTCAATTGCCGGAATGCCTCACTCTCCACAGCCTTCACATAGATGTCTGTCGGGCCCGCATCGGCATTCCCCGACCAGGCAAACGCAACCAGGTTGCCGTCCGGAGACAATGCTGGTGCGCCCTTAACACCGGGGTACGAGAGCCAGGGGGAGTAGGAGTGTCGGAGCGGTCACCGGTTTGCGTGCGCGCCAGGCAAACGCGCCGACAATCACCGCAGCGACGATCACTATCGCGCCGGCGGCAATCTTCGCGCGGCTGAGGTTCACAACCCGCAGCGTCTGTTGTGGCTCTGCAGGAACCAGCGGGGAACCGCGTTCCCGGGTGCGGTGGAGTTCGCCTCGAACACGGGAACGTAGCTGCCCTTCGGTAGCGTGATGACGACGGGCTCGGAGCGGCCCTCGTCGTCCTCGCGCAGTTTGTCGCGAAGGCGTCGGGCGTCTACCCGAACGACCGGATCCGCCCCGCCGTCGAAGTCCGTTCCCTTTCCATACAGCTCGTGGGCGAGGACCGCTTCCTTGAGCGAATGCCCCTGCCCGGCCAATCGTTGTTCGACGATGAAAGAAAGGAAGCGCCGCAACTGCTGAGATCGAGAAAAGACTTCGCTGGCGAGAATCTTCTCGAGCTGAGCGCGGACGACGGAATCCGGCAGTTCGCGGCTTTGCTGGGCGCTTGCGTCGGTTTCCAGGGGCATCGGGCGCTCCGTGCGAACGGACTGGAGTGTACAACGAGCAGGTAGAACACCGTAGAGATTCTGGCGCCTCCACGTGACGGGCTTCACAGTTCGTCGCATCGAGGAGGAAGCGCCATGGCTCGAACCGCACGTCAGGTCGCCGCGTTGAGTGTCGCGATCGCGGTGGCTCTATTCACTGGCCACAACCCTTCCCTTTCAAAAGGGCTTAGCCAGGATGAGCTTGGTCTCGAGCTCGATGGCAAGAAGCTTTTCGATAAGGAGACCTTCGGCGGCAACGGGCGTACGTGCCTCACGTGCCACAGCAAGGAGACAGGTCCGCTGGCCGTGCAGACGTTCGCCGGATTATCGAGAAGCGCGATCCCGACGACCGTTCCTGATCCTTGACGCGCTCGACGACGACGGCGGCACGACGCGAGTCGCAGACACGCCACCATACGCCTCACCATCCCACTGCCACCCTGGCTCTCGCTGGCCGACGACCCGGGCGCGACCCACGTGACTGTCTTTCGTGGCATTCCATCGACGCGGAATACACCGCTCTCGACCCGGTCCTGCTCCACGATGGCCGCGCGTCCACGCTTCAAGAGCAGGCGCTTGGCGCGATTCACGACCATTACCAGAACACCGTCGAACCGACGGCCGCGCAGCTCGACGCCATTGCAGCATTTCAGCAAACCGGCGCGCACTTCTTCTCTTCCCGCGGGCTCAGGAAGTTTGCCGCCGGTGGGCCGCCGCCTGAGCTGCCTTTTGGAAGAACGCCTGCCGAGCGTCGAGGACGTGAGTTCCTCGTCGACGCGCCCTTCACCCCTCCTTCGAAGAAGGGCATCTGCGCCCTCTGTCACGGCGGTCCGATGCTGAACATGGTCAACGAGGCGCATTCGAACTTCGTCGGCGGCAGTCCGCCCGTGGGAGTTCGCTTCATCAACACGGGCGTGACGCTCGTCAATGCGCCGAACAATCCGATTCAGCGATGGATTGTCAACGACGGTGTGAATCCGCCGGTCAGAATCGACTCGCCAGACCTTGGGCTGCTGCTCGACCCCACTCCTCCAGCCGCCCAACCGCCTCCGTCCGTCATTCCCAAAGCGTTCTTTGCGGAGCTGTTCAAGATCCCGACCCTCTGGGGCGTCGCCGACACCGCGCCCTACTTCCACGACAATGGCGCCAAGACGCTCCGCGACGCCGTCGCTCACTATCAGCGGTTCTTCAACTTCACGGAGGCGCAGGACCCAGTTGGCTCACGGTCGCTGGGCGGTTTCATCACGCTAACCGACGACGACGTCGACGACATCGTCGCCTACCTGCAGCTTCTGAGTCCGAATCACAGGGATAACTAGTCCCCTGGAAGCGTGATGATCTCGCACTAATTCCCGGGCGGGGCATCCCGGCTGGCGGCGTTGCTCCTCGCTCACATATGCCCAATATGCTCGCTCGTCGCGCCTTGCCATCCGGGCGCCGCGCTCCGGGACTTATGCAACTCATCACGCTTCCAGGGGACTAAGAGGTTCGCCATGACGCCGGAGTCAATGCGATCTTGCGGATTTCTTTTCGGGGCTGGCGACCTGGGAACCAGCAATCTGGGTCCCGTGACCACCTTCGGCATCGTAAGCGGAGGTTTCGTTGGAGCGGCCCTCTTCGATGCGCTCATTCCGAGATGCGTGCCAGGTTCGTTCACCAATCCCTGTGGCAGCGTCTTCGTCCTAGGCGTCACTGCACTCGACTCTCGTGACCGGAGTGTTGTTCAAGCTCAGCGGCCAGCCCTTTGAATTGGCACGGTCGGGACGGTAGTCTGTGTGTGGCACCAGCGAAGGAGGACGTCGATGTGGCTTCGCGTGCGCTCGCTGTCGGCTGTTGCGGTGGCCCTGACGCTCTCCAGCGTTCACGTCGAGTCGCGCGACGTGCCGAAGAGCGCGGATCACCCGCTGATCAAGCGATACGAAGGTTCGACGATCGTGCGTTACTCGCAGAGAGATTTCGACGAGTACAAACTGCCGGTCGGCGCCGTCGTCGGCCAAGGCGACAAAGCGCATTTCCCGAAAGTGCTGATACTCGAAGGCCGCGTCACGCGGTTGACATACCTCGTTCCCGTCGGCCGATCGGCACTCGAGGTGATTCGAAATTACGAGCAGGAACTGAAGCGGGCAGGCTTCACCACTCTCTTTGCCGGCGATCATGCTGCGCTCGGAGAGGGGAAGTACGACTCGGCCTTCGCCGTCGCCGGCTATCAAGACCTCGAGCTGCCGTCCGTCAGCAGGACCCACTTCAACATGCTCGTGTCGCAGGACGACCGCTATCTTGCCGCCAAGCTGGCGCGCCCCGAGGGTGACGTGCACGTTGCACTCTATGCGGCGGCGATCGGAGAAGGCTGGGGCAAGTTCCTTACGCCGATCCGCCGAGCAGGGGCAAGACGGCGGCCGACGGCCAGGTCATCGCGCAGCTCGACATCGTCGAAGCGAAGCCGATGGAAACCAACATGGTGACGGTCTCTGCTGGCGAGATGGCGAAAGGCATCGCGACGGCCGGCAGCGTCGCTCTCTATGGCATCCTGTTCGACTTCAACAGCGCGACGGTCAAGCCCGAATCGATGCCGACGCTCGAAGAGATCGCCAAGCTCCTCAAGGGCGACCCGGCGCTGCGCCTCCTCGTCGTCGGTCACACCGACAACGTGGGGACATTCGACTTCAACAAGGATCTGTCGCAGCGTCGTGCCGCGGCGGTGGTGCAGACCTTGACATCGAAGTTCGCCGTGGACCCCAAGCGGCTCACACCGTTCGGCGTCTCGTTCGCGAGTCCCGTCGCGTCCAACAAGACGGAAGACGGTCGCGCCAAGAATCGCCGAGTGCAGCTCGTCGAAGACGTCGCCGCGGCCGTCCGGTAGCGCGCTCGCGTACGCGTTGCGCTCATATGTCGGTGGCCGGCGGCGTATCGAAGGCGGTGGACCGCGCCGCGCTACACGGCTGTGAGGCGCTCCGAATCAAAACATTACCAGCTGCCACGTCGCGTTGAATGTGTCGAAGTCCGACCCCCGCCGTGTCGTTGTTCCCGTGCTGTAGGCGACTTTATTGGCTGCTGGCCCACGATTGGGATCGACAGCGTGGCGCCTACGCGTGTATTGCGCTGGAGATCGGGGTTCAGCACGCCATCGACGCGGGTCTCGCCGCCTGCGAACCACGTCGCGTTGACGGCAAGCCACGATCGCCTTGGCAGCGAATAGATCGCGTGGCCCTGGAGGGCTACGACCGCCTCCTGCCGCTTGGCTGCTCGTGCGGGATAGTACGAATGATTGGTGCCGAACAGCCACACGCCCGCGGACGCGTTGAATGTCCAGCGGCCGACCCGGTGAGAGAGACTACTTCACACGGACCGCGGTGGCGAAGTCGAACATTCTCGTCAACTCGCCGCAGGAGACGAAGTCCTACTACCAGGACCTCGACGCCACTGGCGCACGCCTCAACGTGGGCATCGCTATGCCGTCACGTTTGCGAAGGATCAGACGCCGCCGGTCAACGGCTTCTGGTCGCTGACCATGGACAACGACGAACATTTCTTCGTACCGAATGAGATCGGTCGCTACTCGGTTGGCACGAAGAATACGGACCTGCAGTTTGCTCAAGACGGCTCGTTGGCGATCTACGTTCAAGCGGACGCCCCGACCGACCCGCATCAGCGCGCGAACTGGTTGCCGGCGCCCAAGGACGGTGATTTCTCGCTCTACGTGCACGCGCACTGGCCCAAGACGCCAGACATTGACGGTTCGTGGACGCCGCCCGCAGTCGAGACGGCAGCGATCGCCGTCAGTGCTCGTTCAACTAAATCGACGTGACACCGCCAACCGAGGCCATTGGCAAATGCACGGTTCAGAAGACCACTGTACTCGCAATAGCAGGCGATTGAGTTCGATACGAAAATCACCCTGCGCCGCAAGTTGTTGAAAACACAAGAGCGGCTCGTAAGAGCCCACGGTACGCTGTGGGCATCCTCCGGTTGAGGTGTGTCTGGACCTCTCGAGAAGGCGAGCGCCGGCATACGAACCCGGGTAATCTGCGGAGGCTGGGCTGCGCGTTTACGTCGTGCGGCTCGGACACGCCCTACTCGGGCCTTCCGTTGGAACGAGTGTATGAGGCCGTCACATGCCACGACCGTTCAAAGGCACCATTGATCTCGATATCCGCAAATCCACACCTGACTGGGATGCGTTTCTCGATGCCAAGGCGCCGAAAGATGCGCCGAACGTGCTCGTCATCCTGTACGACGATACGGGTCAGGCGGCATGGTCGCCCTACGGCGGCCGAATCAACATGCCGACGATGGATCGCCTGGCGAAAAACGGCCTGACATATTCGCAGTGACACACGACTGCGGTCTGTTCGCCGACGCGGTCGTGCACCACGCCGCCCAAGGACTTACATCGAAAAAATCGCCAAGGGCAAGTTCGATTGACGGCTACGAAGCGTACCGCGAGTGGGTGCTGAAACGAATGATGGAGCGCGGGATCCTGCCTGACAACACGGCGCTCACGCGATCAATCCGCTGGCGGACCAAATTCTTCCCGAGGGCGATAGCGTTCGCCCGTGGAACCCCATGTCAGCGGATGAGAAGAAACTGTTCAGCCGAATGGCCGAGGTCTACGCGGCCTTCTCGGAATACACCGACGTGGAGATCGGCCGCCTCATCGCGGCTGGGCGGTGGCTTTTTCGACGCCCTACCGAATGTTCAAGCGCTATGCGCAACTACGCCGGCGGCACTTGCGACCCGCTTATGATCCACTGGCCAGAAGGAAATCAAGGCGCGCAGGCGAAATCCGGCATCGGTCTCATCACTGCATCAGTATCGTGCCGACGATCCTCGACTGCTGCGGTAACTCCAGCCCGAGTGTCGACGGTCAGAAACAATCGCCGCTGGCCGGAGTTTCGATGCGCTACTCCTTCGACAACGCGAAGGCGCCCACGACGAAGGAGACGCAATACTACGAGATGTGTCGGGACACGCGGCATCTGGCACCGGGGCTGGAAGGCCTCGACGGTACACGCGCCCACGCCCGCCACCAGGGAACTTCGATAAGGACCGGTGGAACTCTTCAATGTCGACGAGGACCGCGCCGAAGCGGCCGATCTCGCGGAGAAGCATCCGAAGAAGGTCAAGGAACTGGCCGCGCTGTGGCTGACGGAGGCGAAAAAGGACAATGTGCTGCCGCTTAACGACCTCGGCGTCCACGCCATCCACGAGCTGGAGTACAAGGCGGCGCCCCCGGCGAGCGGCCGCTACGTCTACTATCCGGGACGACGGAAATTCCTGAGGCGTCGGCCGCAAGGACGCTCGGCTATTCGTTCAAGATTCTCGCCGAGGTGGAGTTCACCGGCGACACGCAGGGGGTCATCTGCTCGCAGGGCTCGCGCTTTGGCGGCTACGCCCTGTTCGTGAAGGACGGCAAGCTCGCGTTCGTCTACAACTTCCTCGGCATCCCGCCCGAGCAACGTCTGACCGCCGAGCGCCGAAGTCTGGCAAGCACATCGTCGGCGTGGAGTTCGCCAAGGAATCGATGGGCAAGAATCTCGAGTGCCTTGGCAAGATGACGCTGTACGTCGACGACAAGCCGGCCGACAGCGGCAAATTCCGGATACAGACCGGCCACTATGCGCTCTGCGGCGAAGGCTTGTGCGTCGGCTACGACAGCGGCGACGCGGTCAGCTCCAGGTACAAGGCGCGAAGTTCCCGTTCTCGGGCGGCCGATCATCAAGGTGATCTACGACGTCGCCGACGGACGTGTACGTAGACGTCGAACGGCAACTCGCGGCGGCGCTGGCGCGCGACTGAAAGCGCGGGTGACAAATGGTTGCGGCGGTGGGCAACCCATTCGCGTGGTTCAACCAAAATGGGGGCTCACGATGAGCCGACGAGGCGCACCTTCTTCCGAACGACTGGCAGGGAAGTCGATCACCTGAATCGGCGCGAGAAGCGGTTCCAGCTGGCGATAGCGCGGCAGCGAATGAAGGAAGACCGCTGCACATCAGTCCGAGACGCTGGAGGCGACTGAGTTCGATGGCGAAATCACCCTGTGCCGTAAGTTGTTGAAAACACGGGTGACACTTCGTGGCCGGGAGGCTGGGATTCGAACCGCGATAATGTGCTCCGATAGCCCTGCCGTCCTCGAGGTGTTGTGGCGCCGAGGCAGACTCGGGTGGAGGTCAAAGTGAAACACGTCGTCGCCGCCTGTTTCGCGATCCTTGCGGCACTCGGAAGTCATCCGGCGGAACCGGCCCAGGCTCAGGCTCCCGCGGCATCTCCGCGTCCGGCCGCGCGCCAGACCACCAGGCCGAACATCGTCTGGATCTCCAACGAAGACATGAGCCCGCACCTCGGCGTCTACGGCGACCGGCTCGCCCGCACGCCGACGCTCGATCAGTTCGCGAGCCAGTCGATCCGGTTCACGCACGCCTTCACCACGGCGCCGGTCTGTGCGCCCAGCCGCGCCGCGATCATCACCGGGATGTACCAGGCGTCGATTGGCGCGCAGCACATGCGCACGACCGAGGATCGCGTGCCGGAGCTGCCGGGCCCCTACCTGGCCGTGCCGCCGTTTTACGTCAAGGCGTTCCCGGAGTACCTGCGTGCGGCCGGCTACTTCACCAGCAACCGGGCGAAGACCGATTACCAGTTCGGCGTGCCGTTCACGATCTGGGACGACCTCGGCAACCGCGCGCACTGGAGGAACCGTCCCGATCGATCGCAGCCGTTCTTCTCCGTGTTCAACCTCGAGGTGACGCACGAGAGCCAGATCTTCCCATCGAGCCCGGCGCGGAAGGGCAAGAAGCTCGTCACCGATCCCGCCGAGGTCAAGGTCCCGCCCTACTATCCCGATACGCCGCTGGTGCGTGAAGAGCTCGCGCGGATGTACGACAACATCGCCGACATGGACGGGCAGGTCGCCGAGATCCTCAAGCAGTTAGAAGAAGATGGACTGGCCGACAACACCATCGTCTTCTATTGGAGCGATCACGGCGACGGCGTCCCGCGCGCCAAGCGCTCACTCTACGACTCCGGCTTGCGCGTGCCCTTGATGATCCGGACCCCGTCGCAGCTGGGGAAGGTGGCCGCACCCGGGACGGTCAGGGACGATCTGGTCAGCTTCGTCGATCTCGCGCCGACCGTGCTCGCGCTGGCGGGCCTCGAGGTTCCGGCGCACATGCAGGGACGCGTGCTGGTCGGCCCCGCGGCGGCGCCGGCGCCGCCCTACGTGTTCGGCGCGCGCGATCGCATGGATGCCGAATACGACATGATGCGGTCGGCGCGGGACGCAAGGTTCCTCTACGTCCGCAACTTCTCTCCGGAGCTGCCCTACGCCGGGCACATCATCTATCGCAACCAGAGCGCGATCATGCAGGAGTGGCTCAGGCTCCAGGCTGAATCGCCGCTCCAAGGGCCCCCTGGGCTGTGGATGCGCAACAGCCGTCCCCCCGAGGAGCTCTTCGACGTGCAGAAGGATCCGCACCAGATCGAGAACATCGCCGCGGATCCCACGCATCGCGCCACCCTCGAGAAGATGCGCGGCGCCGTCACGGAGTGGATGCGAAGAATCGGCGATCAGGGCCTGATCAACGAAGCAGAGATGATCCAGCGGATGTGGCCCGGCGGCGTCCAGCCGGCTACTGCCCAGCCCTACATCGTCCCCCGCAGGACGCCCGACGTGCCAGAGCGGCGGGCCGCTATTGCCGCGCCGGCGCCGATGGAGGTCGTGATCTACGTCCCGACGCAGGGAGCATCGATCGGCTACACCACTGAAGATGGTCCCAACGCCCGGTGGCGCCTTTACACGGGACCGATCCTGGTGACGGCCCCGATGCTCCTTCGTGCGAAGGCGATTCGGTACGGCTACAGGGAGAGCGAAGAAACGCGTGTCGAGTTCACGAAATAGGCATCGCGACCTACCTCGGCAGGACCCGCTTCGAGCGTTCGTGACTGATCCGGGCCCGGTTATTGCTGGGATCCGGCCCGGAGTCCCTCCGGGACCGAAGCCATGGAATCCAGCAACGCGATGCCACCAACCGCAACCGTACTGATCTGCACCTACAACCGCGCCCGGGTGCTGGGAGAAACGCTCGACAGCCTCGCCCGCATGACCGTTCCACGCGGCGTGAGCTGGGAGGTGCTGGTCGTGGACAACAACTCCAGCGACGACACCGCCACGGTCGTTCGGGACCGGCAACAGGGCTTTCCCGTTCCGCTCCACTACCTGCACGAACCTCGTCAGGGAAAGTCGTACGCGCTCAACACCGGGCTTGCGGCTGGCCGGTCCACCTATGTGCTTTTCACCGACGACGACGTGGTCGTCGAGCCAGGCTGGCTGCAGGCGGCGATAGCTCCCATGGTGGCCGACGCCAGGAGCGATTACACCGGGGGGCCGGTGTATCCGATCTGGGAAGCGCCATGCCCTTCCTGGCTCGATCGCCACCGCGGCGACTTATGGGGCACGATCGCGATTCTCGATTACGGCCCGTCGCCGTTCGTGTTCGAAGAGCGGCAGCGGGTTCCACTCGGCGCCAACATGGCGGTCCGGCGCGCGCTGATCGATGCGGTCGGCGGCTTCGACCCCGCGTTCGGCCGCAAGGGGACGTCGCTGCTGGGCCAGGAGCAGGCCGAGTTCTTCTGCCGGACGCAAGCCCACGGCGCACGCGGGGCCTATGCGCCCGACATGAGGCTGCACCATCATGTGCCCGCGAGCCGTCTCACCAGGAAATACTTCCGCCGCTGGTGGCTGTGGAAGGGGATCTCACGATCGCGGCTGCACAGGATTCATCCCCGGTCGGACGCCGGTGTGGATCTCCGGGCGGCGAAGCGCGTTGCCGGTGTTCCGCTGTTCGCGATCAGAGCGATGGCAAGACACGTCGTCGACGGGCTGGGCCGCCTGGCCCGACGCGACATCATCGGCGCGACTCGTCACGAGATGATGGCGGCGTACTACGCGGGGTTTGCCTGGGAAGACTGGCGGTGTGCCCGAGAGGCCAGGCTCACGCCCCGGTCCGACCCGCCAGCGCACGCCGGTGTGACCAGGGCATGAGCTGCGGCGCCACGTCCGTTTTGAAGCGGGTCCACACGAATGAGGAGAAGTACCACAGCCTCGTCTCGTGGAAGAACCGGGTATCGGCGTCGCCACGCAGGAAGGCGCCGCACCAGCCGACGATGTGGTGCAGGAACGACCGATAGAGAAACAGCGGCGTCCCGAGCAGCCGGCGGGTTCTGGTTTCGTCGTCGTGCAGTCTCCCCACAGCGTCGACGGTATCCCTGAAGCGGAGCAGCGCATGATACCGGCCGGTCGTCGCCTGCCATTGCCGGTGATAGCGCCTGGTCAAGCGTTCGGCCGGAATGTCCACTACCACGTCCATCATCGGCACGTACACCCCGGCCTTGCCGGCGCGCCACATCCGCATCTCGAACTCGCGATCCTGGTTGCGTGGATAGCCTGGCGAGAACCCGCCGATCTCGTCGAAGACTGCGCGGCGGATCGCCAGGTTCGCCGAATCAGACACGCTGACGCGCTCGAGCGATTCACCCACTGAACATGCGGCCGGTCCTGCAGGGCGACAGGTCCCGCGTGCGCGTGCGTCATCCACGACGGCCGCGGAGTCGTCCAGTTCGCCCGCACCCGGCCGCCGATGCAGTCCGCCTGCGGGTACGCGTCGAAGGCCCGTTTCGTCTCACGCACCCACGTGCTTACTGGAACGCCGTCATCGTCCAGGAAGCCGATGATCGGCCCGCGCGAGCGCTCGACTCCGGTATTGCGCGCGTAGGAGACTCCCTGACGCGGCTCGAAGACGTACTGCATCAGCCCGGAGGAATCGGACGCCATCGCCTCCTCGACAACGGCCCGCGTGCCGTCGCGGGAGTTGTTGTCGACCACGATGACTTCGTAGGTCACCCCGCCGGTATCCTGCGCGAGCAGGGCGGCGAGCACCGGCCTGAGCTGTGCGCCGCGGTTGTAGGTTGGAATGACGACGGAGATGTCCGGCGTCGAGTCGGTGCGCGTCATCGCATTTCCGGCACGTGCTGTTTCGAAGGCGCGGCCGCCGCAACCGGGGCGGAGGCCGCAACCGGAGGCCGCAACCGATGGGGAGGCGACGGCGGTCACACGGGTCCGAACCCGAACCCACGCTTCCACCCGGTCCCACGGGACCCAGAACAGGTTGATCAAAAGGAAGTTCTCGAACGTGGGACCCATCAGCGCGCGGATGCCGAGGATCAACCCGATGCCTCCCATCACAATCACCGGCCTGAGTCTCCGGCTGAAGAGCGCGAGTGGATACGTCGTCTCGAACAAGACGGTGGTCAGGGCCATGAAGTTCGCGGCGTAGGGGATCCTCGCGAACCCGCTGCCCCATGGGAACCAGGGCTCCGCATCCGAGATGTGGTACTGCACGCGATCCAGGAGGATCGCCATGTGGTCGGATGTGATCCACGAGATGCCCGAGGCGCGGAGCTTCGCTGAGCCGGCGGCGAAGAACACGAGTGACATCGCGACGAGTACGAGCTGGACCGGCCAGCGATACTCGCCGCTCGGCGCTGGCGGGGTGGCATACGGACTGCGCGCCGCGCGGCTGACCGCATCGAGGGACCAGGCATCGCCCGCGCGCGAGAAGGCCAGGATCCAGAACGCGAACACGAGGATCGCGTCGAAGTGATACGTCTGGCCGAAGTTGTGTCCGAGGCCGAGCAGATAGGTGCCGAGAATGGCCGCGAGGGTGATGCTGGTGCGGGTGTAGAAACCAATGCAGGCGCAAAGCAGGGAAAGCTTCCACACCGTCTGGATGACATTCAGAGCGTGAACGCTCAGCACCGGGAGTCCGAAGTAATCGAACAGCCAGATCGGCTGGTAGAGCGCCGGCGACACGTCACCCCACCCGCTGAAATCGTGCGGCAGGTAGAACATCGTGAGACCGAGGAAGAAAAGCAGGCGCGTGATCGCGAGGTTCGTCACCGGCGCGGGCGCGAACCAGAACGCGCGCCATCGTGCCGCGATCGAATGGCTGATTGCCTGAATCATTGCCGCGCCCCAGGCACCCGTCCGACTTCGGCGACCAGCACTTTCGATCGCGGACGATCGAGGTTGGCGGCATTCGGCTCGAGATCCCAGCCGAGACTGTAGAGCCGGAGACCCGTGAAGGCCGGCCCGTCGTGCAGTCCGGCGATGCGGCGTTCCTCGTACCTGCGCAGGATGTCAGCCAGCCCTGCCTGAACCCTTGATCCGCTGCCCGGTTCCTGCGCGAGCCGGCGGATACCCAGCGGCAACCGCGACTGGTCGAGCGGCCAGAGCTCGGGATAGGCGAGAATCGCCACCTCCCGGCCGTCCGGGGTGACGCCGAACACGCGATACCAGTTGTCGAGCACGTGCTTGCGGTGGACCGTCGAGAACATCGGGTAGTCGGAGAACGGCCAGTGCTCCTGACTCGTCGCGATGTCGTAGAGTGACCCGCCGAGCACGGCGGCGATCAACAGGTGGGCGAGAACCAAGCGGCGCGGCGTCATTGCAGAAATCCCCGGGTGGGCTGCTGGGCATTCCCCCCGAATGCTCAGCCGCCGCCCGAAATGCAAGGGCTCAGCCACTCGCGGAGTCGTCGGACTAAATGGCTCTGTCTGTTAAGGCAGCCGCCCTGAGGTCTTTCCAGCCAGTTCACTTTTGCCCAGCGGCTTCCACCTTTTCCCTTCCGGCTTCCACCTTTGGCGGGGAGTCGCGACGGTCACTATCGTCGACTTCCGCAAAGTGGCATCGGACAGAGGACACTCACATGAACATCGCCGGGAGATTCCTGGCCTCCGGGGCCACTGTCGTGCTTCTGTTCACGAGCCATAGGGCCGTACGCGGGGGGCCAGGATACGGCTGAGAATCGCCTGGCGAGCCGCATCGAGCCGTACGTCGAGAAACAGCGCGATCGTGGTCATGACCGACATCGCCTCTCCGCCTGTCTGAAGACCGGGGCCTGCAAGATCGGGCGGGTCTGAAGACCCGCCCCTACGGTTTCTCGGTACGGTTTCGTCCAACCATCCCTGCAGGGCCGGGTCTTTGAGACCCGGCCGCCAGGCGGCGCCTACTGAAGATTCTTTTTGAGAAACTGCAGTACCACCGGCCACGATTCCTGCGCGGCTTTCAGGTTGGCGCCCCCGGCGCCGGCCTGCGAGAACATGAACCCATGGCCTGCGCCCTCGTAGGAGTGGAGCTCGTAGCTTTTCCCGAGCTTCTTCATCGCCGCTTCGGTGGCCGGCAGCGTGGCATTGATGCGCGCGTCGTTGCCGGCATACAGGCCCAGCACCGGCGCCTTGACGTTGGCGAGCGTGGTCTCCAGCGTGCCGTCGGCCGATCCCGGTGCGTCGCCGTAGTACACGACGGCCGCGTTCAGCGCGGGCTGCGCTGCGGCGAACCCGAAGCTGCGCGCGCCGCCCCAGCAGAAGCCGATCACGCCGGTCTTGCCGGTGGACGATGGCAGCTTTTTGCCGTAGTCCATCGCCGCGTTCAATCGCGCCACGACGTCAGCCGGCGTCAGGGCCTGGATGGTCTTGCCGACGTCGCCGCCGAGCGAGTCGGTGCCCCCGCCATTCGGCCCCTTGCCGGAGAGGAAGTCCGGTACGACGGCGATGAAGCCATCCTGGGCGAGCTGATCGCCCATCGCACGCGCCATGTCCGACATGCCGCGAATGTCGTGAATCACGAGCACGACGCCGGCCTTCTGCGAGCGCTCGGGGTACACCACCCAGGCCTTGAGGATGCCGTCGGGCATCTTGATGTCGGCCCACTCACCGTGCCGGCTCGACTCCTTGAGCGCACGCGCGGCGTGATCGGCGGTGCCCGGCGGGAGCGCGTCGTTCCAGGGCACGTCGATCTGCGGCCCGCCGCGTCCACCGCCCGGCGCCGGGGCCCCAGGGGTCGCGGGAGGAGTCTGCGGCGCCTGCGGCGCGGCCGCCGCCGGTGCGGCCTGCGCCTCGTGCACGTGCGCCGAGTGATCCACGGCAGCCTGCTGCGCGGAAACGGACGACGCGCAGCCGAGCACCGCCGCCGCCAGAACGAATCTCTTCATCTCATCTCCTCTGATGTCCGGGCCCGTGTCCCGGGTTCGTGATCATACCTGGGGACGCTTGACCTTCCGCCTAAAGGCGGAAGCCACCAGTCGCCCAATGAAGGAGGTAGTCGTCTTCATTCTTTGCGCCCGTGGCTTCCGCCTTCAGGCGGAAGTCAACATCAGCGCTTCGCCGCCCAGGTCACCGCATTCGTCAGCAGCGTCTTGAAGGGAGCCAGGTCGTGGGTGCGTTCGTCGTGACCGAGGGTGATGCCGACGATGCGCGCGTTGGGGTGGCTGGTGATCCAGACCGCGGGATGCGGCTGCTTGTAGCGCACGCTTGGCGACGTTTCGGCGAGGACGTCGATCGACGCGACCCCGGCCGGCATCTTGTCAGGCTCGGCATTCAGGTAATAGAGCTCGTCCTCGACCTCGAATGACTTCGGCACGCCCTTCATGACCGGGTGCTGGGGCTCGAGCGCGTTCACGGAGAACTTCGCGATCTTGTCGTGACCGCGGGCGCCGCCTCCGACGACGGTCGCGTTCAATTCGGGCCAGCCGGTGTAGCCGTACCAGGTGCCCGGGTGCAGCATCACCAGGCCCTTGCCGGCCGCCGCGAAGTCGAACAGCGCCTTGCGGTACTCCGGCGTGTCGAAGAACTGACGGTTGACGCTGATCACGGCGACGTCCGCTTTGCCGATCTCCGCTGCCGCCTGATCGCGGTCCTCCGTGTAGTTCACGCTGAACCCGGCAGCGTTCAGCGTGGCGACGTCGGTGCCGCCGAAGAACTGGCCGAAATTGTGCGAGCTGCCGCCTCCGATCACCAGCACGCGGGTCTTGTTCGGCGCCCACGCGATCGGCTTGGTTTCAGGAAGCGGCGCGTCCCCCTTGCCACCCGCCTTGGGCCTCTCCTGCGGAGCAGGCGCGGGAACGGACTGGGGGGCCGACCCGTTCGACGAACCGCGCGGCGCGATGGGCTCGTCGCCGGCCGTGATGGCGACGGTGGTGGGTACGACGTCGTTGTCGTAGCTCTCGAGCACGATCCTGGAGAGCGGTGCCTTCTTGCCCAGGTTCAGCGCGAAGTAGCGAAGCTGGCCACGGCCGGTGAAGTCTCCGGCATCGACGCTGCGCGGCACTTCGGCCCGCACCAGAGCATCAGCGAAGTACTCGCCGTTCTGGAGCACGTGCTCCTCGCTCGTGCCGTCGGCGAACTGGACGGTCACTTTCATGACCGGTTTTCCGCGCGCGGCATCGCCACCGGCCGGCCAGGCCCACAGCCCGACGCCGCCGAGGAAGTGGAGGCTGGCGGCGGTCACGCTGGTGGGAATCTCGACCCGCTGCGGAAACTCGTCGGAGAGGTTGCCGGTTCCGGGTCCTCCCTTCAACGCCAGCAGGTTGGTGCCGGTGAGTGATTTCGCCGGATCCATCACAAAGAACGGGACGCCGGCCACGGTGACGTCCCCAAAGCGATGGAGCGGCACCGTATCGGTCGTGTCGTCCTCACGCCGGAATCCGCGCCGGCTGCTCGCGGTGTAGGCCTTTCTCAGATCCACGACGCGGAACCGCTGATCGCCGGCCGAGATGAAGGTCAGGATGTCGCGAAGCGCCTCGCCGCCCATCGAATCGAGGCCTTCGGGCATCAGCGATCGTCGCGTGTTCTCGCGGGTGGCGATATCGTCCTTCCTGACCTCGACGTCGCCGGCCGGGCTGCGCAGCGTGATGCTCGACGCGTTCTCGCCGGCGATGATGCCGACCAGCGTCTCGCCCTTCTTCGTCGTGACGTTCCACTGCCAGAAGCTCGGATCCACTTCGCGGTTGGGATCGACGATGTGGCCGAGCAGTTCGGCGCGGCCGTGGGCCCCCATGCCGGCAAGCGGCGGTCCCACGTCCTTGCCGACGTCGCCGAGCTTGTGGCAGCTCGCGCAGGCCGCGGTGAACAGCACCTTGCCCCTCGCCGCGTCGCCGGCCTTCTCGACCTCCGGCGTCAGCGCCGCGACGACTTCGGCACGCTCGCGCGCCTGCGGGGTCAGCACATCGAGCAGCGTGGCGGCCTGCTGCGCGACGTCCCGATTCGGGTGGGTCCGCAGCCGGGCCACGTTCGCGGGCCCGAGCTGCGCGGGGGTGATGCGTCCCGCCTTCATCGCGCCGAGGAGCGCCGTCGCGGACTCGGGCCGCTTCATCAGCTGATCGAAGATTGGGGTCGAGCCGGTGCGGGCGAGCGCGTTGATCATCGCGGCGTCGGTGTCGGCGCCGGCATTGTTTCCGAGCGTCGCGATCAGGCGTGTCTTGAGCGCGTCCGAGGACTGCGGGGCCGCCAGCATGGCTTCGATCGCCGAGAGCGCCGCGGTGCGCTGCGCCGGCACCGATAACAGGCTCGCGCTGATCTCGGCCTTCCGGTCGTCGCTGGTGCCGCTGTCGCCGAGCTCGCGGGCGAGGCCTGCCGCACGCTGCTCGGCATCGGCCTTCAGCGTGCCCGCCGTGTCCCACCTGGCGACGATCGGGAGCGCGGCGGCGGCGGTGGCGGGATTGGCGAGCAGCGTCCGCACCGCCTCAGTGGTCGAGGCGTCCATCGACAGGCTGCCGTTCATTTGCGCGACCGCGCGGACGATCGCCGGCTTGAGCGGGTTGGCCTGACCGGGAGCGCGTGCGGCGGCGGTCAGCACCCGGCCGGCATCGGCCGGCAGCGCACCCGGCAGGATCGCGGAGACGAGATCGGTGAGCGCCTCGGGACGCCCATAGCCGAGCGCGTCGGTCACATAGGCCGCCGCCGATCCGGTCGCCGCCGCGGCGATCGCCGAGCGCGTCCAGTTGTCGGGGCTGTTTGCGAACGTGTCGAGCAGCGTGCGCCGCTGTTCCCCGCTGGAGGCGGTCCGCGCCCGCTCGTAGAGGTCGAGCACGCTGCTGCCCATCGGCCGCTTCGCTTTCACCAGGCGCGGATCGGTGGCGAAGTTCTCCTGCGCCAGCCGCCAGGCCGTCTGCTTGACCTGGGCGTTCGGGCTGGTCTCCATCACCTTCAGCAGCGACGGCAGGTCGCGCCGGTTCAACGCCGGCATCGTCAGCTTGCGCGCCTGCTTGTGCTGCACCTTCCAGATCCGGCCGAAGTAGTGATCGCGATCCGGCCGGACCGCCGCGTTCGCCGGCCCGTGCAGCGGACCGCGCGTGTCGTTGTGGATCACGGCCTGGTTGTAGAAGTCGATGATGTAGAGCGCGCCGTCCGGGCCGACGCGGGTCTCGATCGGACGGAACCACATGTCGGTGCTGCGGATGAACTCGGTCTGCTCGCGGCCCTGTTCCTTGCGGGTCGTGTAGCTGACGCCGTCCTTCGCCACGAACTGCTGATGGACGATGTTCAGCGTCGGCTCGCCGGTGAAGTACGCGTAGTTCCATTTCTCCGGCCACGCGCCGCCTTCGTACACCGCGCACCCGGCCGCCGCCGTGAACTGGCCGACCAGATCGATCTGCACGTATGCCTGATCCGGCCATTGCATCGCGGGATAGGTGGTCTGGCCGCTGATCATCCCTTTGAACGAGGTCGTCCCCGGCATCCGGGCCTTCGCGAGCACGAACTCGGGAAGCACGGTGTGGAAGAAGACCGTGCCGCTGGTCGGCTGGGTCCAGAAGACCTGCCCGTCCCAGGTGATGTCGAGTCCCCAGGTGTTCCCGCCGCGGCTGCTGTACTGCTCGAACGCGCTGCCGTCCGGCTTGAAGCGGACCACGCCGCTGCCGTCGCGGCCGAACTCCTGCTTGCCGTCCGGCGAGGTCACCATGCCGACGCTGTAGCCATGCGTGGCGTAGATCCATCCGTCCAGGCCCCAGCGCAGGTTGTTGATCACCGCGTGCGTGTCCTGCGTGCCGAGGCCCGCGTACAGCTTCGTGCGCTTGTCCGCGACCCCGTCATTGTTGGTGTCCTCGAGGTACCAGATATCCGGGGCGGTCGAAGCGATGACGCCGTTTCTGTAGAAGACGAACCCGGTGACCAGCTCCAGCTTGTCGGCGAACACGTGCCGGCGATCCATGATGCCGTCGCCGTTGCTGTCCGACAGGATAGAGATCGTGTCTTCGGGATCGCGCTGCTGTGTCGGTTCGAGCGATCCGGTGTCTTTCCACAACGCGGTGTTGGGGACGCGGCGGCCGTTCGGGTACTCCGGGGTTTCTGAAACCCAGAGCCGACCCTTTTCATCCCAATCGATGTTCATGGCCTTGTGGATCAGCGGCTCGGCCGCGACCAGGGTGAGATCGAACTCCGGATGGACTTCGATTTTCGCGGCCGCCTTCGACGGGGCGGTCGGCCCTCCCTCGACGTACCGCAGCGCGTCACCTTTCTCATCGGGCTTCAGGAACTCGTCGACGTTCGTCCGCTTGCCCGCCCACGCGATGCCGCGCAAGAGCAGCGCGCGGTAGTTGGGGCGGTTGAAGTTCTCGTAGAGGTGGCCGGGGATCGAGACGAAGCTGCGATAGGGCGTCTTGCCGCCTTCGATCGTGCGCTCGTAGGTCCAGATCTGCGGCTGGATGTCGTACACGCTGACCCGCTTGCCGCCGCCGGTGAGCTCGTCGGCGCGCCGCTGCGCGCCGGCGTTGCGGGCGCCGGCGGGCTTCGGCGTATACGCCGCGGCCAGCACGTGGACGTCCGGCATCAGATCCATGTCGTAGTAGATCTCGTCGTCCATCGCCCAGTTGGACATGTCCTTCGTGATCGGGCTCTCGCGATCCGTGAAGTACAGCTGCATCGGGCCTTCGAGCCACTTGGTGGTGCCGTTGCGCCACGAGCTGCCGGCGACCGTCCGGAACCAGTCCGGATCGCGCGAGACGTTACCCGCGTGGATCGTGACCAGGCCGCCGCCGCGCGCGAGGAAGTCCGCGAGGTTCTTGCGATCCGTGGCATCCGGAATGTTGCCCGCCTCCTGCGCGTGCAGGATCAGCACGTCGGTCTCGTCGAGCTGTGCCCTGGTCGGGAAGCCTTCGGCGCCGGCCGCGCGCGCGCCGCGCGCGTTCAGCAGCGGGACCCAGTCCTTCAGAAAGCGCGGATGGTCGTGCGCTCCCGGGCCGTGGGACTTCGGCCCGGACCGGATGAACACACGCAGCTGGCCCTGCGCCTGCGGCCGCTGCTGCTGTGCGGCGGGGAAAGTGGTGAGCGCGGTGAGCGCGATGGTGGTCAGAATCAGGAGCTTTCTCATGACAGCGTCGGAATATACTGCAAATTCAACTACCAACTGCGGGTGACACCCCTTCCCTGGGAGTTGACGAGCTCTTCCTGATGCCGTCCGTCTATCTCTTCGCGACCCTCGACACCAAGGGCACGGAAGCCGACTTCATCCGCGGCCTGTTGTCGTCGTGGAACATTCCCGTCACCCTGGTCGATGTGGGCGCGCTCGGCGAGCCGGCTGTCGAGGCTGACGTGCCCCGCGAGCGGATCTTCGAGCTTGCCGGCGTCGCGCTCGAGGAGGTCCGGCGGAAGGGCGATCGGGGCGACGCGGTGACCCTCGCGGCGGCCGGCGCCGCTCGGCTGGCGACGTCGGCATACGCACAGGGAAAGCTCAGCGGGGTGCTCGGACTTGGCGGCTCGGCCGGTACGACCATTGCCACCTCGGCCATGCGAGTGCTCCCGCTCGGCGTGCCCAAGGTCATGCTCAGCACGCTCGCGTCGGGGACGGTGAGACAGTTCGTCGGCGACAAGGACATCTTCATGCTGAACGCGGTCGTCGACATCCTGGGGATCAACCGGATCAGCCGCGAAGTCCTGTCGCAGGCCGCGCGCGCGATGGCGGGACTCGTCACCTATCCTCGTCCGGAAGCGGCGGCAGAAGATCGGCCGCTGATTGCCGCCACGATGTTTGGCGTGACGACGCCCTGTGTCGAGAGGGCGCGAGCGGTGCTCGAGAGAGAAGGCTTCGAGGTGCTGGTCTTCCATGCGACCGGCAACGGCGGCCAGGCGATGGAATCCCTGATAGCCGAAGGACTCGTGGCCGGGGTGCTCGACCTGACGACGACCGAGCTCGCCGATGAGCACGTGGGCGGGTTCCTCAGTGCCGGTCCCAATCGCCTGACGGCCGCCGCGGCGGCGGGGATCCCCCAGGTGGTCTCGACGGGCGCTGTCGACATGGTCAACTTCTACGCGCCGTCATCGGTTCCCGCAGCGTTCAAGGATCGGCTGTTCTACCGCCACAACGCGAACGTCACGCTGATGCGGACGACGGCGGCGGAGAACACCGCCATCGGCGCGGACATCGCGCACAAGCTCTCGAAGGCGACCGGACCGGTCTCGGTGCTGCTGCCGGGACGCGGCGTGTCGGCGATCGATCGCGAAGGGCAGCCTTTCGACGATCCGGGGGCCAGGCGCGCGCTGCACGAGGCGATCAAAACAGGACTGCCCGGCGATCGAGTCGTCGAGCTCGATTTACATATCAACGATCCCGAGTTTGCGGAAACGGCGGCACACGCGCTGGTGGAAATGATGCGAAGACACGTCAACTCCCAACTCCCAACTTCCAACTCCCAAGGGAATAGGCTCGAAAGGGCGGAGTGAAAAGCGTACCAACAAGCTCGTTGGCGCTGTTTTCACCCCGTTGTTTCGACCGATTCCCTTGGGAGTTGGAAGTTGGAAGTTGGGAGTTGACCGTTGCGGTGTCGTTGCCCGGAGGTGATGATTGAGCGATAAACCGGATAATTCCCGTACGGCGATTGTGAAGCGTTTTCGCGAGCAGATCGCGCGCGGCGAGCCGATCATTGGCGGCGGCGCGGGGACGGGGCTCTCGGCGAAGAGCGAGGAGGACGGCGGGATCGACCTGCTGATCGTCTACAACTCCGGCCGGTATCGCATGGCCGGCCGCGGCAGTTCGGCGGGCCTGCTCGCGTACGGGAACGCCAACCAGATCGTGAAGGAGATGGCGTTCGAGGTGCTGCCGGTCGTGAAACGGACGCCGGTGCTGGCCGGCGTCAACGGGACGGACCCGTTCATCATCGCGCGGCTGTTTCTCGAGGAGCTGCGAGCGCTCGGGTTCGCGGGCGTCCAGAACTTTCCGACCGTGGGACTCTTCGACGGCGACATGCGGCAGGCCTTCGAAGAAACCGGCATGAGCTATCAGCTCGAAGTGGACATCATCCGCCTGGCGCGGCAGATGGACCTCCTGACGACGCCTTATGTCTTCAACCCGTCGGAGGCCGAGCGCATGGCCGATGCCGGCGCGGACCTGATCGTGGCGCACATGGGCGTGACGACCGGCGGCTCGATTGGCGCAAAGAGCTCGAAGACGCTGGAGGATTGCGTCGAGCGCATTCAGCGGATCGCCGACGCGGCGCGCGGGGTGAATCCCGAGGTGCTGGTGATCTGCCACGGCGGGCCGATCTCCGAGCCGCCCGACGCCGACTACATCATTCAGCACTGCCGCGGCGTCGACGGCTTCTATGGCGCCAGCTCGGTCGAGCGGCTGCCGGCGGAGCGGGCGATCGCCGAACAGATTCGCAGCTTCAAGCGTATCCGGAAGAACTGACCAGATGCCTCGATCCGCACGCCGCACCACTCCGCTTCGCTTCATCACTGCCCGGAATGCGGAGACCGAGCTCGCTCCCTGGGGCAAGCACTGGTGGTTGTCACGACCGGGCTTTACCGACACGAAGCAGCTCACGCTGGTCCGGGTCACGATGCGGCCCGGCACCGGCCATCAGTTCCACTATCACCCCGCGCGCGAAGAGATCATCTACGTGATCGACGGCGTCGCGGAGCAGTGGGTCGATCGCGAGAAGCGGACGCTGAAGGCAGGGGAGTGCGCGTTCATTCGCGAGAAGGTCGTCCACGCCATTCACAACGTCTCGAACGAGCCGATGACGTTCCTGGCGATCCTGTCCCCGGCCGAGGCCGACGGTCCCTTCCTGATTGACTGTTACGACGAAGAGCCGTGGCGCAGCCTTCGAAAGCCGACCGAGCCGAAGAAGGCGAAACGTTCGCCGGCTCGCCGCAAGCACGGGTCATCGAGGTAACGGCCAGATGGGCAGAGTGTTTCGCTGGATTGGGATTGCCGTCGCGGTCGTTGTCGCGCTGGTGCTGCTCGGCGTGGCGGTCGTCGGCGTGGTCAGCTGGCGCCGGATCAACCGGGTTCACACCGTCGATGTCGTAGTGCCGCGGAGCATTCCTGCGGACGCCGCCGCGATCGAGCGCGGCAGGCATCTGGCGACCGCGGTCGCCAGCTGCACACTCTGTCATGGCCCGGATCTCGGTGGCCAGATGCTGCAGCAGCCGAGCGCGTTCGGGACCCTTGCCGCGCCGAACCTCACTCGCGGCGCTGGCGGCCTCGGCCCGACCTTCGCGGATGCGGACTGGGTCCGCGCCATCCGGCACGGGATCCATCGCGACGGCACCTCGTTGCTGGTCATGCCCAGCGAGGCGTTCGTGTTCATGAACGAAGTGGACTTGGGGGACTTGATCGCGTACCTGAAACAGGTGCCGCCGGTTGACAGGGAGCTGCCGCCGTCACGCCTCGGGCCGCTGGGCCGGGCGCTGCTGGTCGCGGGACAGGTCACGCTCATCACCGATCGGACGCGGTCCGTTCCATATCCCGCCGTCGTTCCGCCGGGGCCGACGCTCGAATACGGACGCTATCTCGCGAGCTTCACCGGATGTAATGGCTGCCACGGTCCGGGCCTCTCCGGAGGCCATGTCGAGGGACCGCCCGGTTCACCAGCGGCCACCAATCTCACACCCGATCCCTCCGGTCTCGAGAAGTGGACGGAGGCGGATTTCGAACGCGCGCTTCGCCATGGCGTCAGGCCCAACGGGACGCAGATCAACATCTTCATGCCCTGGCCGGGCTTCTCGGGGATGACCGATGACGAGGTGAAGGCGCTGTGGCTGTACCTGCGCAGCGTGCCGGCGAAGGCGTTCGGAAACAAATAGACAGATCTTCCACGACCCGTCTCGCCGTAGCTCCACGTCCGTCCCGATCAAGCGGACGCGGAGCGAAAACGGACCTGTCTCGCCGGAGCTCCGCGTCTGTCCCCGATCAAGCGGACGCGGAGCGAAACGGACCTGTCTCGCCGAAGCTGCGCGTCTGTCCCCGATCAAGCGGACGCGGAGCGAAAACGGACCTGTCTCGCCGAAGCTCCGCGTCTGTCCCGATCAAGCGGACGCGGAGCGAAGGCGGATGTTCTGGTTGTAGTGGAAGACGTTCTCGGGGTCGTACGTGGCCTTCACGTCAACCAGCCGCTCGTAGACGGAGTCGCCGTACGCCTCACGGACCCGGTCGGGGTCTTCGTCGCCGCCGAGGAAGTTGACGTAGACGCCTTCGCGGAAGCGGCCGAGGGCGGCGAAGAACCTCCTCGTCCAGGCGGTGTCCCGGTCGCCGAAGTCCTCGCCGGGCCGCCACACACCATCGAGGGTGATCGCGTGCGACGCCTGCCGGTTTCCGAACGCCGTCACGCCCTCAGCCACGCGGCTCACGGCCCCCTTCAGATGGAACATCGCCGCGTACGACCGCGGCGATGAACTGGAGAACGCGTGCTCGGCGAGCACGTCGATGAGGTCGTCGCGGAGCTCGGGGAGGTGGGTGGACTTCCAGTAGTAGTTCCAACCGTGGACGACGGTCGAGTCGAGCGCGCTCTGAAAGTCCACGTACGGCGTGGGCCCGACCAGGTCGAGGAGCGGAGTCCGGGATGCGCGGAGCGGGCGGAGCACCTGCTCACCGTCCGCGATCGGCCCGGCGTAGCAGGTACCGACCATCACCACCGGGCGCCAGTGCAGATCCTCGGGAATATCCGGTAGCGGCGGCGCGGCGCCAAACCTCACGACCGTGCCGAGCTCGTCGGGAGCGTCGCGGACGAAGTCGCGGTAAAAGCGGAGGACGTCCCGGACGTCGGTCGCGTCCCAGAGGATGGGCCCGGCCAGGACAGTGGGCCCGACGGAGTGAAGGCGGAACTCGAACGAGGTGACCACGCCGAAGTTGCCGCCGCCGCCTCGCAACGCCCAGAACAAGTCGGGGTGCTCGTCCTCGGACGCCCGCAGCAGCCTGCCGTCGGCCGTCACGACGTCGGACGCGAGGAGATTGTCGACCGTGAGGCCGTGCTTGCGCATCAGCCAGCCGACGCCGCCGCCGAGGGTGAGACCGGCGACCCCGGTGTGGCTCACGATTCCGCCGGTGGTGGCCAGACCGTGCGCCTGCGTCTCGCGGTCGACGTCGCCCCAGAGCGCACCCCCCTGCACCCAGGCCCTGCGGCCGGCGGGATCGACCCGCACGGCCCGCATTGCCGAGAGGTCGATGACGATCCCGTCGTCGCACACGGCGGTGCCCGCCACGTTGTGGCCTCCGCCCCGTATGGCGATCTCCAGGTCGTGGTCGCGTGCGAAACGCACGGCCGCGACCACGTCGGCGGTCCCGATGCATCGGGCGATGAGGCGCGGGCGCCGGTCGATGGCACCGTTCCAGACTGCACGGGCGATGTCGTAGTCGGCGTGGTCGGTACTGATTAGCCGGCCTCGGAACCCGTCGATCCTCACGACTTCCGCGGTTGTCGTCATTGTGTCCTCCTCTCAGGAGGACCACATCGGACCACCGCGGACCAGGGCGGTAAAGTCAAGAATCTGGACTTCACAACCGAAGGCCGGTGCGCAACACTGGCCTCGTGAGGACGTACGGCCAGTACTGCCCCATCGCCCGGGGCGCCGAGATCTTCGCCGAGCGCTGGACACCGCTGATCATCCGCAACCTGTACCTTGGCTGCGGAAGCTTCAGTGAGATCCTGGAGGGCGCGCCGGGACTGTCCCGTACCCTTCTTTCACAGCGACTCAAGCAGCTCGAACGCCTCGGTGTCGTCGCGTCGGCACCCAAGCCAGACGGGCGCGGGCACCACTACGAGCTCACGTCCGCGGGCCACGACCTCTTCACGGTCTGCCAGTCGCTCGGCGAGTGGGGTGCGCGTTGGCTCGAGATCGCCCCCGAGAACCTCGACCCCTTTGTAGCCCTGTGGTCGATGTGCCACGCGCTCCGTCGAGACCGGCTGCCGGATCGACGCGTCGTCATCCGGTTCGACTTCCTTGCCCGCCGGAGCGCGGCGCGCGAAGGTGGGACCGGCCGCACACGCCCTGAGCGCTATTGGCTCCTCATCGAGCTCGGGGACACCGAGATCTCGCAAGACGTACCCCGGTCTCGACGAGGACCTCTACATCACGGCGGAAGCCGAAGCCTTCGTCAAATGGCACGCCGGCCAGCTCACCTGGGCCCAAGCCACTCGCGAGGGCCGCATCCAACTCGACGGCCTCCCGGCGCTCGTGAGGGCCTTCCCAACCTGGAACGCCCGCAGCATGTTCGCCCACATCAGGCCGGTCGCCCGCACTGCCACGAGCCCCGCGGGCTGAGATCCTGGACCCGGCCGAATTCAGGTCCCGTCCTTCAGCGCTCCCCCGCCTCCTTGACCGTCAGGATCTGATTCACCGGCACATCCTTGAGGATCTGCCGGATTCCGCTCGGCCACAGGATCTCGATCTGCGGGATCGTTTTAGCGGTACCCACGCCGACGTGCAGTCGGACGTCGTTGGCGCTCTGGTAGCTGGCGGCGTTGTTGATCTCACGCACCTGCAGGGTGCCGGGGGTCTGCACCCGGACGGTGGCGCCGAGCCCGAACTTGTTGCTGGTCGTGCCTTCCGCACGGATCTCGATCCAGTTGTTCCTCGAGACGCCGCGATTCCTCAGCAGCACGCCGCGCCGGCCCAGGCTCGAGATCGCGACGTCGAGGAAGCCGTCGTTGTCGAAGTCGGCAACCGCCAGGCCGCGCCCCACGCGTGTGTTCTGCAGCGCGCCTCCCGCCTGAGCGGAGATGTCCTTGAATTTCCCGCCCAGGTTCTCGTAGAGCAGATCCTTCTGCTCGTACGAGAGCGCGGGCGTATACAGCTTCACGTTGTCGACGACGTGGCCGTTGGTGACGTGGATGTCGAGGTCGCCGTCGTTGTCGTAGTCGTACATCCTGGTGCCGAACCCGAGAGGCAGGAAGCCCGATCCGAGACCGATCTGCCGGGTCACGTCCTCGAACGTGCCGTCGCCGTGGTTCTTGTAGAGCGTGTTCAGCTCCTCGGAGAAGTTCGTCACGAACAGCTCGGGGAGGCCGTCACCGTCCACGTCTCCGCAGTCCACGCCCATGCCCGCCTGTGGCTTGCCGTTGATGTCGAAGCCGACGCTCGCGGCGTAGGCCACGTCCTGGAACGTGCCGTCGCCGTTGTTGCGATAGAGGAAATTGCGCACCAGATCGTTCGCGACGTAGATGTCGCTGTCGCCGTCGCGGTCGTAGTCGCAGAACACCACGCCAAGACTCTTGCCCGCGGGGTTCGCGATCCCGGCGGCCTTCGACACGTCGGTGAACGTGCCGTTGCCGTTGTTGCGATAGAGGCGGCTGGCGGTGCCGTCGAAGATGGTTGGATTGCAATACATCCGATAGCCGGGCTTGCGGTCGCCGCACCACGGGTTCTCGTCCATCCGGAAGTCGACGTAGTTGACGACGTAGAGATCGAGGTCGCCGTCACGGTCGTAGTCGAAGAAGCCGGCGCTGGTGCTCCACTCGCTGGGGCCGCCGGCCACACCGGCCGCCGCCGTCACGTCCGCGAATTTTCCGTTCCCGAGGTTGCGATACAGGATGTCCGGCCCGTACGCCGTGACGAAGAGATCGAGCAGGCCGTCGTTGTCGTAGTCGCCGACGGCGACTCCTGTTTTATGGGCCTTGGTGCTGGTCCCGGCGGTTCCGGATGTCGCGGTGATATTCGAGAACGTGCCGTTGCGGTTGTTCCGGTAGAGGACGTTCGATGCTCCCGGTGCGCCGTTGACGAAATAGAGGTCCTGGAAGCCATCGTTGTCGATGTCGATCCAGGCGACACCAGAGCCGAACGTCTCCATCATGTATTTGTCCGGCGTCGCTCCGGACTGATGGACGAAGGTGATCCCCGCCCGCGCGGTCACGTCGTCGAACAGGACCGGCGGCTCCTCGGCGCGACCCGTGAGCACGAGGGCAGAACCGGCGATGAGCGCCGGCGTCAGAGCTCCAAGACGCCGGGCGGATCATCGAGACGATCCTGGGGTCTTCTTCTCGGCGGCGCGCTCGCGGAGACGTTTGCGGGCTTCGGCCAGGCTCCGCTGCGCCACCGCGTGATTCGGGTCGAGCGTCAGCACTTTCTCGAACGACTGCACGGCGGCGTCGAGGCTTCCCTGAGCCATGCGCAGGAGCCCTTGTTCGAGGTAGTAGTCGGTCTCGATGTTCTGGTAGAGCGCGGACAGCGAGCCGGACATCGACGGGGCCGCCAGCTTCAGCTCGCGCGCCGCGTCGTTGAGCAGACCTTTCAGCCGATAGGCACGCGCCAGCTGAATGTGCCCCTCTGGACGCGACGGATCCGCCTTTGTGGCTTCCCGCAGCACTCTCGCCGCATCGTCGAACCGGCGCACTTCGAGGTACGCCATTCCGAGCGAGAGGTTCGATTCCGCCGGATTGGATCCGGATGCCGCCACGCGCTCCAGCTCCTGAATCGCGGCCGCCGGCTGCTGGAGATCGATGAGGGCGAGCCCGAGGTAGTAGCGCGCCTGGTCGAACTTCGGTTCGATCGAGAGGACCTGACGGGTCAGCTCGACGGTGCGCTTCGGGTTTCCCAGCTGACGCTCGGCTTCGGCGAGCAGCGTCAGGAGTTGCGGATCGTTCGGCAGCTTCTCGAGCGCGATCTGCAGTTCGTCACGCGCGCGGCTGGCTCGGGCCAAATCCAGATAGACACGCGCCAGGATCACTCGCGCCTGGGTCAGTTCCGGGTTCAGCGCAAGCGCCTGTCGTAGTTCGGCGACCGCTTCCCCCATGAGCTCAGAGTTCCCCTGAGCTCTGTAGGCGATGCCCAACAGCAGGTGCGCTTCCGGAAGATCGGGGGCGATCGCAAGGATGGCCTTGAGCTCTTTGATGGCTTCCGAGGGATGGGGTGTCGGGGAAAACAGGTCGGATCCGACCCGGTTCACGCGCTCGCGCAGCGCGGGGTCCTGGTCTCGGGCCTGAGCTGGTGCGCCGGTGACGACGAGAATCGCCGTCACGACGCAGAAGTTCCGAAGAGTCACAGGGTTAGAGTACCGCAAGGGCCTTCCGCCTAAAGGCGGAAGCTACCAGATTGCTTCCTGTCGATCTCCGGCGCCCTCGATCGACCATACCTGGAAGAGATCCGCTTTACGCACAGGAGTTGAGAAATGAGCAGAGTCCGGGTTCTCGTTGGCACGCGCAAGGGCGCGTTCGTGCTCGAGTCCGATGGGAAGCGGCAGAACTGGGAGCGTGAACGGCCCCTTCTTCGGGGGCTGGGAGATGTACCACGTCAAAGGTTCGCCGGTCGATCCAAACCGGATCTACGCGTCGCAGTCGAGCGGCTGGTTCGGCCAGATCGTTCAGCGCTCGAACGATGGCGGGAAGACCTGGGAGGCCGTCGGGAACAAGTTCGTCTACGACGGGGTGCCCGGGACGCATCAGTGGTACGACGGCACGCCGCATCCCTGGGAATTCAAGCGGGTGTGGCATCTCGAGCCGTCGCTGACCGACCCTGATACGGTCTATGCTGGCGTCGAAGATGCGGCGCTCTTCAGGACGACCGACGGCGGGCAGAACTGGAGCGAGATGCCGGGTTTGCGCGGCCACGGATCGGGACCTCACTGGCAGCCCGGCGCCGGCGGCCTTTGCCTCCACACCATCCTCCTCGATCCCTCGAATCGCGAAACGGATGTTCATCGCCATCTCGGCCGCGGGCGCATTTCGTACCGACGACGGCGGTGCGACCTGGCTGCCGATCAATCGCGGGCTCAAGTCACAGGGGATCCCCAACGAGGAGGCCGAGGTCGGGCACTGCGTGCACCGCATTGCCATGCACCGATCCAGGCCGAACGTCCTGTTCATGCAGAAGCATTGGGACGTGATGCGGACCGACAACGCGGGGGATTCGTGGACCGAGGTGAGCGGCAACCTGCCGACCGACTTCGGCTTTCCAATCGACGTCCACGCCCACGAGCCCGAGACCATTTACGTGGTGCCGATCAAGAGCGATTCCGAACACTATCCCCCCGACGGAAAGCTGCGCGTCTACCGGAGCCGCACCGGCGGCAACGAATGGGAGCCGCTCACGAACGGGCTGCCCCAGCAGAATTGCTTCGTGAACGTGCTTCGCGATGCGATGAGCGTCGACTCGCTCGATTCGTGCGGGATCTACTTCGGCACGAGCGGCGGCCAGGTTTACGCGTCGGCGGATGCCGGCGACACCTGGTCGGCGATTGTCCGGGATCTTCCGCCGGTGGTGTCGGTCGAAGCGCAAACTCTGGACGGGTGATCCCATGGTACGTGTGGCCCTGCCCGCTCATCTGCGCAACCTCGCGTCGGTCGACGGCGAGGTGCTCGTCGAGGTCACCGGCAACGCCACGCAGCGCACCGTGCTCGATGCGCTCGAAGCCAGCTACCCGGTGCTCTCCGGCACGATCCGCGACCACGTGACGCTGAAACGCCGGCCGTTCGTGAGGTTCTTCGCGTGCGGCGAGGACCTCTCGCACGAGCCGCTCGATGCCCTGCTGCCGGAGGAAGTAGCGGGCGGGAAAGAGCCGTATCTCATTGTCGGAGCGATGGCCGGGGGCTAGTTCACGCTCGGGGCTCGGGGCTGGGGGCTCGTCGGAGCCGGTGGTAACCAGGGTCACCTGGGCAAGTCCAAGCGGCTCATTGTCTCTGAATACCACCGCTCCCGAGCCCCGAGTCCCGAGGTGAATCACCGTCGCTTCGGCCGCCCCTTGAACCACCGATCCACCACACCCCACCAGATCAGCAGTGGCATCGCCATCAGTGCGGCGCCGATCCCGAACGTGGCTTTCCCCGGGCCGGTCAGCATCATGCCGATCTGGTTGCGGAACGGGTCGTCGTTCACGAGATACGTCCACGTCGACGACGGGCCTTTGAGGATGGCGTCCGGAAGCACAATGCCGCCGTCCTCGAAGGACAGCGTGTCCAGCGACTCGCGCACGGCGGCGTCGATGTGCGCGTCGATCTGCCTGAAACGGACGGTGAGGTCGGTCGTGAATCGCGTCAGCGGATCGTGGCCGCCGAGCGCCGTCAGGTGGATGCCTTCGCGCAGGTCGGCAGCATAGGCCAGGTGATCGGACCACGCGCGATCGATGCACCACAGCGTCGTCAGCCGTTCGGCCTCGCGGACGTTCGACACTCCGGCGCGGGCGACCAGCGACGCGTACCGTTCGGGATCCGTTTGCCACACGTCGGGCTCGTCGCGTTCTTCGAGGAGCGCCGTGCGACGTTCCATCAGCGCCGCGCGCTGGTCCTCGAGCACCTGTGAGTAGCGCGCCAGCGTGCGGCGGATCTCGAAGTTCTGCTGATCGACGATCCGCTGCGCCCGCGCCACTTCGGCAATGACGACGGGGTTGGCGATCGGCTCGCTGCTGTCGCCGGCCTCGAAGCGGCCCGCGAGCAGGCGCTCGATGCCGAACTGCACGAGGAGCGGATCCTCGAGCGACACGAAGAACCGCGAGTCCCCCGGATCGCCCTGGCGTCCGGCGCGGCCGCGCAACTGCAGATCCACGCGCTTGCTCTCGTGACGGTTGGTGCCGATGACGTAGAGGCCTTCGAGCCGGCCGGGAGCCGGGTGTTGCCGGCCCTCCCAGACGGATGTCGGTTCCGCGGCCCGCCATGTTCGTGGAGATCGTCACCGCCCCGGGCGCGCCGGCCGAGGCGATGATGCGCGCCTCGGCCTCGTCGTTCCGCGCGTTCAGCACGTCGCACCGCACACCCGACGAGACCAGCCGCGCCGCGAGCCGCTCGGATTCCTCGACGCTGACGGTGCCGACAAGGATCGGCCGCCCGGTCGCGTGGGCCGTCCGGATCTCCTCGACGACCGCAGCTTCCTTCGCTTCGCGCGAGGCGAAGACCCGATCCGGATGATCGACACGGATCATCGGCCGGTGGGTCGGAATGACCGTCACCTTCACGCCGTAGGTTTCCTCGAGCTCCGCGGCGGCAGCCCGTGCCGTCCCGGTCATCCCGCACACGACGCGGGTAGCCGCGGATGAAATGCTGGAGCGTGATCGATCCGAGAATCCGGCCATCGGGCCGGCGGTCGAGCCCTTCCTTCGCTTCGAGCGCCCCCTGAAGGCCATCCGGCCAGTGCCGGTCCTCGACCACCCGGCCGGTGTGCTCGTCGATGATGGCGATCCGTCCGTCGCGGACCAGGTAGTCCACGTCGCGCCTGAGCAGCGTGTGGGCGTGCAGCGCGCAGTTGATCTCGGTCAGCAGCGGCAGGTTGGTCTCGACGTGCAGGCTGCCGCAGCCGAGCAGTTGCTCGATATGGTCGACGCCGGCCTCGGTGAGCTCGACGTCGCGTCCGTACTCGTCGCGGTCGTAGTGGACACCCGCGGTGAGTCCGGTCACGATCCGCGCCGCCAGCGCCGAAGACGATCGCCGGGCGCTCGGCCGATCCGGCGATCACCAGCGGTACGCGAGCCTCGTCAATCAGGATCGAATCCGCCTCGTCTATCAGCGCGAAATTGAACGCCCGGTGGACGACGTCGTCGCGCCGGCGCGCCAGCAGATCGCGAAGGTGATCGAAGCCCGCTTCCTTGGCCGTGATGTAGGTGACGTCCGCCTGATAGGCGCTGCGGCGGGCGGCGGGCGGCCATGCCTTCCTGGACGAACGCCACCGAGAGCCCGAGCATCTGGTAGATGGGCCGCATCCAGCCGGCGTCGCGGCGCGCCAGGTAGTCGTTGAAGGTGAGCACGTGGACGCCGTTGCCGGAGAGCGCGTTGAGCGCCGCCGGCAGGACCGCGGCGAGCGTCTTGCCTTCGCCCGTCTGCATCTCGACGATCCGTCCGTCGTCCATCGCCAGGGCCGCGAGGATCTGGACGTCGAACGGACGCAGGCCGAGCGTGCGCCGCGCCGCCTCGCGCGCGATCGCGTAGAGCGGCGTTCGAAGATCCTGCAGCGGTTCGCCACGGCGAGCCGCGTCGCGCAGGACGGCCGCACGGCCGCGTCAGCGCATCATCCGAGGCAGCGCGGAGCTCCGCCTCGAGCTGCCCGATCTCCTCGAGCGGCTGGTCGTAGCGGCGCAGATCGAGCTGCACGCTCGAGCCGCGGAGCTGCGCCAGCCGATCGCGCCATCCGATCTGGTTCCGAATCAGAGAGGCGGGCACCGATGCTTGGACTCTGTCATGGCTGCCCCGGACGCGCCAAACCCTCGCGCCCGAGCCGCGCGAAAAAGACTTGCTATAAAATTCGCATAGGTGTTATAAAAATCGCATGTCGTCACGGACCCATGCGGTGCTGACCAAACGCGAGCGCCAGATCATGGACGCGCTCTACCGGCTCGGGCGGGCGACCGCCGCCGAAATCCTGGAGGCGATGCCCGGCGCCCCCAGCTACTCGACCGTGCGGACCCAGTTGCGCGTGCTCGAGACCAAGGGGCACGTGCGTCACGAAGAGCACGGCCTGCGCTACGTCTACATGCCGACCGTGCCGCGCCACTCGGCCCGCCGGTCCGCACTCAAGCACCTCGTCGAGACCTTCTTCGATGGCTCGAACGCCAACGTCGTCGCGGCGCTGCTCGGCGGGGACGGCAGCCGGGTCTCGGACGATGATCTCGAACGCATCGCCCGGCTGGTCGAGAATGCCCGGAGGGAACCGCGATGAGTGAGTCATTCACCCTGCTGTCCGATGCGCTGATCCGATCCTCCGTGCTCCTGCTCGCCGGGTTCATCGCGCTGCTCGCGCTTCGTGGGCGTTCCTCGGCACTGCGCCACTGGATCCTGGCGGCGACCATGACTGCGGCTGTGCTCGCGGCGCCGCTCGCCTGGGTGATGCCCGACTGGCCGGCGACGAGCGTTCGTACGCCGGCGGTGCTGGGATTCGACGCCGCACCGGTTCCGGCCGCGGCGATCGAGGCGGCGCCGACTGAAGCGTCGGCTTCGGCGGCACCGGTCGTGCCGTTAGGAACTCTCTGGCTGATGGGGCTCGGCGTCGGCGCCGTTTCCCTGCTGATGCAGCTGCTGCGGCTGGCCCGCGTCTCTTCGCGCGCGTCCCGGATGACCGATGAGCGCTGGCTCCGGATCGTCGGCGAAGTTGCCGAACGCTACGGCATCAGGAAATCGGTCGCGGTGCTTCAAACCGACGCCGTCGATCTGCTGGCGACGTGGGGTTTCTTCCGCCCGCGCATTCTCGCGCCGGCCGGTGCGGCCGCCTGGAGCGAAGAGCGGATTCGCGTGGTCGTGTGCCACGAGCTCGCGCACATCCGGCGGAACGACTGGGCCGTGCAGATCGCGGCGGACGTCATGCGCCGGGTCTACTGGTTCCAGCCGCTGATGTGGATAGCCTGCCGCCAGCTGCGCCGCGAAAGCGAACACGCCTGCGACGACGCGGTGCTCGGCACCGGCGTCGCGCCGGATGCCTATGCCGGACACCTGCTGCAGATCGCCAGGTCGGTTCGGTCCGATTATCGCTGGGCGCCGGCCGTGCCGATGGCCCGCCGCTCAACCCTCGAGAGGAGAATCGCCGCCATGTTGAACAGTGCCCGTAACCGCCGCGCGCTCTCATCGCGCTCACTCGTCGCCTGCACGCTGATTCTGGCGGCGGCAACCTTCACCGCCGCAGCGTTCCATGCCGAGCAGGATCGATCCGCCCGGCTGGGCGGCACCATCTACGACGGCAGCGGCGGCGTCCTGCCCGGCGTGGGGGTCACGCTGACCGGGGCGGATGGCGCGAAAGCCAACGCGACCACCGACGCCGCGGGCCATTTCCAGTTCCCGGCCACGGCAGGCGGGAAATACGTGCTCGAGGCGTCGCTGCCGGGATTCAACACGTTCCACCAGGAGTTCGAGCTGAAGAACGCGGCAGATTGGGACCGCGCGATCACCCTGCAGGTGGGCAAGCTGCAGGAAACGATCTCCGTGCGCGCCAAGCGCGAGCCGGCGACCCAGGCGACGCCTGGTGCACCCAAGCCGGCACCGGTGCGGGTCGGCGGCAACATCAAGGTCCCGATGAAGTTGGTGAACGTCAATCCCACCTATCCGGCGAGCATGCGCTCGGCGGGGAAGAGCGGTGTCGTTCCCCTCGATGCCCTGATCGGCACTGACGGCACGGTCGTCTTCGCCCGCGTCGTCAGCGCCAATGTGCACCCCGACTTCGCGAATGCGGCAGTCGAGGCCGTGCGCCAGTGGAAGTTCAGCCCGACCCTGCTCAACGGCAAGCCGGTTGAAGTGCTGATGGGCGTCACGATCAACTTCAGTCTGGAGGAGTGAGAGTCGTCAACTCCCAACTCCCAACTCCCAAGGGGAGCCGAGTTGGGAGTTGGGAGTTGGGAGTTGAAACATTTCGTCGTTGATTTGAGTCCAATCCCCCCATGGCTCTTGTCAGCGATTTCCGCCATGCCCTCAGAGTCCTCCGAAAGGCTCCACTCTTCAGCCTGACGTCGATCCTGTCGCTCGCGGTCGGCATCGCCGCGAGCACGGCGATCTTCAGCCTGTCGGACGCGATGTTGTTCCGGCCCCGGGTCGGCATCACCGAGCCTGAGCGGGTCGTAGACATCGGCCGCGGCATGCGCGGCGAGGGGTTCGACAACTTCGGCTATCCGCTGTTCGCGGCGCTGCGTGAGCGGAGCACGCTCTTCGAACGGATGTCTGCCACCAGCTTTGAGCCGTACGCGATGAGCCTGAGCGCCGGGTCCTCGACGGAGCTGGTCTATGCGACGCTGGTGTCGGGCACGTTCTTCGACGTGCTCGGCACGCGTCCGGCGGTGGGACGATTCTTCCTGCCGGAAGAGGATCGCGCGCCCGGGGCGGTGCCGGTTGTCGTGCTCAGTCACGCCTTCTGGATGGACCGCTTCAAAGGCGATCCGGCTGCCATCGGGACGACGATGGCGCTCGGCGGCCGCCCGTATGCCGTCGTTGGCGTCGCCGAGGCAGGATTCACCGGCACCAGCATCATCAACGCCGATTTCTGGGTGCCGTTCGCCATGGAGCAGCACGTCCGCAGCTCCGATGCATCGCTCTTGTCCAACGAACGCGCAGTCTGGCATACGGCGATCGGCCGCCTGAAGCCTGGTGTCTCCATCGCCCAGGCGAAGGACGAGCTGAACGCGATCATGGCCAACAACTTCAGGGAGCGCGGCGACGAGCGCTTGAACGAATGGACCATCGCCGTGTCGCCATCCGGGCGCATTCCCGCCCCGGCTCGTGGCCCGGTCACTGGATTCATCGCGGTGCTCGGCGTGCTGACGCTGCTGGTGCTGCTGATCGCGTGCAGCAACGTGGCCGGGATGCTGCTCGCCCGCGCGATTGAGCGGCGACGTGAGGTCGCCACACGCCTCGCCGTTGGCGCGCAGCCGCTCGCGCGTGATCGGTCAGCTGCTGGTCGAAGGGTTCACGCTCGCGGGCATTGCGGCTGCCGTCAGCATTCCCGCAACGTACGCGGCGATCCGGCTCCTGAGCGCATTCCAGCCCGAGCTTCCGGTCCCCTTGCTGCTCGAGCTTCGCGTCGATCCCCGCGTGGTCGCGTTCTCCCTGCTGCTCTCGCTGGGGACGACGCTCGCGTTCGCGCTGCTGCCGGCGCTGCAGTCCACGCGCTTCGAGCTGGCGCCCATGCTTCACGGGGCGACGGCGACGCCCGATCGCCGGCGGGCGTGGATGCGGCAGTCGCTCGTCGTCGCGCAGGTGGCGATGGCGTTGTTGCTGCTGGTCGCGGCCGGACTGTTCCTGCGATCGCTCGGCGAGGCGGCGACGATCGACGCCGGGTTCAACGCCGCCAACGTCGACGTGGTGCAGGTGGATATGCGCCTCGGCGGGTATCGGGGTGAGACCGGGATCCGGACGACGGCCGACCTGCTCGATCGCATCCGGCTGATTCCCGGGGTCACGTCTGCCGCTGTGTCCCGCATGGTGCCGCTGCAGGGCGGAGGGCTGGGCCTGGGCCGGCTGCGTGTGCCCGGTTACGTCGGTCCGGGTGGCACGGACGAAATCGCAGCCGATATGGACGTGATTTCGCCCGACTATTTCCGCGCGCTGGAGTTGCCGCTCGTCCGAGGCCGCGCATTCACCGCGGCGGACCGGCAGGGTGCGAAGCGCGTGATCATCATCAACGAGATCCTCGCCGAGCGGCTGTGGCCAGGGCGTGAGGCCGTGGGACAGCACATCCTGAGCCAGTTCGGCCGGCCCGGCGCCGGCGAACCCGAACGGCCGCTGGAAGTGGTCGGCGTGGCGAAGACTGCCAAGTACCGCTCGATCGGCGAAGCGCCGCGCAATTTCGTGTACCTGCCGCTGGCCCAGTCCTTCATGGAAGACCTGACGTTCTACGTCCGGCGCGCTCCGGGCTCATCGCAGATCCCGGCCGTCCGGCAGGCGATTCGCGCCTTCGACCCCAACCTGCCGGTCATTCACGCGCAGACCTTGCAGGAAGCGACCGCCATCGGTCTCCTTCCCCAGAAGGTCGCGGCGTGGATCGCCGGCAGCGTGGGACGGTCGGACTCCTGCTCGCCGCGCTGGGGCTCTATGGACTCGCGGCGTTCTCGGTCGCGCAGCGCACGCGTGAAATCGCTCTGCGGATGGCGCTCGGCGCCACGCGCGAATCGGTGCTCGCGCTGGTGCTCCGTCAGTCCGCGCGGCTGGCGCTGATTGGCGGAGCGGTCGGGCTCGCCATGGCGCTCGGCGTCGGTATGGTCTTGCAGAGCCTGTTGATCGGGATCCAACCGATCGATCCGATCGCCTTCAGCACCGCCCTGTTGACGCTTATGGCCGTGCTGCTGGCGGCCTCCTGGGTGCCGGCCCGCCGCGCTTCCCGGCTCGATCCCATGCGCGCGCTCAGGAGCGAGTAAACGGCACCTCTCATGCAACTCCGGACGGTGTGAGCACGAGCGACGACCGGAAAACCTATAGCGACATGGTGGAGAACGTCTTCGGCGGGGTCCTGATCTCGCCCGACGACGAGCCGCCGTCGCACGGTTTCCGGAAGGATCTTCGAGGTCGGCCGTGGCTCACCGGCGTGACCATGTCGTCGGTGCACGTCACCCTGGCTGACGATGATGACGAGGACGACGAAGACCGCGAGTACCTGACGTCCTGTCCGGGAACTGCCAAGGGTGAGGCCTCGCGTTTCCCAGTCGTGTCCGATCCCCGCCACCAGCGTTCAGCTGAACCTTATTTCTTCTCGGGCGGTTTGTTGAAGGATCGCTCGACCATATCCTTCACGTCGGTCGACACCGGGTGGTCGCGCCACAGCCAGCGCATCATGTCCGGGAAGATCGAGCCGCCGTGCTTCTGGCTGTGCCGGCCGATGCCCCACTGGTAGTTCAGGTCGTAGCCCTTGTCGCGCAGCGCCTGCATCAGCCGCACGTTCTGGAAGAACCAGTCGCGCTTCTCGTCGTAGTTGCCGTCGCGGCCGATCCCGCGGTTGTCGTTGCGTCCGTCCTGCATGTAGATGCGAATCGGCTTCTTCTCGCGTCTTGCGCACGATGTCCGCGTACGCGTGGCCGCCGCGGAGGTTGGTGAAGCTGCCGATCATGCTGAGCACCTTCCGGAAGTCGTTCGGGCGCTCCCACGCCACCGTGAACGCCGCGATCGCGCCCGAGCTCGCGCCGCCGATGCCATGGCGCTCGGGATCCTTCGAGATGTTGTACTCCTTGTAGAGCGCCGGCATCAGTTCGTCGACGATGACGCGCGGGTACTTGTCGTCGAGCGTGTTGTATTCCGTCGGCCGATTGGTCGTGCGATCTCCCCATTCCTGCGGCGTCGGCTCGGGCTGCTCGGGCGTGCGGCCGGGATTGATGAACACCGACAGCATCACCGGGATCTCGCGGCGATCGATCAGGTTGTCGAGCACGTTCGGCGCGCGGAGATCCCCGTCCATGTTCTTGTACGCCTGGCCGTCGTTGAAGATCATCAGGCTGGCCGGCACGGCAGGGTCGTACTGCGCCGGCACGTAGACCCAGTAGGTGTGCTGCGTGCCCGGATAGGCCTGGCTGGGCAGCGTGAACGGGCCGCGGACCTCTCCTCTGGCGACGCCGTCTCTGGGAAACGAGTCCGGCCCGAGCTGATAGTGCGCGTCCGGGTTGGGCGGCTGCGGCTCCTGGCTCTGAGGGAGCGCGGAGATCACGGTCGTACATACGGCAACTGACAGAGCGGCGGCAGCGGTTCTCGTCATGGACGGGGAGGATACTCTCAAAACTCAACTCCCAACTTCCAACTCCCAACTCCCAAGGGGAGCCGTTCGAACAATGGGGTGAAAGTTGCACCATCCAGCTTGTTGGTGGCCTTTCGCCCCGTTGTTCGAACCCCGCCCTTTGGGAGTTGGGAGTTGGGAGTTGACAAGCGCCTTGCAACGAAACCCCCGCGCCTGCGTAAGCTTGTTGGGACGTGCCGGATATCCCTCTCGATCCTGAGATCGTTGCCGAGGCGCGCCTCGTTTCGGACGCGCTCGGCGGGTCGCAGGCGGCGTTCGAGCAGATCGTCCGGCGCTACCAGCGGCCGGTGATCAGCCTGATCGTCCGCATGATCGGCGACCCCGCACAGGCTGAGGATCTGGCCCAGGAAACCTTCGTGAAAGCGTTCCGCAGCCTGAAGTCGTTCGACGCGACGCGGCGGCTTTCGAGCTGGCTGTTCCGCATCGCGCACAACACGGCCCTCGATGCGCTGCGCCGGCTGAAGCCCGAGGTGCTCGAGCTCGACGGCCTGCGCGACGGCGATCCGCATCGCGATCCGCCGGCGCCGGCCCAGCCGGATCCCCTCGAGCAGGCGGCGCTTGGCGCGGCGTTGAACCAGGGTCTCCTCACCCTCCGTCCCGGCTATCGGGCGGCGATTGCACTGCGCTACGACCAGCAGTTGCCGTTCGACGAGATCGGGCGGATTCTCGGTATCCCCGAGGTCACGGCCCGCTCCTACGTTCACCGCGCCCGCAAGGAGCTGGCTCGATCGCTCGCGGCGCTCGGCTGGGCACCGTCGCGATGACCGGCCGGGCGCGCTGCAACGAAACCGGAGTCGGCCCGTAATCCTGGAAAGGCCATGGACGATCAGCAGAGCCGCGACTGGCGCCGCTGGGTGGAAGCCGAACAGGCCGGCGAGGAGGACACCGCGGATGCGCTGTTCACCGGCGTCTTCCGCGCGGCCGCCGGCGCCGATCTGCCGTCGGCGCAGTTCACCGCCACCACGATGGCGGCGGTGGCGGCAGCCGCGGCCAGCGACGCCCGGCGCGCCCGGAGAATCCGCGCGATCGGGTGGCCGGTCGCGACCGTCGCAGCCGTCCTGATCGTCTACACCACGGCAGGGCTGATGATGTCGGCCTTCTCGGCCATCGTCGTCGGCGCGCTGAATCTTCTGGTGAGCGCCGTCGTGAAGGTCGCGACAACGGTGTCGGCAGGGGGAGATGTGTGGAGCATCGCCGCCAGCCTCGGACGCGCGACCGCGGCGCTCCTTTCGAGTCCATCCGTCACGACCACCATTCTCGCCCTGCAGGGAATCGCCTTCGCGGCGTTGATCGCCCTGCAGCGGCTGCTGCGTTCCGATAGGGAGTCCTTCCGATGAGAGCCCTGCCATCGATCGTCCTGGTCCTCGCGACCGTGGTGTTCAACAGCCCGTCGGCGTGGGCACAGAGCCGCCCCGAGGAGCGGCGGGGGCTGCGCGAGCAGCTCGAGCGCAAGTACGACGTGGTGCCATTGACCGACGGGGTCGGCCTCAGGCCAAAGGCCCGCGGCGACGTGCGGCTGGTCGAGGTCACGGCAGGAACGATTCTGGTGAACGGCGCGGTGGTGACCGGCCGCGAGCTGCGCGATTGGCTTGGGGCCGACGCCGATGCGGTCCTGCGCCTGTCGTACCTCTCCACTGACGAATTGCGTGAGGTGGCCGCGCCGCCGGCGCCTCCGACGCCCGTCGCGGCGCCACCGGCGCCGGAGCCGCCGCTCGAGCGCACGCCGCGGGAGCCGCGCGAGACGCGGCAGTGGAGCCGCCGCTCCAACGGTGAGCGGATCAGGATCTTCGGGGACATTGCGGTGGAGCGGGACGAGGAAATCACCGGCCAGGTCGTCGCGGTCTTCGGATCGGTGCGGGTGGACGGGAAAGTGGGCGACCAGGTGGTGGCCGTGTTCGGCTCGGTCGTGCTCGGCAACGACGCAGTCGTCGGCGGCGATGTGGTGTCGGTGGGCGGCCGGGTCATTCGCAACGCCGGGGCTGAGACTCGCGGCAGCGTGACCGAGGTGGCGCTCACCGATTCGTGGTTCCCGTTCTACGTTCGCCCGTGGGAGCGGGGCTGGGAAGGCGCGCCGTTCTTCCTGACCTTCGGTGCGGTGCCGCGGCTGATCGGCACCGGTATACGGTTGTCGCTGCTGCTGCTGCTCACCGGCGTCGCGCTGGTGGTGGCGCGCCGCTCCGTGGATGCCTCATCGGAGCGGGTGGCCGAGAATCCGTTGAAGACAACCGTGATTGGCCTGGTGGCCGAAGTGCTCGTGCTCCCGGCGCTGGTGCTGACCGCGATCGTCCTCTCGATCTCGATTATCGGGATACCGCTGTTGCTGCTGCTCCCGTTCGTGGTGCTCGCGTTCCTGGTCATGGCGCTGGTGGGCTTTACCGGCACGGCGGCGGCGATCGGCAACGCGGTGCAGCGGCGCTATTCCCCCGGCGCGCAAACACCCTACATGGCGGTGGTCGTCGGGCTGCTCGTGATCCTGTCGCCGGTGATCCTCGGCCGGCTGCTCGCGGTCGTCGGCTGGCCGGTCACGCCGGTTTCGGTTCTGCTGGTGGCGGTTGGCTTCACGCTGGAGCTGCTCGCCTGGGCGAGCGGGTTCGGTGCGATGCTCGCGCATGCCTTCAGCGGCTGGAAGGCGCGGCGGCCGCGGCGAGCGATCGTGACGCCGTCGATTCCGTGAATCGTCATCGCTGCGAAAAGGGGGATAGACTAACTGCTTGGCTGACCGTGACAGTCCCCTGCAGATAGCCCCGGAACGCTTCCGCGAGATCGGTCATCAGCTCGTCGATCAGATCGCGGCGCTGCTCGAATCGATCCCGGAGCGCCCGGTGACCCGTAACGAGTCGCCGTCCGCTATCCGCGAGGCGCTCGGATTGCATGGCGCGCTGCCCGAGAAGGGCGCCGATCCCGCGGCCCTTCTCGCGACCGCGGGGCGGCTCATTGCGGATCACTCGCTCTTCAACGGCCATCCCCGGTTCTTCGGCTACATCACGTCATCGCCCGCCCCGATCGGGATGCTCGCCGACTTTCTCGCGTCCGCGCTGAATCCGAACGTCGGCGGCTGGCTGCTGTCGCCGGCGGCGACGGAAGTCGAAGTGCAGACGGTTCGATGGATCGCGGAGCTGATCGGCTATCCGGCGGACTGCGGCGGTCTGCTGGTGAGCGGCGGGAACATGGCGAACTTCGTCTGCTTCCTGGCGGCGCGCGCCGCGGGCGCCACCTGGGACGTGCGGGCGGAGGGGATCAGAGACGGATCGCGGCCGAACCTTCGCTGCTACGCGTCGGCCGAGACCCACACCTGGATTCAGAAAGCCGCGGATCTCGCTGGCATTGGCACCGCGGGCATTCGCTGGATTCCCACCGACGACCGCCAGCGTATGGATGTGGCGATCCTGGCCGAGCGGCTCGCCGCGGACAGGGCGGCGGGCGATCTGCCGTTCATCGTCGTGGGGACCGCGGGCTCGGTCAGCACCGGCGCGGTCGATCCGCTCGTCGAGATCGGATCGCTGTGCCGCGCGCAGGGCGTCTGGTTCCACGTCGACGGCGCGTACGGCGGGTTCGCCGCCGCGGTGCCGGATGCCTCAGCCGACCTGCGGGCGCTGGCGGCCGCGGATTCGGTTGCCGTCGATCCTCACAAGTGGCTCTATGCGCCGCTCGAGGCGGGGTGTGCGCTGGTGCGAGACCCCGAAGCCCTGCGCCGCGCCTTCTCGTATCACCCGCCGTATTACCACTTCGAGGAGCAGGCCACCAACTACGTGGACTTCGGTCCGCAGAACTCGCGGGGCTTCCGCGCCTTGAAAGTGTGGCTGGCGCTTCGGCAAGCCGGCGCGTCAGGCTACCGCCAGATGATCGCCGACGATATCGCGCTCGCGCGCGCCATGGCGGATGCGGTTCGCGCACATCCCGAGCTCGAACCGGTCACCCAGGATCTCAGCATCACGACCTTCCGGTACGTCCCTGCCGATCTGCGCGGCAACGACAGTGAGACCGCGCGGGAGTACGTCGACACGCTCAACCGCGCGCTCCTCGACGCGCTTCAGCGCGGCGGCGAGGTGTTCGTCTCCAACGCGGTCGTCTCCGGCCGCTACGTCCTCCGCGCCTGCATCGTCAATTTCCACACCTCGCTGGCCGATGTGCAGGCGCTACCCGACATCGTCGTGCGGACGGGGCGGTCGATCGATCAAGGCTTAGGGCTGCGCTCTCATTGCCAACATTGCCAAGATTGCCAAATTCCAGTCCCTAATCAGCGCCCGGACTCGAAGTCCTCCGGACTTGCAGTGTTGGCATGCTTGGCAATGTTGGCAATGCGAACGTCTAGCGCCCACCAGTTCCCCATAGGACCGATACCGCCCGTCGTCATAGCCGCCGAGCAGATCGTCGACGGGGTGGACCTGTGACTGGCTGGCGTCGCCCGGGCGGCCGAAGGTGGAGTAGCGGCCGAATACCGATCGAATGAGCACCGCGGCCTTGGTCCTGGGAATTCCGCGCAGGTTGGTGAGGAAGCGCGGGTACGCGCCCTGGCCGAACAGGTAGAACTCGACGTTGGACACGTAGAAAGCGGAGAGCCGCTCGCCGCGCGTGGCGATGGCGCGGCCGACGGCGTGGAGCGCGGTCGGGCCGCTGATGTCGCCAATCACCGGGACGATCCGATCCTGGGTCTGGAGCGACCTGACGAACTGGTAGGCCTCCTCCGACGCGAGATAGTTGGCCTGGTTGCCTGCTTCATCGGTCTCGAGCAGCAGATCGCGATAGGTCGGGTAATACAGCTGCGGCGGTCGGCCCGTGCTGTTGAATCGCAGGGACAGCGCGTCGTCGATGAACCGCCGGTGAAAGGCGGCGATGGTCTGGAAGTCTTCGGGTGACAGACGCACGCCTGTGCGTCGAATCGCGTCTTCGACCCGCTGGTGACGAGTCGTGATGGCGTCGGCGCTGGCGGGCGTCTTGTCCACGTAGCCGACCAGGCGATCGATCGGCGCCTGCCGCCAGCCGTTCAGGGCGGGCGGGAGCGGACGTCCCGTCAGATACGAGAGATATTCGATTCGGGTCTCGGACAGCTCGAAGAGCGCCTTGAACAGCAGGTGGAGCAGCAGGTTGTCGCGCCGGACGTCGACGATGAAGGCGATGGACGGCCGAACCTCGCTGATGTACGAAAAGTTCTGGTCGGGGCCGACGCCGATGTAGGCGCCGCCGTGGACCGAACGGCGCCTCAGATCCGAGATGACCTGCAGGTAGGACCGTTCGTTCGAGATCAGGTTGTCGGTGTCGAAGTAGCCGCCCGGCTCCGACAGGTTGGCGACGGAAGCGGCGAACGTCGGCCTCGACTGCGCTGAAGTGCTGCCGTCGACGCGAGGCAGCATCCAGAGCGCCGCCACCGCCAGGAGGACGGCACCGGTCGAAGCCGCATAGTTGCGCGCCTGCCGACTCAATGCCACAGGTCGCATCTTAACAGGGTGATGACCCCTTGCCTTTTCCCTTATCACGGCGTGTCGACAATCGTGTAGAACATCAGCCGTGGTGACGGTCAGGCGCGTGCCGCCGCAAACGTACGCCAGCCCCGGCGGTCTCGCATTGCGCGCCGACCTCTATCTGCCGGAGGGAGCTCCCGCTCCGCCTCCGGTGGTTATCTGGATTCATGGCGGCGGGTGGCGTTCCGGCAGCCGCGAGCTCGCTCCGGATCTGACCCGCTTCTTCGCTTCGCGCGGGTTTGCCATGGTAGCGATCGACTATCGGCTCAGCCGTGTGGCGCTGTTTCCCGCGCAGATCGAAGACGTGCGCACCGCGATTCGCTGGCTGCGATCGGTCGCGTCGTCTTACGGCATCGACTCGAGGCGCATCGGCCTGTGGGGAGCGTCGGCGGGCGGCCATCTGGCGGCGCTTGCCGCGCTGGCGCCCTTGGGCTGTTTTCGCGCGGCGGACGCCCCCTATCCGGATCACGACACCGCGGTGCAGGCGGTCGCCGTCGGTTACGCTCCGATCGACTTCCTGCAGCTGGACGCGCACCGGCCGCCGTCGGGAACCCGCTCGGAGGATCCCGAGTCGCTGCTCCTTCCGGACCCCGACCTGCCATCGACCGACGCCCACTCCTACGAGTCGCTGCTGCTGGGTGCACCGATCGCGACGTGTCCGGACCGGGTCCGCGCGGCCAATCCGATCACGTATGCCGGCGAACGACCGGCGCCATTCCTGATACTGCACGGGCTGGCCGATACGACGGTCCCGCCCCATCAGAGCGAGCTGCTCTACGACGCACTGAAGGCAAGGCGCACGAACGTCTCGCTTGCGCTGATCGATGGTCTTGGCCATGGATTCCTCAATCGCACGCACCTGGACGCTGCCGGACCTCGCTGGATGGAGGTCAGGGATTCTTCGAGCGATGGAACGGAATCGATCTCCCGCCGCCAACAGCTCGTGTTTCCGGTGATCGAGGCTTTCTTCAGAGCGGTGCTCAATCCGGCGTAAACTTTTCCGCCGGCCCCGGCGCCACGTCTTATGACAACACTTCACCTCCGCGTGTGTTCCGTCGTGCTGCTCTGCCTGGTGGCAGGGGCGCTGCTCCTCAGCCAGACGCCGGTCCCGCAGGGCGGCACAGCCACACCGGCTCCCCAGGCGCCCGCCGCTGGACGCGGCGGACTGGATGCCCAGATCGCGATGGGTGCCGATTTCAGCCCGAAGCCGCCTGTCGTCAGGTTGCCGCCCGAGGACGAGCAGAAGCGATTCCTGCTGCCGCCCGGGCTATCGCATCGAGCCGGTCCTGACCGATCCGCTGATCGAGGATCCGGTCGCGTGACCTTCGATGGCAACGGCCGGATGTACGTGCTCGAGATGCGGTCTTACATGCAGGACGTCGACGGCTCCAATTCGCGCGCGCCAGTCAGCCGGATCTCGCGCCACGAGGATACGGATGGCGACGGCAGGTACGACCGGCACACGGTGTTCGTCGACAAGATGGTGATGCCCAGGATGGCGTTCCCGCTCGAGGACGGAGTGATCCTCGCGCTCGAGACCGACCACCGCGACATGTTCAAGTACACGGATACCAACGGCGATGGTGTCGCGGACAAGAAGGAGCTCTTCTACCCCAACGTCGGGCGGGTCACCAACATGGAATGGCAGCCGGGCGGACTCGACCTGGGCGCTCGACAACTGGCTCTACATGACCTACAACCCGTTCCGCCTGCGCATCACGCCCGGCGGAAAGGTGCTGCGCGAAGAGACGGAGCCGAACGGCGGCCAGTGGTGGTCGGCGCAGGACAACTACGGCAAGACCTGGTGGGTTGATGGCGGCGGGGAGATCGGCCCCGTCAATTTCCAGGCCCCGATCGCTTACGGCGCCTTCAACGTTCCCGACAACTTCGAGCCGGATTTCCAGGTTCCCTGGCCGGCGTCGGGCGGCATCGCGGACATGCAGGGCGGCATGAACCGCGTGCGGATGCCCGACGGCACGCTCAATCACTTCACCGCCGCCTCCGGCGTCGAGATCTATCGCGGGCACCGGCTGCCGCAGGACATGGTGGGCGATCTGTTCTTCGGCGAGCCGGTCGGCCGGATCGTGCGCCGCGCCAAGGTCGTGGTGCGCGATGGCCTCACCCAGCTGCAGAACGCTTATCCGAAGTCCGAGTTCCTGCGCTCCACCGATCCGTTGTTCCGCCCGGTCGCCGTGCACAACGCGCCGGATGGCTCGCTGATCGTCGTCGACATGTACACCGGCATCATCCAGGACGCGCAGTTCGTCGGGCCGAACTCGTACCTGCGCCGCAAGGTGGAGCAATACAAGCTCGACGCGCAGCACAACCTCGGGCGCATCTGGAAGATCACCTACGAAGGCACGCCGCCCGATCGCCAGCGTCCGCGGATGTACAGCGAGACGCCGGCGCAACTGGTGAAGCATCTCGAGCACGCCAACGGCTGGTGGCGCGACACGGCGCAGAAGCTGCTCGTGCTGAAGCAGGACAAGACGCGTGGTGCCGGCGCTGCGGACTCTGGCGCGGAACAGCGGCAATCAGCTGGCGCGGATTCATGCGCTCTGGACGCTGGAAGGCCTCGGCGCGCTCGATGCGGCCCTCGCCCGCGAGCTGATGAAGAGCCCGGATCCGCAGATCAGGATTCAGGCCATCAGGGCCAGCGAGACGCTGTTCAAGGCGAAGGACTCCTCGTTTGCCGCGGACTACAAGGCGATGATGGAGGACCGCGATCCCAACGTCGTCATCCAGGCGATGTTGACCCTCAACCTCCACAAGATTCCCGACGCCGACAAGATGATCCGCGCCGCGTGGCGGCGACCACGCGTGCGCGGCGTGCGCGAGATCGGCACGCAGATCCTGAAGCCGCCGACGTCGCTCGGGCAGCGGCCGTCGCTCGCCGATACGACCGTCAACGCCTTCAACTTCTCGACCGATCAACGCCGCGCGCTGCTTCGCGGCGAGGCCGCCTACAAGGAGATCTGCGCCGCGTGCCATGCTCCGGACGGCGCCGGCGCGCCGATGGCCGGCGCGCCCGAAGGCACGCGGCTCGCGCCGCCGCTCGCCGGTTCGGCGCGCGTGACCGGACATCGCGACTACGTGATCAAGGTGCTGCTGCACGGCCTCACCGGCCCGCTCGGCGACAAGGAGTACCCGGGCGGCGTGATGGTGCCGATGGGTACCAACACCGATGAATGGATCTCCGACGTCGCGAACTACGTCCGCAACAGCTTCGGCAATTCCGGGGATGTTCATCACGCCGGCGCAGGTGGCGTTCGTCCGCGGGCATGCGGCGCGGAAGGCCTCCTGGACGCTCCCCGAGCTCGAAGCGTCGCTGCCGCGGGTCATGACCAACGCCGCCGAGTGGCGGCTGTCCGCCAGCCACAACACCGAGGCCGCGATGAACGCCACCGGCACCGTCCCCGGTGGCAGGTGGGATACGGCGGGGGCCGCGCAGCAGCCGGGCATGTGGTTCCAGATCGAGCTGCCGCAGCCGACGACGGTCAGCGAAGTGCAGATCGACACGGCGTTGCCATTCGGTCGTGGGCGACGTGGCGGCCGTGGCGCGGCGCCACCGGCCGCGGGCAGGGACAGCGAGCGGGGCGGCACCGGCGCCGCCCGCTCCGCAGCGCGGCGCCGGCGGGGGCCGCGGCGGACCACAGGTGCCGATCGCCGGCCCGGTCGCCTACAGCGTGCAGCTCTCGATGGACGGCAGCGCCTGGGGCCACCCGTCGCCCAGGGAGCGGGCGCGGCGCCGACGACGGTGATGCAGTTCGCGCCGGCGGACGCGAAGTTCATCCGCATCACCCAGACCGGAAGCGCCAGCAACGGCGAGCAATGGGCGATCGCGCAGGTTCGTATCTATCAGGCCACCCGCTGATCCACCGACCGCATCCGCATCATGAGCGCACTCGACAACGTCATCGTCCTCGTCTACTTCGCCATCGTGTTCGGCATTGGCGCCTACTTCTTCAGGCGCGCCAAAACCAGCCGCAGCTACTTCCTCGCGGACAAGAGCGTCGGCTGGGTGGCGATCGGCGCGTCGCTCTTCGCCGCCAACATCTCGAGCGAGCACTTCATCGGCCTCGCCGGTTCAGGCGCGAGCTCGGGCCTGGCGGTCGGCCACTTCGAGTGGCTGGCCGTGTTCATGTGCATGATGCTCGGCTGGGTGTTCGTGCCGTTCTACCTGCGCACCAACGTCTACACGATGCCGGAGTTCCTCGAGCGCCGCTATGGCCCCGCGTGCCGCTGGTATCTCACCACCGTCTCGATCCTGGCCTACGTGTTCACGAAGATCTCGGTCTCGCTCTACGCCGGCGCGCTGGTCCTGCGCGCAACCGTCGGGTGGGACTTCTACACCTCGGCGGCGGTGATGGTGCTGGCGACCGGGGTCTACACGATCTTCGGCGGCCTTGCCGCGGTCATCTACACCGAGTTCATGCAGGCGATCGTGCTGCTGGCCGGCGCGATCACGCTGACCGTGCTCGGGCTGATCGAGGCCGGCGGAATGTCAGGTCTGCGGCAGGCGCTGCCGCCGGACTTCTTTCACATGATGAAGCCGTCCACGGATCCGGCCTTTCCGTGGACCGGCATCTTCTTCGGCGCGCCAATCCTGGGGATCTGGTACTGGTGCACCGATCAGATGATCGTGCAGCGCGTGCTCGGCGCGAAGACCGAGGAGGATGCGCGCGGCGGCGCGATCCTGTGCGGCCTGCTCAAGATCCTGCCGGTGTTCGTGCTCGTGCTCCCCGGCCTGATCGCTCGCGCGCTCTACCCGGACATCAAGGGCGACGATGCGTATCCGACGCTGGTGGTGCGGCTGCTGCCCACGGGTGTCATCGGCGTGATGGTGGCGGCGCTGCTCGCCGCGCTGATGTCATCGCTGTCGGCGACGTTCAACTCGGCATCCACGCTGGTCACGCTCGATGTCTACAAGAAGCTGAAGCCGGGCGCGACCGAGCGGCAGCTGGTCACCGTCGGCCGCCTCTTCACCGTGGTGATGGTGGCGCTCGGCATTGCGTGGGTGCCGTTCATTCAGTACCTGAGCACCGAGGTCTACATCTACCTGCAGAGCGTGCAGGCGTACATCAGCCCGCCGATCGCGGCCGTCTTCCTGCTCGGCGTCGCCTGGCCGCGCGCCAACCGCCACGGCGCGATCGCGGCGCTCGCCTCGGGGGCGATCCTCGGCACGGCGCGCTTCGTCCTCGAGTTGAATCGCGACAGCGCCCTGGCCCAGGCGCCGCTCGTCGCGCCGCTGGTGACGATGAACTTCCTGCACTTCGCGATCCTGCTGTTCGCGATCAGCGTGGTGCTCCTGGTGGCGGTCTCACTGGCGACCGAGCCCGTGAACCTGGCGCAACTGCGCGGCCTCACGTTCAAGACCCTGGGGTCGTCGTATATCCCGCGGTCCGAGCGGTCGCAGCGGCTGTTCCGCATCCACCTCGCCGGCACGATCGCGCTGGCGCTGTTCGTGATTGGGCTGTGGGTGCATTTTGCGTAGAGCGGTGACGCGCGACGAAAGTGTCTCGTTTCTCCGTCAGCGGACGGTTTCGTCGGACGCGCGTAGCAACAGTGAGCGGCTCTGCCTGCGTTATCTGATGCGCGTGGGGCGCCACCCCCACGAGCTGCCAGCGCCTCGCTTCGCTCGGCGCCGCAGTTTAGCTGCCCCGAGGCGCTTGGATCAGCTTTCTCCAGTGGCTTTCCTCGAACGTCCTGCTAGTCCAACCAGCTAGATGCGACTAGTCACCGGCGCGAGCGGAGCGAGCGCTGGCAGCGGGCGGGAGTGGGGCCGCGCCCGCAACTAAAAATGCAGACCAAACGATCGAATCAGCCGGCCTTACGAAATCGTCCAGCTGCCGACCTCACTCACACAATTTCGTCGGTGACCACGTGAAACTGCGTCAGCTTCGCCGCTCCGAATGACGTGGTGATTGCGACGTCGGTGGCGTCGAGCCCGGTCGCGAGCAGGACGCGGCCGATCCGGGGGCGGTTGTGGCGGGCGTCGAACGTCCACCACTTGCCGTCGAGGTAGGCCTCGAACCACGCGCTGAAGTCCATCGGTGAGGCGGACAGGGGGACGCCGATGTCCCCGAGATACCCGGCAGCATAGCGCGCCGGAATGTTCATGGCGCGGCAGAAGGTCACCGCCAGGTGCTGGAAATCCCGGCACACGCCCACTCGCTCCGTGAACACGTCGAGCGCCGTGCGGGTCGAGCGGGCGTGGGGGTAGCTGAACGTCACCTTCGAATACACCCAGTCGCAGATCGCCTGGACCCGCCCCCATCCTCGTGGTGCGTCCCCGAACAGTTCGACGGCGATCGGTGACAGAAGATCGACCTCGCAAAAGCGGCTGGCCATCAGGTAGCGCAGCATCCCGGGTGGCAAATCGCCGACCGGCACCTCGCGCGCACCAGGGCAGACCGGGTCCGGCAGGCCTGAATCTTCGACCACCGTCGAGCTCGTCAGGCGGATGGCCCCCTGCGGCGCGACGAACCGCGTACCCAGGTTCCCGAACAAATCCTCGTACTCTTCGACCGGCATCTCCGGTTCCAGGCTGACGCGATCGGGCTCCCGCAGGTCGTGGCGCCGCGACGGGTGGACGTTCAGCAGCGCCGTCATCGGGACCGGTGCGGAGATGTCGAAGCGGATGTCATAGCCGAGACGAATGAGCATAGGGCGACCAAGGATAGAGGCAGGATCCGTGCCGCCCGGACCGACACCGTCCGCCTCCGCGGCACGAGGCGACCAGCGACGGCGAGGTCGCACCATGCCGCACAGGGATCGTTCACGGCGCGAAGGCGGAGCGTGCACGCAGCGTGTATGATGAGACCCTCCACGCCGGGCCGCGCCGCAGGCCTGTTTCCTCGCGAGGAACCGTGACTTACTGCCTCGGGATTGTGACTGACGACGGCCTCGTGATGGCGTCGGATTCGAGATCGAACGCCGGGTTCGATCAGGTCAACGTCTGCCGCAAGATGTACCGCTTCGTCCTCGAGGACGAGCGGGTCTTCGTGATTCTCACCAGCGGCAGCCTGTCGATCAGCCAGTCGGTGATTTCGCTGCTCCGCGTTGATTTCGACGCTGGTCTCGGGCTGGCCAAGGCGCCTTCCAGCTATCACGCCGCGCGTATCGTCGGGGAAACCGTGCGGAAGGTGTCGGAGATGGATCGCGCTTCCCTCGAGCGCGACCATTTCAGCTTCAACGTGAACCTGCTGCTGGGCGGCCAGGTACGCGGCGAACCGCCAACCCTGTATCTGATTTACCCGCAAGGCAATCCGCTGCAGGCGACCGAAGACTCGCCCTACCTGCAGCTCGGCGAGGTGAAGTATGGACGCCCGATTCTCGATCGCGGCATCCAGAGCGCCACGTCCCTCGAAGTGGCCGCCAAGTACGCGCTGCTGTCGTTCGACGCCACCATGCGATCGAACGTGACGGTCGGCCCGCCGATCGACCTGCTTCTATACAAGCGCGACAGCTTTCGCATCACCCGCCACAGGCGCCTGGGGGCGTCGGACCCGGACCTCAACCTGATTCACGAATCGTGGGAAAAGTCCCTGCGGCGGGCGGTCGAGCAGCTGCCGGAGATTCAGTTCGACGAGCCGTCGGCGGACGAATCCGACTCTTCGACAGGCTCAGGGTCGCCCCGAGCCGCGTCCAGAGGCGAGAACGAGCCCCAGGCCGCCGTCCGGCGGTAGCCACACCGCTTGCGGTATTCCGGCTCGACCGTTGCATGGCAGAACGCCACGACAACCTTCAGCGAGGCTGCCATTCAATCCGTGGTCGATGTATTCTCCGGCTACACGCTGTCAGACGCCTTCGACGAGATGTTCGACGGGAAGGCGCAGCCCCGCCGGCCGTACCGCAAACTGCACAGGGAGCTGCTCAAGCTGACCCCGGAGGAACTGCTCCGCAGCAAGCAGCAGGCGGACCTCACGTTCTTCAACCAGGGGATCACGTTCACGGTTTACGGCCGGAACGAAGCCACCGAGCGCATTTTTCCGCACGACCTGCTGCCGCGCATCGTGTCGGCGGCGGACTGGGACGTCATCGAGCGCGGCCTGACGCAGCGGGTCACCGCGCTCAATCTGTTCCTGAAGGACATCTATCACGAGCGCAAGATCCTCAACGACCGGGTGATCCCGGGAAGCGTGGTCTACACCTGCCGCCACTTCCGCCGGCAGATGAGCGGCGTGAAGGTGCCGCGCGATGTCTACGTCAACGTGATGGGCACCGATCTGGTGCGGCTCCCCGACGGCCGCTTCGTCGTGCTCGAGGACAACCTGCGCGTGCCGAGCGGCGTCTCGTACATGCTCTCGAGCCGCAAGGTCATGAAGCAGATCTTCCCAACGCTGTTCCGGAAGTGCGGCGTGCGGCCGATCGAGCAATACAGCCAGGCGCTGCTCTCCACGCTGCGCGCGCTCGCGCCTGACGGCCGTCCCGATCCGACCGTCGCCCTGCTGACGCCCGGCGTCTACAACTCCGCCTACTACGAGCACTCGTTCCTCGCGCGCCAGATGGGCATCGAGCTCGTCGAAGGCCGCGACCTCGTGGTGCACGACAACGTGGTCTACATGCGCACCACCCGCGGGCTCAAGCGCGTGCACGTGATCTACCGCCGGGTGGACGACGACTTCCTGGATCCGCTGGCGTTCCGGGTGGATTCCTCGCTCGGCGTGCCGGGACTGTTCAGCGCCTATCGTGCCGGCAACGTGACGCTGGCGAACGCGCTCGGCACCGGCGTGGCCGACGACAAGGCGATCTATGCCTACGTGCCGAGCATCATCAAGTACTACCTCGGCGAGGATCCGATTCTCGACAACGTCGACACTCTGCTGATGACCAACGACACGCACCGGGCCCACGTGATCGACCGGCTGCACGAGTTCGTGGTCAAGGCGGTGGGAGAGTCGGGCGGCTATGGCATGTTGATCGGTCCGCACAGCTCCGAGGAGCAGCGCCGCGCCATGCGCGACCGCATCGTCGCGGACCCGCGCAACTACATCGCGCAGCCGGTGCTGGCGCTGTCGACGGCGCCCTGCCTGATCGAAGGCAACATCGAGCCGCGGCACGTCGACCTGCGTCCCTACGTGCTCCACGGCGAGAAGGTCACGATTGCGCCAGGAGGGTTGACCCGCGTCGCGCTTCGCAAGGGATCGCTGGTGGTGAACTCGTCGCAGGGTGGCGGATCGAAGGATACGTGGGTGTTGCAGAGTTGAGCGCGTAGAGATGCTTTCCCGAGTCGCCGACAGTCTCTATTGGATGAGCCGCTACTTCGAGCGCTCCGACAACATCGCGCGCGTCATCGACGCGACCCACAGCCTGATGCTGAGCCGCGTCGAAGTCGCGGCCGATCAGCGGTGGTATCGGGCGCTGGCCGCGATGGGGCTCCAGCTCGACCCTGGCCATCCCGATCCGCAGGATGCCATCCGCCGGCTCGCCGCCGACATGACGCTCCGGACGTCGATGATGTCGTGCCTCGGGGCGGCGCGGGAAAACGCCTCGCAGGTCCGGGAAGAGATCAGCTCCGAGATGTGGGAGCAGCTCAATCGCCTCTACCACGAGGCCAGCGCCCTGGGCGCGGCGGTCGCCGACGATGAATCGGTGGTGCGGCTGGTGACCGCGGTGCGCGAAGGCTCGTACGCGTTTTCCGGGGTCAGCGAGACCACGATGACCCACGGCGAGGGCTGGCGGTTCGTGCAGCTGGGGAAGTACACGGAGCGGGCGTGCGCGGTGTCGGTGCTCCTCGACGCCTACTTCGGCGCGCACACCCAGGCCGACGATCTCGACTGGATTGCGCTGCTCGCCAGCTGCGGCGCGTTCGACTCGTACACCAAGGTGTTCACCGCCGACCTCCAGCCGGATCGGGTGGCCGAGCTGCTGCTCGTCTATCCGGAGTTTCCCTATTCGGTGCGGTTTTCCGTGGAGCGCATGTACGTGGCGCTCAAGGCCATCACCGCCCAGGGCGCCGGCCGCCCGCGGGCCCAGATCGGCCGGATCATCGGCCGGCTGCGCTCCTCACTGGCGTTCGGCACCGTGAGCGAGCTGCGCGCCGGCGATCTGCACGCGTTCCTGAACGGCGTCCTGGATCAGTGCCGCGCCATTCACGGGGCAGTTCATGATGCCTACATCGACTATCCGATCGAGATCGCGTTCGAGAGTTGATGGCCTGGACAATGACAAATCCCAAGCTCCAAATCCCAAATCCCAACGCACTCCCAACGCTCAGAGGCCGGGGCCAGAGCACGACTCCCCGACGGACGCGGCTGATTGGAGGCTGAATTGAGAGTTGGCGATTCGGAGTTTGTTGGGATTTGGAACTTGGAGCTTGGGATTAGCCGAAGGCCATGTTTTACGCAATAAGACACGTGACCCGCTATCGCTACAGCCGCCCGGTGTGGCAGAGCATCATGGAAGTGCGCATGCACCCGCGCACCGAGCAGACGCAGCGGTGCTTCACCTTTCAGCTGTCGGTCAACCCGCGGGCGCGAATCTTCTCGTTCACCGACCCTCTCGGCAATCACGTGCACCACTTCGACCTGCCGGCGCACCACCGGGCGCTGACGATCGTGGCCGATGCCCTGGTGAACCTCGATGAACCCCCGGCGCTGCCCCGGTCCCTGCCGATCGACGCCTGGGACGATCTCGACCGGATGATTGTGGAGAACGACTACTGGCCGATGCTCATGCCGAGTCAGTACGCGCGTTCATCGCGCGCAGCTCGAAGATTTCGCCCGTGAGCTGGGGCTCGCCGAGCGGGATGGCCGCGATCCGCTGACGCCTGCTCGTCGACGTCGCCAACGGCATCAACGGCGGGTTCGAGTACGTGAAGAAGAGCACGCACGTGAACTCGCCGATCGAAGTGAGCCTGGGCTCGCGACAGGGCGTCTGCCAGGACTTCTCACACATCATGATCGCCATCGTCCGTAACCTCGGCATTCCGTGCCGGTATGTGAGCGGCTACCTCTATCACGACGAGCTCCACCACGACCGATCCGCGGAAGGCGCCACTCACGCCTGGGTCGAAGCGCTGGTGCCGAGCCTGGGGTGGATCGGCTTCGATCCCACCAACGGCGTGATCGCCGGCAACCGCCACATCAGGACCGCCATCGGCCGCGACTACGGCGACGTGCCGCCAACCATCGGCACGATGAAGGGACGCACCGAGACCGAGCTGCAGGTCCGCGTCCGCGTGGCCGCCTCACAGGCGCTGCTGCCGCCCGACGAGCAGCTTGCGGCCGACGAGGAGTGGGCACTCTTTTTCGAGACCGACGAGGACGCGCTGGCGTATCAGCAGCAACAGCAGTAGGGTCAACTCCCAACTTCCAACTCCCAACTCCAGGATACCCTGCGAACAACAGGGTAAAATGCCTTCAACTAGCCAGTTTGGCGGCCTCTCACCCCATTGTTCCCAGGGTGCGTCTTGGGAGTTGGGAGTTGGAAGTTGGGAGTTGACGATGTCGCTATTGCGGAATCTTCCCCACCAACCGTCCCAGTAACTTCAACGCGTACAGCATCACCCGCTCCCGCGCCTGGTCGATGTCGCCGGGACCGTTCACCTTCAGACCCGCGGATCGCAAATCGTCCACGGCGCTGTCGTCGCCGCCGTTCGGGTGCGTGGCGACCCAGAAGAGCAGCTTGATCAGATCGTCCTTCGGGATGTCCCCCTGCAGGCGTTCGAACACGATGTGCGGGAGGTAGCGCTCGAGCGGCATCTGGAAGACGTCGGGCACCGCGGCGACGTAGAGCACGTTGCGCACGCGTTGCACCGGATCGGCGACCTGGCCGGGGCCCCAGGTCGCGAGCTTGCTCCGGATTTCTTCCAGGTCGGTCTCTACTTCGGGATCGATCGGCTCGTCGAGCCGCGCGATGGGAGACACCACGCCGGCATCCGACGGAAGCCGCGGAAACATGATCTCGTCGATGTGCGCGGGCGTGACCGCCTGCCACGATTTGGGCTCCGCGAGGGGCGGCGGTGGTCCGGTGGTAGACGGGGTGGCTGGAACGGGCGCGGGTTTCTGCGCCTCTCCCTTCTCGGTCGACGGTTTCGCCGGAACGGTGCTCGTGCTGCGCTCGCTCGTGATGCGGAGGCGCCGCGGCCGGCGCTGATGTCTTTGGCTCTGGCGCCGGCGGCGCAGGTGGCACGGTTGTCGTCGTCGAGGAAGATGACGATGACGATGACGATGACGACGATGGGGCCGCGGCGCACTGCGGTCGTCCGCGGTGGAGAGAGCGGGGTGGCGTACTCCGGGACGATGTCGATCGGACCGATCCGGCCGCGCGACTCAGCGAGCAGGCCGACCGTGGCCCAGGCGGCGAGCGCCACGGCGACCCAGCCCTTGCCCGGCCGCTGCGCGAAGCGCTGTTCCGCATCCCAGCGGAACAGCCTGATGCCCGCCACGAATCCGGCGAGCCCGATCAGCAGCAGCGCCAGCAGGCTGAATCCCATCACGCGGAGTCCCTGCCCGGTCACCGCGGACTGCATCGCCTCGACGGCATAGCGACCCGGGAAGAACGCCGACACGTGCTGCGCCCATTCGGGCAGGCTCGACAGCTGCACCGCGACGCCGCCGATGATCAGCATCGGCAGGAAGATGCACTGGCCCAGGGCCTGCACCGCGGGCACGTTGTCGGCGAGGGTGGCGATCACCAGCCCGAGGCCGAGCAGCGCGAAGGCGACGAACGAAAAGGCGATCCAGAGGTCGAGCGGATGGTTCGGCAGCGGCATGCCGATCGCCATCGCGAGCGCCACCTGCAGGAGCCCGGCGAGCACGAGCAGGACGTAGCGCGCGGCGACGGTGCTCGCCAGCAAGGTACCGGTCCGCACCGGCGCCAGCCGATACCGGCGCCACACCCCTCGCTCGCGCTCGCTCACCATCGTCGTCGGCAGGCCGAAGCAGGCGCCGCCGAGCGCGGTCACGGTGAGCAGCTCGCCCATGTGACGGGCGAGCGGCACGCGGTCGTAGCGGTAGAGCACCCAGAAGGCGATCAGGAAGATCGTCGGAAACAGATAGCTGTAGATCAGCGCCATCCGGTTCCGGAAGTGCAGGTTGCAGGCTGACGCGGAACTGGTGGAGCGAAGGCGTCCATCACGGCTGGTCCGGCACGCTGGCGTCGGGGCTGGTGAGCTCGAGGAATACATCCTCGAGCGACGCCTTCTGGACGTGCAGCTCGATGATTTCAATGCCGCGCGCGTTCAGCGCGTCGACGAGCTGGGCGATCGCGCGATTGGTGTCAGCGGTGTGAAAGCGGGCGGTGTGGCCTTCACACACCAGATCGTCTGTGCCGGCGATCGACGCCAGTGCCTCGCGCTCGATCGGCCGGGTTGTGGCGACGAACACCGCGGGCAGCGCCGAGGAACGGCCCATCAGCTCGCGCGTCGGGCCGCTGGCCACGATGGCGCCCTTGTGAATGACCGCGACCCGATCGCAGAGCGCTTCGGCTTCGTCGATGTAATGCGTCGTGAGCAGCACCGTGTGGCCGTCCGCCTTCATGCGCAGGATTTCTCCGTGCAGGTCGCGGCGGGACTGCGCGTCGAGGGCCGAGGTCGGCTCGTCGAGGAACACGAGCTCCGGGCGGTTGACGAAGGCGAGGGCCAGCGCCAGGCGCTGGCGCTGGCCGCCCGAGAGCGTGTCGAAGTGGGCGTCGGCCTTCGAGGTCAACCCGAAGCGATCGAGCAGCTCCGCGGCCGGCGCATGCTGGCGATAGAACGACGCGAAAAGCGCCAGCGCCTCCCGCGGCGTGATCTTGTCCTGCAATGACGTGGTCTGCAGCGCCGCGCCGATCCGCTGCTTGACGTCGAGCGGGCGCTGGCGCGCGTCGATCCCGCAGACTTCGATGCGCCCCGAGTCCGGCTCGCGCAGGCCGATGACGCATTCGAGCGTCGTGGTCTTGCCGGCGCCGTTCGGGCCGATCAGGCCGAAGATCTCGCCGTCCTCGATGTCGAAGCTGACGCCGCGCGCCGCCTCGACGCCGTCATAGTGTTTTCGGAGATCGCGGACGATGACCTTCGCGGACATCAGTGAGTGCTCAGGATATGCGATCCCGATGGGGAGGCAAAGGCGGGCGGGTCTGAGACCGCCCTACATGCCGCATCGGCCCGCTCTGGACTGTAGGGGCGGTCTTTGGACGCCCGCCTCAGAACCTCAGAACCCCCCCGACAGCTGGAGCAGCCGGTCGTTCGGGTAGATGTGATCGACGTTTTCCGGCGTGACGAGCTGGTGCTTCACGAAGATCGCCGGCGGCACCGGGCGGCGGTGCAGGATGTCGAGCGCGAGCGCGAGGATCTCGGCGCCGTACTTCTCGGGGAAGTATGCGACCGAGCCAATCAGCCGCGTGCCGGGCTGGCGGAGCTCGGCGCGTCCCTCGGGCGCCGCGTTCTGTCCCATCACCGCGCAGGCGTCGCTGCGGCCCGCCTCCTGGAAGGCGCGCAGCGCGCCGAGCGCGCTGGGATCGTTGATGGCGCCGACCAGCAGCCGGCGGGCCTTGCTGACCCGCAGGTGCCGGCGAATCGCCTCGAAGCTCTCGCCGAGCTTGCCGTCGCCGTCGACGTAGGTGACCCGGCAGTTCTCGAGCTGCGGGCAGATCTCCTTCATGCCGACCAGCATGCCGGTGAGCCGCATCTTGGGCAGGCTCCCGGCGCGCTCGAGGGCGATCATGATGATCTCGTCGACCTCGCTGTGCCAGCACTGCTTGGCCCAGCGTCCGAGGTGACGGCCGCCGATCAACCCGGCCTCGTAGTTGTTCGCGCCGAAGTAGGTGGCGCCCGGGATGCGGCACCTCGAGCGCGATCAGCGGAATCTCCGCGTCGCGGTACTTCGCCGCCACGGTTGCCGCGACGTGCTCGTCGGTCTGGAACTCGATGACGAGGTCGACCTTCTCACGGACGAGGACCTCGGCGTTGCGCTGCGCGATCTTCGGGTTGTAGCGGTTGTCGACGCAGATCAGCTCGACGCCGTGCGCCGCCGCCGCGCGCTGCAGGCCGACCGAGACCTCCTTCGAGAACTGATAGTCGGTGCCCTGCGCCGCGTACCCCAGCCGGAACGGCTTCTGCTTGAACGGGCGGATGTGCGATCGGTAGAGGTTCTCGCCGACCTTCTCGATCATGCCGCAGCGCTCGAGCGTGTAGAGCAGCCGGAACGCCATGCTCTTGGGCAGCCCGCTGCGCGCGGAGATCTCCCGCAGCGGCAGGGCCTCGCCGGACGTCCGGAAGGCGGACAGCAGCTGCGACGAGTGGACGACCGACTTGACCAGGTAGGGATCGCGAGCCGCCGTGTTCTTGGAACTCATGCGTGTCCTGCCAGCTGACTTGGTATTGCGGGCTGCGCAACTGGGGGCCGGGCGGTGCAAAACCGGTGAATCGTCATTTTCTGGAGCAATACCGCACAATTGGCCCAAAATCCGAGCCCGCGGCAGCCCGTTCGGCGTTCTATATTGCGAAATTTTCAGCGCCGATTGCAACCGGCAATCGCGATTGTCAATCGCCAGCGTGTAACATCGTTGCCCCGTGACCCAACCTCTGCTGCTCGATGCCGTCGGCATCGCCAAGTCCTACGCGGGCGTGCGCGCGCTGAAAGGCGTGTCGTTCGACCTGCGTCCGGGAGAAGTCCACGCGCTCGTCGGCGAGAACGGCGCCGGCAAATCCACGCTGATCAAGATCATCACCGGCGCCGAGCGGCCCGATGCGGGCACGCTGCGGGTTGCCGGCCGCGACGTCCCGCACATGGATCCGGCCATCGCGCACGCGCTCGGCATTGCCGCCATCTACCAGCAGCCGGCGCTCTTCCCCCACCTGACCGTCGCCGAGAACATCGCGCTGGCGCTCGAGCGCGCGGGCCTGTGGCGGCAGGTGGACTGGCGCCGGCGTCACGAGGCGGCGTCGGGGCTGCTGGCCAGGATCGGATCGGCCATCGATCCCGCGCGGACGGTCGAGACGCTCAGCATGCCCGAGCAGCAGATCGTCGAGATCGCCAAGGCGATCGGCGCCAACGCGCGGATCGTGGTCATGGACGAGCCGACGGCCTCGCTCACCAGCCGCGAGGTCGAGCGGCTGTTTCAGGTCATCGGCCGCCTTCGCGAGGCGCAGGTCGGCGTGATCTACATCTCGCACCGGCTCGAGGAGATCTTCGGGGTCGCGGATCGGATCACGGTGCTTCGCGACGGCCAGACCGTGGAGACGCGGGGGGCGTCGGACGTCGAGCGCGGCGAGCTGATTCGCTTGATGGTCGGCCGCGAGATCTCGGCGGTGTTCCCCAAGGAGCCGATCGAGATCGGTGCGCCGGTGCTGGAGGTCGAAGGGCTGACCAGCGCGGCCGCAGGGATTCGGGATGTGTCGTTGACCGTCCGCCGCGGAGAGATCCTGGGCATCGCCGGCCTGGTCGGCTCCGGCCGCACCGAGCTCGCGCGAACGCTCTTCGGCCTGACGCCGGCCGACGGTGGCACGATCCGCCTGAACGGGGCGGAACTCCGGATCGCGTCACCCGGCCGACGCCATCCGCGCCGGCATCGCCTACGTTCCCGAAGACCGCCGCCAGCACGGCGTCGTCCTCGACATGTCGATTGCGGCCAACACCAGCCTGGCGAGCCTCGATGCCGTGTCGCGTCACGGCCTGATCGATCGCGGCCGCGAGCGCGCCGCGGCGCAGGACTACGTCGATCGGCTGCGCATCAAGACCCCGTCGGTCGCTCGCCGACGTCGGCACGCTGTCGGGCGGGAACCAGCAGAAAGTCGCGCTCGCGCGCTGGCTGTCCACCAGTCCGGCGGTCATCATCCTCGACGAGCCGACCCAGGGCGTCGACGTCGGATCCAAAGCCGAGATTCACGCCCTGATGCAGATGCTGGCCGAGCGCGGCCTCGCGATCATCATGATCTCGTCGGAGCTGCCGGAGATCCTCGGCATGAGCGATCGCATCGCCGTGATGCATCGCGGCACGCATCCGCGGCGTCCTCGATCGCGCCGAGGCCACGCAGTCGACGATCCTGGCGCTGGCGCTGGCCCAGGCCACGAGCCACTGAGATGCGCGGCCCCGGACGACGGGAAGCGTCGGTGGCGGGTGCGATCATCGCGCTGGGGCTGGTGCTGGCGGCGGTGCGCCGGGGTTCTTCGCCCGCGACAACCTGTCCGATCTGTTTCTCGCGAACATGCCGGTGCTGATCATCGCGCTCGGCATGACGCTCGTCATCCTCACCGGCCACATCGACATCTCGGTCGGGTCGCTGTTCGCGGTCTGCGCCGTGATCTCGGGCGTGCTCGCGAAGGCGGGGTTGCCGCTGCCGCTCGTGGTCGGCGCCGCCTGTGCCATCGGCGTGCTCCTCGGGATCGTGAACGGGTCGCTCGTGGCGTTCCTGCGCATCCCGTCGATCGTGGTCACGCTGGCGATGATGGTCGCGCTGCGCGAAGGGCTGCGCTGGGCGACCCAAGGGGCGTGGATTCAGGATCTGCCCGCCAGCTACCAGTGGCTGGGTCTCGGACCCCGGGTGTATCCGCTTCGTGGTTCTCGCCGCGGTGGTCGGCCTTCAGGTCGCGTTCGGTGGGGTCTTGCGCAACCTGGCCGCGGGTCGCGCCGTCTACGCGACCGGGTCGAGCCCGGGCGCGGCGCGGCTCGCCGGGCTGCACGTCGAACGGGTGACCGTCGGCGTGTTCGCCGTCGCGGGCGCGCTCGTCGGCCTGGCGGCGGTCTTGAACTCGGTCCGCTTCAACCAGATTCCCAGCAACACCGGGCTCGGGCTCGAGCTGAAGGTGATCGCCGCCGTCGTGGTCGGCGGGACCGCGATCAGCGGCGGCCGAGGCACGGTGTTCGGCACGCTGCTCGGCGTCATCCTGCTCAGCGCGATTGGGCCGGCGCTCACGTTCCTCGGGGTCAGCGCGTACTGGGAGCGGGCGATCCATGGCGTCATCATCCTCGCGGCGGTCGCGATCGACGCCATCCGACCGGTGGCCCCCGTAAGACGCCGGGTGGCCGCATGAGCGAAATCAAGCCTGCCCTGAGCGAGCGGGGTGACGAAGCGAGTCGAAGGGCGAGCCGAAGGGAGCGCTGGTTTCCCAACGGCGAGTGGATTCTGCTGGTGGCGCTCGTCGCCGAGATCGCGCTGTTTGCGGCGATCGCGCCCAACTTCGCCACGATCGCGAACTTCTTCGAGATCAGCCGGCTCGGCGTCGAGCTCGGCCTGCTCGCGATCGCGCTGACGCCGGTCATCATCACCGGCGGGATCGATCTATCGGTCGGCGCGATGATGGGGCTGGCGGCCATCGTGTTCGGCGTGGCCTGGCGCGACTGGCAGCTGCCGCTGCCGGCGGCGGCGATGGTGAGCCTGCTCGTCGGGCTTGCCGGTGGCGGGCTGAACGCGCTGCTGGTTGCGCGCTTCGGCATCCCGCCGCTGATCGTCACGCTCGGCACGCTGTCGCTGTTTCGCGGCATCGCCGAAGGCATCACGCAAGGGGCCGTGAACTACACCGGCTTCCCGCCGCGATTCCTGGCACTCGGACAGGGATACCTCGGCGGTGTCGTTCCGGCACAGCTGCCGATCTTCCTGGCCGTGCTGGCGGGCTACGTTCTCCTGCTGCATCGATCGGTGATCGGCCGGGCGCTTTACGCGATTGGCTTCAGCCCGGACGGTGCCCGCTATGCCGGCATTCCGGTCGACCGGCGGATCGGGCTGGTCTACGTGCTGTCGGGGGTCGTCTCGGCGGGCGCCGGTATCATCTACGTCGCGCATCTCGGCCAGGCGCGCGCCGACGCCGGCACCGGCTACGAGCTCGATGCGATCACGGCGGTCGTGCTGGGCGGCACCTCCGTGTTCGGCGGACGCGGCACGCTCGGGGGGACCGTGCTCGGCCTGGCGGCGCTCGCGGTGCTGCGGAACGGCTTGCGGCTGGCCGCGCTGCCGTCGGAGCTCGCGGGAGTGCTCACGGGTGCGCTCCTGATTGCGACGATTGCGATCGATCGCATCCGCTCGTTGGAACACGCAAAGACGGTTGCCCATCTTCCAGAGGACGCCGACGTGAAGAACAGTCAGGTTGCGGTGCTCTGCGCCGCCGTCATCACCGGATCGCTGATCGTGGCCAGCACCAACGTCTGGCTGGTGCGATCGATCGCCGGCGTTCCCGCGAGCGCGCCGCGAATGCCGCCGCGGCTCGCCCGGCGCCGAACGGCAAGCGGCCGGTGATCGCGATGATGCCGAAGGCGAAAGGCGATCCGTACTTCGTGAGCTGCCGTGCTGGCGCCGAAGAAGCCGCGAAGGAGCTCGGGGTCGAGCTGATCTGGGACGGCCCGACCGGTCTCGATGCGGCGCGGCAGAACGAAGTGATCGAGAACTGGATCACGCGCGGCGTCGACGTGATTGCGGTGGCGGTCGAGAACCGCGCCGGCATCTCGACCGTGCTGCGGAAGGCGCGGCAGCGCGGCATCAAGGTGCTGACCTGGGATGCGGACGCCGAGCCCGATGCCCGCGACTTCTTCGTGAACCAGGCCACGTCCGAGGGCATCGGCTACACGCTCACGGACGAGGCGGCGCGGCTGCTGGACGACAAGGGCGAGTTCGCGATCCTGACCGGCGCGCTCAGCGCGGCCAACCAGAACGAGTGGATCTCGTTCATCAAGAAGCGGGTCGCCGAGAAGCACAACGGGCTGACGCTCTCGACGATTCGTCCAACGGACGACGATCGCGACAAGGCGTTCGCCGAGACCCAGACGATCCTGCGCGTGCATCCCAACACGAAGCTGGTGATGGCGATTTCGGCCCCGGCCGTGCCTGGCGCCGCCGAAGCGGTGCGGCAGGCCGGGCGCAAGGACGTCAGCGTGATCGGGCTGTCGCTGCCGAACATCAACAAGCCCTACGTCCACTCCGATGTCGTGCAGACCGTGGTCCTCTGGAACACGCGCGACCTCGGGTATCTGACGATCCAGGCGGGCCTGCAGATGCTCGATGGCAGGCTGGCCGCAGGCGCCCAGTCGCTGCAGGGCGGCCGCCTGGGCCAGCTGCAGATCCGCGGCAGCGAGATCATCCTGGGGCCGCCGCTGAAGTTCACGAAGGCCAACATCGATCAATTCGATTTCTGAGGGCTTCGGCGCAGGCACAAAGGAGCACCAAGAGCCCGAAGAGCACTAAGAAAACCTGGAATCTCTTCGACTGACGATCACTGGTTCGCGTCGCCGCGAACGGGAGAGCCGTTCATACGTGACTAGCTGCCTTCGTGAGCCTTGGTGTTCCTGGTGATTGCGCGCCGAAGGCGCGTCGACGTTTCGTCGTTTCGTCGCCTCGTCGTTTTGCCGCCAAAGGCGGCCGCGCCGAAGGCGCCGTGAGACGCAACCGGCGCCGGTATTGGGTGAAGCCTTGCACTAAGATCGACCGGCAGGTTCGACGGTCGGGCAAGTTCGAAACGGTGGGGAACTCCGATGAGTAATACAGCTGAACCAATGAAGCTAGCTGCTCGAGCGTGGCATGAAGCTGGAATCCGGCAGCTCCTACCAATTTTGGCAATTTTGGCAATCTTGGCAGTTTTGGCAATGCCTGCGGCTGCGCAGCAGCTCCCGGATGGCCCCGGCAAGGCGGAGCTCCAGAAAGTGTGCGGCGTGTGTCACCAGGCGGAGCGGTCGGCGGCGGTACGGCTCACGCGCGAGGGATGGGAAGGTGTCATCGGTGACATGATCGCGCGAGGGGCGCGGGGAACGGACGAGGAGTTCGCGGCCATCCTGGACTACCTGTCGAAGAACTTCCTCGGCGACGCGCCGCGGCCGCTCAACATCAACAAGGCGAACAACATCGAGCTCGAGAGCGTGGCAGGCCTGACGCGAACGGAAGCGGCGGCGCTGCTGAAGTGGCGGCAGGCCGCGGGCGTCTGCAAGTCGCTCGACGAGCTCAAGAAGGTGCCCGGCCTCGACTACAAGAAGATCGAAGCGCGCAAGGATTACCTCGTGTGCTTCGAGGCCGTGCCCGCACCGCCGCCCGTCAAGAAATAGGCGATGTAGAGCCGGGTCTTTAGACCCGGCGAAGGGAACCCTAGATGAGACACGCCCAGTTCTCCGCGGTGGCAATCACCGCCGCGTCGCTCCTGATGGCGGGGTGCAATCGCACTCCGCCGGCCGAACGATCCGGACCGGCACCCGCGCCCCCGGCCGCTCCGGCGGCCCCGAAGCCGCCCGCTCCAGGCGCGGTGCGCCTCTATGTCTCCGACGAGACTGGTGGCAACGTCATCGTGGTCGACCCCGAAGAAGGCACCGTCGTGGAACGGATCGCCGTGGGCAAGCGGCCCCGCGGGATCCGGTTGTCCCGCGACGGCAAGCAACTGCTGATAGCCCTGTCCGGATCGCCGATTGGCGGGCCCGGCGTCGATGAATCCAAGCTGCCGCCGCCGGATCGCGCCGCCGACGGCATTGGCGTGCTGGATCTCGCCACCCACAAGATGGTGCGCACCTACGACAGCGGACAGGATCCCGAGTCGTTCGACATTTCACCGGACGGAACGAAGGTCTATGTCTCCAACGAAGACGCCGCTGAAATGTCGGTACTGGACCTCGGGTCCGGAAACATCACGACACGTGTGAAAGTCGGGGAGGAGCCCGAAGCGGTGACGTTGAGGCCTGACGGCGGCGTGGCTTACGTTGGATGCGAAGGGGAGAACGAGGTCGTCGCTGTCGATACGGCCAGCGCCAAGGTCCTCAGCCGGATCAAGACCGGCCCCCGGCCGCGCGGCATCGCCTTCACGTCGGACGGTGCGATCGCATTCATCGGCAACGAGAACGGCGGGAGCCTGACCGTCGTCGACGGGACGAAGCACGCCGTGCTGACTACGATCAAGATCCCGAAAGCGGCGTCCATGCCAACCGAGCCCCGGCCGATGGGCGTCGTGCTGTCGCCGGACGGGCGCCTGGTCTATGCTTCGCTCGGCCGGGCCAAGGCGATCGCCGTCCTCGATGCGCAGAAGCGCGCCTACTTGCGGACCATCGAGGAGGTCGGCGCACGGCCGTGGGGGATTGCGCTCAGCGCCGACGGCCGCAAGATCTACACTGCCAACGGCAGCTCCGCCGATGTCTCGGTCGTGGACGCGGAGACCGGCAAGGTGGAGAAACGAATCACCACGGGCGGGAGTCCCTGGGGTGTCGTGGTCGCGGTAACGCCTCGCTGACGATCGGACGGCTGTGATGTCGCTGCTGCTCGCCATCCTCCTCGCCGCACAGAGCGTCGCGGCGCCTGCTCTTTCCGGCGTGGTCCGGGATGGCTCCGGCCAGGTCGTGCCCGGTGCCGTCGTGATCGCCCGCGTCCCCCCCGGGCGCGAGCAGCAGACCGTCACCGCAGACGATGGCCGGTTTTCGCTGCCGGTCAGTTCTGGCGGCGAAATCGTCCTGATCGTTCGCGCACCCTCGTTCGCCGAGACCCGGCGGACGATTCCCGCAGGCGCGGTGACGGCAGAAGTGCAGGTCACGCTGCAGCCGGCAACGCTCTCCGAAACGGTGACGGTGACGGCCAGCCGCGTGGAGCAGCGGCTCCGCGACGTGCCGGCCAGCGTCAACGTGATGACGCAGGAGGACATCCGTCGTTCTCCAGCCGTTGTCGCCGACGACGTGCTGCGGCAGATTCCGACCTTCAGCCTTTTCCGGCGCACGAGCAGCCTGGCCTCCCACCCCACCGCGCAGGGCGTCTCGCTCCGGGGCATCGGCCCGAGCGGCGTGAGCCGCACGCTGGTCCTGCTCGACGGGGTGCCGTTCAACGACCCGTTCGGCGGCTGGGTCTACTGGACGAGGGTCCCGCTCGATTCCACCGATCGCATCGAGGTCGTGGATGGCTCGAGCTCGAGCCTGTACGGCAATTACGCGATGGGGGGCGTCATCAACGTGATGACCTCGGCGGCGATGCGGCGGACCGTCGACGTCAAGGCGCAATACGGGAACCACAGCAGCCCCAAGGTGGATTTCCGGGCCAGCGACGTCTGGGGCAAGGTCGGCGTGGTGTTCGACGGTGCGGCCTATTCGACCGACGGCTATCCCATCGTCGTGGATGTCAACCCGGCGGGCGTCCCGGAACGCGGCCTCGTAGACAAGAACGCGTCGGTGGAATTCCGCACCTTCAATGTGAAGGCAGAGTACGCGGCGTCCGACAACGTCCGGGCCTTCATCCGCGGCGGGCACTTTCGTGAGGAGCGGATCAACGGCAAGGCCAGCACCATCGACGGCACCGACGAGAAGAACGACACCAGCTGGACGTCGGTGAACGGCGGGATCCGCGCCGGCCTGGGCGGCGGCGGCGACCTCGAGGGCGCGGTGTTCACCGACTTCGAGACCTTCCGGAGCAACTTTCTCGCGGTGCCGGCAGCCACTCCGCCGCGCAGCATCGGCCGGATGACCCTGAATCAGCGGGTGCCCAGCAATGCCGTCGGCGGGATGGTGAGATGGTCCCGCGCGTTCGGGGCAAGCCAGCTGTTCTCGGTCGGGACCGACTGGCGCTGGGTGGACGGCGACAGCGAAGAGGACGGACTCGATGCGACGACCGGCACACAGGTCACGCTGAAGCGGATCTCGGGCGGGACGCAGCGCAGCCTCGGCGTGTTCGTGCAGGACGTGATCTCGCCGGTGTCGAGCCTGACGATGACGTTGAGCGCCCGCCTGGATCAGTGGCGCAACTACGATGGCCACAATCTCGAGGCCGCCTATCCGAGCGGCGTGCCGACCGTCAACAACAACCCGGATCTGCCGGAACGGGACGACACTGTCGTCAGCCCGCGCGTCGCCGCCCGCTATCACATCAATTCCTGGGTCAGCGTGTGGGGCGACATCGGTGCCGGCTTCCGTGCTCCGACCCTGAACGAGCTCTACCGCCAGTTCCGGGTCGGCACGGTCCTCACGCTCGCGAACAACCAGCTCGGGCCGGAACACCTGGTCGGCGGCGAACTCGGCGTGACGCTCGTTCCCACGCCAAACGTTCTCTTGCGCACGACCTATTTCGACAACCGGATCGAGGATCCGGTCTCGAACGTGACGATCCTGACCGTCGGCGCCAACGTCACCCAGCAGCGCCAGAACCTTGGCAAGACCCGGATCCGCGGCCTGCAGAACGACATCGACGTCCGGATCGGCGCCTCGTGGCGCTTCATGGCCGCCTATCTGTACGACCAGGCCAAGGTGCGTGAGTTCGACGCCAACCCGGTCCTGGTCGGAAAATACCTGGCGCAGGTGCCGAAGCACCGCGGCTCGGTGCAGGTCGTCTACACGCACCCGAAGCTGGCCGACATCGCGTTCGCGATCCAGTCTCTCGGCATGCAGTTCGACGACGATCTCAACGTGCGGACGGTCCCCGGACTCTCCGAGCCGGGTCTTCCCGGCTACACGGTCGCGTCGTTCACCGCGTCGCGGGCGGTCGGCCGGAATTTCGAGGGGTTCTTCACCGTGCAGAACATCGCTGACAAGGAGTATTTCGTCGGCACGCTTCCTACGACCGTGGGGTCGCCGCGGCTCGTCAGCGGCGGTGTACGGGTCCGGTTTGCGGGCAGACCGCGCCCCTGACTGTTCGCACGCTTGACGCCTGCAAGGACGATTACAGGAGGCCAGGAGATCAGGAGAAATCTTTGGGTTCTTGAAATGGAAGTCTCCTGATCTCCTGGCCTCCTGTTAAAACTCTCTTCGACCATGCCCTTTTACCTCGGCCTCGACTCCAGCACTCAGAGCCTGACCGCCATCGTCATCGACAGCGACACGCGCAAGGTCGTGCACGCCGAGTCATTGGGCTTCGATGAAGCGCTGCCGCACTATGGGACCCGGCACGGCGTGCTGCCCCGGGCTCATCCTGATGAGGCGCTCTCGTCGCCATTGATGTGGGCCGAAGCGCTCGATGTCATGTTCGGGCGCCTCGCGAAGAGCGGCATCGACCTGGGGAAAATCGCGGCGATCTCGGGATCGGCGCAGCAGCACGGGAGCGTGTACCTGAATCGGGCTGCGGCCGACGCTCTCGGCAAACTGGATCCCGCGCGGCCGCTGGCGGAGCAGGTTGCGCCGCTGCTCTCCCGGGCCGCGTCGCCGATCTGGATGGATTCGAGCACGGCCGCGGAGTGCCGGGAGATCACGGAAGCCGTCGGCGGCGCCGCAGCCCTCGGTGCGCACACGGGTTCGCGCGCCTTCGAGCGCTTCACGGGACCGCAGATCCGCAAGTTCTCGAAGCCCGATCCTCAGGGCTACGCCGCCACCGACCGCGTGCACCTCGTGAGCTCGTTCATGGCGTCGCTGCTGATCGGCGGACATGCGCCGCTGGATCCGGGCGACGGCTCGGGCATGAACCTGATGGATCTCGCGTCGAGCGACTGGTGGCCGCCGGCCGTCGCGGCGACCGCGCCGGATCTGGCAGGCAAGCTCCCGCAGATTCGACCGTCCTCCTCGGTCGCGGGCACGCTCAGCTCGGTACTGGCGCCAGCGCCACGAGCTGCCGGCGGCCGCCGTTGTCACCTGGTCCGGCGACAACCCCTGCAGCCTGATCGGCACCGGCCTGGTACGCGAGGGCCGGATGGCCGTGTCGCTCGGCACGAGCGACGTCAGCTTCGGCCTGATGGAGGCTCCGCGTGTCGACGCGAGCGGCACCGGTCACGTGTTCGGCGCCCCGACCGGCGCGTTCATGGGGCTGACCGTCTTCAAGAACGGGTCGCTCGCGCGGGAGCGCGTGCGGAACGCGTTCGGGATGTCATGGGCCGACTTCTCGCGAGCGCTGTCCTCGACGCCTGCAGGCAATCGGGCGCGGATCTTCCTTCCCTGGTACGAGCCCGAGATCACCCCCTCCGTTCAGAATCCGGGAGTGCACCGCTATGGGCTGGAGGAACGCGACGGTCCAGGGCACGTGCGCGGTGTGATCGAAGCGCAGATGATGGCCATCGCGCGCCACTCGCGGTGGATGGGCGTGGATGTGGACACCATCTACGCCACGGGCGGCGCTGCCGCAAACGTGCAGATTCTCCAGGTGATGGCCGACGTGTTCAACGCGGAGGTCTATCAGCTGGAGGTCGGCAACTCCGCGGCGCTCGGCGCGGCGCTGCGCGCGCATCACGCGGATGCCGCGCGGTCAGGCCAGCCGATTTCGTGGGACAGAGGTGATCGACGGCCTGGTGGAACCCGTCGCCGCAAGCCGGCTGGCCCCGCAGCCGGGCGCGCACGCCGTCTACCGCGATCTGATGAAGGCGCACGAGGCCTGCGAAGCGCACGCGCTCGGCCGCGGGCCGGATCCGAGCGCCATGCTGTCGCGCCTGGCCGCGTCTTTTGCCGACGCTACCTGACGCCGAGCAGCACTTCCGTCGTCAGCTGATCGAGCTTCTCGTAGGCCAGGCCTTTGGCCGAGATCTCGGCGCGATCGAACTGCCGGGCGAGGAGAGCGTCCCTGCCCGCCGGTGAGTATTTCGATACGAGCGGCTCGCCGCTCGAGGCCTCGCGCACCAGCGCCTGGATTTCCGCGTCCGCGTTCCAGCGCGCCGCCCTCTCCTTGAGAATCAGGTAGGTCCGCATGCAGCCGCGCGCGAAGTCGCGGACGCCGTCGTAGTCCTCGGTGCGGTAGGCGTGCGCGTCGAAATGGCGCGGGTTGTCGTAGCCGACGTCCTCGAGAAACTTCACGAGGAAGAACGCGGCCTTGATGTTCGCGGCGCCGAAGCGGAAGTCCTGGTCGTAGCGGCCGGGCGCCTGGTCGTTCAGGTCGATGTGGAACAGCTTGCCCGCCTCCCAGGCCTGGCCGACCGCGTGCAGGAAGTTCAGCCCGGCCATGTGCTCGTGCGCGACCTCCGGGTTCACGCCGACCATTTCCGGGTGATCGAGCGTGGGGATGAAGCCGAGGTACGCGCCGGTCGACGCCATGTAGATGTCGCCGCGCGGCTCGTTCGGCTTCGATTCCATCGCGAACCTGTAGCCGTACTTCTTGTCGATCGAGTACTCGCACAGGTAGTTCACGGCGTCGCGCAGCCGTTTGACCGCTTCATCGGGCCGGCGGCAGGCATCGGTCTCGGTGCCTTCCCGTCCGCCCCAGAGCACGAAGATTTTCGCGCCGAGCTCTGCGCCGAGATCCATTGCACGCAGCGTCTTCTGCAGCGCATAGGCGCGCACGCGCGGATCGTTGGCCGTGAACGCGCCGTCCCGGAAGACCGGATCGAAGAACAGGTTGACCGTCGCCATCGGGACGACGATGTCGTGCTCCTGGCAGGCGGCCCTGAAGTCCTTGACGATCTTGTCCCGCTCCGAAGGAGTGGCATCGATCGGGACCAGGTCGTTGTCGTGGAAGTTGACGCCCCAGGCGCCGACCTCTCCCAGCATCCGGACGGCATCGACCGGTGAAAGGGCCGGCCGCACGACGTCGCCGAAGGGATCGCGTCCCCGATTGCTGACTGTCCAAAGGCCGAAGGAGAACTTGTGTTCTGGACGCGGATCGTAGGCGTTAGGCATAGGAAAGTGGCCGGTACTTGTGCTGAGCCGACAGATCAAATCACATTCTTCGCTGGTCCGCTAGTCTGCTGGTCCGCTGGTCCGCTGGTCCGCTGGTCCGTTAGTCCGCTGGTCCGCTAGGACCAGCGCGCCCGCGCGCCCGCGCACCACGGTCTAGCGAACCAGCGGTCTAGCGAACCAGCGGCCCAGCGGCCCCGCGTCTACCGAACAAACATTCCGAATCCCAGGCAGATCACCGCATTTGCCGTCGCCATCGTGAAATCGTCGGTTCCGCGGGGCGAGAACAGCTCGAACACGCTGCTTGATATGGCGATCGCCACGGCAAGACCGATCCAGGGCGCGGGCAATCCATAGCTCACGACGATCGCGATGCAGAACACGAGTGCGCCGACCAGGCCCGAAACCAGACCCCCGACCGACTTCCTGTTGACGTCGCCGACGCCCCAGACGCGAATCCGCTGCTTGCCGAACAGCGCGCCGCCCACCTCCGCCAGCGCGTCGGTCACGACATAGCCTCCCCAAATCAACGCGAACACCAGCGCGAACTCCTCCCTCGAATAGACGGCCGCGAGCCCGCTCCCGATGGGGAGCATGACGAACTTGAAGGCCGCCCAGAGGGTCGTGATCAGCACGCAATTGGCGCGCGCGAGCACCCCGTCCATGACGCGCGATTGAGGGCCATAGAAGGCGGCGGCGAGCACCCCGTTCGAATAGAAGAAGCTCAGGAAGATCCAGTTGGTGAGGATCGCGTCGAAGAGGTTCTGAGCCAGGAACAACGAGGCGAAGTTATCGGTGGGGTCGGCCTTGATGGTCGAGTAGAGGTAGTAAAGGGCTGCCGTTGCCAGTGTGATGAACCGACCACGGCGGCCCACCATGTCGGCGATTCGGATGCGGCGTTCCGAATAGCGCTGCACCAGCTCCCCGACCTCATACGGCGCCGACATCCGCGAGGAGAACGCCTGCCGCCGGTCTTCCCTCGAAAAGCCGACGAAGTACCTCAACAGCAGCGTCTTCACCCCGTACCAGATGAAGCCCCAGATAACATAGAAGAACAGCACTCCACCGAGAACCTGTCCTATCCCGGCGAGGCTCACGCGGTACTCTGCAAAGAAGACAGTGCTGCGGCCGGTGACCAACATCACCAGCCAGAACAGTGTCAAGAGAGCATTGAAGATGAGCGCGCCGTGAAAGATTCGATCGGCAGTCCGCCGGCGAGCTTCAAACGATTGCGTGTCGACCGCGCCGGGCCGGCTCGTTACTTCTGTAACCACGGCGTGACACTCTACAGATCTGCCCGATGTTTTACCATCTCACGCATGGCCGGCGATGAGTTTCCCGAGTGGTTCGTGCCGATGGCGGCGACGCTCACGCAGCAGCGCTTCACCGGGCCGGAGTGGCTGTTCGAGCGCAAGTTCGACGGTATCCGTCTGCTGGCGTTCAAGCACGACGGCCAGGTCCGGCTCTTTTCCCGGAACCGGCTGCCGCAGACCTGTCCGCCGATTGCGAACGCCGTCGCCGCGCTTCCCCCCGCGGACCTGATTCTCGACGGAGAAATGTCCTGGCGCGCCCTGAGCGCAGACGCAGGGTCGGCATCGGTTCGCTACGACGTATTCGACGTCGTCTGGATGTCGGGCGCAGATCTGCGTTCGCTGCCGCTGGATGAGCGGCGCGCGCGCCTCGCCCGCCTGCCGCTTCGTCCGCCGCTCTATCCAATCGAAACGCTCGACGATGCCGAGCCGTGGACGCGGGCGTGCAGTGAAGGCTGGGAAGGCGTGATCGCGAAACGGCGCGATTCCAGGTACGAGCATCGCCGCTCGCCGCACTGGCTGAAGATGAAGTGCGAGCTCGAACAGGATTTCGTGGTCGGCGGCTTTACGGATCCGCAGGGAAGCCGCGTCGGGCTGGGCGCGCTGCTGATTGGGTTCTTCGAAAGCGGGGACTTCGTGTTTGCGGGAAAGATTGGCACCGGCTTCGATACCAGACTGCTGCTGACGCTGCGTAGCCGTCTCGATGCCCTCGAGATCCCCGGCTCGCCCTTCACGAAGGCCAAAGGGCTGCCGCGGCTGCGCGCGCACTGGGTCCGCCCCGAGGTTGTCGTAAAGGTCGGGTTCATCGAGTGGACGGTCCATCGGAAGCTCCGCCATCCCCGGCTGCTGGGAGTGCAGTCGTGAAGACCACCCGCGCTGTACCTGGAATCGAACGCGCCGGAGTCGTCATCACTCATCCGGAGAAGGTGTTGTTCCCCGAGGATGGGATCACGAAAGGCGATGTGGCCGCTTACTACGACGCGATCGCCCCGGTGATGGTGCCGCACATGCGCGGACGGCCGGTGACGATGGAGCGCTTTCCGGCCGGCATCGGCCGCAAGGGGTTCATCCAGAAGGACGTGTCCAAAGGATTCCCCGCATGGCTCGAGCGCGTGGAGGTGCCCAAGAAGGACGGCGTGGTCCATCATCCGGTCGTGACCGACGCGCGGTCGCTGCTCTGGCTCGCGAACCAGAACAGCATCACGCCGCACGTCTGGACGTCGCGCACGCCGGACCTCTATCACCCGGACATCTGCGTCTTCGATCTCGATCCGTCGATCGACGCGCCGGACATGCTGCGGAACGCCGCTCTCCAGCTTCGCGGTCTGCTCGACGAGCTTGGCCTGCCGAGCTGGATCAAGACCTCCGGCTCCAAGGGCTTTCACATCGTCGTTCCAATCGACGGCAACACCGACACCGGCAACGTGGCCGGATTCGCCCATGCGGTCGGAACGCTGCTGGTGATTCGTGATCCCAAGAACCTCACCCAGGAGTTCCACAAGGTGGACCGCGGCCGTCGGATCCTCGTGGACACCGGGCGCAACGGCTACAGCGCGACATTCGCGGCGGCGTACGCGGTGCGCGCCAGGCGAGGCGCACCCGTCTCCGCACCGTGCACATGGGAGGAAGTCGAAAGCGGGAAGGTCAAGCCGCAGTCGTTCACGATCATGACGATGCCGGAGCGAATGGAGGCGGTCGGCGACCTCTGGGCGGACATGAAGCGAGGGAAGTCCCTGAGGCGGCCGATTGAGAAGTTGAAGAAGCTGGTGGGATAGAAATTCAAGAGCGGCCGGGTCTAAAGACCCGCCCGCTCTTGAGATCTAAATCGATTCCGCCGGATCGAGCTCCAGCGTCAAATCCTGGTTCCCTTCCGCCGAGAACTCCATCTGCCGCCGGACCATTCGATAGTACATGCCACCCGCGCTCATCAGCTGCGCGTGCGTGCCGCGTTCGATGATGCGGCCATCCTCCATCAACAGGATCAAATCCGCGCGGCGGATCGTCGACAGCCGATGCGCGATCACGAAGGTGGTCCGTCCGGCCAGGAGCGTCGCCATCGACGCCTGGATCAGCTGTTCACTCTCGGTATCCAGGTTGCTGGTCGCCTCGTCCAGGATGAGGATCTGCGGCGAGGCGAGCACCGCTCTCGCGATCGCCAGGCGCTGCTGCTGGCCTCCCGACAGTTTCACGCCGCGCTCGCCGATCGTCGTCTCGTACTGCTCGGGCAGCCGCACGATGAACTCGTGGGCGTTCGCGCGCCGCGCAGCGTCTTCGACTTCGGCGCGGGTCGCGTCTCTGCGGCCGTAGGCGATGTTCTCAGCGGCGGAGCCATCGAACAGGAAGACGTCCTGCTGCACGATGGCCAGAAGGCTTCGATAGCTTGCGAGCTTGAAATCCCTGATGTCGGCGCCATTCAGCAGGATCCGGCCTCGCGTGGGATCGTGGAACCGTGCGACGAGATCGGTCACGGTCGTCTTCCCGGCGCCGCTCCGGCCGACCAGTGCCACCACCGAGCCGCCGGGCACCACGATGTTGAAGTCGCGGACCACGGGGTGCCCCTCGCGGTACTCGAACTCCACCTCCTCGAACCGGATCTCGTGAACCGTGAGCGGGGCTTCGCGCGCATCCGGCCGATCCGGCTTGTCGTTCTCCATCGCCAGCACCTCGAACACGCGCTCCATGGCGGCGAGCGAGCGTTGCAGCTCGGAGAACGAGTTGACCAGGTTCCACACCGGGTTCATCAGCAGGAACGTGTACCACTGGAACGCCATGATGTCGCCGACCGTCGCGTCCCCCATCACGTTGAGATAGCCGCCATACCAGACAATCACGACGTTCACCGCGGAGGTGATGAGGCCCCACGAAGTCCAGATCACCAGCTCGCGACGGTGCGCGAACAGCTCCTTGCGCAGCACTGCGTGCCGGCCCAGCATGTAGTCGGCGAGCTCGCGGAGCTCGCGGCCGAACGCCCGGACGACGCGGATGCCCGAGAACGTCTCGCCAACCCTGCCGTCGATGATCTCGACGTCCTTGCGGACTGCCCGGTAGATCGGCCGGATTCGCCGGGTGAATCCGAAGCTCGCGAGCATGATTCCCGGAATGATCGCCAGCGCGGTGAGCGCCAGCCGCCAGTTGAGCGACATCAGGATGGCGATGGCGATGATGAGGCGGATCAACGACAGCGACGGCGACACCACCGCCATCTGCAGCAGCCCGCTGGTGGTCTCGACGTCGCCGGTCAGGCGCGACAGGATGCCCCCGGTCTTCATGTCCCACAGCTTGGACAGCGGCAGGTGCAGAAGGCGATCGAACAGCGACCGCCGGAGCGACAGCATCACCTTCACGTTCAGGAGCTTCTGCCGATAGTCCTTGATGATGCGCGCGACGTTGCCGAGAACGATGACCGCGACGAAGAACGCGCCGGCTAGCTGCAGGTGAGACAGCCGCGTCGCCCGATCGAGGGTCTGGTTCAGCAGCACGCGGTCGATGATGAACCGCATGAAGAGCGGCTCGATCATCTCGAGGCCGGCCGTGATGAGGGCAAGGATGAAGAAGCCGGCGATCGCGAAGCGGTGCGGCCACAGCCAGTTCGCATAGTCGCGCAGGTACTCTTTCCGCCGGCCAGGTCGCTCCTTGGGATCGGTGAGCGGCTTGTGCTCGGTGAGCGCCGGATCCTCGAGGGTGTGCTCCTTGTAGGCCTTGACGAACGCCTGGTACCGCCGCTGCGACGACTCGGCGCGGCTCACCGGGTTCCGTCCGAAGGAAGGGTCCGCGGTCGTCGATCAGGGGTCCAACCCGCAGAGGTGTGCATGGCGACAGTCGGCCTCGACCAGACGAGCATAACGCGACCGGGGTCAGACCGGGGTCTGACCCCGGCCGGGGCGGATCGATAATGCTCGTCGCATGCCTTTGCCCCTGGAACCTGCGCGCGCACACGCCGTGCGTCATGCCGTCTCGCTCGTGGCGGTCGTTCTTCTTGCCGCTGTCACGATTTCATCCAGCCAGCCGTCAGCGGCAAATGGGCTGGCTGAGCGGGTTCGCCGGTTGACGCGCGACTCGGCCTGGAAATCAATGGCCTCGATCCCGGTGGCGTTTCCCACGCACCATCCGCAGGGCATGGTGAAAGTGGGCGACACCTTCTTCGTCTCGTCGGTGGAAGTGCGTGTGCCGACCGTACGGTTCGAGAAGCCTGTCGACGGCTACGACCGCGACACCGGTCAGGGCGTCGGCCATCTGTTCAAGATGACCGATGACCGGCGCGCTCATCACGGATCTGACGCTCGGTGAAGGATCGATGTACCACCCTGGCGGCATCGACTATGACGGCCGGCACATCTGGGTGTCGGTCGCCGAGTACCGGCCGAACAGCCGCTCGATCGTTTACCGGATCGATCCTGAAACCATGAAAGCCGTCGAGATGTTCCGGTATCCGGATCACCTCGGCGCGATCGTGCACGACATCGACGACCGCACGCTTCACGGGGTCAGCTGGGGGTCGCGGCGGTTCTACCAGTGGACCCTGGATCGTGATGGGCGGGTGACCAATGCCGCTGTCCCGCCGGAGACCCTGCGCCGGTTGAACCCGTCGCATTACGTCGATTATCAGGACTGCAAATACGTCGGGGGCCGCCGGATGCTCTGCTCCGGCGTGACCGAGATCCGGGTGTCGCCCGGCGGCGCGCCGTTTCGGCTCGGCGGACTGGACCTGATCGACCTTCGCGACGGACGGCCGATCCATCAGGTGCCGATCCTGCTCTGGACGCCCGCCGGGCTGGACATGACCCACAACCCGGCATGGTTCGAGGCCGGCTGGAACCGGTATCAGGGGGTATTTCATGCCGGAGGACAACGCGTCGACGGTCTATGTCTACGAGACGGGAACGACCTGAAGCACGCCGGTCCGAGGGCTCCGGAACGGGCAGCATTTACCCGACGTATACGTCCGATATAGCGGTGAACAGCGGCGGGAGGCCGCCGGCGCGCCTGTTTTTTGGAGGTTCCGGGCAATGTTCGCGACAGTCCCAGCGTTGGAAAAAATACGGTACGGCCCCGGCGGCGCCGTCTACAAGATCGTGGCGACCGCCGCGGAGACGGGCAACACGCATTTCGCGTTCGAAGCGATCGAGCCACCGGGCGGCGGACCGCCGCTGCACAAGCATGCCAGCGAGGAAGAGTTCTTCCTGGTGCTCGAAGGGGAGATGACGTTCTACGTCGGCGGCAGGGTCATTCGGGCCATTGAGGGGCAGACCGCATTCGTGCGGCGCGGCGTGCCGCACTGTTTCAAAAACTGTTCGAGGCGCGAGTCACGCGTTCTCGTGATGTTCACGCCCGGGAACATCGAAGGGTTCTTCGAGTACGGCAACCTGCCCGCTGGGATGAGCCCCACCGACGACGTGTTGCTCGCGAGGCTCAACGCGCTCGCGCCGGAGTACGGCCTCGAAGTGCTCGGTCCGTCGCCTCTCTGATGGCCGGGTCTCAGACCCGGCCCTACCATGAGGTCTCAAGACCCGGCCCTGCCATGAGGTCTGAAGACTCGGCCTTACCGTGAGGTCGGAGACCCGGTTGTAGGGGCGGGTCTTTAGACCCGCCCAAGGCAGCTAGGATCTGCGGCGTCCGGGCAGCACCAGGAGCACGACGCCGGCGACCAGCGCGATCGCCCCTGCCACGGGCGGAAACGGAATGGTCTCGCGGGTCTGCGTGGTGGCTTTGAACGGCCCGACATCGACGACGGTCTTTTCTCGCGTCCACGAGAACCCGCCCCAGAGAATCCCGACCAGGCCCACGACGATCAGGACGAAGCCGGCGATGCGTGCGGCACTCATCTGTCCTCGATTCGCATACGTCAGACTCGCCGGCCGATGAAGTTCACGAGCCCGAGTACGATCGCTGCGACCAGCAGGATGTGAAGCAGCCCGCCGAGCGTCGCTTTCGTGATCATCCCGATGAACCAGAGTACGACCAGGAGTAATACAACCAAGAGCATAATCGTCCTCCCCGGGCGCGCGGATGCATGGGGTCTGCCAACTCAGCCAGCGTGACAACCGCCATTTTTGCGGTCCCCGTAGCCGCTGGAGGGGAAAGGCGGGCCCTGACAGCGAAGCCGTTTGCAACGTCACAGACGGCGCGGTGGATGCCCGTCGGCGCGATCAGCGGGAGCGGGGCCGGCCAGTGCTACTCTTACGCGCCATGAGGCTGTACAGGATTCTGCTGATCGCAGGGCTGCTCGGCACAGCTGGCTGCCATCCCGGCCCCGTGGTGCACTCCAGTCCGAACATGGACGTCGGCGGCACGATCGCCGGCATCGTTTCGACCACCTCCAACGACGCCGTCCCCGCCCGGAAGGTCACCGCCATCGACACCGTCACCGGAAACAAGTTCGAGGCGACGACCGGAGCGAACGGCGGGTACACGATGAAGGTGCCGCAGGGAAACTACCGGCTCGAGCTCGAACTGCGTGAAGGCGAGCGCGTGACCAAGCAGCCGGGTGAAACCCGGATCAGCAACTCCGACCTCGATCCCAAGCGCGACTTCGTGATCACCGGCGGCAAGTCCTAGCCAACCGACCCCACCGCTGAGCTGGGGTCAGATCTCGATTTTCGAAGGACCGCAACCTGGAAGATCGAGATCTGATCCCGAGTTGCCCAAGCCTGTGCAAGGACTTACGGACTTTGTCTGCGGGGTCAGATCTCGATCTTTCAGGGTCGCCAGACCGGAGGCGATGGAAGATCGAGATCTGACCCCGATCTAGACTGTCGCGTGACGGTTGGCGGGTTTCTGCTTGTTTTTCTCGCCGCGCTCATCGGGGGCGCGGTCAATTCGATTGCGGGCGGCGGGACGCTGATTACCTTTCCGGCGATCGTCTGGCTGGGGGTGCCGCCGATTTCGGCGAATGCGACCAGCACGGTCGCGCTGTGGCCCGGGTCCTTCGGCAGCATGTGGGCCTACCGGGCGGAGCTCAGCGGTGCGCGGGCCTGGCTGGCCTGGTTCACCGCTCCCAGCATCGCCGGTGGCATCGTCGGCGCCCAGCTGCTCCTCCACACCTCGCCGGACCGCTTCGACGCGATCGTGCCGTTCCTCGTCCTCGGGGCGACGCTGCTCTTTCTGCTTCAGCAGCCGCTGAGCCGGCGTCTGGTGCGGCGGGCGCCCGAGGAACAGGACGGTCGACCCGTGCTGCCGCGGCCATCGTGGTGGCTGATTGCCGTTCAGTTCGGGGTCGCCGTGTACGGCGGCTACTTCGGCGCGGGCATCGGCATCCTGATGCTGGCGGCGCTCGGCGCGATGGGCCTGACCAACATCCATCGAATGAACGGGCTCAAGAACTGGGGCGCGATGTGCATCAACGCGACTGCGGCGATCACGTTCGTCCTGAGCGGAATCGTGACCTGGCCCGTCGCCATCGCGATGGCCGCCGGCGGCCTCGCCGGCGGCTACGGCGGGGCACGCCTCGCGCTTCGCGTCGGTCAGAAGTGGGTGCGCCGGGCCGTCATCGCGATCGGATTCCTCGCGTTCATCTGGCTCGTCGCGAATCGCAGGTCTTGAGCTTACCAGCTTCGAGCTACTCCACCGCCAACGGTGTCAGCACTCCGTCCTTCTTGACCCCGAGACGGATCGGCCGGGGCGGCCCCTGTTTCGGCAGCGTCACCTCGACCCAGAGCTCCTCGCCGGCGGTTCGGATCGACGGATCGCTGACGTGCTCCGGGATGAAGAACGCCAGCGGCGGGTCGACCTGCGCGGTCTGCCGGCCATCCAGGACAACCGTGCGGGCGGTCACGCGAGCGCCGGACGGATGCGGATCTCGTGCGACCGTGAGCGTGTTGTTCTGAACGCTCAGGACCACCGGAACGAAGTTCGGCTGCTCGGATAGATCCGCCGCCGGGATTCCCTCAATCCGCAGACGGACGTAGCGTCCGCGAATCGGCAGATCGGGATCGATCGGCGCGGTGCGTGCCCAGACGCGCGGGCGCGTCGCCCGATCGATCAGCAGCTTGCCGCCAAGACTGCCCACCATGGCGAGGTGGATCGCCGCGATCGTCAGACCCTTGCGCATGCCTGTGGTCATGATGCCTCTCGTGCTTGAATGACGAGCCGCCGCCGGGTGCGCTCGAGCGCCCAGCCGCCGACGAGAAACAGCAGCCCGAGCCCGATCAGGCTGGCCGATCGGCCCAGCTTGTCCATCACCTGTGAGAAGTAGAACGCGACGACGGTTGCCGCGAAGAGCGCGGCCCCCAGATTGACGCGTTCGCTGCGGCCGTCGCGGACGCCCCAGGCGATCAGACCGATGGCACCGAGCGCCCACCACGGATAGAGCACGATTGCGCTCACTCGTGACCCGATGACGACCAGCACGATCGCCCAGATCGCGGCCGCCGCGTTCAACCACGCGTCGCCGCGACGCAGCACCACGGCAAGACCCAGCGGCAGCCCTATCGCGATCGTCCATCCGGTCAGATAGAGACCGGACAGGAGCGATGGGGCGGATTCGCTGTGCCACCACCCGCGGCTCGTCGCGAATGCCAGCGCAAGCGCCGCCGGCAGCAGCGCGAGTCCGCCCATCCACTGCAGGGCGCGCCGCGCCTCCTCGGATCGCGTGCCCCGGACGCTGGTGACATACGCCAACGCACACAGGAACACGCCGCACGTGGCCACCCGTGTCGCCGCCGGCTCGAAGCGCTCGCCAATCGTTGCGACCATCCACTCGGACACGAGCCACGCAGGCGCCAGCAGCGCGACTAGAGCCAGCTGCGGAATCTGGCGCAGTACCAACCAGCCGGCAGCCGGCACCGATCGCCCACAGCAGGATCCCCGACGGCCAGTGCTCGTCGAGATTGAAGATCTGTCCGGCCAGCGCGATCCCGGCGCCGAGCGCCACTGTGCCGATCGTGTGCAGCGTCGTCGCCAGGCCTGGAAACCGATCCGCCGTCAACGCAGCGGCGACGTGAAACCCGCAGACCATGCCGCATCACGAGCGCGAATCGCAGAGACGGCGAGAGCGCGTCCCAGTGTGCGGCCACGAACAGCAGCACTCCGCCGCACACCATCAGCCCGCCGAACGCAAGCGCGATCAGGATCGGCCAGCGCAGCCGCATCGTCCCGGCCTGCGCCTGCTCGTACGCGCGGATTCGATCGGCGGTCTCCGCATCGATGAGGCCGGCCTCCGCCCAGCGGCCCAGCCATGTGTTCCAGTCGTTCATGCAGGCAGTGTAGGGCGATTCAACGGATGAGGCATGAGCGAAAGCTGAATTGGTGTGAAGGGGACTCAACGGAGCTTCCGCCTGAAGGCGGAAGCCACCAGATGGCGCCGGTCTCCGCGCCGCCACAGGATTGTGTGAGAATATCCGGCGCGCTACACGCGCGGAGCGGAGGCAGGTGTGAAGCGAATCGGCATGGGTATCGTGGGTGCGGGGTTCGTCGGCCCCCATCACGTGGACGCAGTGCGGCGGCTGGGGTTCGTCGACGTCGTCGCGGTGGCGGGCAGCAGCGAGGCCTCGGCAAAGGCCAAGGCTGACGCGCTCGGGGCGCGCAAGGCGTACGGGAGCTATGAAGCGCTGCTGGACGACCCCGAGGTCCAGGTCGTACACAACGCGACCCCCAACTATCTTCATTACCCGGTGAATGCCGCGGCCATTGCCAAGGGCAAGCACGTCGTGTCCGACAAGCCGCTGGCAATGACCGCGGCGGAGGCGAAGAAGCTGCTCGATGCCGCGAACAAGGCCGGCATCGTCCATGCGGTGACGTTCAATTATCGCGGCAACCCGCTCGTGCAGCAGGCACGCCACGCGATCGCGCGCGGCGACATCGGCAAGCCGCATTTCCTGGTCGGTCAGTACCTGCAGGACTGGCTGTTGAAGGACACCGACTATTCCTGGCGCCTCGAGCCGGACAAAGGAGGCGCATCGTCCGCACTCGGCGACATCGGGTCACACTGGTGCGATCTCGCGCAGCACATCAGCGGACTGCGGATCACCGAAGTGCTCGGCGACATCACCACCGTCATCCCGAAGCGCAAGAAGCCGCGGGGATCCCGCGAGGCGTTTCAGACCGGCGGTGCCAACGAGCAGGTGGATCTCGTCGACATCAAGGTCGAGGATCTCGCGTCGGTGCTGCTGAAGTTCGACAACGGCGCGAAGGGCTGCTTCTCGGTCGGCCAGGTCTGCGCCGGGCACAAGAACGATCTCATCCTCGAGATCTGCGGATCGAAGACCTCGCTCCGCTGGCGCCAGGAACATCAGAACGAGCTGTGGCTCGGTCATCGCGACAAGGCGAACGAGCTCCTCCAGAAGGATCCGTCGCTGATCGACAGCGAGGTCCGTGGCTACGCGCACCTGCCCGGCGGCCATCAGGAGTCGTGGACCGACGCCTTCTCGAATCTGATGCGCGACATCTACGGATTCATCGCGGAAGGAAAGAAGCCCTCCGATCCGCATCCTCCGGCATTTGCAACGTTCGAAGACGGCTACCGCGCCAACTGCATCGTCGAAGCCATTCTCGAGAGCGCGAAGCAGGGCAGCGTGTGGAAAAAGGTGAGCTACTGACGATGGCTACACAAGCGTTCGATCCGAAATTCATGAAGGTCGGGGTGCTGACGGCGGCCCTGCAGGAATTGACCCCGCGCGAGGTCCGCGATCCGGACCCCGATCGCGCAATCGAAGAGTGGGTGGAGTTTGCCCGCGAGCTCGGCGCGGATTACATCCAGCTCTCCGCGGCGCTTCATCCAACTGAAACCGACGTTCCGCCTGAGGCGATGCTCGACCCGGTCGCCAACACGCTCGACCTGCGCAAGCCGTTCGACAAGGACCGCGCCGCCCGGGTGAAGCGCGTCCTGCAGGCGAACAAAGTCGGCCTCTCGGATGTGGGCTACTTCGACAACATGCTGCACCACGACTCTGCGGTGCGGCAGAAGAAGCACGAGTTCATGTTGCGCACCTTCGACGCCGCCGTGCTGCTGGGCGTCGACGCGGTCTGCGGCTTCGTTGGCCGCAACGCCCTGCACACGATGGACGAGAACCTGATCGACTTCGAGCAGTGGTTCGTTCCCCTGCTCAAGGCGGCGAAGGAGCGCGGGCTCACCTATCGCGTCGAGCAGTGCCCCATGCCAGGCTGGACGACCGGCGACATCTGGCACAACAACATCGCCTACACGCCCGGAACCTGGATCGCCCTGCACAAGATCTGTGAGAAGAACGGCGTAGGCGATCAGCTACGGATCCACTACGACCCGTCCCACGCAATCCTCATGGGTCAGGACACGCGGTCGATCTTTCAGTACCTCAAAGACGAGGGATACAACTTCCTCATCGGCGGCTTCCATGTGAAAGGCCAGGTCGTCGACGCCAAGGGCTGGTCGGCGTGGGGCTCCGGGGGCCAGACGATGGAGCGAGGCGATTGGAAGAACGGCAAGCCGTCGCCCAATCCGGCCGATCAGGCCAACGCATGGAAGAAGCAGGTGGTGCTCGCGGAACACGAGCTGCCGGGCACGGCGCGTCACGATCCGCTGGCGTATCTGCAGAATCGCAGCGTCGACTGGCTGGATCACCAGCTCGCGGCGCGCGAGCTGTTGAAGCTCGACGTCGCCAACACCCACCTGGTGGTCGAGCACGAGTATCCGAAGGCGCGAATCCAGGACAAGGAACGGCTGAAGCCGATTCTGCAGGGATCCATTGCGTTCGTCCGGCACATCGACGAGGCGGCGGCGTGCATGTACGCGCTGCAGCACGAGGTGCTCGGTGCGCAGAAGATCCCGATTCAGGGGCTCGGGCGGCAGGCTTACAGGAGCTGACGCGTGTCAACGTTGCGAGTTGTCGTCGTCGCACTCTGCATCGTCGGTGGCGCGCGTCTCTCTGCCCAGGACCCTCCGAAGATCAAGCCGAGTCAGCACGGCACCGTGTCGCAGCGCATTGCCGACACGACCGTCACCCTCGAATACAACCGTCCGGTCGCGCGTGGGCGTGAGCTCTTCGGGAAGCTCGTGCCGTTCGGCCGAATCTGGTGTCCCTGCGCGGACGATGCGACGACCGTCGAAGTGTCGACGGGTGTGACGGTCGAAGGGAAGGAGCTGGCGGCCGGACGCTATTCGCTGTGGACCGAACCGGAACCGGAGCGCTGGACGGTGATCTTCAACAAGAATGCGAACGCCTGGCACACGCGGTACCCCGAAGGGCACGATGCGCTTCGCATTCAGGTCACGCCACGAACCGGAAGCCACATGGAGACGTTGACGTTCTATTTCCCGGTCGTCGACGGCAAGAAGGCGGAACTGGCGCTGCATTGGGGCTCGGTGGTCGTGCCGCTGAAGATCGAGGTGCCGTAGGGAGCGTCGCGGGCTCGAGTGGCGCCGGGTCTGAACACCCGGCGCAACCTCAGAATCTTGGTAAGCAGCAACCGGCCGGACGGCCGGTCTTCGCGCGTGGGGGGGCCCCGCCCGCAACCAAAAATGCAGAGCCCGTAGCCATCCGGAACCCCAAGCCCGAGCCCGAGCCCGCGAGCCGCGATCCCGCGACTTTATGGCAGATCCGTGGCAACAGCAGTGAAAACTTAGCGTTTCCGTAAATTGCGTGTGACTCCCGGTCGCCGTCTGCCGTATACCTGTCCATGATGGCGGATACGCGCGAGACGCGGGCTGCGGCCTGCGAGGTCAAGTTCGTGATCGACGAGGGACTGGCGCCGCGGGTCAGGGACTGGGCCCGGACGCATCTCCAGCCAGACCCGCACGGCGCCGGGCCCTTCCGGGATGAATACCGGATCTCGACGCTCTATTTCGATACCCGCCGCTTCGACGTCTTCCATCGCAACGACTCGTTCGGCCGGGCGAAGTACCGCGTCCGCCGCTACGGTGCCGCGGACGCCGTGTTCTTCGAGCGGAAGCTTCGCAAGCCCGGGCTGCTCATCAAGCGGCGCACTCGCGACGAGATCGAGACGCTCGATCGCCTCACCGATGGGATCGTCGATCCCGACTGGGCGGGGCACTGGTTCCATCGCCGGCTGGTCGTCCGCAGTCTGCGGCCCGTGTGCCAGGTTTCCTATCAACGGACCGCGCGCGTTGCCGCGACCTCTGAAGGGCTGGTGCGGCTGACGCTCGATGCGGGCCTGCGCGCCACGGCGATCGACTCGCCGCGGTTCGAGCCCAATCCCGGCGACGAGGTCCTCGAAGGCCGTCTCGTGCTCGAACTCAAGTACCATGCGCGGGTCCCGGCGCTGTTCCGCCGGCTGATCGAAGAGTTCGCGCTGGTGCCGGAAACGGCATCGAAATACCGGCTCGGGATGGCGACCACCGGATACCCGGCAGGACGCCTGTCCCGGCACGTGCGGAGGAGCGGCGATCCCGCCTATGCCTGATTTCCTCACGAACGCCCTGGAGCCGCTGCCGTCGAGCGGCTTTGGCGTTCTGGTGAGGCTCGTGTTCGCGATGATCGCCGGCGGCGTGGTCACGCTGATCTACCGGTTCACGCGCGCGGCCGATGAGACGGCGCCATCGTTCTCGGTCACGCTGGTGCTGCTGTCGATTCTGATCGCGATGGTCACCCAGGTGATCGGCGACAACGTCGCCCGCGCGTTCAGCCTGGTTGGCGCGCTCTCCATCGTCCGGTTCAGGACGATCGTGCGCGACACGCAGGATACGGCCTACGTCATCTTCGCGGTCGCCGTGGGCATGGCCATCGGCGCGGGCCACCCGGGCCTTGCGATGAGCGGCATCGGCGTGATCGGGCTTGCCGCATTCCTGATGCGCCGGGGACTCGTCGCCGTGGCGGTCCGGCACGACCTGTTCCTGCTCAACGTAAGGCTCGGCCTCGGGCACGATGCGAGCGCGGTGCTGGGGCCCGCGTTCGACACCTATCTGGTGGCGCGGCACCTGGTCTCGATTGCAACCGCGAAGCAGGGCCTCGCCATCGAGTTGTCGTACCGCGCCGCGTTGAAGAGCGAGGAAGCGGCCGGCGAGCTGGTGAAGGCCTTGAACCGGATCGACGGCGTGCAGGGTGTGTCGCTGGAGCGCATGGATTCCCGCGACGACTAGTGACGTGTCACAGCTCCGGCTAACGCCGGAAGCCATCCGCCTTCGCGCAACGCGCTACGGCGGGCAAGCGGCGTCGTTTGGTGGCTTCCGCCTTCAGGCGGAAGGCGCAACCAATAATGAGGACCACAATGTCCGAACAGACCGGGCGGCCGCGATTCGGGTGGCTGCGCGATGGCGTGACCGTCGCTCAGGGCGCGTTGCTGCTCGTCGCCGTGATTCTCATCGGGACGCTCCTGAGCGGAGCGGGCCGGCCGCGGGCCGCGCGCGCACAGGGTCCGGGACCGGGTGGCCCTGGACCGGGCGGATTCCAGGGAGGCCCGCCGCCGCCGTTCGGCGGGCGCGGCCCGATGGGACAGGAACAGAAGGTGGTCAAGCAGTTCGACAAGGACAAGGACGGCCGGCTCAATACCGACGAGCGGAAGACCGCCCGCGCATGGCTGGCCGAGAGCAGCTTCGGCGGCCGCGGGTTCGGCGGCGGCCGGCGTGGTGGCCGGGGTATCACGCCCGGAACGCCGGGGCGCGCGCTCAAGCCGTCCGACGTCAAGACCTACACGAATCAGCCGCTCTACGAACCGACGGTGCTGCGGACGCTGTTCCTGCAGTTCGAGAACGCCGACTGGGAACAGGAGCTCGCGGCCTTCAACAACACCGACGTCGAGGTGCCCGCGGTCGTGACCGTCGACGGGAAGGTCTACAAGGACGTGGGCGTCCATTTCCGCGGGATGTCCTCATTCATGATGGTCCCCGAGGGATCGAAGCGATCGCTGAACCTCTCCTTCGACTTCGTGAACGAGAGCCAGAACCTCGGCGGCTACCGCACCTTGAATCTCCTGAACGTGAACAGCGATCCGACGTTCGTGCGGGCGGTGCTCTATTCGGAGATCGCCCGCGCTTACATCCCCGCGCCGAAAACGAACTACATGCGCGTCGTGATCAATGGCGAAAGCTGGGGCGCGTACATCAACGCGGAGCAGTTCAACAAGGACTTCCTGCGCGACTATTTCAAGACCGACAAGGGCGCCCGATGGAAAGTGCCGGGCAGCCCGGGTGGCCGAGGCGGCATGGAGTACCTGGGGGGACGATCCCGCCGGCTACAAGCGCACCTACGAAATCAAGACGAAGGACGATCCCAAGGCCTGGGCGGATCTGATCCGGATGTTCAAGGTCTTGAACGAGACGCCTCCGGATAAGCTGGAAGCCGCGCTGTCGCCGCTCCTCGACATCGACGGCGCGCTCAAATTCCTCGCCGTCGACGTAGCGCTGGTCAACACCGACGGGTATTGGACACGCGGAAGCGACTACAGCATCTATCAGGACGTGAAAGGGCAGTTCCACGTCGTTCCCCACGACATGAACGAAGCGCTCATGAACGAAGGCGGACGCGGCGGCAGAGGACCGGGCGGACCGCCGCCGGATTTCGCGCGCGGCTTCCCTCCGGATGGTCCTGGCGGGCCGCCCCCCGACATGGGCCGCCGCGGCGGCCGTGGCTTCGGTCCCGGCGGGGGAGGACCCGACGTCGACCCCCTGATCGGCCTCAACGACCCGAGCAAACCTCTGCGGTCGAAGCTGCTTGCAGTGCCCGCGCTGCGTGCCAGATACGTAGCCCATGTCCGGGACATCGCCGAACGCTGGCTGGACTGGAAGAAGCTGGGTCCGCTCGCGAAAAGCTACCAGGCGGTCATTGCCGACGAAGTGAAGCTCGACACCCGGAAGCTCTATAGCACCGAGGCGTTCGAAAACGGGCTCGACGGCGGGGAAGACAGCCTGCGGCGGTTCGTGGAGGCGCGCCGTGAATTTCTTCTAAAAGTCACAGGTCCCCAGCCGGAGCTGAAATAGCCTATCGGTTCCATGACGGACGACAGCTCCGCCCCAGGTGTTCCCAAGGAAGACCCTCGAGATCTCGAAGACGCCAGCGTCTCCGGCAACGCTCGCCTGGGCCGGGCCGTCAGGGTGCTGCTGCCGATATTTCTCGCCGTCGCGTTTTTCCAGGCATCCGACGTCATCCGTGGCATGGGGCGCGCGGCCGCTCCGACGCTGCCGGACCCGCCGCGCTTCGGACGACGCGGATTTGGCGGGAGCCGGCTCGCGTACCGGTACCCCGCAGCCCGGCCGCCGGCTGTTGCCCGCCGACGTCAAGACCTTCAGCGGCGTCCCGCTGTACGACCTGAAGACGCTGCGCACGGTCTTCATCGATTTCCGGCAGACCAACTGGGAGGCCGAGCTCGAGTCCAACTATCGGCGCGACGTCGATGTGCCCGCGAACGTCACCATCGATGGCACGGTCTACAAGGACGTCGGCGTGCGGTTCCGCGGGAATTCCTCGTACCGGATGGTCCCCACCGGGTTCAAGCGCTCATTCAACCTGGCCTTCGATTCCACGCATCCGGATCAGCAGGTCGGGGGCTACAACACGCTGAACCTGCTCAATGCCAACAGCGATCCCACGTTCGTGCGCACCGTGTTGTACTCGGAGATCGCGCGCAACTACATCGCGGTTCCGAAGGTCAACTTCGTTCATGTCGTGATCAACGGCGAGAGCTGGGGGATCTACCTGAACGCACAGCAGTTCAACAAGGATTTCCTCCGCGATGTCTACGGCACGACGAAGGGTGTGCGCTGGAAGGTACCGGGCAGTCCCCGCGGTCGGGGTGGCCTGGAGTACATCGGGGACGGTCCCGAGCCTTACAGGGCGCTCTACGAGCTGAAGTCCAAGGACGCCGAGAAAGCCTGGACGGATCTCGTCCGCCTCTGCCGGCTGTTGAACACGACCGCGCCTGAGCATCTCGAGGCCGTGCTGGCGCCGCACCTGGACATCGACGGGGCGCTCAAATTCCTCGCGCTCGAGGTGGCATTCGTAAACACGGACGGGTACTGGACGCGCGCCAGCGATTACAGCCTGTTCGAGAACGAACACGGACGATTCCACGTCCTGCCCTACGATTTCAACGAGGCGATGGGCGTCGACGGTGCGGGAGGCCGTCGAGCCTTCGGCGGCCACGCGGCCGGTCCAGCACTGGATCCGCTGGTCGGCCTGGACGACGTCTCAAAGCCGCTCCGGTCGAAGCTGCTCGCGGTGCCCACGCTGCGGGCCAGATATCTGGCGCTCGTCCGCGAGATTGCCGATCGCTGGCTCGACTGGAACAGGATCGCGCCGCTCGTCGTCGAGTACCAGGCATTGATTGACGCCGAGGTCAGACTCGACGGCCGCAAGTTGTACGGATACGATCGCTTCGACCCCGCCCGGCTGCAGGCCTTCTTCGAGCGAGCGCCGGGCTTTTCTGCTGCAATGAGCACTCTCGAAAGACCGGACATGACTGACGAAACGCACGACAGACACGAATCCCCAATCGATGGGGCTCCCGTCTGGGTCCGCGCGCTGCAGGCAGCGGTCGTGGGCGTTGCGGCGGGGCTCGCCCTCCACATGCTGCTCTCGATGGTGGCGCTGCAGGGGAAGGAGCTGTGGTCGCGGCCTGCGGCACCCACGGCTTGCAAGAAGACCACTCCGGCCAAGGATGCCGGGGCGCCGTCCGGGCGGCAGACGCCCTCGGTAGGCAGCGTGGGCGGCCTCGTCCTGCTGCACCCCGACAAGACTTCCTGAACCGCGGAACGGTCTACCCGAGGAACAGCTCGTAGGCGATGTTCTGGACCTCCCGCTGGTAGGGATAGCCGAGACCTTCCAGGAACGCCTCGAAGCTGCCGCGCTCCTCCTCGGGCACTTCGAAGCCCGCGAGCACACGTCCGAAATCTGCGCCGTGGTTGCGGTAGTGGAACAGGCTGATGTTCCAGCGCCCGCCGAGCTTCTCCAGGAAGTCCATCAACGCTCCCGGACGTTCCGGGAACTCGAACCGGTAGACCCGCTCGTTCTTCACCTCGTCGCAACGGCCCCCGACCATGTGCCGGACGTGCAGCTTCGCGAGCTCGTTGTCCGTCAGGTTGACCGTCTGGTGTCCGCTGGCGTTCAACATCGCGGCGAGCTCCGCGGCATCCTGCCGCGACCGGGTCGCGAAGCCGACGAAGATGTGGGCGCGGTCGCGGCCGCTCAGGCGGTAGTTGAACTCGGTGACGACACGGCGTCCGATCGTGGCGCAGAACTCGCGAAATGCGCCGGGCCGCTCCGGGATCGTCACGCCGAACAGCGCCTCGCGCGCCTCACCCAGCTCGGCCCGCTCCGCAACGAACCGCAGCCGGTCGAAGTTCATGTTGGCGCCGCTGAGAATGGCTGCCAGGCGGGCATTTCTCGCGCCGGTCCGCTCCACCCAGGCGCGCAGGCCGGCGACCGCGAGCGCGCCGGCGGGCTCCATGATCGAGCGCGTGTCGTCGAAGATGTCCTTGATCGCCGCGCAGATCTCGTCGTTCGAGACTCGCACGACCTCGCGCACGGTCGACTGCACGATCGGGAACGTCAAGCGGCCGACTTCCTGCACGGCGACGCCGTCGGCAAAGATGCCCACCCGATCGAGCACGACGCGGCGGCCGACCGCGAGCGACTGATACATCGCATCCGCCTCGAACGGCTCGACGCCGATGACCTCGACCTCGGGCCGCAGCGCCTTGACGTAGCTGGCAATGCCGGCAATCAGTCCGCCGCCGCCGACGGGGACGAAGATGGCGTCCACGCCTCCGAGCTTGTGGCGGAGGATCTCGTGGCCCACCGTACCCTGTCCCGCAATCACCAGCTCGTCGTCGAAGGGATGCACGAAGGTCCGGCCCGTGGACACGGCGAGCTCGTCGCAGTGCCGCTTGGCTTCGGTGTAGTTGTCGCCACTCAGCACCACCTCGGCGCCGAGCTCGGCGACCGCCTCGATCTTGATCGCCGGCGTCGTTTTCGGCATCACGATCAGCGCGTCGAGGCCGAGGTGCCGGGCGGAGAAGGCGACCCCCTGGGCGTGGTTGCCGGCGCTGGCGGCAATGACCCCGCGGGCGCGCTCGGCGTCGGTCATGTGAGCGATGCGGTTGTAAGCGCCGCGCAGCTTGTAGCTGAAGACGGGCTGGAGATCTTCACGCTTCAGCAGGATCTCGTTGCCGAGGCGGCGTGACAGCCGGTGCGCCGGATCGAGGGGCGTTTCCTGCGCGACGTCGTAGACGCGACTGTTCAGGATCAGCCGGAGCATCGCGTCGGTATTGATCATCGGGGCGGGTTCAGCGCTCGGCATGTGGTTGATCCATGCTGGTAGTGCTCGGACCTCACTTGCCGCCTGAAGGCCCGGAAACCGCACGCCTAGCTCCGCGAGGACGCTCATTGCTCCCGCTTGGTGGCTCCCTCCGCCTCTTCGCGAGGCGGGGATTGAGGCGGATTGACCGCCGTCTATCGTCCTGCCAACGAATAAATGTCGTTCAAAATGCCCGCCGCCGTGACTGCCGGTCCCGCGCCCGGCCCGCTTACGACAAGCGGCTCGGTCCGATAGCGATTGGTCGTAAAGGCAATCAGGTTGCGCGTGCCCTCGAGCGCTCCCATCGGGCTCGACGCCGGAACGGCCTGGAGCTTCGCCGTGACCGACCGGGGCGTGGCCGTCACGACGTAGCGCAGCACGCAGCCTTTCTTCTTCTCGCGGGCGGCGCGGTCCGACCACTCCTTGTCGAACTTCGGCAGCGCCTCGAAGAACTGATTGATCGAGACTCCCTCGAGCGGCCGCGGCACCAGGCTGTGCGGAACCGGCGCCGCGCCGCGATACCCGAGCAGGCGCGCCAGGATCAGACCCTTGCGTCCGGCGTCCATGCCGGACAGGTCCTCACGCGCGTCGGGCTCGGCATACCCTTTTTCCACGGCGCGCCTCACCGCGTCCGAGAACCGTTCGCCCCGCGAGACGGCCGACATGATGTACATGAGCGTTCCGCTCACGCAGCCCTCGATGCGCTGCACCCGGTCGCCGGTCTCGACCAGCTTTTTGTAGGTGTCGATGATCGGCAGCCCGGCGCCGACCGTCGCCTCGTATTTGACCTTCGGGCCGTCATTCGATGAGGTCTCGAGCAGCGCGGCGTAGCGATCCCAGGCCTCTGCCAGCGGCTTCTTGTTGGCCAGCACGACGTTGAAGCCGTGTCCGATCGCGGTCCGCAGCAGGTCGCCGGTCTCCTCGCTCGTCACATCCACGATGATCGGGCGCGACACCGCATGCCCGGCCATGGTCGTCAGCGCTTCCGCCGCACCGGCCTTGCGTCCGCCGAGGGACGCGATCAGCGCGCCGCTGTCCTTCTTCTGCGCCAGCTCCAGCAGCCGCCGCCGCGAGATGCCGCGGGGCTCGAAGATGTATCCGGATCGATCGAGCAGGCCGACGACTCGGACGACCGGCTGACCCGGCATCGGATCCGCGATCTGGTCAGCCAGTGCGCGGCCGACTCGTCCGAACCCGAGCAGCACGACGTCGCTGCGCCTGGTGGCGGTCGCGGTACCGCCGCCGATCTTCGACAACTGAAAGGCCGAATGTACGCACCGCGCCGCTTCCGCGGCGTCGTGGCCGTTCACGGCAAATGAGATGTTCCGCTCGGAAGATCCCTGGGCAATGGCGACGACGTTGATATGCGCCGAGGCGAGCGCGGAGAACACGCGCGCGGCGATGCCGGGCGTGCCGGCCATGCCGTCGCCCACCACCGCGAGCACCGCCATCCCGGGCTTCGCCGTGACGTGATCGATCAGGCCGCTGGCAATCTCACCGCTGAAGACCTGCTGAATGCTCCGGACGGCGCGGTCGGCCTCCGATTCGGGCAGGGTGAAGCCGATCGAGCTCTCGGATGACGCCTGGAAAATCGTCGAGACCGAAAGCCGTTCTGATTCCACCGCCGAAAAGGTACGGGCCGCGATCCCGTGCACGCCGGCCATGCCCTTGCCGGCGACCGTCACAATCGCCTGGCCTTTCACGGTCGCGAGCGCCTTGACCGGGTAAGCGCGGAGCGACCGCCGGGCAGACACCTCGGTTCCCGGCGCATCCGGGCTCAGGAACGAGCGGACGTGCATCTCGATTCGAGTGCCGGCGATCGGGATGAGCGCGCGAGGGTGCAGGACCTTGGCGCCGTAATGGGCGACCTCGCCGGCCTCCCGGTGGTGCAGCTGCGGGATCAGACGCGCGTCGGGAACCATTCGCGGGTCAGCTGTGAGGATGCCCGGGACGTCCTTCCACAACACCACGCGCCTGGCGCTCAGCGCACGGGCGAGAAGCGTCGCGGAGAGATCGGTGCCGCCCCGGCCCATGGTCGTGACGCTCCCGTCTGGCGCGCGCCCGATGAAGCCCGGCACCACGACGATCGTGCCGGCCGCGAGAGGCTGGCGCAGAACCTTGCGCGCGCGCCGGGTCGTTTCCGCCTGGTTCGGCGCGGCGGCGCCGTGATGCTCGTCGGTGGCCACCACCTCGACCGAGTCGACATACTGCGCCCGCCGGCCGGCGCGTGCGAGTGCCGCGGTGAGAATCTGCCCCGACATCCGCTCGCCGCGCGAGACGATCCGGTCGCTGGCCCGTGGCTCCAGGTGGTCGAGCAGGCCGATTGCGGTACAGAGGTCGCGATATTCACGGGCGGCCGCGTCCACGGCAGCGAGGAGCTTTCGACGGACCGTCCCCGCCGGTACCAGGGCGCGCACTACCTCACGATGCCGGCGCAGGAACGCCGCAGCGTTCTTGCTCACGTCGGCCCGGCGCCCGGCCAGGGCATGCGCTGCACCCTCGAGCAGGAGGTCGGTGATCCCCGACAACGCCGACGGCACGACCACGAGCGGTCCCTGATGCTTCGCGATCAGCGCTGCCGCCTTCTGAATCTGGTCGGCGGAGGCGAGCGATGCCCCCCCGAATTTCCAGACCTCGAGCGGGACGTGTGAACGGGCGGTGCGTGAAGATGATCGAGCCACGTTATCTGCTGGCGACCGCCGGTACTCAATCGCTCGACGGCGCGGCGGACGGCGTCGTAGTCGTTGGGCAATTCGACCGGGGGGTTCGCGTGCCGCGGTGTGATACCCGCGAGCGTGTGCGTGTGATAGCCGGTCTTGAATTCCGAGAACTTCAGGCCGTTCGCGGTCGAGACCACAATCACCCGATCGGTTTTCCGTACCACGCCCCGGCCGATCAGCTTCTCGAGCGCGGCGAGCGCGACGGCCGTGTGCGGGCAGTTGAACATTCCGGTGCGATCGGCACGCGCCGAGGCATCGGCCAGCTCCTCCTCGGTTGCCTGCTCGACGACGCCGTCGAAAGCCTTCAACGCGTTGACGGCGCGGTGAATCGAAACCGGGTTGCCGATCTGAATCGCCGTCGCCAGCGTCTGCTGTGCGCGGACGGGCTCGAACGCCCAGTTGTCCTGATAGGCGCGATACAACGGGTTCGCCGCCGCCGCCTGCGCGACAACGAGCCGCGGCTTCTTCGCAATCAGCCCGAGGTCGAGCATCATCTGGAACCCGGCGGCGAGCGCGCTCACGTTGCCAAGATTGCCGCCCGGGATCACCACGACGTCCGGCACCTCCCAGTCGAACTGCTGGACGATCTCGATTGACAGCGTCTTCTGCCCCTCGAGCCGCAGGCTGTTCATCGAGTTCGCCAGGTAGACGCCTTCCTCTTCGGCCAGGCGCTGGACGATGGCCATGCACCCGTCGAAGTCGGTGTCGAGCGCCAGCACGCGGGCGCCGTTGGCGAGCGGCTGCACCAACTGGGCCGCCGACACCTTCGCCCGCGGGAGGATGACGATCGCCGGGATCCCGGCCGCCGCGGCATAGGCCGCGAGCGCCGCCGAGGTGTCACCAGTGGATGCACAGGCGACCGCGCCAATCTGCTGTCCGTCGGCGATCATCTGTTTGACCACCGAGACGAGGACCGTCATGCCGAGGTCCTTGAAGGATCCGGTATGCGAGTTGCCGCACATCTTCACCCACAGGTCCTCGACCCCGAGCTCCCGCCCATAACGTTCGGCCCAGAAGATGTTGGTGCCGCCTTCGTCCATCGACACGACGTTCTCGTCGCGGACTTCCGGGCACACCCACTCTTTCTTGCCCCACACGCCGGAGCCGTACGGCCACGCCGTGCGCTTGTAACGGTCGTCGAACAGGCGCATCCACGCCACCGGGCTGCGATGCCGGAGCGCGTCGATGTCGTGCACGACCTGGAGCAGTCCGCCGCAGGTCGGGCAGTGATACAGCGGCTGCCAGATCGAGTGCTCACCGGGACAGCCGGCGGCGCAACGGAAGACGGCTTTATAAGTGGTCATTTGATTTGAACCCGATCAAATCCCAAGCTCCAAATCCCAAATCCCAAGAAACGCCAAACCCCGAAGCCCCAAATTCAATCCCAATGCGATTGGGAGTTGGGATTTGGACCGTTCCTTGGGATTTGGGACTTGGATCTTGGGATTTGATATCTGTCCTCCTCAAACCCCCGCCGGCGCGTTCTCGATCGCTTCGAACTCCGCCAGCGATCTCCCAATCCTGATCGGCTCGACGCCGCGGCCGTTCATCACTTCCGCGGTCTTGTAGCCGTTGCCGGTCACGCAGATGACGATCGATTCGTTCGGCGGGATCGCGCCCCGCTCGATCAGCTTTCGCGTGGCTGCGACGGTGACGCCGCCGGCAGGCTCCGTGAAGATCCCCTCGGTCTCGGCCAGCAGCTGAATCCCTTCGATCGCCTCGTCGTCGCTGACCATCGCGCCGGAGCCGCCGGTCGATCGCACTGAGCGCAGCACCTGGAAGCCATCCGCGGGATTGCCAATGGCGATCGACTTCGCGATGGTGTCGGGCTTGACCGGGTCCGGATACTCGAGGCCGGCCTCGAGCGCGCGGACGACCGGCGCACAGCCGGCGGCCTGGGCCGCGTGGATCGCAGGCAGGTCGCCCTCGACCAGCCCGACCTCGCGGAACTCGGTGAATCCCTTCAGGATCCGCGGCAGCAGGGTGCCGCCTGCGACCGGTGAGACGACATGGCGCGGGAAACGCCAGCCGAGCTGTTCTGCAATCTCGAAGCCGTACGTCTTGGCCCCTTCGGCGTAGTAGGCGCGCAGGTTGATGTTCGCAAAGCCCCACTGATAGCGATCCGCCACCTGCGTGCACAGCCGGTTCACATCGTCGTAGTTGCCACGCACGGCGATGATGCGCGGCCTGTAGACCGCCGCACCAGTGACCTTGCCGCTCTCGAGATTGTCGGGAATGAAGACGGAACAGGCGAGGCCCAGGCGTGCGGCGTGCGAGGCCACGCTGTTGGCCAGGTTGCCGGTCGAGGCGCACGCGAAGACCGTGAAGCCCAGTTCAACCGCGCGGGTTGCGGCGACCGAGACCACACGATCCTTGTACGAACAGGTCGGATGATTGACCGAATCGTCCTTCACATACAGTTCCGTGACCCCGAGACGCCGGGCGAGCCGATCGGCCCGCACGAGCGGCGTGAAGCCGGAGTTCAGACCGGTCAGCGGCTCCTTCTCGATCGGCAGGAACTCGCGGTACCGCCACAGGTTTTTCGGGCGCGATGCGATTACCTCCCGCGAGACGAGCGGCCGGATCGCGGCATAGTCGTAGGTGACCTCGAGCGGACCAAGGCACTGGTCGCAGACCCACAAGGCTGTGGCCGGGAATTTCGTCCCGCACAGGTGACATCGAAGGCTGAAATTCATGCAGTTCTCTCTCGTTGCGCTGGCGATGCAGGTTTGAGGCTTGCGGGTTGAAAAGCCGCGAGATTCCTGATGGTGTGCGCCACGCCGAGGCGGCGGTAGACGTCGGCCAGGACGGCGGCAGCTTCTTCGGAGCGTCCCGGCGCAGCGAGCGCGAGGACTGACGGGCCGGCGCCGCTCAGGCAGACGCCGAGCACCGCCGGATGATCGATCGCGAGGCACTCGGAGAGCGCCGGCACCATGGCGCTCCGCGCCGGCTGGTGCCAGCGGTCCTTCAGGGCCTCGCGAATGTCGCCGTAGTCGCCGGTTTCCAGCGCGCGGATCAGGAGCAGCGCGCGCTGCAGGTTCGCGACGGCATCATGAAGCGGCACCGACGACGGCATCACGGCGCGCGCATGCTTCGTTTCCAGGCTGACGCCCGGCGTGGCGATGACGAAGCGGACGGCATCCGGCCAGCGCCACGATCGGGCGAGGATGCCGCGGTCGGTCTGACAGCTCAGGGTGATTCCGCCATGAAGCGCCGCTGCGGCGTTGTCCGGGTGGCCCTCCAGCTCGGTCGCCAGCACCAGCATGTCCGCAAGGTCGAGAGGAATGGCGCGCGCCGCTTCGTAGAGCCGGAGGCCCGCAATCGAGGCGGCAGCACTGCTCCCGAGGCCGGCAGCCATCGGGATCTCGCTGGAGACGCGAACGTGCAGGCCCATGACCGGCGCACCGAACCGCCTGCAGGCGAGCTGATAGGCAGAGTCGATTCGGTTTTCTCCGGCGGGTCCTGGACCCTCGAACTTGTACTTGATCGCGCCGGCGAGATCCGCGCGGACGTCGAGCACCCTGATGCGCAGATGGAGATCGAGCGCGACCGCCAGGGCGTCGAAGCCCGGGCCGAGATTGCTCGTCGAACCGGGGACCGCGATCACGTCATAGGGTTCAGCCATAGGTCAAAGAAAGCCGACAGCCGGTTTCGCCCCTGAAAAGCAAAAAACCCGCAGCCTCTGAGGGCGGCGGGTTGTGAGTGCTTTCAGGCTCGATGCTCGGCTACACGCCACCCTCCGCCCGGTGCTGCAAACAGCATCGGGTAATGCCCACGATGGTCATCGGCATGCACGCAGCGCATCGTGGGAGTATAAGCAGCCGTTCTGGCGGAATCAACGACATTTCGATTGCTTATGCTAGTTTCCGGCCGGTTTATGCGGCTCTCTGCCCGGGTTCTCGCCATTCGGCGGATGTCCGGGCGCGTACGGCGACACTTTCGTCAAGCCGCTTACCATCCTGATTGCAGCCTGGCCGCCGCGGCGGCGGCACGGTCGTCACACCCATCGAACTGCCCACGTTTTTTCGCCGGCCGGTAACAACCCCGAGCGGTACCGGAATTGGAACTGGCGGCGGCATGATGCACGCGCGCTTTTCGCGACTGTTCACACTCGTCGCCGTTCCCGCATTGATCGTCACCTTTGCGGCGCCCGCGCTGAGCCAGGAGGAGCGCCACGGCTACGCCAAGGAAGGCGGGTACGTCGGCGTGACCGGGCTGCTCGGCTTCACGTTCGATGGCAACACCTTCGACGGCGCCACCGCCTACAAAGAGATCGACGGCGAGGAGTTGATGATTCTTCCCCGGCTGGAGAAGCGGAATCTGATCCGCGGGGTCCTGGGTCATCGCTGGGAGAAGGGTGCGTTCGAAGTGAGTTACGACCGCACCAAGCATGACGGGACGTTCCTCGGCGAGTCCGGCGAGGCGACGTTCCAGGCGGTGAACTTCGACGGCCGCTTCTTCATGGCAACCCAGGGTCCGGTGCAGCCGCACGTGCTGGTCGGCGCCTCGATTCCCTGGCTCAGGATCAAGGACGGCGGCTTCCTCGACCCGGTGGTGGGCGATGCGCGTTTCCGGGGCTACGGCGTGAACACCGAGGCGGGCGTGACCGTGTATCCGCACCCGAAGGTGGGCGTGAGCGTCGGCTACTCCTACCGCGTCATGTGGTTCGACCGGGCCAGCGGAGCGACCGATACGCTCTTCTACCTGCGCCCGCGCTTCCGCGAGACGAGCGGCAGCGTGGCGATGTCGGCCTTCTTCACCTTCTAAGGCCTACGAGCTCTCGAGTCGGCGCGACAGCGGCAGTCGCGCCGACATCGCGCGCCTGCCCCACGCCCGCGCACACGCCCGTCTGAAAGCCAGCGTCAACCTCGTCTAGCAGGACCATCGGGGTCATGAGGGCCTTCGCGCCTCCCGTCCTCATCCTGGTCCTGTTGGGGTTGAGCGGGTGCATCACCCGGCCGGGGATGAACCAGGATTGCCGCTGGCCGCCCGAATCGTCGATGCCCCTTGATCTCTCGAGCACCAGCCAGAGCAGGCATCTCGTTATCGACGCCGAACTCATCGAGGAGCTGGTCGATCGCTATCGCTTCCATCCGGGTGCCGATCAGCAGGAATGTCGCGCGCGGTTGACCGATGCGGTCGCCCGCCTGCATGGCAGCAGCGTGACTGAGGTGCTGAAGGCTCGTGAGCGCGTTTCGGAGAGAGGGCTGAACCTCCTGGTCAATGTCCCGGTCGCGCTCCTCTTTTTGTTCGCGGTGCTGCAGGTCAGAAAGGCGATCGACCGTCGATTCGAGGACGAGCCGGTGCCTGCGGCAATCACGCTGACATTGGCCTCCGTCGTTCTCAGTGGCCTGCTGGTCGTGGTCGGCGAATTCTGGACCTCGATTCTTGAGATGATTCGAGTCGGCGGTCAGCACGTCGGCGGTCGGGTGGCGCAGCTGCCGTGGCCAAAGCACGAACGCGAGATTTTCCTGATCGCGTTGTGCGTCTTCTGGGGAGTAGTGCTCGGTCAGTCAGTGCTGGAACGCCGCAACAGCGCGAGATCGCTCGGGCGTAAGCCTATTTGAAAAGGCTCTCGAGGGAACAGCTGAAGCCAGGAACGACCGTGCCTCCATCCAGCGTCGCTTCTCGCTCGAGAATGACCGGTGGCTGATTGGGTTGATGAACGGTGATGGTCCGAGCTTTCGGATCGACCAGCCAGACGAGACGCACGCCCCGTCCGAGATACTCGACCACTTTCGTGGCTATCTCCGAGCCCCGATCTCCGGGCGATCGGATTTCGACTGCAAGATCCGCTGGTCCTGGCCAGAACCCATCTGGCACCCCGGATGCCGGGATGCGTTCGGCCCGAACGAATGCGACGTCGGGTTCACGCACCGTATCCGGCCTGCTGGCCAGCAGAAATCCGCCGGAGCTCATCACTACGCCAAGACCGTGCTCTTCGACATGCCGATCCAGCAAGCTCGTGAGTCTCGCCGCAAGGACGGCATGACGGCCGCCGGGCGGGCTCATTTGAATGACCCGGCCCTCGACCAGCTCGTACCGATGGTCGTCGTCTGGAATCCTTGCGAACTCTTCGACGGTGACCAGTCGCTCGCGTGAAGCCATGCGGTGATCCTGCATCGCATCTTACCACCCGGATTGCCACGCGAATGCCACCGCGGATTGCCTGCGAAACCAATGGCAGGCCGGCTTCGAGTGCGCAGGATTTGCCTTTCGGCCGGGCGCGCCTGTACGAGATTTTCAACACCTCGCATGAGGCGCACCGCTCGATTCAGAGCCGGTCTGGCGAGCTGGATTCGTGTATAAGTACGGCGGCCATCTGGAGCACGCCGGCCGGAACGCATTTTCCCGACGAGACGAACGTGAGCACACGGCCCGGGACGGGCATTCTCGACATTGCCCGGGTTGACCGGCGAAGTGTCGTCCGGCGCGCCTTCGCGACCAGTCCGCTGCGGTGGCTGACGCCTCGCAACCACGGGCCGGCGGCCTGGGTCTACGCCAGCTCGTACGGCGGCGGACTGGTCGGCGGCGACGCGCTGCGGCTGACCATCAGCGTCGGCGCCGGCGCGTCGGCGTTCGTGTCATCCCAAGCCTCTACCAAGATCTATCGATCGCGCGATCGCTCCTCCGCCGAGCTCGCGGCGACGGTCTCAGCCGGGGGGCACCTGGTGCTCTGGCCGGATCCGGTAGTGTGTTACGCAGGCTCCATCTTCCGTCAGACTCAATGCGTCGACCTCGAACACGACGGGTCACTCATCCTGGTGGACACGATGACCTCGGGCCGCCGCGCGTCCGGCGAGCGCTGGCAGTTCGTCGAATACGCAAACCGGATTACGGTCCGGCAGGACGGCCGCGTCGTGGTGTTCGACTCGACGCGCTTGTCCGGAGTCGAAGGGAATCTCGCCGGCCGCATGGGCCGCTTCGATGTTCTCTGCTCGATCGCGATCGTCGGGCCGGGATTTCGCGACGAGGTTCGAGCGATCGCGGAAGCGATCGCCGCGAGTCCTGTCGAGCGCCGCGCGGACCTGCTCGTTTCCGCTGCCCCTCTCGGCGATTCGGGCTGCCTCCTGCGCGTCGTCGGCCGTTCCGTCGAGCAGGTCACTGGCATCGTGCGAGGATATCTGTCATTTCTGTCCGGCTTGATTGGCGACGATCCATGGACGCGGAAGTGGTGAGCGAATGCATCTGACACCCCGTGAAATCGACAAGCTGATGCTCCATCAGGCTGGCTTTCTCGCGCAGAAGCGGCTGGCGCGCGGGGTCCGGCTGAACCATCCGGAGGCGGTGGCGCTAATCGCGACGCAACTGCTCGAATTCATTCGCGACGGCCGGTCCGTCGCGGAGCTCATGGATCTCGGGCGCCAGCTGCTCGGGAGGGCGGACGTGGCTGACGGGGTAGCGGACATGATTGACGAGGTCCAGGTCGAGGGCACCTTCCCCGACGGGACCAAGCTCGTTACCGTGCACCATCCAATCGTGGCCGAACGCGGCGACCTGTCGCTGGCTCTTTACGGCAGCTTCCTCACACCATCGGGTCGAGAGGTGTCACGTCCGCCAGTCGCGGTCGAAGGCGCGGCGGGAGCGGTCATCGCCGCGGAGGGGGAGCTGACGCTCAACGCGGATCGCGCCGTCACCCGCCTCGAGGTCGCCAACCGGGGCGATCGTCCGATTCAGGTCGGCAGCCACTATCACTTCATCGAGACCAACCGGTCGCTGGCGTTCGATCGTGCTGCGGCATACGGCATGCGACTGGACATTCCCGCGGGTACCGCGGTGCGGTTCGAGCCGGGCGAGACGAAGACCGTCTCGCTGGTTGCGATTGCGGGCAATCGTGTCATCTCAGGCGGCAATGCCTTCGCGACCGGGCCCGTGAATGAGGAGGGCCGCCAACGCGTGGCTTCCGGCTTTCCGCCTTCGCCGTAGGTTTCGGCGGACCCGCCGTAGCCCTAGCGGAGGCTGGGCAGCCGGAAGGATGCCGGCGCCGACCTTCAATGAAGAACAGCCACGCGAGCGAGAGGTAGCATGGCCCACAACATCAACCGGCGGCACTACGCCGACATCTATGGACCCACGGTTGGCGACCGGGTGCGCCTCGGCGACACCGGGCTGGTTGCCGAAGTCGAAGCCGACGCCACCACCTACGGCGACGAGTGCAAGTTCGGCGGAGGGAAGGTCCTGCGGGACGGTATGGGTCAGGCATCCGGCGTCAGCCAGGAGCAGGCGCTCGACTGTGTGATTACCAACGCGCTGATCGTGGACTGGACGGGGATTCGAAAGGCAGACGTCGGGATCAAGAACGGACGGATAGCCGGCATCGGCAAGGCTGGCAACCCGGACGTGATGGCCGGCGTGAACGTCGGAATGGTCGTGGGGGTCACGACCGAGGCGATTGCCGGCGAGGGGCTGATCCTGACCGCCGGCGGCATCGATGCGCACATCCACTTCATCTGCCCGCAGCAGGTCTACGAGGCGCTGGCGAGCGGCATCACCACGTTCATCGGCGGGGGAACGGGCCCGGCGACAGGGACCAACGCCACCACCTGTACACCCGGCGCGCGGCACATCGAGCTGATGCTGCAGGCAACCGACACCCTGCCGATGAACTTTGGTTTCCTCGGGAAGGGGAACTCGTCACGCCCCGAGGGGCTGACCGAGCAAATCACCGGCGGCGCGATCGGCTTGAAACTGCACGAAGACTGGGGCTCGACGCCTGCGGCGATCGACGCCTGCCTCGCCATCGCCGATCGGTACGACGTCCAGGTGGCGATTCACACCGACACCCTCAATGAATCGGGCTATGTCGACGACTCGATTGCGGCGTTCAAGGGGAGAACGATCCACACCTATCACACGGAAGGCGCAGGCGGAGGCCACGCGCCAGACATCATCAAAGTGTGCGGCGTCGCGAACGTGCTGCCGAGCTCGACCAATCCCACGCGGCCCTACACGGTCAACACCCTGGACGAGCACCTCGACATGCTCATGGTGTGCCACCATCTCGACAAGAACATCCCGGAGGACGTGGCGTTCGCCGAGAGCCGGATCCGTGGTGAAACGATAGCCGCGGAAGACGTCCTGCACGATCTGGGCGCGATCAGCATGATGTCGAGCGACAGCCAGGCGATGGGACGGGTTGGCGAGGTCATCACGCGCACCTGGCAGACGGCGCACAAGATGCGTGCGGAGCGAGGTCGCCTCCCCGGCGAGCGCGGGGACTCCGACAACCTGCGCATCCGGCGCTACATTGCGAAGTACACGATCAACCCCGCCATCACCCACGGGATCGGCCACGAGGTCGGGTCGGTGGAGGTCGGGAAGATCGCCGATCTCGTGCTGTGGAAGCCGGCGTTCTTCGGCGCCAAACCCGAGCTGGTGCTGAAGGGAGGCTTCATCGCGTGGGCGCAGATGGGCGACGCGAACGCCTCGATTCCGACGCCGCAGCCGCTCACCATGCGCCCGATGTTCGGCGCGTATGGCCGCGCCACCGCGGCGACGTCACTGGCCTTCGTCTCACAGGCCAGCCTGGACTCGGGATCGGTGCAGCGTTACGGTTTGAACAAGCCGCTTGCGGCGGTGCGCGGCTGTCGCGGCGTCTCCAAGCGTGACATGAAGCTGAACGACGCGCTGCCGGCGATTACCGTCGATCCGGAGACGTATGTGGTGACCGCGGACGGTCAACCGCTGCGGTCGCAGCCGGCGGACGTGCTGCCGCTGGCGCAGCGATACTTTCTGTTCTGATGACCGATCTCCTGGCCTGGCAGCTCGCCGACTCCGCCTTTCCGACCGGCGGTTTCGCACACTCGGGCGGGCTCGAAGCCGCCTGGCAGAGCGGCGAGATTCCGAATCCTGCGGCGCTCGAGGCCTTCGCGGTTGCGGTTCTGGAGCAGAACGGCTGCGGCATGCTGCCGCTGCTGAATGCCGCCTATCGCGATCCGTCGAGGTTCGACGCGCTCGATCACCTGGCGGACGTGTTCCTGACCAACCCGGTGGCAAACCGCGCGAGCCGTGTGCAGGGGCGGGCGCTCGCGGCCACGGCGGCGCGGATCTGGCCGAGCGGCCCGATCGACGACGTTGCCGTGCGCGTGGATGCCGGCCTCGGCCACCAGGGGCCGGTGATGGGCGTGGTGTTCGCCGCGTTGGAGCTGCCACCAACCGTGGCCCGGCAGGTGTGCCTGTATACGGCGGTGCGAGGCGTGCTGGCGGCCGCCGTGAAGCTCGGAATTGCCGGCAGCTACGAGTCGCAGCGGATCCAGTACGGGCTCATCCCGGCAATCGCCGCGGTCGCGGATCGCGCGCGTGACTTCGATGAGAGCCATCTCGCGCAGACCGCACCGGTCGTCGACCTGCTGCAGGCGGCACACGATCGCTTGTACTCACGTCTCTTCCAGTCCTGAAGGAGCCCGACGTGCCTCGCCCCCGGTTTCACCACCATCCTGTCGACCAACTGGACGAAGCTGAGTTCCCCGAGGGTGCCGGCTCCTTCAGCGAACGGGCCGCGCCGCTGCGGCGCGACTATCGGCGACGGGCCTTCACCGTGGGAATTGGCGGCCCGGTTGGCAGCGGCAAGACCGCGCTGCTGCTGACGCTCTGCCGCCGGCTCCGCGATCGCCACGACATCGCGGTTGTCACCAACGACATCTTCACGAGGGAAGACGCGGAGTTCCTGGTGCGGAACGAAGCGCTGGCGCCGGATCGCATCGCCGCGGTGGAGACCGGCGGCTGTCCGCACACCGCCGTGCGCGACGACATCAGCCAGAACCTCGAAGCGCTCCATCGCCTGATGCGACGCTTTCATCCCGAGCTGCTCTTCGTCGAAAGCGGGGGCGACAACCTCGCGGCGCAGTTCAGCCGCGACCTCGCGGATTTCACCATCTATGTGATCGATGTGTCAGGCGGCGACAAGATCCCGCGCAAGGGCGGGCCGGGGATCACCCAGTCGGATCTGCTGATCATCAACAAGACCGATCTCGCCCCGCTGGTCGGCGCCGATCTCGGCGTCATGGAGCGCGACGCGCGAAAGATGCGCGGCGACGGGCCGTTCCTGTTCACGCAGGTGACTCACAACGTCGGGGTCGATGGGGTGATCGAGCTTCTGCTGAAAGCCTGGAGAGAGGCTTTGCAATGATTCTTGTCAACTCCCAACTCCCAACTTCCAACTCCCAAGGAGAGTCGGTTGAAGCATTGGGGTGAAGGCGGCAGAACCAGCTTGTTCGCGCCCTTTCACCCCGATGCTTCGAGCGACTCTTCTTGGGAGTTGGTAGTTGGAAGTTGGGAGTTGACAAGAATCGACCTATGCCGGTTCCCCCGTCCTCCCCTCACTCCTATCGTCTTCCGCGGGAAGGGCCGGCATGTCCTGACGTCGGTAACCGCGAAGTGCCGGTGTGCCGCCCGCGATTGCGGCGGTGGCGGCGAGGCAGCCGAGGCCGCCGGTCACGACCGAAATCACCGGGCCCAGCCAGTTCGCCACGAGTCCTGCCTCGAGCTCGCCGAGTTGCGGGCCGCCGATGAAGAACACCATGTTCACGCCGATCATCCGGCCGCGCAGCCGGTCGGGCGTCTCGAGCTGCCGAATCAGGTTGCGGAACGTGGTGCTGACCGTGTCCGCGGCGCCGGTTGCCGCGAGGCAGACGAAACTGATCCAGAACCCGCGTGAGAGACCGAACCCGACCGTCGCGAGCCCGTAGACGGCGACGGCGCCGATCAGCACTTCGCCGCGACGCTCGATCCAGTCGACGACCCGGACCATGATCGCGCTCGTGAGCAGCGCGCCGGCGGCGGGAGCCGCGTACAGCCAGCCGTAGCCGCGAGCGCCGACGTGCAGGATGTCCTGCGCAAAGATCGGCAGCAGCGCGGTCGCCGACGAGAAGAACGTCGCAAAGAAATCCAGCAGCATCGTCGAGCGGATCAGCGGGGCACGGAAGACGAACTTCAGTCCTTCGAGTGCGGCGGCGACGCTGAAATTGCCGCGGTCTTCCGGGGCGGTCTCGTCGCTGCGCGGAGGATCCATGGCCAGCAGCGCGCCGATCACGAACAGGAACGAGACCGCGTTCACCGCGTACACCCAGCCCACGCCGCGTGTCGCCAGCACCAGCCCGCCGATCGCCGGTCCGGCCACCGACGCGGTCTGCAGCATGATGCTGTTCAACGTGATGGCATTCGGCAGGTGCTCGCGGGGCACGAGGTTGGGCGTGAGCGCCTGGCGAGCGGGAAGGTCGAAGGCGCCGGCCGCGGCGCTGACCGCGGTGAGCAGATAGATCGGCCACACGGCGGTCAGCCCGCGGAAGGTGAGCAGCGCCAGCACCGCGGCGAGGATCGCCATGATGGCCTGCGTCATCAGCATCAGCTTGCGGCGGTCGAACGCATCAGCCGCCACGCCGCTGATGAGGGAGAACAGGACTACGGGAACGATGCGAACCAGGCCGACGAGCCCGAGGGCGATCGCGCGCCGATCGGCGGGCACGAGCACCGACACGTGCCAGAGCACCGCCGCGGACTGCATGAAGGTGCCCGAGAACGAGACCAGCAAGCCCGATCCAGAGCAGGCGGAAGTTGCGATGGCGGAGAGCGATCAGCATGGGGAGCAATGGACGAACAGCGTACGCCCCCACGCTTGACGGTCCGCTGCGCGGGTCACGACGACACGACGACACGACGAACTTACATGATCTAAGACGCCATTCTCCTGGCTCTTCGTCCCCTGTCTGCGGGTCGGCAGAATTGAGGCCACTGGGCCGTGTAGAATGGCGCGTCAAAATGCCACTCCAAGCGGCAAAGGGTCGCTAGCCAGCGGCGCCGAGCGAAGCGAGGGCTGGCAGTCGCGGGGGTGGGGCCCCGCCAACAACCAAAAGAAAGCAGACAGAGCCGTGCGCAAAGCGCCTTCTCGCCATTGTTGCTTGCTCTTCTCGACCACCGCCGCCGCGCAGGACGCGCCCGCGCTCACGCCGCGGTCGCTCGAGGCGGCGCTGGCGGCCAAACCGCAGGGCGCCGACGCCGACAAGCTGGCCGAGCGGATACGCGCCTGGTTTGGCGCGGACGCGCTGCTGAAGGGGTCCGCCGCGCCAAAGATGGACGAGCTCATGGTGGCATGGGCCGTCGAGCTGCCACCGCCGGCCCCGGACGCGCCGCCGGCGCGCGTCGTGTCGGACGCCGTGCACTTCACGATGCCGCTCACCCGGGTCGGCAGCGGTGGCCTGTACGCGGGCGTCGCAACGCTGTCGCACGGTGAGGCGTTTACGTGGCATTTCGAAGCCGGAGATCGGCGTCTGGGCGGGGGTCAGCTCGAGGTCTACGAGACGCACCCCGACAGCCGGGAGAAGCCAGGCGTGCCGAAAGGCACGCTGAAACAGATGCCCGCGTGGGAAAGCAGGATCTTCGCGGGCACGAAGCGTGACTGGTGGGTCTATGTTCCGGCCCAGTACCGCGCCGAGAATCCTGCTGCCGTGATGGTGTTCCAGGACGGCGCCGGCTATCGCGAGTACGTTCCCACCGTGTTCGACAACCTGATTGCGCAGGGCGACATGCCGGTCACCGTCGGCATCTTCATTCAGCCCGGGCTGTTCGAGGGAGGACGATCCAACCGCAGCTTCGAATACGACACGCTGTCCGATCAATATGCCCGCTTCCTGCTCGAGGAGATCCTGCCCGAGGTGGAGAAGAGCGCAAAGCTGCGCCACGACGCCGCCAGCCGCGCGATCGCCGGCGCGAGCAGCGGCGGCATCTGCGCCTTCACGGTCGCCTGGGAGCGCCCGAACGAGTTCAGCAAGGTCGTGTCCTGGATCGGCAGCTTCACGAACATCGCGAGCGGCAAGACCGTGCGCGAGGGCGGACACAACTACGAAGCCATGATCCGCAAGACGCCGAAAAAACCAATTCGTGTCTTCCTTCAGGACGGCGCCAACGATCTCGACAACGCGAACGGCAACTGGCCGCTCGCCAACCAGACCCTGGCCAGGTCGCTGGCCTACGCGAAGTACGACTACCGCTTCGAGTACGGCCACGGCTTCCACAGCAACCGCCACGGCCGGGCCCTGCTGCCCGACACCCTTCGGTGGTTGTGGAGGGATTACCCGAAGACGCCGGCGGCCGGCAGTCAGTAGCGCCAGATAGCCACTTGGACGACAGCCACCTTACCAAAGCATTTCCAGGATGTCAGGAGGAATTCCCTTAAAGAATCTCCTGACCTCCTTGCTCTCCTGTAGGAGTTTGGGAGCGGCTGCCGTCCGAACCTCTACGCTTTGAACCTCCTCACATCCACCCCGTACTTCCGCACCTTGTAGTTGAAGATCCGCTCGGTCGTGCCGAGCAGCCTCGCCGCGCGCGCACAGCTGCCGCGGCTGGTCTTGAGCGCGTCCTGCAGGAGATCGCGCTCGAAGGCTTCGACGCTTTCCGCCAGCGACTGACGGGCCACCGTGTCGGAGGCCTCGGCCGTCTGCAGCGTCGGCGGCAGGTGGTGCCCGTGAATCACGCCGCCGTCGCAGACCAGGACCGCGCGCTCGATCGTGTTCTCCAGCTCGCGGACGTTGCCCGGCCAGTGGTAGCTGGTGAGCATGTCGATGGCGGGCGTCGAGATGCGGCGGATGGCCTTGCCCTGCTCCCGCGAGTATTTCTCGAGAAAGTGATCGGCGAGCAGCATGATGTCGGGCTTCCGCTCGCGCAGCGGCGGGGCGAAGATCGTGAAGACCGCGAGCCGGTAGAACAGGTCCGCCCGGAATTTCCCTTCTTCCATCAAGCTCTCGAGCGGGCGGTGGGTGGCGGCAATCAGCCGGACGTTGATGCGGATCGACGAGGTGCCGCCGAGGCGCTCGATCTCGCGCTCCTGGAGCACCCGCAGCAGCTTCACCTGGGTGGACGGGCTGATGTCGCCGATCTCGTCGAGGAAGAGCGTCCCGCCCTCGGCCAGCTCGAAGCGCCCTTTCTTCGCGCCCTGGGCGCCGGTGAACGCGCCCTTCTCGTAGCCGAACAGCTCGGACTCGATCAGCGACTCGGGCAGCGCGGCGCAGCTGACCTTGATGAACGGCTTCTTGGCGCGCGGCGAGTTGTAGTGGATCGCGTGCGCGATCATCTCCTTGCCGGTGCCCGACTCGCCGCGGATCAGCACCGTGGTGTTGGTCCTGGCCACCTGCGCGACCTGCTCGTAGACCTGCTGGATCGAGGCGCTGTTGCCGATGATGCTGCGGAACGCGTATTTGTCGCGCAGCTCGTCGCGCAGGTGCTCGTTCTCTTCCGCGAGACGGCTGCGATCGGCCTCGACGCTCCGCCGCAGCTTCAATGCCTGCGCGATCATGGAGGCCACGACGCGATAGAACTCGAGCGAGCGCTGATAGTCGCGATCCTGCTTGAACGTCAGCACCACTTCCAGGCTGCCGCCCGGCCGCCGCCCGACCGCAATCGGCACGGCGATGTAGGTGAGCTCGCGCCCGCGGGTGCGATCGCCGGCCGCCGACGCCAGCGCCGGCTCCTGGCTGACGCGCGGCACGACCACCGGCTTGCCGGTGTCGATGACGCGCTCGGTGATGCCGTCGCCGGGACGGGTCCGCGCCCGCTGCACCGCGAGCCGGGTCCCGACCGTGGCATCGGCGTGCAGCTCGCGCGTTTCCGGATCGAGGATGAACACCGTGCCGCCGACGACCTGGTGGCGGCGTTCCAGCAGATCGAGCACCGACTGGAGAGCGGCCTTGAGATTCAGAACGCCGGAGAGCGCCTGACTGACTTCGAGCAGCGTGGAGAGCCTGCGGATTTCGTTGGTATGGTCACGGGTGGTACCGACGCTCGTGTTGGACATTTTTACGAATCTTACACGATTGTCGGAACGGGAGGAAACACACAGATTCAACTCCCAACTTCCAACTCCCAACTCCCAAGGAGAGCCGGTCGAACATCTGGTGAAAGGCGGCGAACAAGCTGGTTGTTCAGCGCCTTTCACCCAGATGTGTCGACCGGCTCTCCTTGGGAGTTGGGAGTTGGAGGTTGGGAGTTGACTGGCGAAGCTACGTCGTCACGCCGTCCGGCCTGACCGTGACCGGATCGAGGAACGGCATCATCGCGCGAAGCTTGACGCCGACCTGTTCGAGCACCTGGGTCTGCTCCTTGGCGCGCGTCTCGCTGAAGCGCGGGCGGCCCTGTTCGTTCTCGGTGATCCAGGCCTTGGCGAAGCTGCCGTCCTGGATGTCCTTGAGGATCTGGCGCATGGTCTGGCGCGTCTGCTCGGTGACGATCTTCGGGCCGGCGCTGTAGTCGCCGTACTCGGCGGTGTCGCTGACCGAGTAGCGCATGTAGTTCAGGCCGCCGCGGTACATCAGATCGACGATCAGCTTCAGCTCGTGCAGGCACTCGAAGTAGGCGATCTCCGGTTGATAGCCGGCCTCGACCAGGGTTTCGAAGCCCGCCTTCACGAGCGCGCTGACGCCGCCGCAGAGCACGGTCTGTTCGCCGAAGAGGTCGGTCTCGGTCTCTTCGGCAAAGGTCGTCTCGATGACGCCGGCGCGGGTCACGCCAATCCCCTTGCCGTACGAGAGCGCGAGGGCGCGCGCTTTGCCGGTCGCGTCCTGGTGCACCGCAACCAGTGCCGGCGTGCCGCCGCCTTCGACGTACAGCTCACGGACGCGATGGCCGGGGGACTTGGGCGCGATCATCGTCACGTCGATGTCCTTCGCGGGCACGATGGTCCCGAAGCGGATGCTGAAGCCGTGCGCCAGCATCAGCATCTTGCCTGCGGCCAGGTGCGGGGCGATCTCGCGGTTGTAAAGGCCGCCGGCAAGGTGATCGGGCACCAGCACCATGACCACGTCCGCCCATTTCGACACCGCCGCGACCGTGTCGACGGTCAGGCCCGCGGCCACCGCCTTCGGCGCGCGAGCGGCTCGTCTCGGGCAGCCCCACCCGCACGTCCACGCCGCTGTCTTTGAGGTTCAAGGAGTGCGCGTGACCCTGCGACCCGTAGCCGACCACCGCCACTTTCTTCGCGCGAATCAGCGAGAGATCCGCGTCCTTGTCGTAGAACATCTTTGCCGGTTCAGACATTTCAGTGAGCCTCGGTGAGTAATTGTCGAAGGTCGGAAGACTTACAGGAGGGCGAGGAGAGTCAGGAGATGCTGTTTTTGCGGAAAACTCCTGAACTCGTTGCCCTCCGGTTGAAAGGTGCGAATGGCGCCCTAAACCGAGTAGGACACCTGCGGATCGTGCGAGTCGCCAACCGGTCGGGCAACCGCCGCCGCCTGCGACCTCGACGCACGCGTCATGGCGAGCCGGCCGGTGCGGGCCATTTCGATCAGGCCGTAGGGACGCAGCACATCGACCAACCCGTCGATCTTGTCCTCGTTGCCGGTGATCTCGATCGTCAGCGAGTCGGGCGCGAGATCGACGATCCGCGCGCGGAACACGTCGACCAGGTGAACGATCTCGGGCCGGCGCTCCTGCGGCGCGGTCACCTTGATCATCGCAAGCTCCCGGAACACCGCCGGGCGTGCGGTGATGTCCGCGACCGAGATGACATTGACCAGCTTGTACAGGTGCGCCGCGAACCGCTCGGCGCCGGCCTGATCGGTCAGGACCACGAACGTCATTCGCGAGATGCCGGGAGTTTCGGTGTGTCCGACGGTGAGCGACTCGATGTTGAAGCCGCGCCGCCGGAACAGCGACGAGATCCGGTTGAGCACGCCGGGAAGATCCTCGACGGTGACGACGAATGTGTGGGGCTTCATCTATGCATCCTCCGCGGTCTCGACCAGCGGGCTGGGCCGCCGAATCATGGCGTGCAGGTCGGCGCCGGCCGGCACCATCGGATAGACCGTGTCTTCCTGTTCGACCCGGAACTCGATGATCGCCGTGCTCTTGAGCCGCCGCGCCGCCTCGATCGCCGGACCGACGTCGGGCCGGCGCGACACCGCGGTCGCGGCCAGCCCGTAGGCATCGGCGATTTTCACGAAATCCGGGCTGAGCAGCGGCGTCGCCGCGTAGCGCCGCTCGTAGAAGAACTCCTGCCACTGCCGGACCATGCCGAGGTAGCCGTTGTTGATGATCGCGACCTTGATGTCGATCTTCTCCTGCGCGATCGTCGCCAGCTCCGGCATCGTCATCTGGAAGCCGCCGTCCCCGGCGACCACCCAGACCTCGGCGTCGGGGCACGCCATCTTGGCGCCGATCGCCGCCGGCAGCGCGAACCCCATCGTGCCGAGGCCGCCCGACGTGATCAGCGAGCGCGGCTGATCGTGGTGGTAATACTGCGCTTCCCACATCTGGTGCTGCCCCACGTCGGTCACGACCACGGCCCGTCCTTCGGTGGCGCGCCAGATGTCGTGGATCACGTGTGCGGCGTAGAGATGCCCGTCGTCGGGCAGGTTCTGGATGTCGCGGACCGCCGAGTCTCCCTTGAGCTCGTCGATGTGCCGCAGCCACGCGGTCCGCTGGCCGGCCGCGACGCCGGGCAGCAGGTTCTCGAGCACGTCGCGCAGATCACCGACGATGCCGACGTCGACCGGGACGTTCTTGCCGATCTCGGCCGGGTCGATCTCGATGTGCACCTTGCGGGCATTCGGCGCGTAGGTCTTGAGGTTGCCGGTGACGCGATCGTCGAACCGCATGCCGAAGGCCAGCAGGAGGTCGGCTTCCTGAATCGCGGTGTTGACCCAGGCCTCGCCGTGCATGCCCATCATGCCGAGGTTCAGCGGGTGAGATGCCGCGACCCCGCCGATCCCGAGCAGCGTCATTGCGATCGGGATCTGGGCACGCTCGGCGAAGTCGATCACGACCTTGGACGCGTTGGACAGGATGACGCCGTGCCCGGCGAGGATGAGCGGACGCTGCGCGGTGTTGATCAGCTCGAGTGCCCTGGCCACCGAGGCGGAGTTCACCACCACCTCCGGCCGCGCGTGCGGTTTGGGCGCCGCCGCCTCCCAATCGAAGTCGCACGACGATTGCTGGGCGTCCTTGGTGATGTCGATGAGGACAGGGCCCGGACGGCCGCTCTTTGCGATGTGAAACGCCTCACGCACCGCCGCCGCGAGGTCCTGCGCACGCGTGACGAGGTAATTGTGCTTGGTGATCGGCAGGGTGACGCCGGTGATGTCGGTTTCCTGGAAGCCATCGCTGCCGATCAACTTGCTGCCGACCTGTCCGGTGATGCACACGATCGGGACCGAGTCCATCATCGCGGTGGCGATGCCGGTGACCATGTTGGTGGCGCCCGGACCCGACGTGGCGATGGCCACTCCGACCTTGCCGCTGGCGCGCGCGTAGCCGTCGGCCATGTGTGTCGCGCCTTGTTCGTGACGGACGAGGACGTGCCGAATCGGGTAGTCCAGCATCGCGTCGTAGGCGGGCAGGATGGCGCCTCCCGGGTAGCCGAAGACCGTGGTCACGCCTTCGCGGACCAGGCATTCCCAGAGAATCTGGGCGCCGGTTCGTCTGATCGAGGGGGCCGGTGGCTGCTGTCCGATACTGCTGCTCATGCGGTTATCGCTCCCTGCGCGGCCGAGGACACCAGCCGTGCGTATTTGCCCATCACACCGGTCGTCGCGCGCTGTGGCGGCGGCGGCAGTTTGGCCAGCCGTCCAGCGAGCTCCGCCGGGTCCACGTCGACGCTCAACGTCCGTCCCGCCAGATCGAAAGTGATGACATCCCCGTCGCGCACCGCGGCTATCGGGCCGCCGCGGGCGGCTTCGGGGGCGACGTGTCCGGCCATCAGTCCGCGGGTGGCGCCGGAGAACCGGCCGTCGGTGACGAGCGCCACCGAATCGCCGAGGCCGGCACCCATGATCGCCGCGGTGACCGCGAGCATCTCGCGCATGCCGGGGCCTCCGCTCGGACCTTCGTAGCGGATCACGACGACGTCGCCGGCGAGAATCTTTCCGGTGCGCACCGCTTCGAAGGCGGCTTCTTCACTGTCGAAGACGCGGGCGGGTCCGGCGTGCACCTTGAGGTCGGAGCCGGCCGCCTTCACCACCGCGCCCTCCGGCGCGAGGTTTCCTCTCAGGATCACGAGGCCGCCGGTCGGCTTGATTGGATTCGACAGCGGACGGACCACCGTCTGGTTCGGCGTCTCGCCTGCCTCGCGGGCATGCTCGCCGATGGTCCGGCCCGATATCGTGATCGCATCGGCGTGGAGATGGCCGCCGTCGAGCAGCCGCTTCGCCACCAGGGGAATGCCGCCGGCGCGATGGAGATCGGTCGCCATGAATTGGCCGCCCGGCTTGAGATCGGCGAGCAGCGGCACCCGCGCGTTCACGAGGTTGAAGTCGTCGATGTTCAGTGCCACGCCGGCCTCGTGCGCGATCGCGAGCAGGTGCAGCACCGCGTTGGTGGATCCACCGGTCGCGGCCACCGCGGCAATCGCGTTTTCGAGCGACTGCTTCGTGATGATCTGACGAGGACGAATGCCGCGACGGAGCACCTCCATCGCGAGGGCACCGGCGGCCCGGGCGACGTTGGTTTTCTCCTGGTCGATTGCCGGCACGCTCGCGCTGCCGAAGGGGGAGATGCCGAGGCACTCGCACACCGTGGCCATGGTGTTGGCGGTGAACTGGCCCCCGCACGCGCCCGCACCCGGGCAGGCCTGGCGTTCGAGCGCATCGAAGTCCTGCTCGCTCATCTTCCCCGCCGAGAAGGCGCCGACCGCTTCGAAGACGTCCTGAATCGTGACGTCGTGGTTGTGCCACTGGCCCGGCGCGATCGAGCCGCCGTAGAGCACGAGACCGGGAATGTCGAGCCGCGCCAGGGCCATCACCGCGGCCGGAATCGTCTTGTCGCAGCCGACCAGGACCACCAGGGCGTCGAACATGTTGCCGCGCGAGACCAGCTCGATCGAGTCGGCGATGATCTCGCGGCTGACGAGCGAGGTCCGCATCCCCTCGCTGCCCATGGTGATGCCATCCGAGATCGAGACCGTGTTGAACTCGAGCGGCGTGCCGCCGGCTTCGCGAATGCCGTCCTTCACGTGGACGGCGAGCTCCCGGAGGTGGTAGTTGCAGGGCCCGATCTCGATCCAGGTGTTCGCGACGCCGATGAGCGGCCGCCGCAGATCTTCGTCGGTGAGTCCCGTGGCCCGGAGCATGGCGCGGGCCGGGGCGCGGCTTGCCCCGTCGGTCAGCGCAGCGCTGCGCCACTTGAGTGGATGGGTGGACACGTGAAACTGGCTCCTGAAAACAAAAACGGCCGTCCCCGTTGTCGGGTAACGGCCGCGCACGCTTCAGTGTCTGGCTTGGCTCGTCACCCGCAGTTCGCCCGGCGTACGACGCCGAGCGGGACGCGAAGGGTGACCAGGCGGTCGTTCAGCCGGACAGGCACACTAGGAGTATGGTCAACCCGGCGGGAATAAGCAAATACAATTATCCGGCGGATTCGATTACCAACGCTTATGAAGATGGGCTCCCGGCTCCAGCGCGGTGGCCGGGCGCCGATTTGGCCGCGCTTCGTGGGGTTTTGGGCCGGTTTTGGCCGCGGAAAGAGTGCCCGGTACGCCCGAGGCCGTGGGGCCGTCACTGAACGCGGCCGCGGCCGCGGCGTCGGCCCGGTCGTACACCTCCCGGTAGACCTGCAGACCTGCTGCCCGCGCCCGCGCGGTCTCGAAGACGCCCTTCCGGACCTCGACCACGCCCCGCGCGCGCTGCTGCGCCAGCGCTCGAAGATCGAGGCCTTCGAGCTGTTCGATGACATGTTCGAGCTCGTGCGGCAGGAGCTCGGTCACATCGGTGCCGCTCGGAATCTCGATCGTGGCGCGGATCGCTCCGTACGCGTACCGCGAGACTTCGGTGCGGGCACGCGTGGATCCCGTGTCCTGCATACCCATACGCGACACCACGGTTACCCGGATGAGACGTGAGGCCGTGATGATCTCCCACTGCCGGCGGAGGGTTTCCGATTTGGCGAGCAGCGCCGACACCAGCGGCTGGAGCACATCGTCGACGCGGATGTTGACAGGGAGTGGTTGCGAAACGGGCGCGGCGCGCTGCGGGCCGGGCCGCGCGTCGGGCTGTTGCGCGAACGCCGGCGCGGGCGACCACGCCGACGAGAGGAAGATCAAGATGAAAAGAACGGACGCGTGCACGACGATGGTGGTCACCGGCGGGACTCCTGAACCGCGCACGCCACAATGCGCGCGCGGCGCCGATGAACAGAGCAAGCCGGGCGCCATGGCGGCACAGCCACGGCAGGGACCGCGGATCGCTGAAAGAATCCAGCGTTTTTCGGGAATCCGGCGCCCGCGCCGTGCGGTCACATTTCAGTAAATCCTACAAATCAGTCCGATCAGGCCTGGTGGCCTTCGAAATTGGGCATTGCCGGCCTGCCCCACAGACGCCAGAATAGCGACGGGACGGGGGGAACGCGTGGACCTCAGACAGCTCGAGATACTGCGCGCGGTCGCGCAGACGGGATCGTTCACCAGCGCGGGACAGCAGCTGCACCTCTCGCAGTCGGCCGTCAGCCGCCAGATCCTGCTGCTCGAGGAGGAGTTGAAGGAGCAGCTGTTCCTCAGGCTCGGCCGCAAGATCCGGATCACTCCGGCGGGCACGACGCTGCTCGGCCTCAGCGAGCGCATGTTCGAGGATCTCGAGCGCACCCGCGCCAGCATTCTCGACAACCAGCGCAACGTCAGCGGCACCGTCCGCCTGGTCGGCGGCATGACCGTGTGCCTCTACGTGTTTCCGCCGCTGCTCAAGGCCTTCCGCAAGGAACATCCGCAGGTCGACGTGAAGCTCACGCCAGGCGCGACTCCGCGCCTGATCCGGCAATTGCGGACCGGCAATGCCGATCTGGGATTGCTGACGCTGCCGATCGACGATCCGAACCTCGTCTCCGTCCCGGTCATGCGCGAAGAACTGCTGCTCGTGACCGCGCCGACGCATCCGCTCGCCGAAGAAGCGCCAGGTCGCCCCGCGCGACCTGATCGGTCAGCCGTTCGTGCTGTTCGAAGCGGGATCGAACAGCCGCAGGACCATCGAGGCGTTCTTCGCGAAGGAGCAGATCGCGCCGAAGGTCGTCACCGAGACCGAGAACGTCGAGATCATGAAAGCGCTGGTGATGGTCGGGATGGGCGTCGCGATCATTCCGTATCAGGCGGTCGCCAGGGAGGTGCGAACCGGGCCAGCTGTTCTGCGCCCGCATTGCCGGGCAGCAGCTGGTGCGGGAAACGGGCTGGGTGCACCTCCGGCTGAATCGCGTGCCACGCGCCGTGCAGGAGCTGATGCGGACGCTCGAGAAGGTGCGTCCGAAGTTGAAGCTTTCTCCCGGTCCCCCGTCACGTGGGAAGACGGCCTCGAGCGTCGAGAAGAGCGACGAGCCGTCCGCGGAGTAGATCCTCCAGCCTGCGAAACTATTTCACCGCCTGGATGTGAATTCCGCACTCCAGCTTCTGACCGCCCCACCGTCCAGATCGATCGTTCGAAGGATCCAGCGGCAGCGACGTGCACGGCTCGCAGCCGATGCTGGTGTAGCCCTGCGCGTAGAGCGGCAACAGGGGAATGTCGTGCTCCCTGGCGTAGGTCCAGACATCCTTCGTCGTCCACGTCGCGAGCGGGCTCACCTTGCGCAGCGCCTTTCCGGTCGGCAGGGCGAAGGGCTCGACCTCCTGCAGGTTCGCGCGGCTCGGCGACTGATCGCGCCGCAGTCCGGTAAACCAGACGTCGTAGTCCTGGAGCGCGCGGAACAGCGGCTCGACCTTGTGGCGGCCGCAGCAGGCCTGCGTGCTCTGCTGCCACAGCCCGACCTGCGGTTCATCCGCCTTCAGATTGACGACGTTGAGATTCCACCGCTTTGCGATCTCGTCGCGGTACGCGTAGGTGTCGGCGAAGTGATGGAACGTATCGAGGAAGAGCACCGGCAGACCGGGCCGGATCTGCTGGAGCATGTGCACCAGGACCACGCATTCGGCCTGGAAGCTCGACGTCACGCACGGCAGCCCTCCCGCCTCGAGCTCGCGAGCGACGACCGCGGGAATCTCGATCATGCCAGGATCTCCTCGAGCAGCCGCCGCACCGCATCGATCGCCGCTTCCTCGGACGGGGCCGATCGCGCGGCGCGCGACAGCCGCTCGGCGGCGGCCAGGTTTTGCGTTGCGGTCGATACTTCATCGAGCGCGCGGACGATCATGCCGGCGCCGGCAGTCGAATTGGTGGCCGGGTCGATCACGATGAAGCTGCCGGTCGTGCGATTCTCTTCGTAAGCATCGAACACCAGTGGCCGCGCGGCGGTCACGGTCACCAGCCCGATGTCGTTCAGGTTCAAACGCGTGTCCAGCTCCGCGCTGACGGTGCGCGCGGCATGCTTGAGCAGATAGACGCGTCCCGGATCCAGTGGCCGTTCATCCATCCACACGACATTGGCTTCCAGGTGGCGGGCCGCATGCAGCGGCGTCGCCGACAGCACGTCGCCACGGCTCACGTCGACTTCGTCTTCGAGCGTGAGCGTGACCGACATCGGCGCCTGCGCGACCGGCAGGTCACCGTCCCAGGTCACGATGCGCTTGACCCGGGTCTGGCGGCCGGAAGGCGACACGAGGATGTGGTCGCCCGGACGGATCGTCCCCGAGGCGATCTGTCCCGCGTACCCGCGGAAGTCATGGCTCGGGCGCAGCACGAGCTGAACCGGGAAGCGGAACGGCTGGCCGGAGACTTCCCGGTCGACGGCCACGGTCTCGAGATACTCGAGCAGCGGCACGCCGGTGAACCAGGGCGTTTCCGTGCTGCGCTCGACGACGTTGTCGCCATTCAGGGCGCTCAGCGGAATCGCGTGCAGCTCCGCCCCGGCCGCGAGCTCCGAGAAGCTGTCGCGGATGGACTCGAAAACGCTGCGATCGAATCCAACGAGATCCATCTTGTTGACGGCGAGCACGAGGTGGGAGATGCCGAGCAGCCGGGCGATCCGGGCGTGGCGCCGCGTCTGTTCGCGCACGCCGTGGCGTGCGTCGATGAGCAGGATGGCCAGGTCCGCGGTCGACGCGCCGGTCGCCATGTTGCGCGTGTACTGCTCGTGTCCGGGGGTGTCGGCGAGGATGAACTTCCGGCGCGCGGTCGCGAAATACCGGTAGGCCACGTCGATGGTGATGCCCTGTTCACGCTCCGCCTTCAGCCCGTCGGTGAACAGCGAGAAGTCGATCGGACCTGCGCCGCGGTTGCGGGAGGCGGCCTTCACCGACGACAGCTGGTCCTCGTACACCGCGCGGGCTTCGTACAGCAGCCGGCCGATCAGGGTGCTCTTCCCGTCGTCGACGCTGCCGGCCGTGCAGAGGCGCAGGAGCGTCGACATCAGAAATAGCCTTCCCGCTTCTTCATCTCCATCGATCCGTCCTGATCGTGGTCGATGACGCGCAGCTGGCGCTCGGAATGACGGGCGGCGACCAGCTCCTCGATGATCTTGGGAATCGTGTCGGCCGTGGACCGGACCGCGCCGGTGCAGGGAGAGCACCCGAGCGACCGCATCCGGCACATCACGCGCTGCGGCCGTTCGTTCGGGAGCAGCGGGACGAAGGGCTGTTCCGGGACAATCAGCGAGCTCCCGCGTACGATGACCTCCCGCTCCTTGGGCAAAGTAGAGCGGCACCACCGGGATGTTCTCGACCAGGATGTAGTGCCAGACGTCGAGCTCGGTCCAGTTCGACAGCGGGAACACGCGCACGCTCTCACCCGGCGCGACACGGCTGTTGAGCAGGTGCCAGAGCTCGGGACGTTGCCGCTTCGGATCCCACTGACCCTTGGTGTTGCGCAGCGAGAAGACCCGCTCCTTCGCCCGCGATCGCTCCTCGTCACGCCGCGCGCCGCCGAAGGCGGCGTCGAAGTTGCCGGCCTGCAGGCCGTCGAGCAGCGACTTGGTCTTGAGCAGCGAGCAGCACCGCTGCGTGCCCACGGCGAACGGCTGCGTGCCCTCGTCGAGTGCCTCCTGGTTGGTATGAACGATCAGCCGGGCGCCGACCTCTGCCGCATACCAGTCCCGGAACCGGATCATCTCCGCGAATTTGTAGCCGGTGTCGATGTGCAGCAGCGGGAACGGGATGGATCCGGGATAGAACGCCTTCTGCGCGAGGCGCAGCAGCACGGATGAATCCTTGCCGATGGAATACAGCATCACCGGCCGTTCGAACTCGGCCACCACCTCGCGCAGGATGTGAATGCTCTCGGCCTCGAGCGCCCGCAGATGATCGAAGCGCGGCGTCGACAGCGCGCCGGTGCTTTCGGTCACCCGGGGCAGCGACGGCGCAACGCCGAGATCAGACGACTGGAGCTGAGCGTGGACGGACATCTACGGTATCCCTTCAAATTGCGACGGCCAGACATCGGGCAACTGTGGAGCCGCGCGATCTGTCGGGGAGAGGAAACCGGATGTGCTCTGACTATTCGGGTTGGTTCTCGAGGCCTCTCACCGGCCAGTCGCCGGCATGCTACAGGAGCATCGACAGGTCGATGCGGCTGCGCACGGGCAACAACAGCGGGTGAGGGAAGACATGGTCAGAAAAGCAACGTAGCACATGAGAGGGGACAGCGTGTCAAATCCCAAGCTCCAAATCCCCAAATCCCAAAGCCCAACCACTAGCAACTCCAGGTTCCGCAACTGCCACTTGTGGATTTGGCGCTTTGGGAGTGGTTGGGATTTGGAACTTGGAGCTTGGGATTTATCCAGTATTCCTCATCCCCGCGGCCACCCCGTTGATCGTGACCAGCAGGGCCCGTCGCAGCTGAACGACATCCGGATCGTCCGAATCCGCAGCCTTCGATCCCATCTGGCGGAGCCGGCGCAGCAGCTCGACCTGGATGATGTTGATCGGGTCGACATACGGGTTGCGCACGTCGATCGAGCGCCGCAGCACCGGATTCTCTTCGAGCAGTCGCGTGTGGCCGGTGATCTCGAGCACGGCGTTGGCGGCGCGGGTGAGCCGTGCCCGGAGCTCGCGGCCGAAGTCGTGAAGGTCGGGACCGACCAGGTATCGGTCGTAGTGGGCGGCAATCCCGGTGTCGGCCTTGGCCAGCGCCATTTCCATCAGGTCGATGGTCGAACGGAAGAACGGCCACTCGCGATACATCTGACGGCAGATCTCCCGGTCCGCCTCGGACACGCCCGGGCCGAGCATCTCGTCGACGCCGAGCCACGACGCCAGCAGGAGCCGGGTCTGGGTCCAGGCGAACTGCCAGGGAATGGCGCGAAGCGTCTGCAGCCCGCCGTCGGCGGTGCGCCGGGCCGGGCGGCTGCCGATGTGGAGCGCATCGAGCTCGCCTTCCGGCGTTGCCGCGCTGAAGTAGCGCAGGAATCGGGCATCCTCATACACCGTGCGGCGGAAGCCGGTTCGTGCCGCCGCCGCCACGCGTTCCATTGCCGCGCGCCACTGCGGATCGACCATGCGCGGCTTCGACAGCGTGGCTTCCAGGGTCGCCGTCGCGTAGACCTCGAGCGTGCGGACGGCGATGCCCGGGAGGCCGAACTTGGCCTGAATCATTTCGCCCTGTTCGGTGACCCGAAGCGTGCCGTCGACCGATCCGGGAGGCTGTGACTGAATGGCGAGATAGGTCGGGCCGCCGCCGCGGCCCACGCTGCCGCCGCGCCCGTGAAACAGGGTGATGGGCACGTCGTGATCGCGGCATACCGCCACGATCGTCTCCTGGGCTTTGTAGAGCTCCCAGGCGGCCGCCAGGCGGCCGATTTCCTTGGCCGAATCGGAATAGCCGACCATCACCTCCTGGCGTCCCTCGTCGCGCATCACGCGGGTGCGATACCAGGGAATGGACAGCAATCCGTTCATCACGTCCGCGGACGCGCGAAGGTCCCGCGCGGTTTCGAACAGAGGCACCACGCGCAGCGGATGACGAACGCCGGCCTCACGCTGGAGCAGCTCGACCGCGAGGACATCCGAGGCCCGGCCTGCCTGGGTGATGACATAGGCGCCGAGAGAATCACGGGGAATCGCCGCGATCATCCGGAACGTGTCGAGCAGCTCGGTGACGCGCGCGTCGGCCTGCAGCCCCTCGATCGGCAGTCGCCGATTCTGCGTCAGCAGGTTGAGGAGGAAGTCGATGCGCCGCTCCTCCGGCCAGCCTCCGTAGCTTCCCATCCCAAGATGCCGCGCAATCGCGTCGACCGCGTCGGTGTGCCGCGAGGCTTCCTGCCGCACGTCGAGGCGGACGAGCGTAAGACCGAACGCCGCGACGCGGCGCAGGACGTCCGAGAGCCGGCCGTCGGCGATGAGATCGTTGCCGACCGACCGCAGCGACCGATCGCAGAGACGCAACGGCTCCGCGAGATCCTCGACATCGCCGAGCGCCATCGGATCTTCCGGTGCGGTCCCCACACCGGCGAGCTCCTGCCCGGCGATCCGGAGGCTGGCCTCGACCCGCCGCTGCAGCTCGCGCAGGACCGAGCGGTAGGGTTCGTAGGTCCCGCCGGCCCGCGCCTGGAGCTCTTCGCTCGCCCGGGTCATCGACAGCTCGAAGCGAAGCGCCTCGATCTCGCGCGCGTAGAGCGAGAGGGCCGTCCACCGCGACATCAGCGCGGCCCGGCGCGTGACATCGGGGGTGACCGCAGGGTTGCCGTCGCGATCGCCGCCGATCCACGACCCGAACCGGATTGGCGCGATCTCGACCGGCAGGCCGCGGCCTGTCACCTCTCGCAGCGTGCGATCGAGCGAGCGGCAGAACTCCGGCACCGCGTTCCAGATCGTTTCCTCGAACACCGCCATGCCCGAGCGGACCTCATCGAGCGGCGATGGCCGTTCGCGGCGGACTTCCTCCGTGTGCCAGGCCCCCGCAATCTCGCGGCGCATCGCCTGCTGCAGCGATTCGCGCTCGAGCGGCGTCAGGTCCGCCCGATCGCGTCCGGCCAGCGCGTCGGCCACGCGGTTGTACTTGTGCTGGAGCGTGCGCCGCATGATCTCGGTCGGGTGGGCCGTGATCACCAGCTCGATGCGGAGCCGGCCGACCGCCTCATAGAGCACGTCACCCGACACACCGGCCTGCAAGAGCCGCGGCAGGGCCTCCTCGATCGACGCCTGCTGCGGACGGCCGCCGGGCTCCCGCTCGATCTCCCGGCGCCGCCGGACGCGGTGGTGCTGCTCGGCGATGTTGGCGAGATTGAGGAAATGCGAGAAGCTTCGCGCCACCGGCAGCGCGGCCTCTACCGGCATCGTCTTCAGCTCGGCGGCCAGCGTTTCGAAGTCGTCGTCGCCGGTCCCGGTGCGCGTGAGCTTGGCGAGGGCCCGAACGCGCTCGACCCGGTCGAACAGCGCGATCCCCTCGTCGCGGCGCAGCGTTTCGCCCAGCAGCTCACCGAGGAGCCGGACGTCGTCTCGAAGCGGTTTGTGCGGATCTTTGCTCATCGTCGGGTGAACCGATTGCGCAATCGTCAAAACGCGCCATCAGATAGGTAGAGTATTGTGTCCGGAGAAAGGGTTCCGGTTCAGAGTGCCAGGGTTCCGGGTTCGGTTCCGGGTTCCGGGTTCCGGGTTGGGGTCGGTCAGGGCGAGAACCCTGAACCTTGAACCCTGAACCGAACCCCGAACCTGAACCGAACCCTGGCACTCTGAACCCGGAACCCGGAACCGGCACCCCATCACTCATGCAGGACGCTCACACTCATTCTGCGGTGGTCGGCGCCGAAGGCCACCTGATCGATTCGAACATCCTCAATGCGATCTTCGACAAGGTGATCGAGCGCGGCGGCGCGTTCGAGGTGCTCAACTTTTCGATCGGCCGTACCAACGACGAGTTTTCTCGAATTTCGCTGAAGGTCTCGGCGCCGAGCGCAGCCGCGCTGCGCCGGCTGGTCGAAGACCTCATGCAGATCGGCTGCAGCCCCGCCCGCGAAAACGACGCGCTGCTGCGGACCGCCGACCGCGACGGCAGCGTCCCGGATGACTTCTATTCCACCACCAACCTGCGGACGCACGTGCGCGTGCGCGGCGAATGGGTCGAGGTGGAGCGGCAGCGCATGGACGCGGTGGTGGTCGTGGACGCCGGCCGCGCCTGCTGCCGCAAGCTGCGCGAGGTGAAGACCGCCGATCAGATCGTCTGCGGGCTGGAGGGCATTCGGGTCACGCCGGAGTTCCGCGAGCGCGACCGCGCCGACTTCGCGTTCATGTCGAACGAAATCTCCTCGGAGCGGCGAGTCGAGGCGAGCGTGGGCCGGATCGCGACCTTGATGCGCGAGACCCGGGCCGCCGGCCGTCGGATTGTCTTCGTTGCCGGTCCGGTGATCGTCCACACTGGCGGCGCCACCTACTTCACCGAGCTGATTCGCCGCGGTTGGGTCGACGTGCTCCTGGCCGGCAACGCCCTGGCCGTTCACGACGCCGAGCTGGCGCTGTTCGGGACCTCGCTCGGCGTCGATCTCGAAGCTGGAATGCCGGTGCCGGGCGGCCATCGCCATCACATGCGCGCGATCAACGCCATCAATCGCGCCGGCGGGATCCGCCCCGCGGTCGCGTCGGGCGTGCTCACGAGCGGCGTGGTGGTGGAGTGCGTTCGAGCCGGCATCGAGATGGTACTCGCCGGCAGCATCCGCGACGACGGCCCCATCGTCGACACCATCACCGACATCGTCGTCGCGCAGGATCGCTATGCCGAGGCGCTCGCGTCCGCTGGGCTGGTGATTGTGCTGTCGACGATGCTGCATGGTATTGGCGTAGGGAACATGCTGCCGGCGTGGACGCCCGTGGTGTGCGTCGATATTAACCCTGCCGTCGTGACCAAGCTCGCCGATCGCGGTTCGTCCCAGACGATCGGCCTCGTCACCGACGTCGGGCTGTTCCTGCATCAGCTCGCAAAACGGTTAGTGTGACGGGCGGATGGTTCCGGGTTCCTGGGTGCCAAGGTTCAGGGTTCGGTTCACGGTTCACGGTTCGGTTCACAGTTCGGGGTTCGAGGTGCGCGGCGCGCGTCGAACCCTGAACCCTTGAACCTTGAACCGAACCTCGAACCGAACCGTGAACCTGGCACCCGGAACCCGGAACCAACTTTTCGCTGGACACAATACTCTACTTATCTGATAGGGTATCTAGGTTGCTGTCGAGGCGATCGAAGTACGGGCTCAAGGCGCTGCTGGTGCTCGCCGAAGAAGCCGGACGCGGGCCGGTGCTGGTCTCGGAGTTGTCCGAGCGCCAGGCCATCCCGAAGAAGTTTCTCGAGGCGATCCTGCTCGACCTGAACCGCCATGGGCTGGTTCAGAGCAAGAAGGGCAAGGGCGGCGGCTACTTTCTCCGGCGATCCCCTTCCGAGATTACGTTCGGGGACGCGGTCCGCGCCCTCGAGGGACCGCTGGCGCTCGTGCCGTGCGTGAGTCAAACGGCCTACCAGCGGTGTGCAGATTGTCCCGACGAGGAGACTTGCGGCGTCCGTCTGGCGATGGGGGAAGTCCGCGACGCCACCGCGCGGATTCTGGACGGCATGACCCTCGCCGACGTGAGCGGAAGGGTGAGAAGACGGCGCCGCCGCCAACGATCGAGGAATGAATGAACGGCTCAATCAACCCTCCGAATACCTGTGGTTGTTGCCGCTGCGGCGACAGGTGCGTCCGCGCCTGGACGACGCCTTCAGGTATCCGGCCGCTCGATTGAAGCCGCCTCTCTGAAGAGTTCGTCAGGCCCGGACGGTTTGCCCGTTCGGGCCTGTTCCTCTTTCAGCGGAGGCGGTTTCTCAAAAATGGCGATCGTGAAGTTTTTCAAGCTGGGGTTGGTCTTCTTCGTCCTCATCGTCGTTGCGTCGGATGCGCAAGCCCAGGGGACTCCCGCGCCAGCGGCACAAACCGCCGGGTGGCGGGATGGCTTTTTCATCCAGAGCGACAACGGCGACTACCGCCTGCAGATCGGCGCACTCGTCCATGCCGACGGCAGGTTCGCGCTCGGCAGCAACGGCGAGACGGCTGCCGTCACCGACACGTTCCTGATTCGGCGGCTCCGCCCCTATCTTCGAGGCCGGTTCGCCAGGAACTTCGAGTTCTATATCAACCCGGACTTTGCCGGCGGCACGCTGGTGCTTCAGGACGCGTACGTCGACACCGTGTTCTCGCCGGCCTTTCGTATCCGGCTCGGAAAGACGAAGACCCCCTTCGGTCTCGAACGGCTGCAGCCGGCGTCGAACATTCTGTTCTTGGAGCGGGCGCTGCCGACGTCGATTGTGCCGAACCGTGATGTCGGCGTGAGCGTGCTCGGAGACCTTTCGGGAGGACTCGTCAGCTATCAGGCCGCCGTGATCAATGGCGTGACCGACGGCGGCAGCGGCGACGTGGACAGCAACGACGGCAAGGATCTGGCCGGCCGGCTCGCGATCAGGCCGTTCGTCAAGAAAAATCAGTCCAGTCCGCTCCGCGGATTGACGGCAGGCATCGCGGGAACGTGGGGTCATCAGGAAGGCTCCGGCGCGCTGCCAACGCTCCGCACCGCTTCGCTCGTCCCAGACCTACTTCTCGTATTCCGGGGCCGTCGCCGACGGGGTTCGCAGCCGCTACTCGCCGCACCTGTCGTACTACCACAAGGCATTCGCGGGCATCGTCGAGTACGTGCACACCGCGACGGCGGTTCGAAAAGGCGAGGTGGCCGGCGATATCGGTCTCGACTCGTGGCAGATCGCCGGGTCCTGGGTGCTGACCGGAGAAGCGGCCACTGATGGCACGACCGCAGTCCGGCCGCGCGCCAATTTCGACTTCGGCGCCGGACATCCCGGCGCCTTCCAGGTGGCTGCGCGCTATCACGCGCTGAAGGTCGACGACCGCGCGTTCGCGCTCGGCTTCGCGACTCCAGGCTCGAGCGCGAAGGCTGAAGCGTGGACGGTCGGTCTCAACTGGTTCCTGACCCCTAATTTCAAGTACGTCGTCAACTTCGAGCGCACCGTGTTCGACGGAGATGCGGACGGCCCGCGCAAACCCGAAAACGCTCTCGTCCTGCGTGGCCAGGTCTCCTTCTAGCCGCCAGCCGGGAGTTGCGGAGAGAAATGATGAAACCCATGGTTCGACTGGCAGCCGCCATGACCTTGGCGGTCGCAGCCAGTACGGTCCCGGCGGCCCAGGCGCTGCTCAACGTGTCCTACGACCCGACTCGCGAGCTGTATGTCGCGATCAACGCGGCGTTCGTCAAGCAGTGGCAGGCGAAGACCGGCAAGACGGTGCAGATCCGCCAGTCGCACGGCGGCTCGGGCGCCCAGGCGCGCGCCGTCAGCGACGGGCTCGAGGCCGACGTCGTGACGCTGGCGCTCGCGTACGACATCGACGCGGTGCAGAAGGCCGGGCTGATCACCGACGCGGCGTGGCAGAAGCGGCTGCCGCAGAACAGCGCGCCCTATACCTCGACCATCGTGTTCCTCGTCCGCAAGGGCAACCCGAAGGGCATCAAGGACTGGCCCGATCTGGTGAAGCCGGGCATCGCGCGTGATTACGCCGAACCCGAAAACGTCAGGCGGCGCCCGCTGGAATTACCTCGCGGCCTGGGAATACGGCAAGCGGCACGGTGGCGGCGACTGACGCCAAGGCGCCGCGAGTTCGTGACGCAGCTGTTCAAGAACGTGCCGGTGCTCGATTCGGGCGCCCGCGGCGCCACGACGACGTTCGTGCAGCGCGGCATTGGCGACGTGCTGCTGGCCTGGGAGAACGAGGCCTACCTGGCGGTCGCCGAAGGCAAGGGACAGGTGGAGATCGTGGTTCCGTCGCTGAGCATCCTCGCCGAGCCGCCAGTGGCCGTCGTCGACAAGGTGGTCGACAAGAAGGGCACGCGCGCCGTTGCCGAGGCGTACCTGCAGTTCCTCTATTCACCGGAAGGCCAGGAGATTGCCGCGCGCAATCACTACCGGCCGCGCGATCCGAAGGTTGCCGCCAAGTACGCGGGGACGTTCGCGCAGGTGAAGCTCTTCACGATCGATGAGGCGTTCGGCGGCTGGCAGAACGCGCAGAAGGCCCATTTCGCCGACGGCGGCACGTTCGATCAGATCTACCGGCCAGGGCCGATGAAGACACACGTGTTCTTCCGGGGTTCCGGCTGACGATGGGGTTCACGCTGTTCTACCTGTGCCTCATCGTGCTGCTGCCGCTGCTCACGCTGCCGGCACGCAGCGCGACGATGACCTGGGAGGCGTTCTGGCAGACGGTCACCGACCCGCGCGTGGTCGCCTCGTATCGGCTCAGCATCGGCGCGTCGCTCGCGGCGGCGTCGATCAATGCGGTGTTCGGCCTGATCGTCGCGTGGGTGCTGGTGCGCTACACGTTTCCGGGCCGGCGCATCGTCGACTCGCTCGTCGACCTGCCGTTCGCGCTGCCGACCGCCGTCGCCGGCATCACGCTGACCGCCATCTACGCGCCGAACGGCTGGATGGGGCGGCTGCTCGAGCCTTACGGGCTGAAGGTCGCGTTCACGCGCGCTCGGCGATCACGATTGCGCTCGTCTTCATCGGGCTGCCGTTCGTCGTGCGGACGCTCCAGCCGGTGATCGAAGATCTCGATCCTGAGGTCGAGGAGGCGGCGACCAGCCTCGGCGCGACCCGCCTCGGCGTCTTGACGCGAGTCATCGTCCCGTACCTGTTCCCCGCCTGGCTGACCGGCTTCGCGCTCTCGTTCGCGCGAGCGGTCGGCGAGTACGGGTCGGTGGTGTTCATCTCGGGCAACATGCCGATGCAGACCGAGATCGCGCCGCTGCTGATCATCACCAAGCTCGAACAATACGACTACCCGGGCGCCACCGCGATCGCGCTGGTGATGCTGCTGCTGTCCTTCACGCTGCTGTTCGCCATCAACCTGCTGCAGGGATGGACGACGCGCCGGCTGATGAACTGAGAACCATGGCTGGATACGTTCACGCCCGCGACAGCGCCCGACAGGACGTCGCGCCGGTCGGCTCACCGAGCCGCTGATCGTGCGCGTGGTGCTGATTGCCGTCGCGCTCGGGTTCCTGCTGCTGTTCCTGGTGCTGCCGCTGGCCACCGTCTTCACCGAGGCGTTCGCGAACGGGACCGCGGCCTACCTGGACGCGATCCGCGAACCCGACGCCCTGGCCGCGCTCCGGCTCACGCTGCTCGCGGCGGCGATCGCCGTCCCGGCGAACCTGGTGTTCGGCGTCTGCGCCGGATGGGCGATTGCCAAGTTCCAGTTCCGCGGCAAGCAGCTGCTGACGACGCTGATCGACCTGCCGTTTGCCGTGTCGCCGGTGATTTCGGGGATGGTGTTCGTGCTGCTGTTCGGCCGGCAGGGAGTGCTGGGCCCGTGGGTCGCCGACCACGACATCAAGATCGTCTTCGCCGTCCCCGGGATCGTGCTCGCGACCATCTTCGTGTCCTTTCCGTTCGTCGCCCGCGAGATCATCCCGGTGATGGAAGCGGCCGGCTCACAGGAAGAGGAAGCGGCGCGCGTGCTCGGCGCCGGAGGGCTTCAGACGTTTTTCCGGGTCACGCTGCCGAACATCAAGTGGGGGCTGCTCTACGGCGTGATCCTGTGCAACGCGCGCGCGATGGGCGAGTTCGGCGCCGTATCGGTGGTCTCGGGCAAGATCCGCGGCGTGACCAACACGCTGCCGCTGCATGTCGAGATTCTCTACAACGAGTACGCGTTCCAGGCGGCGTTCGCGGTGGCGTCGCTGCTGGCGTTTCTCGCGCATCGTCACGCTCATCGTCAAGACCGTCGTCGAGCGCAGGATGGGCGCCGCCGTTGAAGCGGCGCCCGAGGCGGCTGCCGCGCCGCAACCCTCATGAGCATCGAAGTCAGCCATCTCACCAAGCGCTACGGCGGATTCTGCGCGCTGGACGATGTGAGCTTCACCGTCCAGCAGGGTGAGCTGCTGGCGCTGCTCGGTCCGTCGGGATCGGGCAAGACCACGCTCCTGCGGATCATCGCCGGGCTCGAACGCGCCGGACTCGGGCTCGGTGTTGTTCGACGGCGACGATGCGGTGCGGCGAGATCCAAAGGATCGCGGCGTCGGCTTCGTCTTCCAGCACTACGCGCTGTTCCGCCACATGACCGTTTTCGAGAACGTGGCGTTCGGCCTCCGCGTCCGGCCGCGGGCGCAGCGGCCCGCCGGAGGAGGAGATCCGCCGGCGGGTCAACGACCTGCTCGCGCTGGTCCAGCTCGACTACCTCGGCACCCGGTATCCGTCGCAGCTCTCCGGCGGGCAGCGGCAGCGCGTGGCGCTGGCGCGCGCGCTCGCGGTCGAGCCGAAGGTGCTGCTGCTCGACGAGCCGTTCGGCGCGCTCGACGCCAAGGTCCGGCAGGAGCTGCGGCGCTGGCTGCGCCGGCTGCACGCCGAGATCCATCTCACCAGCGTGTTCGTGACCCACGACCAGGAAGAAGCGCTCGAGCTCGCCAATCGCGTGGTGGTGATGAACGAGGGGCGGATCGAGCAGGACGGCACGCCGGAGGAGGTGGTCGAGCATCCCGCGACGCCGTTCGTGGTGAACTTCCTCGGCCAGGTCAACATCTTCCACGGCCGCGTGCAGGACGGGAAAGCGCTGCTCGGCCCGCTGGCGCTCGAGTTCCCCGAACATCCGCACACCGAAGCGCGGACCGCGGCCGGTTACTCGAGACCGCACGAGCTGGCCGTGAGCCGGAGCGACGATGAAGGCGGCGGACTCTGGGCGGTGGTGACCGACGTGCGCATCTCGGGGGCGATCGTGAAGCTGGAAGTGACCGACGCCGAGCGCCGGCCGATTCAGATCGAGCTCGGCCGCGAGCAGTACGAGTCGATTCGCGCGATCGTCGGCGAGCGGGTCTACGTGAAGCCGAGAAAAGTGCGCGTGTTCATGGACAAATAGTGGGTCTGTCGGTTCTGGGTTCGGGGGTTCACAGGTTCCGGGTTCGCGTTCAGGGTTCGGTCGTCCGGGTTCCGGGTTCCTGGTTCAAGGTTCGAAGCGTTCAGAGATGGGCTCAGGAACCTCTGAACCTGAACCTGGAACCGAACGCTGAACCGAACCCTGAAACCTGGAACCCCTGAACCCGGAACCGACAGCGAAAGATTCATGTCCCGCATGCGCCACGCGCATAACGAGTCCATCAGCGAAACACATGAACCTGATGCGATAAATCCGTTTCGCTTATGAAAGGTCTTCGTTCATAAACGACGGGTGCAACAACAGCATCATCAGCCCTCCGCTCGTGGTCTCTACGATCCAGCTCATGAGCACGATGCCTGCGGCGTCGGGTTCGTCGCTGATATCGAGGGCAGGCGCTCGCACACGATCGTCCGTCAGGCGTTGCAGGTGCTGATCAACCTGGAGCACCGCGGCGCGTGCGGGTGCGAGGTCAACACCGGCGACGGCGCCGGCATCCTGATTCAGATCCCCGATGCGTTCCTCCGCAAGGAAGCGGCGCGTCTCGGCTGGGATCTGCCGGAGGAGCGCGGCTACGGCGCGGGCCTGGTGTTCCTGCCGACCCAGTCCCGAGACCCGGGCGGCGCTCGAGCGGCTGTTCGAGCAGATCGTGGTCGAAGAAGGGCAGCGGGTCATCGGCTGGCGGGATGTGCCGACCGACAACCGCGCGGTCGGGCCGAGCGCCGTGGCCGTGCAGCCGGTGTTCCGGCAGATCGTGATCGGCCGCGGACCCGCGATGGCCGCGCCGAGGGCGTCGGCCGAGGGGGATGCCGCGTTCGAGCGGAAGCTGTTCGTCATCCGCAAGCGGCTGGAGCACGCGGTGGACGCGCTCGATCTGCCCGGACGCGAGTTCTTCTACGTCGTCAGCCTGTCGTCCCGCACGCTGATCTACAAGGGCATGCTGACCGCCAACCAGATTCAGGGGATGTTCCCCGATCTGGCGGATCCCACGCTCCAGTCGGCGCTGGCGCTGGTGCATCAGCGGTTCAGCACCAACACGTTCCCGTCGTGGCCGCTGGCCCACCCTTACCGCTTCGTCGCGCACAACGGCGAGATCAACACGCTTCGCGGCAACATCAACTGGATGAAGGCGCGGGAGGCGCTGCTCCAGTGCGAGCCGCTCGGCGACGATCTCAAGAAGATCCTGCCGATCATCCGAGAGGGCGGCAGCGACAGCGCGATCTTCGACAACGTCCTCGAGCTGCTGGTGATGGGGGGGCGGTCGCTGCCGCACGCGATCCTGATGATGATTCCGGAGCCGTGGCAGAACGACGACGCCATGGACCCCGGAGCTGCGCGCCTTCTACGAGTACCACGCGTCGTTGATGGAGCCGTGGGACGGGCCCGCGTCGCTGGCGTTCACCGACGGCACGGTGATCGGCGCCGTGCTCGATCGCAACGGCCTGCGGCCTTCACGCTATTACGTCACCCGGGACGGCCTGGTCGTGATGGCCTCGGAAGTCGGCGTGCTCGATATTCCGCCGGCGGACGTGATCGTGAAGGAGCGGCTGCATCCCGGCCGCATCTTCCTGGTCGATACGGCGCAGGGCCGGATCATCTCGGACGAGGAGATCAAGCGCGAGCTGGCTCGGGAGTATCCGTACGCCGAATGGCTCCAGGAGCACCTGATCCCGATCGAGGAAGTGGCGCCGGCGCCATTCCTCCCGGCGCCCGATCACGCGAGCGTGCTGCGCCGCCAGCAGGCGTTCGGCTACACCCAGGAGGACATCGAGATCATCCTGCGGCCGATGGCGCTCGCCGCCGAAGAGCCGGTCGGCTCGATGGGCACCGACACGCCGCTGGCGGTGCTGTCCCAGCGCCCGCGGCTGCTCTACGACTATTTCAAGCAGCTGTTCGCCCAGGTCACCAACCCGCCGCTCGACGCGATTCGCGAGGAGCTGGTGACCTCGATGGAATCGACGATCGGCCCCGAGCGCAATCTGCTCGTGCCCGAGCCGGAGTCGTGCCGCCAGATCGTCATCAAGTACCCGATCATCGACAACGAGGGCGTGGCGAAGGTCCGGCACACCGAGGTGCCGGGATTCCGGTCGGTGACGCTGCCGATGCTGTATCCGGCGGCCGAAGGCGGCGCCGGACTCGAACGCGCGCTCGACCGGCTGCGTGAGCAGGCACAGGAGGCGGTGCTCGCCGGGCACACGGTGATCTTCCTTTCGGATCGCGGGGTCAACGAAACGCTGGCCCCGATCCCGAGCCTGCTGGCGACGGCCGGCGTGCACCATCATCTCGTCCGCGAAGGTCTGCGCACGCGTTGCGCGCTGGTGGTCGAGACCGGCGAGGCCCGTGAAGTGCACCACATGGCGCTGCTCATCGGCTACGGCGCGGGGGCGGTCAACCCGTACCTCGCGTTCGAAACCCTCGGCGACATGATCGAGCAGCGCGTGATCGAAGGGCTGACCCACGACCGCGCGGTGCTGAACTACATCAAGGGCCTCAACAAGGGCATCCTCAAGGTCATGTCGAAGATGGGGATCTCGACGCTGCAGAGCTACTGCGGCGCGCAGATCTTCGAAGCGATTGGCCTCGACAAGAGCTTCGTCGATCGCTACTTCACCTGGACCGCGTCACGCATCGGGGGCGCCGACCTCGCCGTGATCGCGCGCGAAGTGCGGGAGCGTCATCGTCGCGCCTTCCCGCCGCGCAACCTGCTGGCGAACGATCTCGAGACCGGCGGCGAATACAAGTGGCGTCGCGACGGCGAGTTCCACCTGTTCAACCCCGAGACCGTGTTCAAGCTCCAGCACGCGACCCGGAGCGGTCAATACGCGATCTACAAGGAGTACACCGCGCTCGTCAACGATCAGAGCCGCAATCTCGGGACGCTGCGCGGTCTGCTCGAGCTCAAGCCGGCCGGGGCCCGCATCCCGCTCGAGGAGGTGGAGCCGGTCGAAACGCTTCTGAAGCGGTTCGCGACCGGCGCGATGTCTTACGGGTCGATCAGCCAGGAGGCCCACGAGACCATCGCGATTGCGATGAACCGCATCGGCGGCAAGTCGAACACCGGCGAAGGCGGGGAGGATCCGGCGCGCTATCGCCGCGACGCCAACGGCGACTCGCGTCGCAGCGCGATCAAGCAGGTCGCCTCGGCCCGGTTCGGCGTGACCAGCGAATACCTCGTGAACGCCGACGACCTGCAGATCAAGATGGCCCAGGGCGCGAAGCCCGGCGAAGGCGGGCAGCTGCCGGGACACAAGGTGTATCCGTGGATCGCCAAGGTGCGCCACTCGACGCCGGGCGTCACCCTGATCTCGCCGCCGCCGCACCACGACATCTATTCGATCGAGGATCTGGCGCAGCTGATCTACGACCTGAAGAACGCCAACGATCGGGCGCGCATTCACGTCAAGCTGGTGGCGGAAGTCGGCGTGGGCACGGTTGCCGCGGGTGTGGCGAAGGCACACGCGGACGTCGTGCTGATCTCCGGACACGATGGCGGCACGGGTGCGTCGCCGCTCACCTCGATCAAACATGCCGGCGTTCCCTGGGAGCTCGGCCTCGCCGAGACCCAGCAGGTCCTCGTGCTCAACAAGCTGCGCGATCGCATCGTCGTGCAGGCGGACGGCCAGCTGCGCACCGGGCGCGACGTGGTGGTGGCGGCGCTGCTCGGCGCCGAGGAGTTCGGGTTCTCGACCGCCGCGCTGGTGGTCTCCGGCTGCATCATGATGCGGGTCTGCCACCTCAATACCTGCCCGGTCGGCGTGGCGACGCAGGATCCCGAACTGCGCAAGAAGTTCACCGGCAAGCCCGAGTTCGTCGAGAACTACTTCAGGTTCGTCGCCGAGGACGTGCGCGAGCTGATGGCCGAACTGGGCTTCCGGACCATGGACGAGATGATCGGCCGCTCGGATCGGCTGGAAATGCGGGCGGCGATCGAGCACTGGAAGGCCTCCGGTGTCGACCTCTCGAAGATCCTCTATCAGCCGGAAGTCGGGCCGGAGGTCGCGAAACGGGCGATCCGGCCTCAGGACCATGGGCTCGAGAAGGCGCTGGACAACACGCTCATCGCGCAGGCGGCACCGGCGCTCGAGCGGCGCGAGCCGGTCGAGATTCGCCTGCCGATTCGCAACCAGCACCGGACCGTCGGGACGATGCTCGGCGCCGAGGTGACACGCCGCCACGGCGGAGACGGACTGCCTGAAGACACGATCCGCGTGCAGTTCACCGGGTCGGCGGGGCAAAGCTTCGGCGCGTTCGTCCCGCGCGGCATCACGCTCGCCATCGAGGGAGATTCGAACGACTTCTGGGGCAAAGGGCTGTCGGGCGGCAAGCTGGTCGTCTATCCGCCGCCGGAGTCGACGCTTCGCGTCGCACGAGAACGTGATCGTCGGCAACGTCTGCCTGTATGGCGCGACCAGCGGCGAGGCCTACGTCCGCGGCGTCGCGGGCGAACGTTTCGCGGTCAGGAACAGCGGCGCGCTGGCGGTGGTCGAGGGCGTCGGCGACCACGGGTGCGAGTACATGACCGCCGGCCGCGTGGTGGTGATCGGCCGGACCGGCCGAAACTTCGCGGCCGGCATGAGCGGGGGCATCGCCTACGTGCTCGACGGCGACGGTCAATTCACCCGGCGCTGCAATCAGCAGCTGGTCGAGCTCGAGCCGCTGGCCGAAGACGACCTGGAGTTCGTACGGATGATGCTGCGCCGCCACGTGCGGTACACGAACAGCGGCCGCGCGGTGCGGCTGCTCGCAGACTGGACCGACGAGCAGACGGGCTTCATCAAGGTGATTCCGCGCGACTTCAAGCGCGTCCTGCAGGCCGAAGCGCGGGCCCGATCAGAGAACCGCGAGCCGGTGTTCGCCGAACTGGTGGGTGCCGCCAATGGGTAATGTCACCGGCTTCCTCCAGATCAAGCGCACCAAACCGCCACGCCCGCCCCGCTGACCTGCGCGTGAAGGACTGGCAGGAGGTCTACCTGCCGACGCCCGAGAAAGAGGTCCGGGACCAGGGCTCGCGGTGCATGGACTGCGGGATTCCGTTCTGTCACCAGGGGTGCCCGCTCGGCAACCAGATCCCGGAGTGGAACGATCTCGTCTACCGTCAGCGCTGGCAGGCCGCCATCGAACGGCTGCATGCGACCAACAACTTTCCGGACTTCACCGGCCGGCTGTGCCCGGCGCCGTGCGAAGGATCGTGCGTGCTCGGCATCAACGACGACCCGGTGACGATCAAGAACATCGAGCTGTCGATTGTCGAGCGCGCGTTCGAGGAAGGCTGGATCCGGGCGACGCCGCCGGCGACGCGGACGGGAAAGCGCGTGGCGATCGTCGGATCGGGCCCGGCGGGCCTCGCGGCCGCCGACCAGCTGAACCGGGCCGGACATTCGGTCACGGTGTTCGAGAAGTCCGACCGCGTCGGCGGGCTGCTCCGCTACGGCATCCCCGAGTTCAAAATCGAGAAGCGGCTGGTCGATCGCCGTCTCGCGCTGCTCGAAGCGGAAGGGATCGTGTTCCGCGCCGGCGTGAATGTCGGTGTGGATCTTCCGGTTGCGGACTTGCGCCGCGACTTCGACGCCATCGTCCTCTGCGGCGGTGCCGGGGCGCCTCGCGACCTGCCGGTGCCGGGCCGCGAGCTGGGGGGCATTCACTTCGCCGTGGACTACCTCACCCAGCAGAACCGCCGGTGCGAAGGGGACGAGATCCCCGAGGATCAGGCGATCACCGCGGCCGGCAAGCGCGTGGTCATCATCGGAGGCGGCGATACCGGCGCCGACTGCCTCGGCACGGTGCATCGGCAGGGGGCGCTGTCGGTCCACCAGTTCGAGCTGCTGCCCCGTCCACCTGAGTCGCGGGCGGCCGACAATCCGTGGCCGCAGTGGCCCCGCATCTTCCGGACCTCCTCGGCGCACGAAGAGGGGGGCGAGCGGGTCTTCTCGATCTCGACCGAGCGATTCCTCGCCGACGGCGCCGGGACGGTGCGGGCGCTGGAGACCGTGGAAGTCGAGGTCGGCCGGACCGGAATCACCCGGGTCGCCGGGACCGAGTCGATCCTCGAGGCCGACCTGGTGCTGCTGGCGATGGGATTCGTCGGACCCGAACGCGGCGGGTTGCTCACCGAGCTTGGCGTGAAGCTGACCGAGCGGGGCAACGTCTGGCGTGACGAACGGTGGATGACCAGCGAAGAAGGGATTTTCACCGCCGGCGACATGCAGCGCGGACAATCGCTGATCGTCTGGGCCATCGCCGACGGCCGCCATGCGGCTGCGGCGGTGGATGCCTACCTCATGGGCGAGTCGGGCCTTTCAGCGATCGCCTGATTGGACATTCGACCAAACCCCGGGCCCGAACTGCTTTCGCCAACATCGTTAGCCAAATAGATTTATCCAGCCTTCGTTTTATCTTTCCGTGTTGCCAGGCGACATTTCTGTACCAGAAGGCGACGGCCTACAGAAATGTTGCTTCGGCAGGAAAAGCCGGCCGGCGCCGAGTCTCTGCAACGCAGAAGCTCACCGGGTCACCTTCCGGCAGAAGGCGCAAGCCACCCCCTTCGCGCTTGCGTCGGGGCGTACGGCGCGGCAAGCTCCGCCTTCGTGGATTGCCTCCAGCGGGCAGGCTAACTCTGCGGGCTTCGTAGCGCGTAGCGGGAGGACGCCTGTCGCGCCGTAGCGCGAAGCGCGAAGGCCGGAACACCCTCGTAGCGGCAACCTGCATTCTCCACGAAATTGTAGGAATCGGTCATTCGCGCGATTCCCGCAGCTGCGGAGAATCCGGCCGTTTGTCTGCGAAAAATCACCCCGATCGCGATCCGCGCCGCCGCGACCGGGTCGTGGCCTTCAACTTGCTCACCCAGTTCGCCTATCGGACGCGGCGGCAACAGGGGTTGCGCGGCATCGCTCGTGATCGCCGGCAACCGACCCCATTAACTGTTCGGAAGGCAGGAGCAACGTATGCGAGGAACGGCGGCAGGATTTCTGGTGGCAGGCCTCCTGGGACTGACGGCAACCACGGCGCTGGCTCAGGACGCGACCAAGGCAGGAGGGCAGTCGACCAGCAACGCCAGCGCAGCCACGTCGTCGGCGGCGACGACGGCAACCCAACCTTCGGCGGACGAACCACCGAGCAAGCGGGTCACGCTGACCGCGGGCCTGGACTTCGTCAGCGCCTACATGTTCCGCGGCATCTTCCAGGAAGACCACGGCGTGATCGCGCCGCCGTTCGCCGACGTCGGCGTGACGGCGTATTCGGGCGACGGCGCCCTCAAGAGCGTGACGCTCAACGGCGGGATCTGGAACAGCCTCCATTCCGGACCGAGCGGCAGCGGCAACCCCGATCGCAACGCCTGGTACGAAGCGGACTACTACGGCGTCAGCCACGTTCCAGGTCGGCAACTGGAAGCCGGGCGCGCTGTTCACGTCCTACACCAGCCCGAACGACGCGTTCGGCACGGTGAACGAGCTGGCCGGCGTCCTCGCCTACGACGACAGCGGCAGCGCCTTCCCGTTGAACCCCAAGGCGATTCTCGCCTTCGAGCTCAAGGGCCAGGCCGACGGCGGCGGCGGTCTCGAGGACGGCGGCAGCAAGGGCACCTACCTGGAGCTCGGCGTCCGTCCCGTGGTGCCGGTCGTGGATCACGCGAAGTACCCGCTGACGCCTGGCCATCCCCGCGAAGATCGGGCTGAGCCTGAACGACTACTACGAGGGTTCGACCGGCAGCAACAAGTTCGGCTACTTCGATCTCGGCGGCATCCTGAGCGTGCCGCTCGCGTTCATGAACGGCAAGAGCACCTGGGAGGTCCACGGCGGCGTCGATCTCCTGTGGCTCGGGGACAACATGAAGCTGTTGAACGGCGGCGACGGCGTCAAGCCGGTGGCGGTGATCGGATTCAGTGTCATCTACTAATCCGCGATCCGGGGTCCGCGGTCCGCGATCCGGAGCCATCTGCGGCGCGGACTCCGACCGCGGCCCACGACGGCGGGCATCATTCGGTACTCGTGCGGCGTGGGTTGATGCCGAGTGATCCGGGCTCGAAGAGGTGGCGCGCGGAGCGCGCGACGACGCGGCCGGCGGGCTGGGCGATGCGCGGGCCCGTCGCGCGCAGCTGGCGGCGGCGCTCGCCGCGACGCGGCGCGAGTTCGCGCTCGAGGCGCGGCAGGGACGAGGCGGACGCGACGCACAGGCCCGCCATGCCGCCCGGATGGACGACGTCGTCCAGCAGCTCGTCGAGGCCGCGCGGGTCCACACGTCGCGGCCGCTGGTGGTGTGTGCGCTCGGCGGCTACGGCCGCCGGACGCTGTGTCTTCATTCCGACATCGATCTGATGATTCTTTTCGAGAGCAGCATCGGCCGTGACGAGGAGCGGTTCGTGAACGCCGTCCTCCAGCCGCTCTGGGATCTTCAGCTCGTGGTCGGGCACCAGGTGCGGGAGCTCGCGGACTTCGACGACCTCGACACCGCGAACACCGAGTTCCTGCTCTCGGTTCTCGATGCGCGGCCAATCGCCGGCGACGCACAGCTCTTCTCCCGCCTGAAGGACCGGGTCGCTGCGGTTGCCGCCGAGGATCGCGCGCGGTCGATCGACGCGCTCCTCGAGCTGATCGAGCAGCGTCAGGTGCAGTTCAACGGGACGATTTATCAACTCGAGCCCGACATCAAGAATGCGCCGGGCGGACTGCGCGACATCGCGGCGATTCGGTATCTCCAGACACTTGGCGGCGAGCGCCAGGAAGGGGAGCGGGCGCGATCGGCCGGGCCGGTGCTCGAGGCCGAGGACTTCCTGCTGCAGATTCGCGGCATCCTGCACGCGGAGGGCGGCCGCGACGCCAACATCCTGACGCACGAGCTGCAGGAGCGGGTGGCCGACGCTCTCGGATGTCCGGGAGACACCATCCGCCAGCGGGTCGAAGCGCTGATGGGCGCGTACTTCCGCCAGGCGCGGGCAATCGCGCGCGAGCTCGCCCGGGCGCAGCGCGCAGCGCGCCTCCCGGTCGACACGACGCCGCCGACACCGGTCGGACGGCATTTCGAGATTGCTGCTGACGGCATCCGTTTCGCCGATCCGGCGGCGGCAGGGACACGCCCGTCGCTGTGGCCCGAGATCTTCAGGCTGGCGCTCGCCGACGGCTGCCCGGTCTCGGAGCAGGCGCTCGACTGCATCGAACAGAACCTGGGGCAGTACACCGCCGACGATTTCGCCGGCACCGAGGCCGAGCGGCAGCAGATCCGCACGCTGTTCTATCCGCGGCCCGGGCTCTATGCCCGTCTCTCGGAGATGCACGACTGCGGACTGCTGAACACGATCGTGCCGGAGTTCGCCGGGGTTCACTGCCGGGTGATTCGCGACTTCCACCACAAATACACGGTGGACGAGCACACCCTGCTCACGATTCGCGGGCTCGAAACGTTGTGGAACCCGGCGACGCCAGGGCGCAAGCGCTTCGGCGCGCTGCTCGAGGAGCTGCGGGCGCCCGAGGTCCTCACGCTCGCGCTGCTGTTCCACGACATCGGCAAGGCGGCCGACGCGGATCACGCGCAGGAAAGCGTCCGGATGGCGCGGACCGCGCTCGACCGTCTCGAGATTCCCGCCGAGGCGCGGCAGACCATCGAGTTCCTGGTCCGGAACCACCTCGCGATGTCGCAGGTGGCGTTCCGCCGCGATCTCGACGATCCGCACGTCGTCGCCCAGTTCGCGCACCTGGTCGGGACCGAAGAGCTCCTGAAGCAGCTCTGCCTGATGACGCTGGTGGACGTCGAGGCGGTGAGCTCCACGACGCTGACGCCGTGGAAAGAAGAGCTGCTGTGGCGCCTGTATGTCGAGACCTACAACCACCTGACGCTCGGCTACGGCGACGAGCTGGTGCCACAGGATCCCGCGGGCCTGGCGGTCGTCATCGCGGGCCGGCCCGACGACATCTCCGAGTCGGAGCTCACCGAGTTTCTCGGCGGGTTGCCCCGCCGCTACCTGGCACTGTTCGGGCTGGCGTCGATCTACCGTCACGTGCGCCTGGCGCGCGGAATCCGGCGCGACGAGGTCCACGCGTTTCTCGAGAATCACGACGACGTCTGGGAGCTGACCATCGTCACGCTCGACAAGCCGTATCTGTTTTCGAACGTCGCCGGGGTGCTCTCCTACTTCGGCATGGACATTCACCGCGGACAGGCGATGACCACGCCGGGCGGGCTCGTCCTCGACGTGTTCGAGTTCTCCGACGAACAGGGGTTCCTCAGGCAGAACCCCGGCGCGACCGCAGGAGATCACCCGGATGCTCGATCGCGTGGTGGCGGGCTGGATCGACGTGCCGGCGCTCCTGCGCGGGCGGGAGTCGAGCGTGCTCTACCGCCGCCGCCAGCACGAATCGCCGCGGCTGCACTTCGACAACGAACATTCGCAGAAGTACACGGTTCTCGAGATCGTCGCAGACGATGCCCCCGGCCTGCTTCACCGCATCAGCAGGGTGGTATCCGAGCAAGGGTGCGACCTGGACCTCGCGCTGATTGCGACCGAAGGGCGCAAGGCCATCGATGTGTTGCACCTCACCAAGGCCGGCAGGAAGCTCGTCGAACACGACCGCAATTCTTTGAAGCACGGGCTGGAGCGCGTGCTGGAGGCAGCTGATGAAACTCGTTAAGGCAATCGTCCGCCCCAACAAGGTGGACGAGGTTCGTGACGCGCTGGAGAAACTGAACGTGGGGGGCATGACCGTGACCGAGGTCCGCGGGCACGGCCGGCAGAAGGGACACACCGCGATCTACCGCGGCAAGGAATACGACGTCACGCTGCTGCCGAAGATCTGCATCGACGTGGTCGTGACCAACAACGTCGTCGAGGACGTCATCCAGGCCATCATCCGCGCGGCGCGCACCGGGGAAATCGGCGACGGACGCGTGTTCGTGCTCCCGGTCGAGCAGAGCTACAACATCCGCACCGGCGAGCAGGACGCGAGCTAGCCCATGTCAGGACACGACAACAAGTCGCATTCATTCCAGGAGTCTACGCACATGAGTACGAGCAGGCTGGTTCGCGTATCGGCGGTCGTCGGGGCAGGGTTGTTGTTCGTATTGGGTGTTCCGGGGACGGCAGCCGCGCAGGCGCCGCCACAGCTCAACCCGGCCGACACCGCCTGGATGCTGGTCGCGACGGCGCTGGTGCTGCTGATGACGCCGGCGCTGGCGTTCTTCTACGGCGGCCTGGTCCGCTCGAAGAACGCGCTGAACACGATGATGATGAGCTTCATCTCGCTCGGATTCGTCGGCGTGCTCTGGGCGGTGCTCGGCTACTCGCTGGCGTTCGCCACCGGCAGCAACTGGATCGGCGACACTCTCGCAACGTGTTCCTGCGCGGCGTCGGGCTCGAGCCGCAAGGGCACGATTCCGCACGCTGCTGTTCATGGCCTATCAGGGCACCTTCGCGATCATCACCGCGGCGCTGATCTCCGGCGCCATCGTCGAGCGCATGCGCTTCTCGGCGTATGTCGCGTTCATCTCGCTGTGGGCGCTGTTCGTCTATAGCCCGATCGCGCACTGGGTGTGGGGCGGCGGCTGGCTCGCGGACATGGGCGCGCTCGACTTCGCCGGCGGCACGGTCGTGCACGTGAATGCCGCCGTCGCGGCGCTGGTGGCGGCGATCGTCGTCGGCAAGCGCGCGGAATACCCGTCGTCGTCGCTGCTGCCCGCACAACGTGCCGTTCACGCTGCTCGGCGCGGGCCTGCTCTGGTTCGGCTGGTTCGGGTTCAACGCCGGGCAGCGCGCTGGCCGCGAGCCCCATCGCCGGTCTGGCGTTCGTGACGACGATGCTCGCGCCGGCTGCGACGCTGGTGGTGTGGACCTTCCTCGATGCGATGCGCTCCGGCAAGCCGACCGCGGTCGGCGCCGCCACGGCGATCGTCGTCGGACTGGTCGCGGTCACGCCGGCGGCCGGCTTCATCAGCCCGATGAGCGCGATCGCGCTCGGCGGCATCGCCGCGGTCCCGAGCTACCTCGCGCTGCAGTGGCGCGCGAAGACGTCGCTCGACGACTCGCTCGACGTCGTCGCCGCCCACGGCGTCGGCGGGACGGTCGGCGCGCTGCTCACCGGCGTGTTCGCGCAGAAAGCGCTGAACGGCGTCGCCGACGGCGCGCTGTTCGGCAACCCCGGACAGCTCGCTGATTCAGGCCACCGCCATCCTCGCCGCGATCGTCTACAGCGGCGTCGTCAGCTTCGTGCTGCTGAAGCTGATCGCGCTGGTGTTGCCGCTCCGCGCCACGACGTCGGACGAGGCCACCGGGCTCGACATCAGCGGCCCACGGCGAAGAGGCGTATCTCCACTCGGATGGCGGCGGCGGCCGGTCGACGCTGTCTGCCATGGAGGCCGCACCCTCGCAGCGCCGGGTGGACAACCTGGTGTCGGCGCCGGTCAAGTAGGGCCGGGAGCAGGAGCTCGCGGTTATTCAGCGTGAGTCGGCGTCCGGGGTAGGCCGGACGCCGGCTCTTATCAGCGGGACCGTGGCTGCCTGTCCACGGGCCCGCTGGTTTTAGCTGCCAGCTGTCACTCCAGTGGCTGGAGCTGATCAGATCGGCACGTCGTGGTAATCGAGCGCCCATTCGCGCATGAAGCGCACATGGATGGGCACGACGCGATAGAGCACGAATTCGGGGTTGTCGATCGACACCAGGTAGGTCCGCAGCAGCGGATTGGTATTCCAAATCTCCTCGATGACGTCCCGTTCCACGACCTCCTCGGCCATCCCGGTAATCCTCACCTGGTCGTGCTTGTCGCTCATGTAGCAGAGCTCGACCTTCCCGTTGTCCTTGATCTCGCCGGTTTTGTGGGAGCTTCGGAACGACGCGACGTAGGCGGTGAAGTCCGTGGTCTTGACCGGCGAGACCGGACGGACCCGCGGCTGATCGCCGTCCATGCTGGCGAGCATCGGAAATTTCGCCTGCCGCATGGTGCTCAACGCGAGCTCGCGGACGTCGTCGGGAACGGGAACGGGTAGGGGCTTCATGCGGGGGATTCTATCGCTCCGAGCTGTCAGCTCTCAGCTCCAAACCGGTTCACTGATACGCTCATCTGCCTATGCGGTGGGCGGTTCTCTGGATTCTCCTGATCGGAATGGTCCTGGTGCCATTCCTCCTGTTCGAGCAGCAGTTCAATGCCTTCGCAGAATACGTGACGCGCAGCGACGCCTCTCGGTGGCTGGTTGCGGGTGCGGTTTTCTCCCTGCTGGCGCTCGATGTATTCCTGCCGGTACCTTCGAGTATCGTCTCAACCGCCTCTGGCGTACTGCTTGGCTTCACGATCGGCACGGCGGTCGTGTGGGGCGGGATGATGGCCGGCTGCCTGCTGGGATACGCGGTCGGCTCGCGAGGATCGGGGGCAGCGCGGCGCCTGGTGGGTGTCGACGGGATCGAGCGTGCCGCGCAGTTGGTGAAGCGCTACGGGGACCTCACCATCGTGCTCTGCCGGCCGGTGCCAGTCCTGGCCGAAGCCAGCGTCGTGTTTGCCGGGCTGGTTCGAGCGAACTACGCCCGATTCCTGCGACTCACCGCGACGTCGAACCTCGGGATCGCAGCGGGCTACGCGGCCGTGGGCGCCTACTCCCGCCGGCTCGACTCATATTCATTCCTGATTGCCTTCCTGGGTGCGCTTCTCCTGCCTGGCCTGTTCATCCTGGTATCCCGCAGAACATTCGGCCGAGAGCACCTCTGAGAGCTGACAGCTGATAGCTGACAGCTTGTTTCTATGTCGGCAGCTTCTCCGGTGCGCGTACCACGACGCCCCTGCGGCGCACCGACACGTGGAGCTTTTCCGATCGCTTCGCCCCGGCGGGCAACGTGTAGGTGATCCGGTACTGCGAGGTCAGCTCCGAGGCCAGGTTCTGCAGTCCGACCACCGCGCCGGCCGTCGCGACGATCTCCTGATGCCGGCCGCCGGACTGTTTTGGGCCGTCGCCGAGCACGCGATACAGGTGCATGTTCTCCTGCAGGAGATCCCTCGGGTTCTGCGCGGCCACGGTCGACCGCAGCGCGGAGTTCGCGACCGAGAACACGTGCAGCGCGGCGCCGCTCTTGCGCAGCTGATCGAGCACCACGTCGGAGCTCACCGTGCTGTGCTCCTGGCCGCCGACGGTGAGCGCGATGATGATCGGGCGCCTCGCCTCCACCTTGTGCAGCTCGAGCGCCGCTTCGGAGATCCCTTCCAGGAGCTGCCCGCCGTCGGGGGTGCCCGGGCGCGCGTTGAGCGTGGCGATCGCCGTGAGCAGCGCATCGATGTTCGGCGTGAATTCGACCAGCTTCATCGTCTGGCCGACGACGGATCGCAGCGCCAGCACCGCGCGCCCTTCCATGCGCTGCACGAACCGGGCGAGCGAGGCGCGAAAGAGGCCGGTCCCGTTGTCGTCCACGATCACGTCGATTTGCATGGGCTCGTTGGCGCGGCCGGCAGACTCGACAGTGACCAGTGTGCCGCCTTCCTTGATCTCCAGATCGGAGGCCAGCAGGTTGTCGACCGGAACGCCGCTCCGGTCGGTCACGCTGATGTAGACGGTGCGGGAGAGCGAGGCTGCGGGAGACTGGGAGGACACCACGCCGCAGGACAGCATCACCGCGATGCCCATCCCTGAGATGACGGGGACACTCCGGTTCATGGTCGAGGGACCTCGCGAAGTCAGTATACGCCCGAGCCCCGAGCCCCGAAGGCGATCAGTCTTTGCGAAGGTGTTCCAGGATCAAACCGCAGATGTCCGTTGAGGCGAGTCTCGTCGACGGGAAGAGACTCTTCTGCCGGCTGATGCAGACTGGTGCATCGACGTCGGTGGCCGCGACGCGGCGGCCGTGCGACCCTTTCACGAGTGTGGCGTCGAGCGGGATGACGTCGAGCAGGGTCCGGAAACCGAGCTTGCGGCGGGCGAGCTTCCAGCCCACGGTCAGTGCAGGCATCCGAATCGCCGGGTCCAGAAACAGTTCGACCGGGTCGTAGCCGGGCTTTCGGTGGATTTCGACGGTCCGCGCGAAATCCGGGGCCCGCTCGTCCTCCTGCCAGTAGTAATAGGTGAACCAGGCATCGGGCGCGGCAATGGCGATCAGGTCGCCGCTGCGGGGATGGTCGATCCCGAACTCCCGTTTGCCCTCACCGTCGAGCACACGTTCGACGCCCGGCGTGCTTTCGACGAGGCTGCGGATCGCGCCGAGGCGCGACGCGTCGTTGAGGTAAACGTGCGCGACCTGGTGGTCGGCGACCGCGAACGCCGGGCTCGCCCCGGCATCGAGCAGCTCGCGACCGAGCTCGGTCCGGACGGCGATGTGCCCGTGGTCCCTGAGCACGCGGTTGATGTGCACCGGACGGCTCACGTCACGGATGCCGTACTCGGAGAGCACGATCACGTTCGCCCCGCGTGCCTCGTAGAAATCGATCAGCTCACCGCAGATCGCATCGACTTCCCGCACGTCCTCGACCGCGGCCGGAGATGCCGGGTCCGATTCTCTGCAGGCTGTAGTCGAGATGCGGCAGGTAGATCAGCGTGAGCGTCGGCTGGTGGGCGGTTTCGACGATCTTCGACGCGTCTGCGATCCAGCGCGTGGATGCGATCGACGCGCGCGGGCCCCAGAAGTCGAAGAGGGGAAACGTCCCGAGCTGCCGCTGGAGCCGGTCGCGTAAGTCGCCGGGGGCGCTGTAGACGTCGGGCAGCTTCCGCCCGTCGGCCGGATACATCGGCCGCGGCGTGACGCTGACGTCCACCGACGAATACATGTTGAACCACCAGAACATGTTCGCGCAGGTGAACGTGGGATCCTCGGCACGCGCGAGCTCCCAGATCTTCGGCGCCAGTACCAGCTTGTTCGACTGACGCCAGAAGCGCACCTCGCATTCGGCCCGCTCGTACCACCCGTTGCCGACGATGCCGTGCCCGTCGGCGCGGAGCCCGGTCAGGTAATCCGACTGCGCGCTGCAGGTCACGGCGGGAAACGCGGAATCGATGGTTGCGAGGGTGCCGGCCTGCGCCCACTGCGGCCAGCCGCGGCGCCGCGCGCCGAATCAGCTCGGCAGTGAGTCCGACGACATTCAGAACGACGGTCTTCATTTCTCCGGGGGAATATCGCGGCTGCGCCGCGCTTCCCCCGGACCCTCGCTCGCTCCACTCGCGGGGCCCCGTTGCCCCGCTCCGTTCCGCTCGCGGCATCGTTCTGCAGGTCTGCAGCACCCAGTCGTACTCGCGGCCGATCGATTCGAGGAGGTCCACTTTCAGGCCCTCGGGCAGCACGTCCCAGGTGTAGGTCTCGATCTCGAGGTGGCGGGTCGCGCGGGTATCGAGCGCGTGCTCGCAGCACATCGGCGACGTAGGACTGCGTCGAGCCGAGCACGCCGTAGTGCGACGCGAACAGCGGCACGTGAAAGTGAATGCGCCAGTTCTGGGCTTCCCCATCCGCCGGCGCATCGAGCGCGTCGGGCAGATCCAGGTAATGCCGCAGGCCCGTGGGCCGGTGTTCGACGACCTGATGCAGGTAGGTCGTGTCGGCGAAGGCGCGCAGCCGGTCGCGAACGTCCCGCGCACTCGCGGGATCGCCGGGCACCGCCACGTCCAGCGCCGAGCTGAGCTGGATGCGCCCGATCTTGATCCCCGCCGCGCGGATGCGATCCATCGCGTCGCGCGGGTGCTCGAACTCCACCGCGAAATGGCAACAGTCGAAGCACAGGCGGATATGCTCGAGCAGCAGCTCGCGGCCGCGGTCGTGCCACAGCCCGAGCGATCGGGCAAGCAGGGCGGCACCCGACGAGAGCAGGTGGCGCTCGAAGAAGTCCAGGGTTTCAACGGTGTTCTCGATCGTGCAGTCCGGCTCCGGCTCGATGTCCAGGTGCACCAGCGCGCCGGTTTCCTCGCGCAGCCGGATCAGCGCCTCGGCGACCTGCACGAGGTGGCGAATCATCGGCTCCCAGGACCGGTCGTCGGCAACCGCGAGCCACGGCTTGTACGACAGCGGCGCGGTGGAGACCCCGCCATCGATGCCCTCCGGCAGCAGGGCGCCGAGGATCCGAATCAAGTCGAGCGTGTAGGCAACCCGCGCCGGATCGCGCCAGTCCGGCGCATAGACGCTGGCCTTGACCGGCGTGCCGTGAAACGGCCCATACGGAAAGCCGTTGATGATCGCGACGTAGAGTCCCTGATCGTCGAGGAAGCGCCGGAAGTCCTGGAGATGTCCCCCGGAAGCAACCCGCGCGCGTCCGCCGCCGACAACCGCAGCCCGACCCCGAACGGCGCTTCCGGCGCCAGCCGCGCCCGAAGCGCCGGCGCATACCGCGCCGAGGGTCGCGCGAACGTTCTCCCATCCGTCAGCGGGATGAATGTTCGTGCAGTAGGTCAGGTGGAAATCGAGGATGGCTCGGGAGTCTCACTTGTTCATTGCCAAGATTGCCAACATTGCCAAGATTGCCAACATTAAGAATTCAAAACGCCGGGCGAGACGACCGGAGAAGCCTACGGATTAGCCGGTGCGCTTTGCAATGTTGGCAATGTTGGCAATCTTGGCAATGTTGGCAATGGATTAAGCGAGCGCTCCTTCGCGAGCGAGCCTGGGCCTGATCTTGAACTTCGGCGACTGGCTGAGGAACTGCACCGGGTTGTCGAACACGACGCGGCGGATCAGATCTTCGGCATGCCTTCGACGCCGCATCTCGAAGATGAAGCGCGGGACCGCGATCGCATCGCTTGGACCCCAGTCGCAGGCTCCGGCCACGCAGATCCGTTCGGGGCCAAAGCGCTCGATCATGTCCACCGCGCGCGCGGCCGACACCTTCGTGTTCGGATAGAGCGTCAGGCCCGCCCAGTACCCCTGATCGAGGATGAGGGGCAGCGTGTGCTCCTCGGCGTGGTCCACCATCACCCGTTCGCGCTCGATGGTCGGAAAGCTGTTGAGGACGTCGATCGAGATCCGGGTGCCCTTCAGCTTGTCTTCGAGATGAGGCGTGTGAATCAGGATCATCTGCTTGTGCGCGATCGCCAGCTCCACCTGTTCGGTGTAGGTGTCGATCTCGTTGCGCGTCACCCGGTTCAGGCCGATCTCCCCGATGCCGATCACCGTCGGCCGGTCCAGGAACTTCGGGATCCGCGCCAGCACGGCGCGCGACAGCTCGCGATCGTCCGCCTCCTTGGGATTCATCGCCATCCAGGTGTAGTGCTGGATCCGGTACTGGGCCGCACGCGCCGGCTCGAACTCGGTCAGCTGGCGGAAGTAGTCCTCGAAGCCGTCGGCCCCGCTGCGATCCCAGCCCGCCCAGAACGCCGGCTCGGTCACGGCAACACAGCCGGTGAGGGCCATCTGCTGATAGTCGTCGGTGGTCCGCGAGACCATGTGGGCGTGATGATCGATGTACTGCATAAGAGAGATTCCTGGGCCGTAAGATCAGCCCTCATCAACTCCCAATTCCCAACTTCCAACTCCCAACGGGACTCGGTCGAACAACCGGGTGGAAGTCGGGCCAACAAGCTTGTGGGGCCCGTTCCACCCTGATGGCTCGAGCGGCTCTCCTGGGGAGTTGGAAGTTGGGACTTGGGAGTTGACAGCTGACATGTGGTTCACCCCTTGCGCCCTTTGTCGTACGCCCCGAACGCGCTCTTGCGATCGAGCGCGCCGAGCGGCTCGGTGGTCGGATCGCTCAGCAGCAGCTGAACGCGCTCGAGGCGGCCGGCGCCGCCCGACATCGCGGCGAGCGCTTCGGTGAACGCCTGCATCCGGAAGTCGCGGCCCGAGTATCCGGCCTCGGCGCGATCCAGGCGATCGAGAAAGGCCGCGATCTCGAGCAGCCGCGTCCGGTTCTCGATGAAGTATTCGTCAACGACGTCTTTGGGACTCAGCGGAGATTGGCTGTCCATTGCTGTCTTTGATCTTGTTTTTTCCGCCTTCCGGCGGAGGGCTCTCGTTTTTTTCGCCTTCCGGCGGAGGTGAGCGCCGCGCATCTTCGAGCGAGCGCAGCACTTCGACGCTGCCCAGCATAACGCCTTTGTCGATCTCGTGGGCGTCGAAGGGGACGCCGATCGCCCGCAGCAGCATGATCGTCAGCCGGCCCCCGAGGTGCTCGCGGAACTCGTCCAGGCCGCGCAGGATCGCCGGCTGATCGCCGGCCCGGTGGCCGAGCTCGGGGGCGTAGACGGCCAGCCCCAGCCCGCTCAGAAGGCCGATCACCCGGCGCCAGTCGCTTTCGGCGAGGAATCCCGAGAGATACGAATACGTCGTGTCGAGCGCGAGGCCTATCGCGACCGCTTCGCCGTGCCGGAGCCGATGACTCGTCAGCCGTTCGAGCTTGTGGGCCGCCCAGTGGCCGAAGTCGAGCGGCCGCGACGAGCCCATCTCGAACGGATCCCCGGCGGTGGCGATGTGGTGCAGATGCAACGCGGCCGAGCGGTGGACGACCTCCTCCATCGCCGTCCGGTCGCGCGCCTTCAGCAGGTCCACGCGCTGCTCGATGAACTCGAAGAAGGTGTGATCCTTGATCAGCGCCGCCTTCACCGCCTCCGCCAGCCCCCCACGCCAGTCGCGGTCGGAGAGCGTCGTGAGGAACGACGAGTCGTTGACCACCGCGAACGGCGGCGTGAAGGTTCCCAGGTAGTTCTTCTGGCCGAAAGCGTTGATCCCGTTCTTCACCCCGACCGCCGAATCGTCCTGGGCCAGCACCGTCGTCGGAAACCGGATCAGCCGAATCCCCCGGTGCGCCATCGCCGCCGCGTAACCGACCACGTCCAGCACGGCGCCGCCTCCAATCGCGGCGACATAGGAGTGACGATCGAGCGAGACGTCGTGGATCGCCTGCAGCACCCGGTCGGTGGTCCCATGCTCGTTCTTGCACTGCTCGCCGCCCGGAATGACGAGGACCGGCGCCGCCAGCTCGAGCGCGCCCGCGTGCGCGCGGCAGTATTCGGCCACGCGGTCTTGAAGACCCGGATGCGCCTCGGCCACGCCGCTGTCGAGCACGAACAGGATCCGCGCCGGCTTCGGCGCGACCGCGCTCGGCGCCGCTTTGAGCACCAGCGGATTCGACGGCACGAAGACATCCCGGCTGAAGTAGACGGGATACCGGAAGGTGACGCGGATTTCGTGTTCGAGAGTGTTCATTCTTAGCTATCAGCTGCTCAGCTCTCAGCTTTCAGATCTTGCGACACGCGTCAGCGCACGGTTGCCGCTTTTTCATCCATACGTCGCCGAATTCAACGATCCTGAAAGCTGGCAGCTGATAGCTGAGACGCTTCTTCTACGTCACCGCAAACATCCGCGCCAGCCAGCCGGCGACGAGGCCGGTGGCGAGGATCACGGCGGCGAACACCGGCCCGGCGAAGGCGGCCGCAATCGCCGCGTCGACCAGGACCAGCGACAGGATCCCGCGTTTGACCGCGGCTCTGATCGGACCAGGCGTCGGATGACGGCGTGCGGCGACGAACGTGGGCAGGACCCGCCAGGTCAGTGCCGCCGCCAGCACCAGCGCGGGAGCGGCGCCATCCGCCGACCCGAACGATCACCAGCACGAGCGTCCCGATCGAGGCCACCAAGATTATCAAAGCGGACGAGCTCGCCCGGGTCGACCCCCCATGTACCTCACCGCGGCTCAGGACGGTGATGGCGTAGATGTAGAGCAGCGGCACCGCCGCGACCGGCCAGGCGCCCGCCAGCGCCGCGGGCACGGCGGCCACCCCGAGCATCAGGTTGAGCGCGCGGCACATCGCCATGTTGAGCGGCGCGATCGGCGCCTGCCGTTTGCCCCAGGCGTCGTAGAGCAGTACGGCCGCCGCGATCGCGAGCGCGACTCCGCCAGCCGCGGCCGTTGCCATCAGCGCGGCTGCGACGCCGACTACGAGGAGGCCCCCTCCGAGCGCCGCCGCATTTCGCGTGCTGACCCGGCCCGATGGAATGGGCCGCTCCGGGCGTTCGACACGATCCAGATCGCGATCGAACACATCGTTGAGCACGACGCCGCCGGCATAGAGACAGCACGAGCTCAGGAGCAGCCAGGGGAGTCGCTCGGGATGTCTCAGCCCGGCAATCGCAAATCCTGCCAGCACATCGCCGAGGGCGGTGACGACGTTGGCAGGACGCAGCAGCTCGAGATAGGCACGGGACATCGAGGGCTTGGCTCGTAGTAAATCACGGCGGTGTGGGCGGCGTATGATCAACAGCTTTCAACTGTCAGCTATCAGCTGTCAGCTGCGAAGAGGCAACCCCATGTCCCTGTCGACCCCGCGGTGGCGCACCGCGATCTCCGTCGCGCTGACACTCGCTGCCGTCAGCGGTGCCGGACTGCGTGCGCAGGCGCCCGCGGCCCCGCAGGTCTCGCGCGAGCAGCTGCTCGAGACGCACATGAAAGACGAGAAGAGCGGTTCGGCCGGGTCGGGCCGCCCCGTGTTCGAGAAGCTGTGCGCCGGATGCCATCGCTTCGGGGGGATCGGGAAGGACGTTGGTCCGGATCTGACGACCCTGACCAGCCGTTTCAAGCGCCGCGACATTCTGGAGTCGATCCTCTGGCCGTCGAAGATCATTTCCGACCAGTATCAGACCGAGATGCTCGAGCTGAACGACGGCAGTGTCGTGACCGGCATGCTGATCCGGGAGAACGCGACGGCCCTCCTCATGAGGACCGGCGAGAATCCCGACAAGCCGGTGGTGGTCACCAAGGCGCGCGTCACGAACCGCGTCACATCGACCGTGTCGCTGATGCCGGAGGGCCTCCTCGAGTCGCTGACCCACGACGAAATTGCCAACCTGGTCGCATTCGTGAGCGCGCCGGCGCCTGAGAAGTGACCGGAACCGTTGCACGATGCGAAACCCTCCCGGTGCCGCGATGGCCCGCATCCGCGCGCTGAGTGCTCCGAATCCGTAAGCTTTAACGGTAAAGCGCCGTTTGTCATCACGAAAAATCTCCTCCTCGATGGACAACTCTTTGACAGCCTGCGCGGCGGGGCGTAGTCTCCCGGCCTGCGTGAAATACTGCGTCTCCTCTGCCGCCATCGGTGTCGTCACCGTGGCCGCAGGAGGTAAGGCGAGGGAACAGGTTCAGTGGAGGAGGAAGTTGTGAGACATCGTCTCGTCAGAGTCATGCTCACGGTCACGATGCTCCTGGGCGGCGCGCTCTCGGCATCGGTCCTGGCTCAGGGACTCACCGGTCAGATTTCGGGTACCGTCACGGACTCGGGCGGCGGCGTGATGCCGGGCGCCACGGTCTCCATCAAGAACGCCGGCACGAACCAGGTCCGCGAGTCGGTCACTGGGGCTGACGGCACCTTCACCTTCCCCGACCTTCTGGCCGGCACCTACGACATCACGGTCAGCGTGCAGGGCTTCAAGACCTACGAGCAGAAGGCCATCGTCCTTGGCGCGACCGAGCGCGTCGCGCTCCGTCAGATTGCGCTCGAGGTCGGCCAGCTCCAGGAGACGGTGACCGTCACCTCCGAAGTCTCGCTCGTCCAGACCACCAACGCGGCGCGGTCCGCGCTGGTCGATCGGGAGAAAATCGACGACATCGCCATGAAGGGGCGCGATTTCGCCGGCTACCTGAAGCTGCTCCCGGGCGTCGTCGACACCAGCGCGCGCGAGGCGCCCGGCTGGGGCAGCATGGGCGGCCTGTCGATCAACGGCCGCAGCGGCGGCTTCAACTTCTCCTACGACGGCGTCACCAACAAGGACACCGGGTCGAACAGCGGCAACTACGCCGCGCCCGCGCTCGATTCGATCGCCGAAGTGCGCGTCCAGACGTCGAACTTCCAGGCCGAGTACGGCCGCAGCTCGGGCGCGACGATTACCGTCGTCACCCGCAGCGGATCGAAGGATTTTCACGGCAGCGCGGCCTACTACAAGCGCGACGACGGCTGGAACGGCAACGAGTTCAATCGGCGGCGGCAGTGCGCTCAGGGCGTCGCGTCGCAGTGCAAACCCCCGGCGTACGACTTCGACAACGGCGCCTGGACGCTCGGCGGCCCGGTGCTGGTGCCGGGCACGGAATTCAACCGCGGCCGGAACAAGCTGTTCTTCTTCTTCTCGCAGGACGTGCTCGGCGCGGACCGATCCTGGCGGCCTGAACGAGCGGCGGATGCCGACGGAGCTCGAGCGGCGGGGCGATTTCTCGCAGACCGTCGACAACAACCTCCGTCCGGTTTTCATCCGCGACCCGCTGCTGTCGGGCAACTGCAACGTCACGACGGGCGGACCCGCGTGTTTCCCCGGTGCCGTTATCCCCAGCAACCGGATCAACCCGACCGCGCAGGCGCTGCTGAACCTGTTCCCGCTCCCGAACGCGACGCCGACCCCGACCAACCAGAACAACTACACCTTCCAGACCGTGCAGGACTGGCCCCGCAACGACCAGGTGCTGCGGATGGACTGGAACGTGGCTCAGAACACGACGATGTACGGACGGGTGCAGTGGGGCTATGAGAAACGCGCAGGCGGCGTGTCGTTCCTCGGCTCGACTGGCGCAGGATGGCCGCAGCAGCCGAGCAAGTACGAGATCGACACGGTCAGCTACGTGAACACGCTGCTGCACACCTTCAACCCGACTCTCTTCGCCGAGGTGACGGTGGGCGTGAACTGGTCGCACCAGTACACCAGCGCGTTCGACGATGCCGCGCGCCTGGCGAACGACCGCACCGTCGTGCTGCCGGGACTCCGGCAGTATCTTCCCGGCGGCCAACCCCGACAACCTGATGCCGCAGGCGAGCTTCACCGGCGGCCCGGGCGGGAACATCGCGTCGTTCAACGTCGAGCAGTCGCTGGCCGTTCTTCGGCTTCAACGAGCTGTGGAACTTCTCCGGCAACGTGACGAAGATCAAGGGCGCGCACAACATCAAGGCGGGCCTGTTCGTCGAGCACACGACCCGTCCCGCCCAGCGGTCGTCGACGTTCAACGGCTCGCTGACCTTCAACTCCGACGGATCGAACCCGCTCAACACCAACGTCGGGTTCGCGAACGCGCTCCTCGGCGTCGTCACCCAGTACCAGGAAGCCGACGCGCACCCGGACGCGCACGGCCAGTTCATGAACACCGAGTTCTACGTGCAGGACAACTGGCGCGTGAAGTCGAACTTCACCATCGATGCCGGGCTCCGGTTCTACTACCTGACCCCGACCCAGAGTGAAGGCGACCAGGTGGCGGCGTTCGGACCCGAATGCCTGGCAGGCCAGCGCAGGCGCCGCTGCTCTACACGCCGGTCTCGACCCCGCAGGGGCGTCAGGCGCAGAATCCGGTGACCGGCCGAGATCTTCCCGCTGGTCTACCTCGGGCGCCTGGTGCCGGGCACGGGCAACTTCACCAACGGCATGGAGCTGTTCGACGGGACGCCGCAGACCAAGAACCCGTTCAAGCTCGCTCCACGCATCGGCTTCGCCTGGGACGTGACCGGCGACGGCCGGACCTCGGTCCGCGGCGGTGCGGGCGTGTTCTACGACCGCTACTCCGACGACAACATCCTCGACCTGGTCGAGTTGCCGCCGCTGCTCAACACCTACACGACCAACTACACGACGCTGCCGGAACTGCTCTCGACACCGCTGACCACCACGACCAGTTCGGTGCGCCTCATCGACCAGTTCAAGCCGCCGGTGGTCTACAACTGGAGCATCGGCGTGCAGCGCGACATCGGCTGGAACTTCGTCGGCGACGCCGCCTACGTCGGCAACGCCGCACGCGACCAGCGAGTCGACCGGCCCATCAACGGCCAGCCGTATGGGTACGCCTATCAGCCGTCGAGCCTGGATCCCACCAACGTCATCGGTGGGGTCATGCAGCCATTGCCGGACGATTTCCTTCGTCCGTATCGCGGCTACTCCAGCATCACGCAGCGGACCTACGACGGCGACGCCGACTATCACTCGCTCCAGTTCGCCCTCAACCGGCGGCGGTCGGCGGACGGGCTTTCGTTCGGTGTGTCCTATACGCGTGAGCTGTCGAACAAGGTGCTGTCCGGCATCGACCCCTTCGTGTCCGACAACCGCGCCCGGAACTACCGCTGGGTGACCGGCAACGACGGCTCGCGCAAGCACATCTTGAACGTCAACTACGCGTATGAGGTGCCGAACCTGAGCCAGAAGTGGAACAACATTCTGGTCAAGGCGATCGCCGACAACTGGCAGGTGTCGGGCATCACTTCGATCCTGAGCGGGGTCCGCCAGGGCTTCAGCTACGGCTACACCGCGGTGCCGACCGGGGTCCTGACCGGCCAGGGGGCGATCAACGGCGGCGGCAGCCGGGTCGACATCCTCTGCGACCCGAACCTGTCCCGCGGCGAACGGACGTTCGAGCGCCAGTTCAAGACCGAGTGCATCGGGCCGCCCGCCGACCAGTCCCGACTCGGCAACTCGAGCAATGACGAGTACATCGGACCGGGCTTCATGAACTGGGACATCTCGTTCTTCAAGCACGTCCCGATGGGCGGCTCGCGCCGCCTGCAGTTCCGGATCGAGCTCTACAACGCGTTCAACACCGATCAGTGGCAGCAGACTTCGATCGACACGAGCGCGGTGTTCAACTACCTGACGGGCGCGCAGACCGACACCGCGTTCGGCAGCCTCACCGGGAACACGTTGAGCGCCCGGCGCATTCAGCTCGGCGCGCGGTTCACGTTCTAACTGATGATGTCAGGAGCCGGACAAGCGCGTCTTGTCCGGCTCCTGCAGACCACGGAGAACGTCGCGATTCGTACGCAGGACTTCATCGACAGGCGCTCCTCCGGGAGCGCCTGTGTTCTGTACTCCAGGCCGCTCGGCGCATTGCTGGTTGCGGCATGGATGATGGTCGGCGCCGGGACCGCAGGCGCGCAGTCAACGGGTGCTCAGGCTGACCCGGTCGAACAGAAGCTCGCCGTCTACAAGCAGCTGCTGACCGACTGGGCCGGGCTCACACGGTACGGCAGCGACAACAGCGAGCTCGGATCGCCCCGGCCGGGCGAGGACCGCGTGGTGTTCTTCGGTGACGATGCGACCGAGCTGTGGAGCGGTGCGGGATTCTTTCCCGGCAAGCCGTATCTGAATCGCGGGATTCGCGGCCAGAACTCGGCGCAGATGCTGGTCCGGTTCCGTCAGGACGTAATCGGATTGAAGCCGAGAGTCGTAGTCATACACGCCGGCACGAACGATCTGGCCCGCATGCTCGGGCCCGGGACCCGCGGCACCTTCGCCGACAACATCATGTCGATGACGGAACTGGCGAAGGCCAATGGCATTGCCGTCGTGCTCGCCTCGCTGCTGCCGGTCTGCGACTGTTTCACCGATCAGACCTCGAGGCGCTCGCCGATCCGGCTCGGAGATTTCAACGAGTGGCTCCAGGAGTACGCGAAGACGAGCGGGTCCGTGTATCTCGATTACTTCACCGCGCTCGCCGAAGGGCGGAGCTTCAAGGAAGCGTTGACGGCCGACGGCGTGGTGCCGAACGCAGCGGGCTATCGCGTCATGGCGCCGCTCGCGGAAGCGGCGATTGCGAGGGCGTTGAAGAAGTAGCCAGTTACCAGTTGCGCCTGAATCACCACGGTGCTGATTCGAGCGCTCTGAAGGGAAGCCAGTGATGCAGAACAGTGTTCGTTTGGGTGCTGGCATTTGCGCGCTGCTGCTCGCCGCGAGCGGCGGCACCGCACGCCCAGGGCCGTGGCGGGGGCGCGTGGAGCACGGTCGGCGGCGATGCGCAGCGGACCGGATGGGTGCGCACCGATCCGCGGATCACGAAGGAGTCCGCGGCGAAAGGGCTGCAGCTGTTGTGGAAGCGTCAGCTCGCAGAAGCCGCGGGCGGCGTCGGGCTGACCCAGCCGGTGCTGTTGCCGAACATCATTTCTTACAAGGGCTTCAAGGCCCTCGCGTACCTCGGTGGTCCGGCCGACACGGTCTACTCGATCGACTACGACCTCAATCGCATGTTCTGGGAGACGCGCTTGAGCAGCGCGTCGAAGGGAACGCCTGCGGCCTGCGCCGGCGGCTCGATTGCCGTGACCCGCGCCGCAACGCTGGCGGCTCCCGCTGCCGGCGGCCGCGGCCAACGCGGCGCCGGCGGTGGACCGCCGGCCGCACCCGCAGCAGGGGCGCCACCAGCACCGGGCGCGGCAGCGCCCCCGACGCCGGGTGCTCCCGGCACGCCGCCGCCGGGCGGCGGGGCGCCGGCGGGGATTCCCCCTGGAGCGGGAGGTCCGGCACCCCCAGCGCCTGGCGCTCCGCCGGCCGCGCAGGGCGAGGCCGGCCGTGGCCGCGGCGCCGGCGGCGGCGGCGGGTTGGGCGGCGGGCGCGGCGCGGGCAACAACGTTTACGCGGTCTCGAGCACCGGCATGGTCCACGCGCTCAACCCGCAGACCGGCGAGGACCTGAATCCGCCGGCGAAGTTCACTGGTGGTGCTGCCAGATTGAGCGGCGCGGTGTTCATCGACAACGCGGTCTACGCCGCCGTCGTCGAGCCGTGCGGCGCCGTCGCCAGCGGCGTCTACGCGATCGATCTCGACCGACAACGCGAACACCGTGTCGAGCTGGGACGCGAAAGGGGCGCGCAGTGGCTGGCGCGTTGGGCGCCGCGTTCGGTGCGGACGGCACGCTCTACGTCGCCACCGGCGCATCCGCCGGCGATGCGACCTACGCGAATGCGGTCGTGGCGCTCGAACCGAAATCCCTCAAGCCAAAAGACTGGTTCACCGCGCCGGCACCGTTCACGTCTTCACCCCTCGTCTTCACGCAGGGCAGCCGGACGCTGGTTGCCGCATCGAATGCTGACGGCAGCCTCTACGTACTCGATGCCGCGTCGCTCGGCGGCGCGGATCACAAGACGCCGCTCGCGAAGTCGATCCAGTTCTCGCAGGCGAAGGATTTTGCTGCGGGTGCGATCACGACCTGGGAAGACGGAGGCACCCGTTGGATCGCCGCAGCGACCGGCGGCCCGCTGCCTGGCGCCGCAAAGTTCGGACAGGCGAACGGCGCGTTGAAGTCTGGAGGCGATCGTCGCGTTCCGGCTCACCGGTGAGGGTTCGACCCTGACGCTCGACCCGGCCTGGACCTCGCGCGACGTCGAACGTCCCGGCGCGCCGATCGTGCTGAACGGCGTCGTGTTCGCCGTGTCGGGCGGAGCGATGGGCGCGGGCAAGGGTCGGTCGGTCCTCTATGCGTTCGACGCCGCGGACGGCAAGGAACTCTGGAACAGCGGCAACGCGATGAGCTCCTACGTGCCTGGTGTTCCGCCGTCGGCCGGCGACGGCCAGATCTACGTGGTCACCGCGGACGGGACGCTCTATTCGTTCGGGATTCCGTTGGAGCACTGAAATGCGAAAAATAATCGCCCTTGGAATGGCTGCCGCGGTCGTGACAGGCAGCCAGATGCTCGCGGACGCCGGACGATCGCCAGGCGCGCCCCTGTTGGCGGCGACGGCTCAGGGCGCCGCCTCCGATCTGATCGACTACTGGACCGATGGCGCCGACATCGAACGGTCCGGATGGGTCAAGAACGAGAAGATCCTGACCAAGGCGAACGTCGGCACGCTGAAGCTGAAATGGAAGCTCGAGACCGGCAACCAGCCGCGGGCGCTTCATGGGCTGATGCCGGTGCTGGTGATCGGTCAGCTCGCGACCTCCGCCGGCGTCAAGCAGGTCGGCATCGTCAACGGCATCTCCGACAACCTGTATGCCTTCGACGTCGAGACCGGCAAGATTCTCTGGCAGAAGCACTGGGACTACGAGGCCCCGCCGGGAGCGGGCGGCGGGGGTGGTGGCGGCGCAGCGCCGCAGGATCCCAAGCGCCTCGGCTTCCTTCGGCCCGGCGGCAGCAGCGACACGCCGGTGATCGGCCCGGCCGACGCGCAGGGACGCCGTCCCGTGTACTTCGTCACCGGCGACGGGATGCTGCACATCCTCAACGCGGCCGATGGCAGCGACCTGCAGCCGCCATTCAAGTTCTACGGCGGCAAGGGCTGGGCGCTGAATCTAGTCGGCAACACGCTGTGGATGCAGACGACGTATGGCGGCGCGTCGATTGCCGCGGTCCGTCTCGACGATCCCGAGCACAAGGTCATGACCTGGAACGCCGGCAGCGGCGGCGCCTGGGGCCGGCGCGGCGTGGCCGTCGATTCGAACGGCACCGCGTGGACCACCACCGGCGACGGCGTCTACGACCTGGCCAGCGATCCCAAGCGCTACGCCAACAGCGTCGTCGGTGTGCAGATCGAGAACGGTCAGATGAAGCTGAAGGACTACTACACGCCGACCAACTGGGAATGGCTGCGCAAGCGCGACCTCGATCCCAACAACACGCCGACGGTTTTCAAATACAAGGGACGTGAGCTGATCGCCGCGTCCGGGAAAGAATGCCGCCTCTACTTGCTCGACCCGGAGTCCGCCGGCGGCGAGAACCACCAGACGCCCGCCTACAAGACATCGCTGTTCTGCAACGAGGAAGTGGACTTCCAGGACATGGGCAGCTGGGGCGCGCTGAGCTCGTGGGAAGACCCGAGCGGCACGCGCTGGGTGCTGGCGCCGTTCTGGGGGCCGGTGCACTCGCAGGCGAAGTTCCCGATCTCGTACGGACCGGTGAAAGAAGGTGGCGTTGCGGCGTTCAAGCTCGTCGAGCGTGGCGGCAAGCTCGAATTCGCGCCGGCCTGGGTATCCCGCGACATGAGACGCGGAGAACCGGTGCTGATCGTGAACGGCATGGTCATCGGCTACGGCAGCGGCGAGGAAACCAAGCAGGCGTGGCCCGACATCGGCCTCCAGTTCGATTCGTCGATCCGCGCCGCGAAGGGCACACGCGCCATCATCTACGTGCTCGATGCGCTGACCGGGAAGGAGCTGTGGTCGAGCGGCGATCAGATCCACCAGTTCAATCACTTCTCTGGTGTGACCGTCGCCAACGGCCGGATCTATCTCGGCACCTACGACGGGACCTTGTACTGCTTCGGGGTCGATAGCGCGCCGACGGCGACGTAAGTAGTAACTGCAGCTCAGTCCAGTTGCCGTGCAGCGAATCAGCGCGTCGACAGCTGACTGAAGCGAAGCCAGATGATGCACGGAATCAGCTTCCGGAATTTCGGACTGGGTGTCGTGGTGCTGGCGATGTCCGGCGTTCTGCCCGAAGCCTGGCAGCAGCAGCGGCCCAGCCGCCATCATCCGAGCGCGCCCAGGATCAGCCGTTTCCGGCGGGCTCGCCGTTCGCGCTCCTGCCCGGCTTCAAGATCGAGCGGGTCACCCCTGAGGCGAAATCCGAGTCCTACATCGTCGTCACCTTCGACCCGCAGGGGCGGCCGGTCGTCTCGCAGAGCAGCTCGGGCAATGGCAGCTCGCCGCGGGTGCTGCTCGACGAGAACAAAGACGGCATCTACGAAGGCGAGACGATCGTTGCCGAGATGCTGAACACCTGCCACGGGCTGTTCTACGCGAACCGCACCACGCTCTACGGCGATTGCCGCGGTGAAGTGCCCGGCGATCCGCCGCCGCCTCCGGAGCCGCAGTTCGGCGGGCGCGGACAGCAGGGACCCGGCGGGGCAGGGCAGCCCGGCGCGCCGGGCGCCCCCGGGCAGGGCCGCGGCGGCGGTCAGAACCAGGGCCCGGTGCGCGGCATCCCCGGCTTCTACAAGCTCGAAGATACGAACGGCGACGACGTCATGGATCGGATCGAGCGGATCAATGGCTACGCCGCCAACGGCATGGGCGATCACGGCCCGCATGCGATCCGCCGCGGGCCCGACGGTTCGATCATGTTCCTGATTGGCAACAACACCTACGTCGGATCGCGGTCGGCCGATGGTCAGGTCACCGACAACGCGGTGGACAAGGAGAAATCGCCGAACTGGAACAACGTCGAGGAGCGGCAGTTCCTGCCGCAGTTCAACGATCCGCGTTTCGGCAACAGCAGCCGGATCGGTGTGCATGCGACGGTGTGGAGGCTGCTGCCGAACAACAAGAACAGCCTCTTCTTCAGCGGGATGCGCAACCCGTACGACTTCGCGTTCAACCTCGCCGGCGAAGCGTTCACCTTCGACAGCGACATGGAGTGGGACGTGAACGCGCCGTGGTATCGCGAGGTCCGCACGGTGCACATGATTCCCGGCGGCGACGGCGGGTACCGCAACGGCACCGGCAAGTTCCAGGACGAATACTTCGACATCATCCCCGCGCTGCGCCACTTGCGCCGTGGCTCGCCGGTGGGCGTCGAGTTCTACCAGAGCTACGCCTACCCTGAGAAGTACTTCGACAACCTGTTCGAAGCGGACTGGTCGCGCGGCCGGCTGCTCTACACCGCGCTGACGACCAGCGGCGGCACCTACAGCGGGCGTGAGGATCTCGCCGAGTTCATCCACGGGGAACCGATGCCGATCACGGACCTCGAGGTCGCCCCCGACGGCAACATCTATCTGACCACCGGCGGTGGGCAGGGGCAGGGCGGTCTCTACAAGATCACGTGGACCGGAGCGAAGCCGGCGCAGCCCGACATGTCCGGTATTCTCGCGGTCGTGCGCCAGCCGCAGCCGCTCTCCAGCTGGGGCTGGGACGCGATCGAGCGCGTGAAGGCGTCGATGGGAGCCGGGTTCGCGAGCGAACTCGAGAAGCTGGCGCGCAGCGCCTCAGCCGCGCCGATGGACCGTGTTCGTGCGCTGCTCGAGATGCAGCGGCACGGCGGCGCGCCCAACGCGGCGCTGCTGCAGGCGCTGATCAAGGATCGCAGCGCCGACGTGCGCGCAGCCGCGGCGTACGTCGTCGGTCTCCATTCGAGCGACAACGCCAAGGCGGTCGCCGCGTCCGGGCTCAAGGACACGAATGCGCTGGTGCAGCGCCGGGCCGCCGAGGCGGTGGTGCGGCAGGGCCTGACCCCGGCTGCGCCGAGCTTCGCGCCCGTGGCCGACATCTATGCACTCCTCCGGAGCGGCGATCGCTTCGTGCGCTACTCGGGTCGCGTGGCGCTCGAGCACACGCCGCGCAGCGAGTGGACGAACCTGGTCATGGCGGAGACCAACGTGACCGCGCTCACCGAAGGGCTGGTCGCGCTGGCGAACACCGCGTCCGAGCCGCAGGCGCAATCGGAGCTGCGGCCCGTCTTCGAGAAGCTCGTGCCGCTGATGCAGCGCACCTCGCTCACGCCGGACGAGAAGATTCGCGTGCTCCGCACGTTCGAAGTCGCCGTCTCGCAGAGTCCGGCGGGAATCGACGCCGACCTGAAGAAGCAGGTGCACGCGGCGCTGCTCAAACAGTTCCCGGCCGCGGCGCCGGCGGGGACGTGGGTCGGCTGCACCAATCGCACGCTGCCTGCCGCCCAGTGCAGCCAGTACCTGCTGACCCATCACCTCGCCAAGGTGCTCGCCCATGCTGGGGACCCCGACGTCGTCGCAAAGATCCTCGCGGTGATCCCGAAGGGCGACGAGGATCAGCCAGGACAGATTGACTACATGTACTCGCTGCGGGTGATCGACGCCGGATGGACATCGGCTCAGAAGGAACAGGCGATCGACTGGTTCGCGAAGGCGTCGAAGTGGCGCGGCGGCTCGACGTTTGCCGGACACGTCAACAACATCTTCGACGCGACGATTGACAGCTTCTCCGAGGACGAGAAGCAGGTTGCCTACAAAGCGGCGCCGCTGTTCGCGCCGATTACCGAGGAAACGGCCGCGGCGCTTGCCGCGGCACCGACCCCGGCTGCTGGGGCGCCGGGCGGCCGCGGCGGTGGGCGCGGCCGCGGCGGCCCGAGCGTGCCGCTCGATCGCCAGGAGCGCTACGACAACCTGGTGTTCCCGCGCGGCGGCGGTCCCGGCTCGCTGGCCGGCCGCGGCGGCGCGCCCAATCCGACCGAGGGCGAGCGCGTGTTCCGCGAGACCTGCGCGCAGTGCCACCGGTTCGGCACCCTCGGGCAAGGACTACGCCCCCGATCTCACCAAGGTGGCGGATCGGCTGCCGAGGCGCGACATCCTGCGATCGATCTTCTTCCCGACGAGAAGGTCGATCCGAAGTTCGCGACGACGGTGATCGCGACGAAGGATGGCACGACGATCCGCGGCCTCGTCGTCAGCGAAACCGCCCAGAACGTGGTGCTGAAGACCGCCGGCGAACCGGAGCCGATCACCGTGGCGAAGGCGCAGATCGCCAAGCGAAGCACCGAACCGATCGTCGATCATGCCCGCGGACATCGCCGATCAGGTCACCGACGGCGGCGTGCGTGACGTCACGGCGTATGTGATGCGCGTGGTCAAGTGAATCTAGATCGGGGCTCGGGACTCGGGGCTGGGGGCTCGGCAAGTCGCAGCTAATCAAAGGCAACCAGCCGCTCGGATTCGACCTGGTTCATCTGAATACCTCGGACGGGCCGAGCCCCGAGCCCCCAGCCCCGACTCAGGAAAATCAAGGATGTCGTTTCATGAACATCAAGCGAGTGCTCAGTGCGTCGGCCTTTGTCGTCGTTTGTGCCGCGGCCGGCACTTCTGCGATTCGCGCGCAGCAGACACCGGCCAACTGGCTGACCGACGGCGCGGATCCGCGGCGGACGGCGTGGCAGCAGAACGAGACGATCCTGACCACCGCCAACGTCGAAGGACATGAAGCTGCTCTGGAAGATCAAGCTGGACAACCAGACGCGGCAGATGCACTCGCTCTTCCCGCCGCTGATCGTCGGCAGCGCCACGACCAGCGCCGGGCCGAAGCAGATTGCGGTCGTCGCGGGCGTGTCCGACAACCTCTTCGGCATCGACGTCGAGAAGGGCACGCTGCTGTGGAAGCGGCATTTCGACAGCACCTATCAGGAGCCGCCGCCGGTCGCCGGCGGACGAGGCGGCAGCGTTCTGTGCCCCGGCGGTCTCACGGCGACGCCGGTGATTGCGCCCACCGAGACGCCGGGAAAGTACGTCGCCTACGCCGTGTCGTGGGACGGCCGGCTGCGCAAGCTCGATGTCGCGACCGGCGAGGAGATCGAACCGCCGGCGCTGTTCCTTCCACCGAACGGCAAGCCGTACGGCTTGAACCTGGTCAACGGCGTCATCTACACGACGACCGCGCAGGGCTGCGGCGGCAATCCGAACCACTTCTACTCGTACGATCTCGCGACGAAGAAGGTCGGGTACTACAACCCGGGCAGCGGCGGTTTGTGGCCGCGATCGGGACCGTCGGTCGGCAAGGACGGCACGGTCTACGCCGGCAGCGGCGACGGCGACTACTACCCCGAGCAGCAGATCTACGGCCAGGCGATCATCGGCGTGAAGCAGAACCCGCAGACCAAGGCGCTCGAGCTGAAGGACTGGTACGCGCCCTTCGAACGCCTACTGGATGCGCAAGCGCGACCTCGACATGAACGTGACCGGGCCCATCTTCGACTACAAGGGCAAGGAATACCTCGTGCAGTCGAGCAAGGAATGCCGGCTGTGGCTGCTCGACACCGCCATGCTCGGCGGCGAGGACCATCGCACGCCGGTCTACCGCACGCCGCTCATCTGCAACGAAGAAGTCAACTTCACGATGGGCGTCTGGGGCGCGCTCGCGACGTGGGAGGACTCGGCGGGCACGCGCTGGGTGCTGACGCCGTTCTGGGGCCCGAAGCATCCGCAGTTCAAGGCGCCGATCGAGCACGGCCAGGTCGTGCACGGCGCGGTCGCGGCGTTCAAGGTCGAAGAGCGCGCGGGCAAGGCGCAGCTCGTGCCGGCCTGGATCTCCCGCGACATGTACATGGCGGATCCGCCGGTCATCGCCAACGGGATCGTGTTCGCGCTACGGCAGCGGCGAGAGCACGACGCAGCGCTGGCCCGAGCCGGGCACGTCCGGGCGGGGCCGCCGGCCGCATCGAGGAGTCGACGCACGCCGTGCTCTATGCGCTCGATGGCCAGACCGGCAAGGAGCTCTGGTCGAGCGGCGATCAGATCGCGTCGTGGAACCACTTCAGCGGACTGTCGGTCGCGAACGGGCGGGTCTACATCGGCACGTTCGACGGCATGCTCTATTGCTTCGGCGCGGCGTCGCTTGCCGAGCGCGCGTCACCTCGGCGCAGGAGGCACGGTGATGAACGGCCGGTGCCGGCGCGCACTTATCGCGTCATGGCCCGTCGGTGGCGACCGCCATGGCGCCGGCGCCTCCTCGCGCAGGGCCGCGGCGGCGCCGAATGGACCACCAGCGGCGGCGACGCGCAGCGCAGCTCGTGGATCCGCAGCGATCCGCGCATTTCGGTCGGCGAGCATGGCAAAGGCGCGAAGGCTTCGGGCCGTTCAAGTTCCTGTGGAAGTTGAAGGTGGATCAGATCCGCGGAAGCCGAATCCGCTGACCCAGCCGATGCTGCTCGACCGGATCATCGGGTTCCGCGGCTTCAAGTCCATCGCGTTCGTCGCCGCGAGCTCCGGCACGGTCTACGCGATCGACACCGACTTCGGCACCGAGCTGTGGAAGGTGCACCTCAATTACGGCGCGAGCCTTCCGCCGGTCATCGTCGGCACTGCTGAGTGCCCGGCAGGCGTGACGGCCGCGCTGACGCGACCGACGGCGCTGACGATTACCGCGTTTGGCGGCGGCGGCGGGTTCGGCGGCCGCGGCGGACGATCGGGCGGCGGTGTCGGCGAGGCGGGCCGCGGCGCGCCGAGCATCTACACGGCCGGTCAGGGACGAGGCGGCGGCGCGCCCCCGGGATTGCCCGCGACGCCCGGCACGGCCGGTGCCGGGATCCGCGGCGGCGGCGGCACAGGCGGGCCGCGCGGGCGGTGGTGGTGGTGGTGGCGGCGGACGCGGACAGGCGACCGGTGCGCCGGACGCGGCCTATGCCATCGGCAACGATGGCTACGTCCGCGCACTGAACGTGCAGAACGGCTGGGACATGTTCCCGCCGGTCCAGTTCCTGCCCGCCAACACCCGGCCGGCCGGCGCGATTGTCGTCAACGACGAGACCACGGGATTTCTCTACGCCGTCACGACGCGCGGCTGCGCCTACACGCCGGACGCCGTGTGGGCGGTCGATCTGATCAGTCCCCGAAGAAGGAAGTCGTGAGCTGGGAGGCGCGCGGCGCCACGATTGCCGGCAGCGGCGGTCCTGCGTTCGGCCGCGACGGGACGATCTACGTCGCGACGACCGACGGACGCTCGCCGCTGTCGAACTCGGTCGTCGCGCTCGAGCCGAAAACGCTGAAGCAGAAAGCGGTGTTCACGCTCGCGAAGGCCGATTTCGTTTCCGCGCCGATCGTCTTCCAGCACAAGGACAAGGATCTCGTGACGGTAGCGGCGAAGGACGGCCGCATCTTCGTGCTCGACGGCGCCTCGTTGCAGGTTCCCCTGGCGGCGACACCGGCGGCCGGGGAGTTGAGCGGCGAAGGGCTCGCGAGCTGGCAGGACGAGAAGGGCACGCGCTGGATCCTGGCGACCGGGGCGAGCTCGGTCGTGGCCTACAGGCTGGCCGAAGAAGGCTCGGGGCTGGCGCTTCAGAAGGGATGGACTTCACGCGCGCTGGCCGCGCCACTCGACGCCGCTCGTCGTCAACGGCGTGGTGTTCGCGCTGTCCAGCGGCGAGGAGGATTCGTCGTCGGGCGCGGCGGCGCGAGCCGCTCGTTCGTCGCCGGCGGTGCTCTACGCGCTGGACGGCGCCAGCGGCAAGGAAATCTGGAACAGCGGCAAGTCGATTACCGCTTCGGCCAGAGGCGGTCTTTCGGCCGGTGCGGGCGTGGTCTACGTCCCCGCGACCGACAGCACTCTGTACGCCTTCGGGTTCCCGATCGAGAAGTAAAGCGCATGCCGCGGTCCTGCTGGATCGATCGCGCATCCTGGGTGGCCGGCGCTGCTCTCGTAATCGGCGCCGGCAGCGCCGGCGTCGCGCAGACGCCGGCACAGACTGCAGTGCGCGAAGGGATCGCGAAGAACGTCTACATCACCGCCACCGACGACAAGGGGGCTGCACCGCGTGACCTGACCCCGGAGGAGGTCACGGTCAAGGAAGACGGTACCGCCCGCACCGTGTTCGATGTCCGTCCGGCCACCGAGCCGATGCAAGTCGTGCTGCTGATCGATGATTCGGGGCCGGGCATCCGGGACATTCGCGAGGGGGTCGCGAGCTTCATCCGCATCGTTCAAGGCGTCGCCGAGATCGCCCTCGTGACGACCGCGAAGCAGAACACGGTGCTGGTCGACTTCACGTCCGATCGTGGCGCCCTCCAGAACGGGGTCAACCGTCTCGTCACCAGGACGACGACCGGGGGCTATCTGCTCGATGCCATCCAGGAATCGGCACGGACGCTGATCCGCCGCGAAGCGGGGCGCCCCGTGATCGTCGTACTCGCGCTCGAGGGCAAGGAGTACAGCAGTGTGGCGCCCGGGAACGTGCTCGAGGACGTGCGCCGGAGCGGCGCGATCGTGCACGTGGTCAGCGTCGGCAAGCCGGGCATGAAGACGATGACGTCGTGGAATCAGCGGCCCACGGATTCCATTCACGAGGCGCTCGACGAAACCATCGCGCGCAGCACCGTCTTCGCCGAAGCGACGCGGCGATCGGGCGGGCGGCTCGAACAGGTCGGCCAGGCGACGGGCATCCCGAAGCGGCTGTCGGAGATCGCCTACGAGCTGCGCGACCAGCTCGTGGTCACCTACGCGCGGCCGCAGGCGGCGAAGCCGGCGGAGAAGGTCGAGGTGACGGTGAAGCGCCGCGGGCTGAAGGTCCGGGCGCCGAAGTGGGTCGGCTGAAGTGGCCTAGTAACAGGAGGATAGGAGATCAGGAGGCTTCTGATTCTCGAGAAAGACCCTCCTGAACTCTTTGAACTCATGTTTGGTTTTGCGCTGGCCGCGAGACGGGACCGAAACCGGTTTCGCTCGCGCCTTTCCGCGTATAATTGCCGGCCGCGCCCCATCGCCGATGACACAGAACCCCACCATCCTGAAAGCTCCGCTGGTCCTGGTGATTGCCGTTCTTGGTGTCGCCACGGCCCAATCGCTGGGAGCCCCGCGCCCGCCGGACATTCCGTTCCGGACGCAGATGCTCGACGGCGGCGCGAACGAGACCGCGGCCGTCGCGGACATCAACAAGGATGGCCGCCTCGACATCGTGTCCGGGGAAAACTGGTACGAAGCGCCGACCTCCACCCCACCGCGCACAGAACGCGCGGCGGGGGCCCCGGTGTGGACGAAGCACCCCTTCCGGGAGCTCGGCTTCTCGGGCAACTACATCGACAACTTCAGCGACCTGCCGGTCGACGTCGACGGCGACGGCTTCGTCGACATCGCCTCGGTGACCTGGTTCGCGAAGAAGATCTCCTGGTTCCGCAACCCGGGCAAGGGGCAGGGGCCCTGGGTCGAGTCGCCGATCAATGCCGGCTTCAATATCGAGTTCGCGATCCTTGCCGACCTCGACAACGACGGCAAGGCGCAGGAGATCGTGGCGCAGGAGAACGGCACCGGGCAGTCGTGGTACGAAGTCAATAAGAGCCGGGGCTCGGGGCTCGGGGCTGGGGGCTCGGCGGCAGGTTCGGCAGGGTCGGGGGCTTCAGCTACTGGCTCCTGGATCAAGCACGTCGTCAGCGATCAGAGCTACGGCCACGGCATCGGCGCGGGCGACGTCAACAAGGACGGCCGGAACGACATCCTGACGCCGCGCGGGTGGCTCGAAGCGCCGGCGGATCCGCGGGCCCCGGGCAACTGGACCTATCACGCCGCATGGGAGTCGGTGAACGGCCCGATCACGCCACGCGAGCCGGCAGGCGGCGCCGCTGCCGCAGCCAATCCTTCAGCGCCGCCACGGACCGCCGAGCTCGGCTTCATGCACGTGCTCGATGTCAACGGCGACGGCAGGAACGACGTCGTGACTGCAGCTGGCCACGACTTCGGCGTGTTCTGGTTCGAGCAGGGGTCGGACGGGAAGTGGACGAAGCGCATGATCGACAATGCGTGGTCACAGGGCCACGCGTCGACACTGGTCGACCTCAACGGCGACGGCAGGCTGGATCTCGTGACCGGCAAGCGCTTCATGGCACATAACGGATCGGATCCCGGCGAACGTGAGCCCCTCGGCGTTTATTGGTACGAGGTCAGGCCAATTGAAGCGACGGGATCTCCGGTGCGGTCCGCGTCCGCCGCCAGCGACCAACCGGCGGCTACGGCGCGACCAGTCGAATGGATCCGTCATCTGATTGAGTTTGGCGGCCGCATGGGCGGCGGCATGCAGATTCCGGTCGTCGACATCGACGGCGACGGTGATCTCGATGTGGTGTGCGCGGGGAAGAGCGGGCTGTTTCTGGCAGAGAACCTCACTAAAGGCCCCCGAACGAGGGCAACCAGCCGATAGGCCGGCTTCACTTCATCTTCTTTCTAGACCAGGAGCGACAGAGGCCCCATGACCAAGACTGTGACCACCGACGCGATCGCGTCGAATGCCATGCGGCTGTTGTGGGCGGGCTCGCTCGCCATCTTCGCAGCGGCGATAGGCGCGGGCGTCCGCGGCGGCATCCTGTTCAACTGGGCTGCCGACTTCGGGTTCACCGGCGCGCAGCTCGGCGCGATCGGCGGCGCCGGGTTCACCGGCTTCTGCTTCGGCATCATCATCGGCGGCATCGTGGTCGACAAGATCGGCTACGGCAAGCTCGTCGTCGCCGCCTTCCTGTTCCACGTGCTGTCGGCGTTCATCACGTTCGCCGCCACCAAGGGGCAGGCGCAGTCCACTGCCTACCTGTTTCTCTACATAGGCACGTTCGTGTTCGCTCTCGCGAACGGCACGCTCGAAGCCGTCGCGAACCCGCTCGTCTCGACGCTGTTCCCGAGTAACCGCACCCACTACCTGAACATGCTGCATGCGAGCTGGCCTGCAGGCCTGGTGGTCGGCGGCCTGATCGGGTGGATCCTCGGCGACGGGATGCATGTCAGCTGGAAGATCCAGCTCGGGCTGTTCCTGGTGCCCACGGCTCTCTACGGCCTCGCCTTCATGGGCCAGCACTTCCCGAAGTCGGAGGCGTCGCAGAAGGGCCTGAGCGTCGGCGAGATGATGCGCGACGTCGGCATTCTCGGCTCCCTGGTCGCGTGCTTCCTCGTCGGCCTGTTCTTCAAGGATCAGCTCGGCGGCATCCTCGGATTCTTCACCGGCAGTACTTTCTTCACGTCCACCACCTGGAACACGCTCTGCTGGGCGGTTGCGCTCGGGCTGCTGTTAATCGTCGGGGTCAAGACCAATTTCTCCGTGGGCGCGATCCTGCTGTTCGTGCTCTTCATCGCCCACTTGCTCATTGGCGCCGTCGAGCTCGGCACCGATGGCTGGATCCAGAACATCACTGGCAACATCCTGACCCCGGCGGAGGGCAAAATCCTCTTCGTCTTCACGTCGTTCCTGATGTTCTCGCTGCGGTTCTGTGCAGACTTCATCGAACGGCATCTGAAGATCTCGCCGATCGGCCTGCTGTTGATCTGTGCATCGCTGGCGGTGATCGGCCTCCGGCTGGTCAGCGGCATCGACACCTTCGCGGGGGCGATGATGGCGCTGGCCGTCTACGCGGTCGGCAAGACGTTCTTCTGGCCGACGATGCTGGCGGTGGTCGGCGATCGGTTCCCGCGGACCGGTGCGGTGGCGATGTCGATCATGGGCGGCATCGGCATGATGTCGGCGGGCCTGCTCGGCGGTCCGGGCCTCGGCTACGCCAAGGATCGCTATACCGCGGAGCACCTGCAGACGACCGCGCCGGCCATCTACGAGCAGGTACAAGGCGCCGACGCCCAGCAAGTTCCTGTTCCTCGAAGAGGTGCACGGCCTCGACGGCACGAAGCTGTCGGCCGCACAGCAGGCGAAGCCGAAGACGCCCGAGCAGCAGACGGTCGTCGAAGCCAGCATCGTTGGCGACCGCGAGACGCTCAAGGCGGATTCGTTCATCCCCCTGGCGATGGCCCTCATCTACATCGGGCTGTTCTTCTACTTCAAGAGCATCGGCGGGTATCGCGCGGTGCATATAGAGGGGAAGCATCGACAAATCCCAAGCGCCAAACCCCAACACCGACCACTCCCAACTTCCAACTCCCAACGTTCCCAGGTGGGATTGGGAGTTGAGCTTGGGCGTTCGTTTGGGATTTGGCAGTTGGGAGTGGTTGGAGCTTGGGATTTGGCGCTTGGGATTTGACAGTGAACCAATACAAGGAACAAGCGAAGATGCAATTCGGAGTTAATGGCTGGGTCTGGACGTCGCCGGTGAATACGCAGGCGTTCGAGGAGCTCGCGCCGAAGGTCAAGAAGATGGGGTTCGACCTGTTCGAGTTCGGCATCGAGAGCACGAGCGATCTGGACTACACGCGCGCGGCGACGGTGGCGAAGGACAACGGGCTCGCGGTGAGCGTGTGCGCGGCGATGGGGCCGGATCGCGACCTGATTCATGAGGACGGCAGCATCCGGCAGAACGGGATGGACTACGTCCGCCACTGCATCGACGCGGCCGGCACGCTCGGGGCGAAGAACGTGGTCGGGCCGCTTTACAGCGCCGTCGGGCGTACCTGGCAGCAGACCGGGGACGAGCGGAAGCGGGACACCGATCTGCTGGTCGATCAACTGAAGAAGCTGTCGGCGCACGCGCGCGACAGCGGCGTCGTCCTGTGCGTCGAGCCCCTCAACCGGTTCGAGACCAGCTTCCTGAACCTCTCGCAACAGGCGATAGAGGTCGTCGATCGGGTGGACAGTCCGGCCTGCGGCATCCTGCTCGACACGTTCCACATGAACATCGAGGAGAAGTCGGTCGGGGACGCCATCCGCGCCGCAGGGAAACGGCTGAAGCACCTCCACGGCTGCGAGAACGATCGCGGCGCACCAGGCTCGGGACATGTGCCGTGGAAGGAAGTCGCGGCCGCGGTCAGGGATGCGGGCTACGACGGCCCCGTCGTGATCGAGTCGTTCACCAGCAAGGTCAAGACGATTGCCCGCGCAGCGGCGATCTGGCGCTCGTTCGAGTCGTCCCAGGATGCCCTCGCGGAGAACGGGCTCACGTTCCTGCGCGGCCTGCTCGGGTAAGCCGCGCTCGATAACTCCCAACTCCCAACCTCCAATTCCCAAGGCGAGTCTCTTCGAAGAGACCAACTTGGAAGTTGGAAGTTGGAAGTTGGGGTTGACACGCCGCGCCAAATAAATTTCGTCCCAGCCTCCGGCGCGGCGCTATAGTCCCCCTGCTCGCAGATGTGGGACCGGTTCGAGCGCCGGTTACCCCCGCCAAAGGAGGTCCGATGACCACTGTTAGGTCTCTGAGGCTGGCATCGTTGCTGTTCGTCGTCCTGCTGACGCCGCTCCCCGCGGCCGCACAGTTCAGCAGCGCGCTCCAGGGCACCATTACCGACTCGCAGCAGGCCTTCGTGCCCAGTGCGACGGTGCGGGTCACCCACGTGACGACCGGCGTCACGCGCGAGGCTACGACCTCCGCGGACGGCGTCTATCGTGTCCCCAGCCTCGGGGCTGGTGTGTATACCGTCGAGGTCGAGAAGGCAGGGTTTCTCAAGGCCCAGCGGCAGAACCTGAAGGTCGGGATCAGCGAGACGGTGCGGCTGGACTTCACGCTGGAGGTCTCGGGCGTGGCGGAGACCGTGACAGTCGAGTCGCGCGCGCCGCTCGTCGAGACCGAGCAGGGGCGCGTCTCGGGTCGGGTGGATCGCACGCTGCTGCAGGAGATGCCGCTGAGCGGCAGGAATCTCTACAACCTGCTCGCGCTGCAGCCCGGCGTCACCGGCCGGGGATTCTCCGCGTCGATCAGCGGCGGTGGCGGCGCCGACGATTCGTTCGCCGGCGAGTCCGCGCCCAGGATCAACGCAAGTGGTCAGCGAGACGAGGCCAACAATTTCACGGTCGACGACACCAGCACCAACGGCGTGGCGCGCGGCGGCATCACCAACCTGACGCCCAACACCGAGTCGGTCGAAGAGGTGCGGGTGGTGTCCAACAACTTCTCCGCCGTGGATGGACGCAACCCGGGCGCGCAGATCCAGGTGATTACCAAGGGCGGCACCAACGAGTTCCGCGGCAGCGGCTCGTACTACTTCACTGGCAACCAGCTCTCGGCGAAGAACGTGTTCGAGACCTCGGTCCCGGAATTCAGCAAGAACCAGTTCGGATACAGCCTGGGCGGGCCGATCGCGCGCAATCGCCTGTTCTTCTTCACGTCATACGAGGGGCTGCGGCAGACTGGGGCGCGCGGCTCGACCTTCACCGTCGAGACCCCCGAGTTCCGCAACTTCATCCAGCAGACGCGGCCGAACAGCATCGCGGCGCGCCTCCTGAGGGAGTTCGCTCCAGCGGTCAATCCGACCTCGAACTTCCGCGACCTCGGCAGCCCGGCACCCGGCGCCAACGTCGTGGGCCCGAATGACGGCATCCTCGATATCGGCACCGCGTTCTTCGTTCCGGAGGGCTGGCGCGATGGCGATCAGTTCAGCGCCCGGGTCGATTACGAGTTGAAGCCCGGACGGGATCGCCTGTATGGCAACTTCTATCGCACCCGGTCGTACGCCGTGACCGGCGGGATCCGGCCGGCCTTCAACCGGCCCACCCCCAACTGGACGACGTTCGGCAACGTGAACTACACGCACACCTTCAACTCCTCGAAGCTCAATGAGTTTCGCGGCGGCGTGATGCGGCTGGTCGGCTTGCCCGACACCCCGGAACATCTCGAGATTCCCGGCATCACCATCACCGGCGCGACGGGATTCGGACAGTCGGGATATCCGAACGGCTGGTGGCAGACCAACTGGCACTTCAAGGACATCTTCACGTGGGTCGCGTCGAGCCACATGCTCAAGATGGGCGGCGAGCTGCGGCAGATGTACGGCTCGGCAACCAACACCAACAACTACATTCCCGCCTACTCGTTCACGAGCCTCCTCAACTTCGCCGACGACGAGTCGATCCAGATGACCCGCTACGTCGATCCCAGAACCGGCGAGCCGGTGACCGCGTACTCGGAGCTGACGCAGACCGAGTGGGCGTTCTTCATCAACGACGACTGGAAGCTGACGCAGAACTTCACCATCAACGCCGGCGTGCGGTACGAGAATTACGGCACGTTCAAGGACAGCGACGACGGGCTCAGGAACCTCATTTACGGGCCTGGCGCCAGCGGCCGGGAGCAACTCGCGTCGGCGCGTGTGGACTTCGTGGACAAGTTCTACCCGACCGACAACAACAACCTCGCGCCGCGGCTCGGGTTCGCGTGGGATCCCCGCGGCGACGGCCGCACGTCCGTGCGCGGCGGCTACGGGCTCGCGTTCGATCGGCTCATGAACCTGCCCACCGAGAACTACCGACACAGCCCGCCGCTCCGGGCCTCGGTCGTCCTCGGGCAGTTCTTCGGGACGGCGTTCACCTACAGCCTCGGGGATCCTTCGAAGCCCTACCTGGGCTATCCGGTCGATCCCGCGCTGCAGGTCGGCCTCGATCCGCGTAACGGCGTCATCGGGGCGCGGGTCAACCTCACCACCGTCGATCCCAACCTGGTCAGCCCCCTGGTGCACAACTGGTTCGCCGGCGTTCAGCGCGAGCTCGGGTGGGGCATCGTCGCCGACGCCAACTACATGGGCTCGGCCGGCCGGAACCTTCACAACGCCTACAACGTCAACCGCTTCCGCGGCGATCTGCTCGACGGCCGGTTCGACGGCATCAACCCGAGCTTCGGATCGATCACGATGGTGACGTCGACGTCGAAGTCCGACTTTCACGGGGGCACGGTCGGGCTGAAGCGCAACTTCCAGCAGGGTTACATGCTGCAGGGGGCCTACACGTTCGGCAAAGCCATGGACGACGCCGATCTCGCCGTCGGCACCACGGCGTATCAGGATGCCGACGACATCCAGGCCGACCGCGCGGTCGCGGGGTACGACGCCACGCACAAGCTCTCGGTCGTCGGGCTTTGGGAGCTGCCATTCTTCCGGAACGGCTCCGGCCTGACTCAAACGCTGCTCGGTGGCTGGCAGCTCGCAGGGTCGGCCATCCTGCAGAGCGGATACCCGATCAGCATCACGACCGGTGGGACCTACCCGCGTGGCGACCTGAACGCCGACAACAACGGCGGTGACCGGCCGAATGCTCCCGCCGCGGGGATCAAAACGAGCGGCTGGAGCCAGGACGAATACCTGAACGGGATCTTCAAGGTGTCGGACTTCCCGCTGCCGGCGCCGGGGGAGAACGGCAACCTGCCGCGCAACGCATACCGGGGACCCGGCTACATCGACGTGAGCCTCTCGCTGACGAAGAAGTTCCGGGTGCAGCGGTGGTCAGGAGAGTTGAGGCTCGACGCGTTCAACGCCTTCAACCGCGTCAACCTCGCGGATCCGACCACGGACATGAGCAGCACGAACTTCGGGCGCGTGACGTCGCAGCTGGCGCCGCGGGCGTTTCAGATTGGAGTGCGGTTCAGGTTCTGACGCCGTTAAATCCCAAGCTCCAAATCCCAAATCCAGACAACGCACTCACCAGGCTCAACTCCCACGTAGATCTTGAGAGTTCGGAGCTTGCAGCCTCTGGGATTTGCGTGCTCCTTGGAGCTTGGGATTTGGAGCTTGGGATTTGTCCTAACTCCCGACCTTTTCCCACTGCCGCGTCTTTGCCGACTTGAGGATCGCGTCGGTGACGTAATCGGTGGCGAGACCGTCTCTGAACGTCGGTGCCAGCGCCTTACCCTTTGCCGCGGCGTCGACGAAATCCGCGAACTGGTGGATGAACGTGTGCTCGTAGCCGATCTGGAGGCCGGGCACCCACCAGTGCTTCATGTAGGGCTGATCGCCGTCGGTGATGTGGACGCTCCGCCAGCCGCGGACGCGGCCCTCGTCGCGGTGATCGAAGTACTGCAGCCGGTGCAGGTCGTGGAGATCCCAGCGGGCGGAAGTGTTCTCGCCGTTGATCTCGAGCGTGTAGAGCGCCTTGTGGCCGCGCGCGTAGCGTGTCGCCTCGAACATCCCGAGCGACCCGTTCTCGAACCGGCACAGCACCGCGCTGGCGTCGTCGATGCCGACCGGTTCGACCTTGCCGGTGAGGTTGTGCTTCCGCTCCTTGATGAACGTCTCGGTCATCGCGGTGACCTCGGCGATCGGGCCGTTCAGCCACAGCGCGGTGTCGATGTTGTGGGCCAGCAGATCCCCGGTGACGCCGCTGCCGGCGACCGAGACATCGAGGCGCCACAGCCCTTCGCCGCCCTGCGGCAGGTCCTGTGAAATCGTCCAGTCCTGCAGGAACTTCGCGCGGTAGTGGAAGATCCGCCCGAACGTGCCCTCGTCCAGCAGCTGCTTGATCAGGACGACGGCCGGCACGCGGCGGTAGTTGTACCAGACCGTGTTCGGCACGCCGGCGGCCTCGACCGCAGCCACCATCGCCTTGGCCTCGTCGGCGGTCCGGCCGAGCGGCTTCTCGCACATCACCATCTTGCCGGCCTGGGCGGCGGCGATGGCGATCTCGCGATGCGTGTCGTTCGGGCTGGCGATGTCGATGACGTCGATGTCCTTGCGCTCGATCAGCTTCCGCCAGTCGGTCTCGTAGGACTCGTAGCCCCAGTTCGCGGCGAACTTCTTCACGCGTCCTCGTTGCGCGCCGCGACCGCCTTGAGGACCGGCTTGTAGGGAAGATCGAAGTAGCGCGGCGCCTGCAGGAAGGCATTCGAGTGGGTGCGGCCCATGAAGCCGTAGCCGACCAGGCCGATGTTCAGGTTTTTCATGTATTCGGCAGCCTTTTGGTTACTGGCGATCTGTCCGCGAGCCCCCGATCCCGCGAGCCGCGAGCCCGCGACTCTAGTCCCACCCGTGCGCGTCGCGCACCGCGATCATCACGCCCAGGATGTCGTTCCACGTCTTCTGCTGGCCCATCACCTCGTTCGGGAACATGCAGCCGTCCCAGCAGATGTGCTTGAACTTGCGGGTGACGTTGCCGTTCTCGTCGCGCAGCCAGAAGCCGGCGTGCTTGACGATGTCGAGCTTGCCGTTGGGATCGAGCGGCTGGCAGTGGCGGCCGGTCTTGTCGTGCGAGCCGGAGCCGTTGACCGTCGCGTCGTTCTGCGCGACGTGGAAGTCGATCGTCCACGGCCGCAGGGCGTCGGTCATCTTGCGCAGCCCTTCGTCCAGCGTCTTCTGATCGGACCAGTCGAAGTTCTCGGGCAGGATGCGGTCGTCCGGCGCGTTGTAGCCCATCGTGAAGAGCAGCGTGTGGGCCATGTCGGCCTGGAAGCCGACGGTCTGCGGCCGGCCGACCTGCTTCGAGCAGCTCGACGTTCCGCTTCACGCTGTGCATGCCGCCCCAGCAGATTTCCCCTTCGGCGGCGAGCTTCTCGCCGTAGCCTTCGGCGACGTCGGCCGCCTCGCGGAACGTCTCGGCGATCTTCTTCGTGTTGCCGGCGGGATCCTTGGCCCAGTCGGCGGGGCTCGCCGCCGAGTCGATGCGGATGACGCCGTACTTGCGGATGCCGAGTCGCGTTCAGCTTCTGGCCGATCGCGCAGGCCTTCCGCACCTGCGTGACGAACGCCTTGCCGCTCCTCGTCGCTGCCCATCGCCGAGCCGCCGCCGGTCGGCGGCCAGACCGGCGCGACCAGCGAGCCGACGACGAGATTGCGCTTCGCCGATGCTGTCGGCGAGCTTCTTCAGGTCGTCGTCGGTCGAGTCGATGCTGACGTGCGGATCGAACAGGAACAGATCGACGCCGTCGAACTTGACGCCGTTGACCTCGGCCTTCGCGGTGAGATCGAGCATCGTGTCGAGGTCGATCGGCGGCTCGGCGCCGGGTCCGCCCTTGCCGACCAGGCCGGGCCACATGGCGTTATGGATGGCTGGATATTTGTGCATAGGTGTTGATTGTCTGCTGCTGGTTCGTCACTTTGTCTGCATTTGCTTGCGGACGGCCCCGGCTCGCGTCCAGCTCGCGGTGCCAGAGCCTCGAGCCCAGCCGGAGCCGGTCTGCCGTGCCCCACGTCTCGCACTGCTCGGCTACTTCTTCTTCGTCACAGCCTTGCATCCGGATTCCCGGGCCGAAGTGCTTCAGCATCACCAGCGGATCCGACTCGCTGAGGTTCTCGATGGTCACGCCTTCGGCGGCCGCGGCGGCCGAGACGAACAGCTCGTCTTCCGTCATCTGTCCGAAGCGGATCATCGACGGCGTCGAGACCGGCCAGCTTGCCGAAGCGGCCGTAGCCCTGCGTGACGATGATGCCGTAGGCGGCGCTGTCCTTGATCGTGACCGTACCGCTTCGGCTGCACGGTCAGCTCCTTGGCGGAATACCAGCCGGTGCCGTAGCACACCCAGAGCTCCTGATAGCCCGCGTCCTTCGCGGAGACGCCTGTCGGAGACCGGCTTCGGGAACCGCTTGTTGTCGGCGCCGAAGTTCGGGTTGGTGTTCGCGTCCCAGTCGAGCATCTCGACGATGTAGTCGAGGTCCTTGTGGTATTCGGGCAGGACGTCCTTGACCAGGAGATCCCAGGGCACGATGCGGCCGTCGACCTCGGACTCGTACATCGCGAAGACGTCGCTGTTCACCTGCGGCTCGTAGGTGACCAGCGAGCCGGGGGCGTGCAGGATGCGCGGGTCGATCTGCCAGCCGGTGCCGGGCTCGAGGCGGTAGGCGCGCGAGAGGAACGTGATGCCGTTGTCGCCGCGGTTCCAGTTCTCCAGGCAGCGCGCGGACGTCCGCCTTCGTCGTGCCCGGCTCCAGGCCCATGAAGGTGTAGGGGAAGTTGTTGAACGTTTCGTTGTATTGCGGCGGGAAGTAGTAGGCCTCGGGCTTGCCCTTGCGGCCGAGCAGCTTGGCCTGTTCGTCGCTCTGGTGCATGTGGTGCGGGATGGCCCCGAGGTTGTCGAAGAACTTGCAGAGAAGGTTCCAGCCCTTCTCGCGTTCGATGACGTCCTTGCCGAGCAGCAGATCGCCGGCCTGATCGACCGCGTCCTTGAGCAGGAAGCGCGTGCCGTCGGCCAGCCGCACGTAGCTCAGGCCCTCGTCGGGCGGGGTGCCGGGACCGTTGTCGGCATTGGTGGTCGACGAAAACCACCGTTCGTTGATCCCGCCGCGATGACCGCCGAGCGCATACACATCATCCGGGTGCAGCTTGAGCCGGCGTCCCGGCACCATGAAGGAGCGGGGAACCCAGCTCGGTTCCAGCCGGAGGAGACCGCCGCCGGCGTCGAGCGCCTGTTGAACCTGGGTGCGATTGAGCATCAGTCGTCCTCGAGAATCCTCGATGAGGGAACAGGCGACGATACCTTCGGGCGCCGCGGCACATCAAGCGCATTTCGGCTGGCCGTGCCCGTTTCGCGGAACGAAACGACAAGGAGACAGCCGCGGTCGGCGGTCCGCGATCCGGAAACCGGACGGCGGGCTGCGGACGGCGGACTGCGGCCGTCCCCCTTACAATGCCTCGATGCTGACGACGTATCGTGGCCGTCAAGCCGCCTCGATTGAGAACGACGACCTGCGCGTCACCGTGCTGAGAGGCGGCGGCCACCTGGCCGAGGTCCTCGACAAGCGCGTCGGGCGTGAATCCGCTGTGGACGCCGCCGTGGCCCTCAATCGAACCCGCGCGGTACGACCCTCAGCGGCATCCCGAATACGGCGGCACCGTCGAATCGAGCCTGCTTGCCGGGATCATGGGCCACAACCTCTGTCTCGACATCTTCGGTGGGCCGTCGGAGGCCGAGGCCCGGGTCGGACTGCCGGTTCACGGGGAGGTCTCGACCGCCGACTTCGACCTCAGCGCGACGGCCGACGCGGTCGTGATGCGCGCCAGCCTGCCGCGCGCGGAGCTCGGCGTGGAGCGCCGGATCGAGCTGAGGGGGCGCGCCGTTTGGATCCGCGAAACGGTGCAGAACCGGGGCGGCGTGGACAAGCCGGTGGGATGGACCGAGCACGTGACGCTCGGTCCGCCCTTCCTGCAGAAAGGGCAGACCCAGTTCCGCGCGTCGGTGGGGCGGTCGCGGGTTTTCGAGTCGCCGTTCGGCGCGGGTGACTACCTGCGCGCGGGCGCCGACTTCGAGTGGCCGCACGCGCCGCGGATCGACGGCGGCACCGCGGATCTTCGAGCGTTCAACGACGCGCCGACGTCGAGCGCGTATACAGCTCACCTGACGGATCCGGCTCGGCACGACGCGTTCTTTCTGGCGTTCTCGCCCGAGGCGCGGCTGGCGTTCGGGTATGTCTGGCGGCGGAAGGACTTCCCGTGGCTCGGCATCTGGGAAGAAAACCTCAGCCGCGTCCAGGCGCCATGGAACTCACGCACGATCACGCGCGGGATGGAGTTCGGCGTCTCTCCGTTTCCCGAAACCAGGCAGGCGATGGTCGAGCGCGGCCGTTTGTTCGACACGCCCGGGTTCAGGTGGATTCCGGCGGGGTCGCAGGTCAGCGTAGAATATTTCTGTGTCTCCGCGGTCAGCGAGGCCATCCCGGAGATGCTGGAGTGGCCGGCCAACTGACTCCTATCGCACTGTAACCGGTATCCCAGGTCCAGCAGAGGCACTGGACCATGAGGAGGCTCTGTTATGTTTCAGCACGTGATCCTGTCAGTCATGCTCGCGGCGCCGCTTGCGGCTCAGACCCCCGCGACCCAAAAGCCCGCGGCTCCCACGACGAAGCCGGCGGCGAGCGCCACGCAGAAGCCTGCGGCGCCTGGTGAGAAGCCCGCAGCAGCGGCTGCCAAGGGCGTCCGGACCATCGAGATCGCCGGCACCGAAGACATGAAGTACAGCCTGCCGACGATCACGGCGAAGCCCGGTGAGCAGCTGCGGATTCGACTGACGGCGAAGGGCGCGATGCCGAAGATCGCGATGGCGCACAACTTCGTGCTCCTCAACAAGAAAGCCGTCGTCACCGACTTCGTCACCGCCGCGATGAACGCGCGCGCGACCGACTTCATCCCCGCGGAGAAGAAGGCGGACGTGATCGCCCACACCGGTCTGGCCGGGGCGGGCGAGACCGTCGAAGTGACCTTCAAGGTTCCGGCGGCCGCGGGCGACTACCCGTTCCTGTGCTCGTTCCCGGGCCACTTCCAGGCGGGGATGAAGGGCACGCTTGACTGTCAAGTAAGGGTTCCGGGTTCAGGGGTTCCGGGTTCAGGGTTCGGTTCGGGGTTCAGGTTCGGTTCGGGGTTCGAGGTTCGCGGTTCGGAGCCGCGTCGCGAACCCTGAACCTTGAACCCTGAACCATGAACCCCGCTGAACCCGGAACCCGCCTGAACCGACCTGACCCGAACCGAACCCTGAACCCCTGAACCTCTGAACCCTGAACCTACTTGCTAGTCTTCCTCGCCTCCTTCGTAGTCCTGTTCGTCGAGATCGCCCTTATCCGCTGGATGCCCGCCTACATCCGGCTGCTCTCGTACTTCTCGAACTTCATTCTCCTGGCGAGCTTTCTGGGCATTGGCATCGGCTGCCTGCTGGCGCCGGCGCGGGCGCGCCTGTTTGCGTGGTTTCCGGTCCTGACCGCCGCCGTCATCGGCGCGGTCTACGCGTTCCGGCTCGAGGTCGCGATTCCGCCGTCGGGGAGCATCTACTTCACGAGCGGCACCACGGATCCCGTGCTGCCGGTCGAGTCCACGCTGCTGCTGCCCGTGCTGTTCGTGTCGGTCGCGGCGCTGCTGGCGACCGCGGCGCAGCGGATGGCGCGCGAGATGGCATCGCGTCCACCGCTGACGGCCTACACGCTGAACATCGCGGGCAGCCTCACCGGGGTCATCGCGTTCGCGGTGATGTCGTGGCTCGAGCTGCCGCCCGTGGTCTGGTTCGCGCTCGTGTTTGCCGTCGCCGTCGTGCTGCTCGTGACGCCGGAGCCGGCGAAGGACTTCGGGGTTCCGGAAGGCATCCGGATGGCGCCGGCGCGGCGGCCGTCGCCGCGGGCGGCCGTGATCGTGGACGTCGGACTGCTGGCGGTCTCGCTGGTGCTCGTCCACCTCATGGCGCGCGGGGCGCTGTGGTCGCCCTACTACAAGATCACCGTCGGCAAGAGCGGCGAGGACACGGTCGTCGAGGTGAACAACATCTTTCACCAGTCCATGGCGCCGGTGGCCCACAAGGAATACTTCTACCAGTGGCCCTACACCGTCTTCGGTGACTCGTTCAAGAACGTGCTGATCCTCGGCGCGGGCTCGGGCACCGACGTGGCCGCCGCGCTGATGCATGGCGCGGAGCACGTGGATGCCGTCGAGATCGACCCGACGATCCTGCGTCTCGGCCGCCAGCTGCACCCCGACCATCCCTTCGACGATCCGCGCGTCACGGTCATCAATGACGATGCGCGGCATTACCTCCGGACGACGACCAAGAAGTACGACCTCGTGGTGTTCGCGCTGATCGACTCGCTGACGCTGCAATCGAGCTTCTCCGGGGTCCGGCTCGAAAGCTACATGTTCACGACCGAGTCGTTCCGGGCGGTCCGGGATCGGCTCACCGGCGACGGGCTGCTGGTCGTCTACAACTATTTCCGCGAGAAGTGGCTGGTGGACCGGCTGGCCAATATCGCCGCCGCGGCGTTCGGCAGCGAGCCGCGCGTGCACGTGCACGAGGCCCGCGCCTACCTCGGGATCATGCTCGCCGGGCCGAGGCTCGCCTCCTTGAAGACCGATCCGGTCATCCCGGAGCGTGTCACCGCCTACAACCAGTCGCACGCGCCCGCTCCCGCACGGATGCACACGCGCGACGCCTCCATCGAACCGGCGACCGACGACTGGCCCTTCCTGTATCTGCGCGATCGGCACGTGCCGCAGCACTACATCTATGCGCTGGCCCTCATCCTGCTCGTGTCGGTCGGCGCCGTGCTCTGGGTGCAGCGGGGCCAGGGGGGCGGATGGTCATGGGAGTTCTTCTTCCTCGGGGCAGGCTTCATGCTGCTCGAGACCAAGGCGATCATCCAGTTCGCCCTGCTGTGGGGGTCGACCTGGGTGGTGGCGTCGCTGGCCATTGCTTCGGTACTGGGCATGGCGCTCCTCGCCACGTTCATCGTGTCGCGGGTCGAGATCCGGCGTCCCGGGCTGGTCGCGGCCGTACTCGTGGGATTGCTGCTCCTGAACGCGCGTCATCCCGATCGGCCGGGTTGCCCTGAACAGCCGTGCGGCCGAGTCGGTGTTCTACGCCCTGCTGATGTTCAGCCCGATCCTGTGCGCGGGCCTGCTGTTCGGCTCCGCGATCAAGCACTCGACCTCGCTGGCGCGCGATTACGGCACCAACCTGCTCGGCGCGATGGTCGGGGGCGTGGCGGAATACCTGTCGCTGGCGACCGGTTTCCGGTTTCTCCTGCTGGTCGTGGCAGTGTTCTACGTGGCGGCGGTGCTGACCCGGCGTGCCCGGAGCCTTGTGTCTTTCCCCGCCGGCTCGGCGGTCCCCACGGGTATAAAATAGCTCCGCTGACTTCGATACCTCTCAGCCACGTGCGATTAGAAAGGGCATACAGATGGGCGACATCTCAAGACGCAAGTTCGTGAGCACGGTAGCGGGCGCCGGTGCGGCGATCACCATCGTGCCCAGGCACGTGCTCGGACATGGAATCCAGGCCCCGAGCGACACGGTCAACATCGCGGTGATCGGGTTCGGCATGGGCGCCAGCAACGCGCAGGCGCTCATGAGCCAGAACCTGGTCGCGTTCTGCGACGTGCACGACTCCCGCATGGCGGCGGCGATCAAGCGCTTCGAGAACGCCGCGGCCGCTTCGCCGACCTCGGCGCAGCGCGGCGGCGGCAGCGCGCAGAAGTCGCAGCCGTCCAAGGCGCAGCAGGAAGCCAACGCGCGCCGGGCGGCCATGAACAGCCGCGACAACGCCAAGCGGTTCGTCGAGCAGAACCTGCCGAAGCTGGCGAAGTATCGCGACTATCGCGAGATGCTCGAGAAGCAGAAGGACATCGACGCCGTCGTGGTCGCGACCCCCGATCACATGCACGCGCCGATCGCCACGATGGCCATGGATCTCGGCAAGCACGTCTACGTGCAGAAGCCGCTCTGCTGGTCGGTCGAGGAAGCGCGCGTGCTCGCGAAGAAGGCGCGTGACAACAAGAAGGTCGTCACCCAGATGGGCAACCAGGGGCACTCGACCGACGATGCGCGGACCGGCTACGAGCTGATCGCAGAGCGGCGCCATCGGCGAGGTGCGCGAGGTGCACGTCTGGACGAACCGCCCGCTCGGCTACTGGCCGCAGGGCATTCCGCGCCCCGCTCCGCTCACCACCCGATCCGAACCGTCCGCTCGGCTGGGACGGCCGCGCCGTCGACAAGCGGCTGGCGGCGGCATTCGTCGGCGACTATCCCAAGCCGGCGGATCTCGACTGGAACCTGTTCCTCGGCGGCGCACCGGAGGTCGAGTACCACCCGATCTATCACCCGTTCAACTGGCGCGGCTGGGTGGACTGGGGTCAGGGTGCGCTCGGCGACATGGGCGCGCACCTGGTCGATCACCCGTTCTGGGCGCTGAACCTCGGCTTCCCGACCACGGTCGAAACGCTGTCGACGCCGTTCAACGGCGCGTCGTATCCGTCGGCGACGACGACGTATTACGAGTTCCCGAAGCGCGGCAACCTGCCGCCGGTGAAGCTGACCTGGTACGACGGCGGCCTGCTGCCGCCGAAGCCGGAAGACATCGGCGACGCGCGGATGAACCCGGGCGGCGGCCTGATGTACGTCGGCACCAAGGGCAAGCTGATTCAGGACACCTACGGGCTCGAGCCGCGGCTCTATCCGTCGCCGCATCCGGCGGCGAAGAACGCGCCGCCGCAGAAGCTGAAGCGGATCGCGCACGAGGAACACGAGATGAACTGGGTCGAGGCGATCAAGGGCAAGGCCGAGATCTCGTCGCCATTCGAATACGCCGCGCAGCTCACCGAGGTCATGCTGCTCGGCGTCGTCGCGCTGCGCGCCGGCCAGAAGATCCACTACGACGGCGCGAAGATGGAGATCACCAACTCAGTGGCGACCAGCGATCAGCCGCTCGAAGGCGAGCAGTTGCTGCGCCGGCAGTACCGCCAGGGCTTCGGCCTCACCGACACGAAGACTCTCTGACGCTGGCGGTTCCGGGTTCCGGGGTTCCAGGTTCAAGGGTTCGGTTCACGGTTCAGGGTTCGGTTCGGGGGTTCGGGGTTCACGTTCACGCCCACAACGAGCCCGGAACCGAACCTTGAACCCGGAACCTCGAACCGAACCGGAACCATGAACCGAACCTTTGAACCCGGCACCCGGAACCTTGGAACCCTGACCCTTCCCCCATCATGAACAAGCTCGCCATTCTCGTCGGCGGTGGCCCCGCCCCCGGCATCAACAGCGTCATCGGCGCCGCCACCATTCGCGCGCGCCTCGCGGGGCTCGACGTCATCGGCATCCGCGACGGGTTCGAGTGGATCATGCAGGGCGACACCGAGCATACGGTGCCGCTCACGATTGACTCGGTGAGCCGCATTCACTTCCGCGGCGGCTCGCACCTCGGCATCGCGCGCGCGAATCCGACGAAGGATCCGAAGCTGCTGGATGCGACGCTCGCCTCGCTGAAGAAGCTGGGCGTGTCGCAGCTCATCACCATCGGCGGCGACGACACCGCGTATTCCGCGATGATGCTCCTGCGGCATGCCGCCGGGGCGCTGCGGGTGGTTCACGTGCCGAAGACGATCGACAACGACCTGTTCCTGCCCGATTACGTCGACACCTTCGGGTTCCAGTCGGCGCGGCACTACGGCGTGGATATCGTCAAGAACCTGATGGTCGACGCCAAGACGACGACACGCTGGTATTTCGTCGTCGCGATGGGCCGGAAGGCGGGGCATCTCGCGCTCGGCATCGGCAAAGGGGCGGGGACGACGCTGACGCTGATCACGGAGGAGTTCAAGGCGCCGATCCGGCTGAAGACGATCGTCGACACGCTGACCGGCGCGATCATCAAGCGGCTCAGCGAGGGACGGCGCGACGGCGTGGCCGTGATCGCTGAAGGCGTGGTGCTCGACATGGCCGAGGAGGATCTCGCCGGGCTCAGCGAGGTCGAGCGCGACAGCCACGGACACCTGCGCCTGGCGGAAGTCGATCTCGGCAACATCCTGAAGGCCCAGGTGCAGCAGCGCCTGAAGCAGCTCGACATCAAGATGACGATCGCCTCCAAGAACATCGGCTACGAGCTGCGCTGCGCGGATCCGATTCCGATGGACATGGAGTACACGCGCGATCTCGGCTATTGCGCCGCGAAGTACCTGCTCGCCGGCGGCAACGCCGCGATGATTTCGATGCAGGGCGGCCACTTCATTCCGGTGCCGTTCGAGGAGTTGACCGACCCGGAGACCGGCCGGTCGAAGGTCCGCCTGGTCGACATCGCGTCAACGCGCTACGCGATCGCCCGCCGCTACATGATCCGGCTCCGCCGCGACGACCTCAACAACCCGCAGAAGCTCGCCAACCTGGCGAAGTCGGCCAACCTCTCGCCCGAGGAGTTCCGCCGGGAGTTCGAGTCGGTGGTCGCCAACGAGCCGCCGCCGCTCGCGATTGACGATCACGGGGAAGCCGCTCACCACACGTCTTAGCGTCAACTCCCAACTCCCAAGGGGAGTCGTTCGAACAATGGGGCGAGGGTTGCGCCGTAGCGAGCTTGTTGATCGCCTTTCACCTCATTGTTCGAACGACTCCTCTTGGGAGTTGGAAGTTGGAAGTTGGGAGTTGATCTCGCCCCTCCCGCGTAGTAAAACCGGCCTTTCGAAACGGTTCCATACCCTGAAAGGTCCGATATCCATGGAGTTCAGCGTTTCCCGCTCGCAGTTCTGGAGCGCGCTCGCCGTTGTCGGCCTGCTCGGCACCGCCACGTGGACGGTCCTGGCTCAATCGAAACCGCAGGCCCCTTCGCCGCCGCAGCCGGCCTCCGCGCCGGCGCAGCGGACGACCGCGCGTGAGTCGGAAGCACGACCGTTACGCGTGCTCTTTCTGGGAAGCGAGGCTGCGCCCCACCAGTCGTCAGCGCTGGTGCCACCGCTCACATCCGCGCTCGCGCGGCGAGGGATCCAGCTGATTCATGCGGTCGACGGCCGCCGACGCGCTCACCCCCGAGAAACTGCGCTATTACGACGCGCTGATGATCTTCGGCGATCTGACCTTGACCGCGGAGCAGCAGAAGGCGCTGGCGGCGTTCGTCGACGGCGGCAAAGGCGTCCTCGCCGTCCACAGTCCGGCTCTCGTCAGCCAGGTCGGGTCGACGTCAGCGGGTGCGCAGGCACTCGCGACTGCCGTCACGGCGGAGATCGTCCAGGCAGGCCATCCGATCATGAAAGACGTGCAGGCCTTCGCGACTGTTGACGAGGGGCCGGCTCCCGCGCCGCCTGCCGGCGCCGAGACGACCGTTCTGATGCAGCGGACGCTCGGACAGGGCCGCGAAGCGTTCACCTGGGTGAGATCGCAGGGCAAGGGCCGGATGTTCTACACCGGCTACGGCCACGAGGCCTCGACCTGGGCGAACCCGAACTTCCAGAAACTGATCGAGCAGGCGGCGGTCTGGGCGGTCGACGAGCCGGCGCGCCGGGCATACATCGAGATGAAGATGCCACGAGGTGGCTTACGTCGACACCTTCGTCGTCCCGAACTACGAGAACCGCGATCCGGCGCCGAAGTATCAGCTGCCGTTCACTGCCGATGACTCGATGAAGTTCATCCAGGTGCCCGCCGAGTTCAGGCTGGAGCTCTTTGCGAAGGAACCTGACATCGTCGAGCCGATTGCCTTCAACTTCGACGAGCGCGGCCGGCTGTGGATCATCGAAGCCGTCGACTACCCGAACGTGGTGTTGAACGGCCAGCCGGGTGACGATCGCATCAAGATCGTCGAGGACACCAATGGCGACGGCCGGGCCGACAAGTTCACGGTCTTCGCCGACCATCTCAATCTGCCGACCAGCCTGGTGTTCGCCAACGGCGGCGTGATCGTGACGGCGATGCCGTACACGCTGTTCCTGAAGGACACCAACGGCGACGACAAGGCCGACGTGAAACAGGTCCTCCATACCGGCTGGGGCATCGGAGATACGCACGCGGGTCCGTCGAACCTGATGTACGGGTTCGACAATCACATCTGGGGCACCGTGGGCTATTCGCGGTTCAAAGGCCAGGTCGACGGCAAGGCGTTCGACTTCGGGCAGGCCGTCTACCGGTTCAAGCCCGATGGCTCAGGCTTCGAGCAGGTCACCGGCACGACCAACAACACCTGGGGCCTCGGCATGTCCGAAACCTTCGACGTCTTCGGCTCGACGGCCAACAACGATCCGAGCTTCTACGTGGCGATTCCGAATCGCTACTTCGATGGGGTCGAGGGCCTGCCGATGCCGCCCGGCGGCGGCCGGACCGTCGGTGCCGGGTATCAGAGCGCCGCGCAGTTCTACAACGCGCACTACGTCACGCCCTACATCCGTCAGGTCGACGTGTTCGGCGGCTACACGGCGGGCGCCGGTCACCAGCTCTACACCGCGCGCGCGTTCCCCAAGCGGTACTGGAACCGGATTGCCTTCATCAACGAGCCGACGGCGCACCTGGTGGGGCAGGGCATCATCGAGCCGCGCGGCGCCGGGTTCGTGACGCGCGACGGGTGGAACCTGCTCGCCGGCGCAGAGGAGTGGGTCGCGCCGGTGCAGGCGCAGGTCGGACCTGACGGCGCGGTGTGGGTGGCCGACTGGTACAACTTCATCGACCAGCACAATCCGACGCCGACGGTCTGGGGCTACGGCAACGGCGCGGGGAACGCCTACGAAACATCGATGCGCGACGAGTCGCGCGGCCGGATCTACCGGGTCGTCTATCGCGGCGCGCCGCCGCAGAAGAAGCTGTCGCTGTCGAAGGCCAATCCTGCCGGCCTGGTGAGCGCGCTCTCCTCGGACAACATGCTGTGGCGGCTCCACGCGCAGCGGCTGCTCGTCGAGCGTGGGCAGAAGGACGTGGTACCGCAGCTCATCGCGCTGGTCCGTAACAAGTCCGTCGACGAGCTCGGGTTGAACGGCGCGGCCCTGCACGCGCTGTGGACGCTCCATGGACTCGGCGAGCTGTCGAGCCTCGACACGGAGTCGGCGAAAGCCGCCGTCGAAGCGCTGAAGCATCCGGCCGCGGGGGTCCGAAAAGCCGCGGCGATGGTGTTGCCGAAGACCGCCGAGGGAGCGAATGCGATTACTGCGGCAGGCCTGCTCGAGGACAAGGATCTGCACACCCGCCTCGCGGCGATTCTCGTGATTGCGGATGCGCCGGCGTCGCCGGAGCTCGGACGTCTCCTGTACAAGGCGAGCGCGAACACCGAGAACTACAGCGATCGCTGGCTGAGCCGTGCGACCTTCATTGCCGCCACCCGTCACAAGGCGGCGTTCCTCGGCGAGTACAAGGCCGACCCGAAGGCGGTCCCCGCCGGCTCGCTTCCGATAGCGCTCCGGCTCGGCGCGACGAAGCCCGACTGGCGCGCGCCCGACCAGGCATCGCTGTCAGCCGACTGGAAGGAGATGCAGGTCCCCGGCAACTGGGAATCCCGCGGCCTCGACGAGTTCGATGGGGTGGTCTGGTTCACGAGATCGGTGGACGTGACCGCGCCGGCTGGCGAGGCGGCGCTGTCGATTGGCCGGATTGGCAACACGGCCGACGTATGGGTGAACGGCCAGTCGGTTTCGCTCGGGCCGCCCCCGCCGCCGCCTCCGGCAACGCCAGCGAACGGACGCGGCCGCGGCGCCGGCGCTGGCCGGGGCAACGCGCCGACGCTCTACGAGATGCCTGCGGGAACGCTGAAAGCCGGTGCGAACACCGTGACGGTCCGGATCACCAACAACCGGAACGACGGCGGCTTCCTTGGCACGCCCGACTCGATGTTCGTGCAGGCCGGCGACGCGCGGGTCCCGCTGGCGGGCGCCTGGCGCTATCGGGTCGAGCGGCAGACCAACGCGGGAGCGCTCTACACCACGCCCGGCGAGCTCGCCGCCCATGTGGCGCTTGCAAACTCGCCGGCTTCGGCAACCGCCACGCTTGCGGACCCGCCGGTCCGGTCTGCGCCGGACGTGGTGATCAAGCTGAGTGTGACCTCCGGGCAGATGCAGTTCGACAAGGCGGAGTTGAACGTCGCGCCGGGACAACTGGTGGAATTAGTCGTCACCAACCCCGACACCATGCAGCACAACTTCGTGCTCGGGCAGCAGGGGTCGCTCCAGGCGATCGGCAACGCCGCCGACGAGCTCGCGCGCACGCCGAACGGTCCGGCGCAGCAGTACGTGCCGCAGGTGCAGCAGGTGCTGTTCTCGACGAAGCTGATCGAGCCCGGTGAAACCGTCACGGTGCAGTTCAAGGCGCCGGCCGAGACGGGGCAGTATCCCTACGTCTGCACGTTCCCCGGCCACTGGCGAATCATGAACGGGGTTCTGAACGTCAAGGCGGCGCAGGGGCAGGGGCGGGCGGGGCGGGTTGGTTCCCTAGGGCCAACTCCAACTTCCAACTCCCAACTCCCAAGGAGAGCCATGCGAACAACGGGGTGAAAGACGCCACTACAAGCTGGTTGGACGCCTTTCACCCCGCTGGTCCGAATGGTTTCCCTTGGGAGTTGGGAGTTGGAGGTTGGGAGTTGACATGAGTCAGAGGTGTAGATGTCAGACAAAGTGAGAGTGGCCATCGTCGGCCTCGGCTTCGGCGCCGAGTTCATTCCCATTTATCAGAAGCACCCGAACGCCGAGATGTACGCCATCTGCCGGCGGGATCGGAAAGAGCTCGACGCGGTCGGGGACCGCTTCGGCGTGAAGACGCGCTACACGTCGTTCGAGGACCTGCTGGCCGATCCGAAGGTGGACGCGGTCCACGTCAATTCGCCGATCGCCGACCACGCGCCGCAGTCGATTGCCGCGCTGAAGGCCGGGAAGCACGTCGCCAGCACGGTTCCAGCCGCGACGGCGATCGAGGAGTGCCGTCAGATCGTCGAGTCGCAGCGTGCGAGCGGCAAGGTCTACATGATGATGGAGACCGTGGTCTACAGCCGCGAGTACCTGTTCGCGAAGGAGCTCTACGACAAGGGGGAGCTCGGACGGATCCAGTTCCTGCGGGGCAGCCATCAACAGGACATGGACGGGTGGCCGGGCTACTGGGAAGGGTTCCCGCCGATGCACTACGCGACGCACTGCGTGAGTCCGTGCCTGGCGATTCTCGGCAAGCACGCGGAGCACGTGGTCTGCCACGGCTCGGGCCGGATAGACGAGGCGCTGATCCCGAAGTACGGCAGCCCGTTCGCGATCGAGACCGCCACGTTCAAGCTGCGCGATTCGGATGTCTGCGCCGAGGTCACCCGGAGCCTGTTCAACACCGCGCGGCAGTATCGCGAGAGCTTCGACGTCTACGGATCGAAGAAGTCGTTCGAGTGGCAGCAGGTCGAGAACGAGGAGCCGGTGATCCACACCAAGAGCACAACGGCGGACCCGCTGACCGAAGCTCAGATCCCGACCCGGGTCAAGGTGCCCGACTACCAGCACCTGCTGCCCGAGCCGATCCAGCGCTTCACGCAGCCGGCCGCGATTCAGGACGCGGATCACCTCTCGTTCCTCCAGGGCGGCGGCCACGGCGGCTCACACCCGCACCTGGTGCACAACTTCCTGATGGCCTGCATCGGCCGCCAGCCGGCGATGCCGGATGCGGAGACGTCGGTGAACTGGACGATGGTGGGGATCTGCGCGCACCAGTCGGCGTTGAAGGGCGGAGAGAAGATCCAGATTCCGAGGTTCTAGCGTGCTGGCGACTGGAAACTGCCAAATGAAAAAGCCAACCATCGCGACCGTGGCGGAGCAGGCGGGTGTGGCCGTGAGCACGGTCTCGCGATATCTGAACGGCCACTACGTCAGCGCGCCGGTGCAGGCGCGGCTGTCGGAAGTGATCGCGGCCCTCGGCTACTCGCGATCCTGGACGGCCCGCAACCTGAGCCTCGGCCGGCGCGGATGTATCGGCGTCGCCGTCGATTCGAGCTCGGACCCCTGGTTCGTTCAGCTGCTGATGGGGATCGAAGAAGAGCTGTCGGCGCGTGACACGGGCCTGATGCTTTCGAGCCTGGAGCTGCGCGGCCAGTACGATCCGGCCCTCGTGTTCTCCTGGATCCGCGACCGCCGGGTCGACGGCCTGGTCCTCGCCAAGTCGCAACGACGTGAGCGCGCCCTGCTGAAGGCCGCGGTCGAAGCCCAGTTGCCGACGGTGATCATCGCGCCCGACGAGATCTTCCCCGACGTCCAGATCGTGCGCTGCAACAACGTCGCAGCCGGCACCGCGGTGGGCGCGCACCTCGCGGCCCTCGGACACACGCGGGTCGGATTCGCCGGCGGGCCGGAGCATTCGATCGACTCGAAACACCGCCTGCGGGGACTCCGCGACGAGCTCGCGCGCCGCGGCCATTCAGATCGACCCGGCGCACATCTTCACGTGCGGCAGCTACACGAGCGAGGCCGGTGGCGAGTTCGCCACCCGGTTCTTCGAGGCTGCTCCCGATCTCACCGCCCTGGTGCTCGCCAACGATGCCCTGGCCTTCGGCTTCATGCGCGTCGCCCTGCAGCGCGGGATCCGGATGCCGCGCGACCTCTCCGTGATCGGCTTCGACGGCCTGCCGCACGGCGCCTTGTTCTGTCCGGCGCTGACCACGGTCAGCCAGCCGATGCGGGAGATGGGAAGGATCGCCTGCTGCCGGCTCTTCGAGGCGATCGAGAACCCGGGACGGCTCGAAACCACCGAGTTTCCGATGGCGCTCCTCGAACGCGAGAGCGCCGGGCCCGCCCCGGGCGCCGCTTCGCGGCCGGGCGGACTCCACCTCGTCTCGCCGTCGTCGGAATGACGCGTGCGCCGCTGTTGATTGCCGCGATCGCGGCCGCCGCGATCCTCAGCTTCCGTCCAATCTACGAACCTGATCTCTGGTGGCATCTCGCGCATGGGCGCGAGAACCTGACCGGCCACATCGTCCGCACCAACCTGTTCAGCTTCACCTACCCGGACTACCGCCAGCGCTACACCTCGTGGCTGTTCGACACCGGATCGTTCGTGGCCTGGCAGATCGCGGGACCTGTCGGGATTCAGGTGAGCCAGGCGGTTCTGCTGACCGCCGCGCTGCTGATCCTGTTCGCCGCGTGCCGGGTCCGTGCGCCGGCGTGGTCCGCCGCCGCGGTGCTGGCGCTCGGCTTCTTCATCCTCGAGCCGCGCGCGATCCCGCGCCCGCACCTGGTGTCGTTCGCCGGACTTGCGGCCTGTGCGTGGTCGATCGAGCGGTCCATGTCGAAACGGACGCCGGCGCCGCTCTGGTGGACGGTCCCGCTCATCGCCCTCTGGAGCAACTTCCACGTCGAATGCGTGTTCGGCGTGCTGCTCGTGGCGGTGTTCTCCACGGCGGAGCTGATCTGGCCGTCGTGGCTGGCGCGGCGTCAGGCCTGGCAGGCCCTGGGGATCGCTGCGCTCGCAGGATTCGCCACGATGCTCAATCCGTACGGATGGGGACTCGCGGCCTATCTCTACGAGAACCTGTCGGTGCCGCGGATCGTCGCGATCGCGGAGCTGCAGCCGCCGCGGCTTCCCGGCTATCGTGCGTTCTTCGTGTACCTGCTGCTCACTGCCGGCCTGCTCGCCGCGCAGCCGCGCCGGCTGACTCTGTCGGAAGCCGCGATCGCGATCGTCTTCGGCACGCTGGGGTTGATGCACCTGCGCGAGACGCCGCTGGTGTTGCTGGCGACGGCCCCGATGGTGGCGGCGCGCCTGAGCGCGCTCACCGCTCGCGGCCTGGACTATCGCGCAATCCTGATCACGGCGTTCGCCGGGGCGCTGGCGCTGTCGCGAATCCCGGTGCCGCTGCTGTTCACCGAATTCCGCGTCGGCCGTGCCGCCGTCGAGCCCCCGCAGTTCTTCTCGCCTGGGGCGATGGCGTTCATACAGCAGAAGGGGCTGGAGGGGGCGGTGTTCAACAGCCACAACCTTGGGGGCTATCTCGCGTGGTACCTCTATCCGCGCGTGCGGATCTTTCAGGACAGCCGCCTCCAGGCCTGCCCGCCGGAGCATTTCCGCCGGATCATCGAGGCCTCCGCTTCGCAGGAGGCGTGGAATGCCCTGGTGGCCGGCGTCGACTGGGCGGTGATTTCCGTGACGCGGCCGAACCAGCTCGCCGGGACCGGGCGGTTTCCCGCCACGGACTGGGCGAGCGTCTACCAGGACGATGCGATCGAAATCGTGGTGAGGCGTAAGGGAAAGTTCAGCGCCGTACTCTCATCGGCCGCGCCGGTGCCCGAAACGGCCCGCCGACAGGCGCGGCTCGTTCAGGCTGAGGCTGAGGCTGGGGCTTGGGCTGGGCTGGGGCTGAGGCCGCGCTTCACTGGCGTTCAACCGAATGACCAGCGGCCCGAGGACCGCCGCCAGGATCGTCGCGACCGCGCGATTCTGTCGCGTGTTCGTGGTGCCAGGCTGCAGTTCGAGCGCAAGCACGCCAGCGCACCCATCGGACGTCAGCAGCGGAACCACCAGTGCGCCGCTGCTGTCGCTGGTGCCTTTCATCTCGCGGGTCCGCCCGGATCGGAAGGCCGCGGCCGTCACGTTGTCCGCATCGCGCCTCACCGGCGGAAGCTGGGCGAGGACCCTGCTCGAGTAGCCGTGCACCAGGGCTGGCCGCAACTCTTCGGCAATGGTGTCCCAGGTCCAGATGATGATTCCGAGCGCGTTCAGCTCGCGCGCGGCTTCCTGGAGCAGCTGCTGGACCTCGGTTCTGTCCTGCACGCGGGCCAGCGCCGAGCAGAGACCCGCGAGGGCATCGAAATCGTGCGTCGGAGCGGGCGGGTCCTGCAGAGGAGGCGCAACCGGCGAAGCGACAGGCGTCACGACCTGCTCGACTGGCTCGACGACAAGTGTTTCGGCCTGCGGCGTGGGTGACGAGACCCGGACTGGCGAGTTGAACGCCAGCTGCTCAGCCGGATGGGTGGCTGGCGGCGCGTCGAGATCGGCTGGCTTCAGCAGCGCGGGCACCGATATCGCAGTTGCCGCGACAGCCTGAACTGGTTGGTCAATCGGCTCAGGCCTGATCGGATTCGTGTGGTCGAGGCCGCCCGCTTCGACCGGTGTCGCGGAGGCCGCACGCAGCGGCGCCTCCGCTGGACCGGGATCGGGCCGCGGCCGGGCGCCGGGGCGGGTGCCGTGCTGAGGGCCCGGGTCATCGACACCTGCGGGGCGCCTTAGCCTGGCGAGCGAGCCAATCGCCGAATCCACCATGTTCCGGAGGCGTGTCGGCGGCCCGATCCGGCGCGAACCATCCCCCGACTGGGCGAGCGCGTCCGTTGTCGGCTCGGACACGTCCGAGGGGTCAGGGTACAGCTCCAGGAATCCACGCAGGGCTTCGTCGGGATCGAGCCCGATCATGTGCGCATACGCGCGCAGATACGCCTTGCGGAAGATCCCGGCAGGCCAGTGAGAGACGTCGTCGCGCTCGAGCCCTTCGAGCAGCGAAAGCTTGATCTTGGTCTCGTCGGCGATGGAGGTCAGAGCAATCTGGCGCTCTTCACGCCGCTGGCGCAGTCGGGCGCCGAAACTCTCAGGCATGGGGCACACCTCAACGGGCCACGCACATCAGAGGACCCGTCGTGTTGGAAGTTGAGAATCGTCCAGTGTCGTTCGCAGCCCGTGAGGGATGGTCACCGCTCGACCTCTGGCGAGGTGGCCCCAGGGCGGTGAGGGCGCACAAACGTTTCAGCAGAGTAGCAATGGGAGAGCGGATCGTCAACTACCAACTAGCCAACGATCTGCAACGATCCGATAGGGATCGTCGAGATCAGATTGTTGATCGTTGGTAGTTGATGTTAGAAAGCGGGCTTGTTGACCGTGACCGTGAGGCTCGTGCGTCCGAGCTTGCCGCGCGTGTTGGAAGCCCAGCAGCTGACGACGGTCTTGCCGATCGCGAAACGTCGATCCGGAACGCGGCAGGCAGTAGGCCTGCCGCACGCCGTCCTTGTCGTCGCTGGCCGTCGCGGTGAACGTCGCGGGTGCGCCGGCTTCGGAGACCGCGGCGACCGTCACATCACCGGAGGCCGTGACAACCGGCGGCGCGGCGGTGGCTCGGCGTCGGTCGGGATGCGATCGCGTGCAGTCGCCGTTCGGGCACTCGTTGACGTCGAAGCACCCGACGTAGCCGTTGCCCGGAATCCTTCGGGCAGGAGCCGCACTCCGCGAGCCCTTCGTGTTGGTGCACGATCGCCAGCTTGTGGCAGCCGCCATTGGCGCTGGCGCACTCGTTGACGTCGGTGCATCCGGTCGCCGGGGACCCGTAGAAGCCCGCCGGGCAGCCCTCAGAAGAGGCCGCCTGGGCAGCTCCTGGGGCGCCTGGCTGGCGGACATATCCCACGAGCTGAAGCCGAGACTGGCGAGAACCACCAGGGCGATGCCGACGGCGGACTGGACGGTCCACCGGGAGAAGATTCGAGGAAGTCATAGCCCTAGATTTTAGCGGATTTATCTCTGCTGCACAGCTCGACCGTCCGTAAATCGGCCCGGGTGGTGTACAAACACGGGCGTCCCCATGCCGAACAGTACCGTTCTCGTCACCGAAACCGAGTTCCGCCGGGCCCGATCCAGCTTCGCCGCGGCCGGAGAGCTCGAGTGCATTGCCGTCCCTGGCGCCGAAGACGCGCTCTGCGACGCCATCGTTCAGCACCGCACCCGCCTGGTCGTCGTCGGGTCGTCCCCGTACCGGGGCCGGCTCTACTCGACCCTGCCGAGGGGCGGGGTCATCGCCCGCTTCGGGGTCGGCTACGACAACGTCGACCGCACCAAGCCACCCGGCGCCGGCCTGCTGTGCACGAATACCCCCGACGTCCTGCAGCAATCGGTCGCGGAACTGACGATGTTCCTGATCGGCATGGCGGCGCGGCACCTGGTGGACGCGGCCGCCGGACATACGAGACGGACGATGGGAGCCGAAGGAAGGGATCGAGCTCGAAGGCAAGACCCTGGCGCTGATCGGGTGCGGGGCGATCGCGCGCGCCGTGGCGCGGATTGCGGCGGCCGGCTTTGGTATGCGCGTGGTCGGGTACGCCCGATCGTCCCGCGAAGTGCCGAGCCCGGACTTCGCGGCCGATGACCACCGACTACGAGGAGGCCGTGCGGAGCGCGGACTTCGTCAGCCTTCACATCCCCGGCAGCCCGGCGAACGCACGTTCATGAACGCCGTCGCGGCTCGCCGCTGCTGCCGGCGCGGGCGTGGCTGATCAACACCGCACGCGGGGCCGTCGTCGACGAGGTGGCGCTGCACGAGGCGCTCGCGTCCGGCCGGCCTCGCCGGCGCCGCGCTCGACGTGTTCGCCCGCGAACCGTATCAGCCGGCCGACGCCGAACACGACCTGCGCGCGCTCGCCAACGTGATCCTCGTCCCGCACATCGGCAGCAACACCGTAGAAGCCAACCGGCGCATGGCGCTCCGCGCGCTCAGGAACGTACGGCTGGCGATCGACGGGGATCTCGCGGCCATGGATCTCGATCAATTCTCGGGTGACGTAGTTCGGTTCGGGTCGGGTACGGGGTTCGGGTCTACGGTTCTGGGGTTCGTGCGGTTCGGTGCGGTTCAGGGTTGGGTTCGGTTCAGGTTCATGGTTCAGGTTCGTAGGCGTGCGGGTTCGAGGTTCGGTGCGCATACCGCGAGCCCCGAACCCTGAACCTGGCACCGAGCCCGTAACCCGAAGCACGTGAACCCTGCACCCGGAACCCGGAACCGGAATAACTTGGAGTTTCTGATGCCGTGGATTCAGGTCTACGACCCGCTCGGGAACGCCTGGCTGAGCACGCTGGCCGCGGCCTTTCCGATCGTGCTGCTGCTCGTCGCGCTCGCGGTGCTCGAATGGAAGGCGCAGTGGGCGGCGCTCGCGGGGCTCGCGGCCGCGCTGCTGGTCTCGGTCGTCGTCTACGGCATGCCGGTGCCCGCCGCCGACGGCGACGGCGGTCTACGGCGCCGCCTACGGCCTGTTCCCGATCGGCTGGATCATCCTCGCCGCGGTCTTCCTCTATAACCTCACCGTCGCGACCGGCCAGTTCGAGATCGTCAAGGCCTCGGTCGGCGCGGCTGTCGGCCGATCGCCGGATTCAGGCGCTGCTCGTCGCGTTCTCGTTCGGCGCGTTCATCGAGGGGGCGGCCGGCTTCGGAACCCCGGTCGCGATCACGGCGGCGCTGCTCATGGGACTCGGCTTTACGCCGCTCTACGCCGCCGGGCTTTCGCTTGATCGCGAACACGGCGCCGGTCGCCTACGGCGCCATCGGCACGCCGATCCTCACGCTCGGCGCGGTCACCGGCATCTCGACCCTTACGTGCTCAGCGCGATGGCTGGCCGCCAGCTGCCGATCGTCTCGCTGATCGTCCCGGCGTGGCTGGTCGCGACGATGAGCGGGTGGCAGGGATTGCGGGGCGTGTGGCCGGCGGTGCTGGTCAGCGGCGGATCGTTCGCGATCGTGCAGTTCCTGTGGAGCAACTTCGTCGGCCCCGAGCTCGTCGACATCGTCGGCGGGCTCGTCTCGCTCGCGTGCACTGGCGCTGTTCTGCCTGTGGTGGCGGCCGGCCGAGTCATGGGACTTCCCGCGCACGGCGATCGGCACGCGGATGCGCGCTCGCCATCCGCGCCCGATTTCGCAGCCGGCCTCGCCGTGGCCTGCGGGTTCGACCGTGCGCGCGCCTGGATGCCGTGGGTGTTCCTGTCCGTCTTCGTGACGCTGTGGGGCGCGGGTCCGATCAAGGCCTTCCTCAACGGCGGGCCCGCGGGTGCGCGGACGTATCGTCGACACCGGGCAGCCTCCAGCGCCGCACCCCGTGCTGTCGCCGGCGTTCGATGTGCCGGGGCTGCATCGAACTGGTGTTCCGCGATCACCCTGTGGAGCCCGACGCCGTGGATCGCGCGCGGATCGACGACGCCGGCTATCGTGCGACAGCGTGCCGAAGCGGCCCGCTTCACCCTCAACTGGGCTGTCGGCGACCGGCACCGCGATTCTGCTCGCGGCGCTCGCCACGGCGTTCTATCTGCGGATTCCGGCCGCGCAGGTCGCTCCAGGTCGCCGGGCTCGACGCTTTTCCGCATGCGTGCGCCGCTGCATGACGATCGCGTTCATGCTGTCGCTGGGTTTCGTCACGCGGTACGGCGGCACCGACGCGACGCTGGGCCTGGCCTTCACCCGCACCGGCGTGCTGTATCCGTTCTTCGCCGCGATGCTGGGCTGGCTGGGGGTGGCGCTCACCGGATCGGATACGAGCTCGAACGTGCTGTTCGGCAGCCTGCAGAAGATCACGGCGCAGCAGCTCGGGCTCGACCCGGTCCTCATCACGACCGCCAACTCGACGGGCGGCGTCATGGGCAAGATGATCGACGCTCAGAGCATCGTCGTGGCGACCGCGGCCACCGAACCAGCACGGCCAGGAAGGGCGGATCCTGCGCTTCGTGTTCTGGCACAGCATCGCGCTGGCCTCGATCATGGGCATCATCGTGATGCTCCAGGCCTACGTCTTCCCGTGGATGGTGCCGTCGCGCCCATAACGCCATTCGTCCCAGGATGGATCGCCTTCATCGCCGAGCTCCGGCGGATCGCCGGTGACGGCGCGGTCTTCAGCGATCCCGCTCGAGGTCCTGACCTACGAGTCGCGACGCGCTGACGCATCTGCGCGAGATCGCCCGGCGCGGTGGTGATGCCCGCGTCTGCGGCGGCACGTGCAGGCAGATCGTCCGGCTGTGCGCCCGCGAGCAGGTGCCGTTCGTCGCGCGTGGCCACGGCACCGGGCCTTCCGGCGGGGCGCTGCCGGTTGACGGCGGAATCGTGATCGCGCTGTCCCGCCTCAATCGGGTGCTGGAAGTCGACATTCGCGAATCGCCGCGTCACGGTCGAACCGGGCGTCACCAACCTCGAGATCACCCGCCAGGTCGCCCCGTTCGGCTACTACTACGCGCCCGATCCCGTCGAGTCAGCAGGTGTGTTCGATCGGCGGCAACGTCGCCGAGAACTCCGGCGGCGCGCACTGCCTGAAGTACGGGTTCACCGTGCACCACGTGCTCGCCGCGGAGGTCGTGCTGCCAGATGGGGAGCTCGTGCAGTTGGGCAGCGACCTCGCCGACGCGCCTGGGCCGGATCTGCTCGGCCTGCTGATCGGCTCGGAGGGCACGCTGGGGATCGCCACGAACATCACCGTGCGGATCCTGCGCAAGCCCGAGGCGGTCCAGACGCTGCTGGCCGCATTCGACACGATCGAGAGCGGCGGCGCCGCGGTGTCCGACATCATCGGCGCCGGGATCAGTCCCGGCCGCGATCGAGATGATGGACGCGCTGGCGATTCAGGCCGCCGAGGCGGCCGTGCATCCGGGGTTTCCAGCCGCAGACACCGTCCTGATCGTCGAGCTCGACGGACCCGCCGCCGAAGTCCGCGCCCTCTTCGACACGGTCGAAGAGATCTGCCGCCGGAACGGCGCGACGACGATCGAGGTCGCGACGGACCGAGCCGCAGCGCGCGCGGATCTGGAAGGGCCGCAAGGCGGCGTTCGCGGCGATGGGGCGGGTCTCGCCGAACTACTACGTCCAGGACGGCGTCGTGCCGCGGACGCGCCTGCCCGAAGTCCTGAACCGCATCCGGCAGCTCGAACGAACGTCCGGGCTCCGCATCGGCAACGTCTTCCATGCGGGCGACGGCAACCTGCATCCGCTGATCTGCTACGACGAGAAGGTGCCCGGACAGGCCGATCAGGCCGAGGCGGTCGCGGCCGAGATTCTCGGCTACTGCGTCGAAGCCGGCGGATCGCTGACCGGAGAGCACGGCATCGGCGCGGACAAGTCGCAGTACATGCCCCGGATGTTCAGCGAAGCGGACCTCTCGCTGATGCAGCGCGTGCGCGGGGTGTTCGATCCGGCGGGCCTCTGCAACCCCGGCAAGGTCTTCCCGACCCCGCGTCTCTGCGGCGAAGTTCCCGGACCGTATCGCGCGCCATCCGGTCGAACGCGCCGGGCTCGGCCGAACGCTTCTGATGATCGATCCAGCCGATCTGATTGCCTCGGGCCACCAGCTCGAGACCCGTGCCGGCGACCCCGCGCGCGACCGCATCGACGACGTCGTGCCGGCACTCGTCGTCGCGCCGAAGACTGCCGCGGCGGTTGCGGCCACGCTCGAGTGGGCCGCAGAGAACAGACTGTTCGGTGGTGATCCGCGGGGGCGGTTCGAAGGTGGAGTGGGGGCTGCGCGCGGCATCGATCGATCGTGCTCCTCGACATGTCCCTGCTGAACCGGGTGCTGGTCCACCAGCCGGGCGATCTCACGGTCACCGTCGAGGCCGGCATCCGGCTCCGGGATCTGAATGCAGCATCTCGCCCCGCACGGCCAGTGGCTCGCGCTGGATCCCGCGTTTGCGGACCGGACGACCGTCGGCGGACTGCTGGCAACCAACGACAGCGGTCCGCAGCGTCACCGGTTCGGGACGCCGCGCGATCTGGTCATTGGCATCCAGCTCGCTACCACCGATGGCGCCTTGTCGAAGGCTGGCGGGCAGGTCGTGAAGAACGTCGCCGGCTACGATCTCTCGAAGATCGTGAGCGGGTCGTTCGGATCGCTGGCCGCGATTGTCAGCGCCACGTTCAAGCTGACGCCGCTGCCTGGGGCATCTGCAACGATAGAGGTCGATCGCCTCAGCCTCGACCAGCTGGTGGCGCTGGCCGGCGCCATCACCGCGAGCCAGCTCGAGCCAGTGGCTTTCGATGTCCACGTGCATCATGCTGCCGCGGCTGCGTCGCCCGGGATCCGCTGCCTGATCCGCTTCGCGTCTTTTCCCGATGTGGTCGAGGCCGAAGTGGCAAACGCGTCCTCGCGGATCGCGGCTGTTCATCAGCTGTTTCGAGTGGTTTCGGGCAGCGCCGAGCGCGAGTTGTGGGACGCTCATGGCCGCCGGCCCTGGGATGCGCCCGGAACCATCGTCCGGGCCGCCTGGCGTCCCGCGGCACTGAAGGCTGCAGTCGAGCAGCTGGTCGCCTCCTGCCACTTGCGAGGCTTCGAGCTCGTCGGTCGCGTGGGCATCGGTGCGGGCTACATCCGGTTACAGGGCGATCTCGCCGGGCAACGAGAGGCGGTGCAGCGGCTGCGCGCTCCGGGCGTGTTCGGTAACGTCCTTGTGGCTCGCGCTCCCCTGGAGATCAAGACCACTGATTCGGTCTGGCCACGGGAGCGCAGCACGGCAGGGCTCGAAGGTGCGCTGAAGCGGGAGCTCGATCCGGCTGGCGTCCTGGGTGCGGGCCGGGGGCCCCGATGACGAGTCTTCCCGGCGTGCAGCCGGCCTTCGACTCGCACCATCCGCCCGAGCGCGCCCTGATCGACAAGTGCGTGCACTGCGGGTTCTGTCTCCCGGCGTGTCCGACCTACGCGCTCTGGGGCGAGGAGATGGACTCGCCACGCGGCCGGATCTATCTGATGAAGTCAGGGCTCGAGGGCCGGGTTGCCATGACCGACGCCTTCGTCGGCCATTTCGACGCGTGCCTCGGCTGCATGGCGTGCGTCACCGCGTGTCCCTCCGGCGTGGAGTACGCGCCGCTCATCGAAGCCACGCGAGCGCAGATCGACCGCCGGCACGATCGCTCACTCGGCGATCGCCTGTTCCGTGCGGGGCTCTTCGCGGTGATCCCCTACCCGGCCAGGCTGCGCCTCGCGCTGGCGCCGCTCGTTGTCTACGGCTGGATCAAGCCGCTGATCGATCGCAGCGGTCTGCTGAACCTCCTGCCGCCCCGCGTGCGAGCGCTGGCCAGGCTGGCACCGCACGATGACGATGAAGTCGCTGACGGCGTCAACCGCCGAAGTGACGCCGGCGGTTGGAGCCAGGCGGATGCGGGTCGGCCTCCTGACGGGTTGTGTGCAGCGGCTGGCATTCGCACAGGTCAACGAGGCGACCGTCCGCGTGCTTGCTGCGGAGGGCTGCGAAGTCGTCGCTCCCCGGGCGCAGGGGTGCTGTGGCGCGCTCGCTCTTCACGCGGGCCGGGAGCCGGACGCCCGCGCCTTCGCCGGGCGAGCGATTGAAGTGTTCGAGCAGGCCGGTGTCGAGCGCGTTGTCGTGAACGCCGCGGGCTGCGGCTCGTCGATGAAGGAATACGAACGCCTGTTCGCCGGCGATCCCGAGTGGGCGGCGCGTGCGCGGGCATTCTCAGCGCGCGTCCGCGACGTCAACGAGCTGCTGATTGAGCTCGGCGAGCCGCGGGCCACGCGTCACCCGCTCAACCTCCGCGTCGCCTACCACGACGCCTGTCATCTCGCCCACGCCCAGGGCGTGCGGCAGCAGCCGCGCGATCTGTTGCAGCAGATTCCTGGAATCGAGCTCCTCCCGTTCGCCGAACAGGAAATGTGCTGCGGCAGCGCCGGGATCTACAACCTGGTGCAGCCGACGCCGGCGCGACAGCTGGGGGAGCGGAAGGTCAAACACATCGCGGCGACGAGCCCCGACGTCGTCGCGACGGCCAATCCCGGATGCACCTTGCAGATTGCGTCGATTGCGGCGGAGACCGGCCAGCCGCTGCGCGTGATGCATCCGATTGAGTTGATTGATGCGTCGATCCGGGGTCCGCTGGTCCGCTAGTCCGCTGGTCCGCTGGTCCGCTGGTCCGCTGGTCCGCTGGTCCGGCTGGTCCGCAGTCGGCGACCCGGCCGATCCAGCGGACTGCGGATCCGCCGCGCGCAGAACTACTTACGCGCGGCCAGATAACTCGCGATTGCCGTCAGCTCCTCAGGCGTCAGCCGATCGTTGAACGCCGGCATATCCGCGAGGTCGTCGATTGCCGCCGGATCGCTGATCCAGTCGTGCAGCCACTTGGCGTCGCGCTTTTCACCGGCGCGGGTCAGGTCGGGTCCCTGCTTCACTCCTTCGCCGTCGATCATGTGGCAGTTCCCGCAGAATCGCCCGAACACGAGGATGGCCGTCTTGTGCTCGCCGTCGATCGGTGGCGCCGCGGTCCCGCCGCGGATCTTGTGCATGTAGCTGGCGACCGCGCGTCCCTGGGACTGGGTCATCCCGCCGGGCGGCGGCTTGCGCGTTCCGGGCGCGATGATTTCCGGATCGGTCACGTGCAATCGCAGCCATTCCGTATCGCGTTTGACCCGGGTATCGGCGATGGGATTGGCCGCGCCGCCGATCCGGTGGCACGTCTGGCACCGCTGATCCTGCGCGAACTCCCGGCCCGCCAGCGCGAGCACGCCCCAGTGCGAGGGATCGGCGTGGGCCGGCGAATCCTTGAACCCGAGATAGGTGAGCGTCACGACGCCGGTGCCGAGCAGCACGAACGCCGCCGCGACCAGCCGGCGCTGCTTGAGATGTCTGCCGGCAGCCCCGATCGAGAAACGGCAGCAGCAGCAGGCCGCCGACCACGAGCCCGGGAATCACCATGGTGGCGACCGGCTCGAGTGGACCGGGGAAGTACTTCAGCAGCTGGAACAGGCTCAGGAAGTACCATTCCGGCCGCGGGACGTAGGTCGCATCCGACGGATCGGCGATCGAGTCGAGCGGCACGCGGAACGCTGAGCGCGAAGGTCAGGAGCAGCGCGAACACGATCGCCATCGCGATCGTGTCCTTCGCCGCGTGGTACGGATAGAACGGCTTCGCCGCTCCCGGCACTTCGACGAGCGGTCCCGAGATGCCGTGCCGGCGCATCAGGTAGATGTGCGCGACGACGAATCCGATCAGCGCGGCCGGCAGCAGGAACACGTGCGCGGCATACCAGCGCAGCAGCGTCAAGCGCGCCGAGGTCCGCGCCGCCACGCATCACGCCGGCCACCTGCTCGCCGAAGAAGGGCGCGCTGCGCGCGATGTTGATCGTGACCGTCGTGGCCCAGTAGGCCTTCTGATCCCACGGCAGCAGGTAGCCGGTCAGCGCGAACCCGAGGATCAGCAGCAGCAGCACGACGCCGGTCATCCACGTCACTTCGCGCGGCTTCTTGTAGGAGCCGAACAGCACGACGCGGAGCATGTGAATGATCGCCGCGATCACGATGAAGCTGGCGCCGAAGAAATGCAGGCCGCGGACGATGCGCCCGAGCGGCAGGCGATCGGCGATGAACCGGACGCTGTCGTAGGCGTGCTCCGGCGACGGCACGTAGTACATCGCCAGCACCACGCCGGTGATGAGCTGAACCCCGAGCAGGAGCAGCAGGATGCTGCCGGTGACGAACCACCAGCCGATGCCGGCCGGCAGCCGCTCATCGAGCAGATGTGAGCGTCCGGCGCGGAACCCCGTGCGCGAATCGAGCCAGTCGGCGAAGCCGCGGAGCCGACTCATCACAGCTCGACCAGCACCTGTTCGCCGTCGACGCGGGTCGCAAGCCTGGCGAGCGGTTTGGGTGGGGGCCCGGCCTTGACGGCGCCGGTGCGATCGAACACGCCGCCGTGGCACGGGCACTTCAGCGCCTGCTCGTCGGCGTTCCAGCTGACGCGGCACCCGAGATGCGTGCACGTCGACGACAGCGCGGTCACGTCGGTGGCGCCGGTCTTGACCAGAAACACGACCTGACGCTCGACGACCTGGCTGTAGCCGTCCTCGCGTGTGACCCGGATGGCCACGGGCGTGGGCTCGTTATCCGGCAGATCGTCGAGCGCGGCCGCCGGCCACCACGTCGAACGCTTCCTGCCGAACGCCGGCGATACGACCGCGCCGCCGAGCAGGAAGGCGAGGGTCGCGCCGATCGCGCCCTGGATGACCGCGATGGTGCCCGAGAGAAACCGCCGGCGGCCGCGGTCTGGTGAAGGGACGTGTTCTCCTGGACACATTTTTCAAGGGTTCAAGGGTTCAGGGGTTCAGGGGTTCAGGGGTTCAGGGGTTCAGAGGTGCCGGGTTCCAAGGTTCAGGGTTCGGTTCCAGTTCCAGGTTCGGTTCCAAGTTCGAGGTTCGGGGTTCGGATCCGGGCGTGGTCCGCGTTCGGGGTCGCGCCGAACCTCAGAACCTTGAACCCCGAACCGAACCCGGAACTCTGAACCGAACCCGGCACCCGGAACCCGGCACCAGGCACCCGGAACCCCCCGCGCGACAGCGCGGGCTACCCTCCGATTGACCCGGGCTTCAGGACCCAGTTGTTCTCGGCATCCCTGACCCGGTACTTCTCATGGCACATCCGGCAGGCCGGTCCGACGCTCTGCTTCATCGCCGCCATGATGGCCTGTCCATCAGGCGTGGGGATGGTGAGCATCTTCTGGACTTCCTCGAGCTTGGCGACGGTCTCCTTGTTCGCGGCGACGGCATCGTCCTTTTTGTGCATTATCCAGAATTCGCGCGAGTCATCGAGCGCCTTCTTGACGATCGCAAGCTGCTTGGTCCCTTCCGCGAAGTCGCCGGACGTGATGGCTTTTCCGGCAGCCATATTGGCCTGCCCGAGCGCCTTCATGGTCTTGTCGAGTTCTTCCGGCGTCGTCACCTTCCCCTGGGCGACGACGAGCGCGCCCGCGCAAACCACCATCAGTGCCGCAATACTGGACTTGAAATGCAAGTTGGCCTCCAATCCCTTTCCTCTCAATCAACGCGCCTGGCGCGCGCCTAAATAATACTGTCCCCATCCGACGCCAGTTACACCCCGGCCCCGGTCGTGCGGTCTGCTTTCGCGGAATGAAAACCGGCGGACGTTTTCCGCAACAAAACTCGGATTGTTTTGCTTGCCGAAACTTGCCGTCCCTCCGTGGTGCTCCCGCCGAAGCGGTTCCCGGGGCCTCCAGATGCCGGGGACGTGCGACTCCCGAAGCCGGTTCCCAATCCGCGGGCCCGGACGGGGCCGGGGGATGTTCCGCTATGCGAAATGCACGGTTTCCTGCCGGATGACGCGTGACACGCCGCAGCGACGGCGTATGCTTTACCGCCGGGATGCGCACCGCGCTCGCGCCGTGCGCCGTGGGCAGTGCCTCCAGCCCCGAGACCGTCTCGAGGTCTGACACGCCGGCATCCGGCCCACGTGGGAAAGCGGGGATCAGTGTCTGCTCACTTTCTAGCATTCGATCTCGGTGCTGAGAGCGGCCGCGCCATTGTCGGCCGTCTGCGCGCGGACCTTTTGGACATTCGCGAAATCCATCGCTTCCCGAACGAGCCGGTACGACAGAACGGATCGCTGCAGTGGGACATCCTCCGGCTGTGGCTCGAGATGCGCCGCAGCCTCGAGCGCGTCGAAGGCACCGTGGACAGTCTCGGCGTCGACACCTGGGGCTGCGACTTCGCGCTGATCGGCGAGCACGGCAGCCTCGTCCAGAACCCCTACCACTACCGCGACGTCCGCACCGACGGCATCATGGACGCGGTCTTCAAACGGGTTCCGGCCGACGAGATTTATGCCATCACCGGCATTCAGTTCCTGCCCTTCAACACGCTCTATCAGCTCTACGCCGCCTGCCAGGCGACGCCGAAGCTGATCGACGCGGCATCCACGATTCTCACGGTTCCGGACCTGTTCAACTACTGGCTGACCGGCTCGCTCGCGGCGGAATACACCAACGCCACGACCACGCAGTTCGTGGATGCGCGGACCCGATGCATGGGCCACGGACCTGCTGACCGAGCTCGGCATCCCGACCAGGCTGCTGCCGCCGCTCGTCGAAGCCGGCACGATGATCGGGCAGCTCCGCGCCGGACGTCTGCGGCCCGCTCGGCGGCACGCCGGTGGTGGCGCCCGCCTGCCACGACACCGGCTCGGCCGTCGCGTCGATTGCCGGCGGACCGCATCGCGCGTTCCTGAGCTCGGGCACGTGGTCGCTGCTCGGCACCGAGGTGCCCGCGCCCATCATCACGCAGCGGTCGCGCGAGCTGAACTTCACGAATGAAGGGGGCGTGGCCGGCACGACCCGGCTGCTCAAGAACATCGCGGGCATGTGGCTGCTGCAGGCCTGCCGGCGGGCCTGGGCCTCCGAGGGGCACGCGTTCGAGTACGACGAGCTCCTGTCGCTGGCCAGCGACGAACGGCATGCGTTCAAGGTGCTGTTCGATCCGGACCATCCCGGATTTCTGCACCCCACCAACATGGTGGCGGCGATCCTCGAGTACTGCCGCGAAACCGGGCAGGCGGCGCCCGACGGTCCCGGCGGGTACACCCGCGCGATTCTCGAGAGCCTCGCCTTCAAGTACCGGTTCGTCATCGACTCGCTGCACGAGCTGACCGGTCACACGATCGATGAGATTCAAATCGTCGGCGGCGGGTCGCGCAACCGCCTGCTGAATCAGTTCACCGCCGACGCGACCGGCTGCACCGTGCTGGCCGGCCCGGTCGAAGCGACCGCGCTCGGCAACCTCGCCCTGCAGATGGTCGGTACCGGCGCCGTCGACTCGCTCGAGTGTGCGCGACGGATCATCGAGCGATCGTTCCCGGTCGAGCGCTTCGCGCCGACCGACAGCGATCGCTGGGATTCGCAGTACCGCCGCTTTCAACAGTACCTGGAGCTGACCTGTGTCTGACACGTCGACCGTCGAAACCACCTTCCTGAAGAACCTCTGGGACGATCGCGAGGCCGCCCGCCTCGAATCGCAGCCGCTGGAGCTGCTTCGCTATCGCTCGAACCTGCTCGGCGCCGATCTGCGGATCACCAACTTCGGCGGCGGCAACACCAGCTCGAAGTTCGATTTGCCCGATCCGCTCAGCGGGGCACCGACCCGGGTGATGGCGGTCAAGGGAAGCGGCGGCGATCTGCGGTCGATTGGCACGTCCGGGTTTGCCGTGCTCTACCAGGACAAGCTCGAGGCGTTGATCGAGCGCTACCGCGGCGAAGCGTTCGAAGACGAGATGGTCGCCTTCTATCCGCTGTGTGCCTTCGGGGAGAACCGGGTGGCCGCCTCGATCGACACGCCGCTGCACTCGTTCCTGCCGTTTCCCCACGTCGATCACCTGCACCCCGACTGGGCGATCGCCCTCGCGGCGAGCGCCAACGGCAAGGCCCGGCTCGAGCAGTTCAACCAGAAGTACGGCCGCAAGATCGTCTGGGTCCCCTGGCAGCGGCCCGGGTTCGAGCTGGCGCTGATGCTGCGGAAGGCGGTCGAGGACAACCCGGGCTGCGACGGGATCATTCTCGGCGGCCACGGTCTGTTCACCTGGGGCGACACGCAGAAGGACTGCTACTTGAGCAGCGTCAAGACCATCGACCAGATGGGCGAGTTCGTCCAGGAGCACGCGAAGAAGAGCGGCCGCGCGCAGTTCGGCGGCGCCATCGCGTCGCCCGCGGCCGACCGCGAGTCGATCGTCGGCGCCCTCCTGCCCTACCTGCGTGGCGCAGTCTCCTCGAATCGGCGCGTGATCGCTCACTACGACAGCAGCGAGGATGCGCTCGCCTTCGCGAACGCCGAATGGGCCGAGCAACTCTGTCAGCTGGGCACCAGCTGCCCCGACCACTTCCTGCGCACGCGCATCTCGCCGCTCTATCTGCGCTGGAAGCCGGAGGACGGCCTTGCGGCGCTGAAGCAGCAGATCGCCGATCGGCTGGCGACCTACCGCGAGGATTACAAGAAGTACTACCAGGCCCACGCGGAGAAGGACTCACCCGCGCTCCGCGACTCGAATCCGTCGGTCGTCGTGGTCCCGGGAATCGGCCTGTTCGGCTTCGGCAAGGACAAGCGCGAGGCGCGCATCACCTCGGAGTTCTTCGTCAACGCCATCCACGTGATGGCGGGCGCCAACGCGCTCGAGGATCCGGAGGGCAAGGCCGGCCCGGCGCCGCAGGCGAGGCGCGCGGAGCAGGCGGGGGAGTTCAAGAGCTACCGGAACTACGTCGCGCTGCCGCGCTCGGAGGCGTTCCGGATCGAATACTGGGCGCTCGAGGAGGCCAAGCTGCAGCGCATGCCGCCGGAGCGGGAGTTCAGCCGCAAGATCGTGGTCGTGGTCGGCGGCGCCAGCGGCATCGGCCGCGAAGTCGCGCTGGGGCTCGCCAAGCGCGGCGCGCACGTGGTCGTCGCCGATCTCAATGCCGCGAGCGCCGAGGCGGTGGCGAAGGAAGCCGCCGCGCTGTCGTCGGCGGAGCTCGTGCTCGGCGTCCCGCTGGACCTGAGCTCGCGCGACAGCATTGCGGCCGCGTTCCGCGCGACGGTGATGAAGTTCGGCGGGCTCGACGTGGTGATCAACACCGCCGCGATCTTCCCGACGCCGGCGCCCGGGACGCCGCCCGAGCAGACCTGGGGCCTGGCGATGAGCATCAACGTGACCAGCAATCACGTGCTTGCCGACGAGGCGGCGAAGATCCTCAAGGAACAGGGGCTGCCCGCGTCGGTGGTCCTCACCAGCTCGGCCAACGCGGTCGTCCCGAAGTCGGGCAGCGAGCCCTACGACGTCAGCAAGGCCGCGATCAATCACCTGATTCGCGAGCTCGCGATCGGCCTCGGCCCGCTGGTCCGGGTCAACGGCATCGCGCCGGCGACGGTCATCGAAGGCTCGTCGATGTTCCCGCGCGACCGCGTGATGGTGTCGCTGAAGAAATACAACATCGAGTTCAGCGAGGAAGAGAACACCGAAAGCCTTCGCAGCAAGCTGGCCGAGTTCTACGCGCGCCGCACGATCACGCGCCGGCCGATCCTGCCGGCCGACTGCGCCAACGCGATCCTGTTCCTGGCCGGCGACCAGAGCGCAAAGACGACCGGGCATGTGATTCCGGTCGATGGGGGGTTGCCGGAGGCTTTCTTACGCTGATCAGTCAACTTCCAACGACCAACTCCAGCTTGTCTCAGAAGCCTTCGAACAACGAGGGCGAGGAGGTCAGGAGTTGACTCGATGGTTTTTCTCCTGATCTCCGATGCGCCTCCTTGGATGGAGTTGGTACTCGGGAGTTGAACTGACCCATGCTGATCTCGCTCTTCATCACCTGCTACAACGACACTCTCTTTCCTGAAACCGGCAAGGCCGTCGTCACCGTACTCGAGCGGCTCGGGCATGAGGTCGAGTTCCGCGAGGCGCAGACCTGCTGCGGACAGATGCACTACAACACCGGCTACGCCGCCGAGGCGCTGCCGCTGATGCGGCGGACGATCGAGGTGTTCCGGGGCTCCGGACCGATCTGTGTGCCGTCGGCATCGTGCGTGTCGATGATGCGCGACCACTATCCGAAGCTGGCCGCCGAGGCGAAGGACCCGGCGCTGCAGGCCGAGGTCGAGGAGCTCCTCTCGCGCGTCTACGAGTTCTCCGAGCTGCTGGTCGACAAGCTGAAGGTCACCGACGTCGGCGCTGTGTTTCCGCACAAGGTCACGCTCCATACGTCCTGCCACTCCCTGCGCTCGCTGCATCTCGGCGAGCAGCCGGTGCGGCTGCTGCAGGCGGTGCGCGGGCTCGAGTTCGTGGCCCTGCCGCGCCACGACGAGTGTTGCGGCTTCGGCGGAACCTTTGCCGTCAAGAACGCCGAGGTCTCGACGGCGATGGGCCTCGAGAAGGTCCGATCGATCGAGGAGACCGGCGCCACGGTCTGCGCCGCGGGAGACAACTCGTGCCTGATGCAGATCGGCGGACTGCTGCACCGGCAGGGGGCGGCCGTCCGGTGCGTTCACCTCGCGGAAATCCTTGCCGCTACCGCCCCGGGTGAGGCCGGACGATGATTCGCGTTGGTGACGCCGCCCGCGCGCCGGAGTTTCCCGACGCCGCCAGGGAGGCGCTGGGCAACGCGCAGCTGCGCCGCAACGTCCGTCATGCGACCGATGTCATCCGCGGTAAGCGCGGCGTGGTCGTGGGAGAGATGGACGACTGGCAGGCGCTGCGGGAAGCGGGAAAGCGCATCAAGGCCCACGTCCTCGAGCACCTCGATACCTATCTGACCAGGTTCGAAGAGCGCTGCACCCGCGCGGGCGGCCGGGTTCACTGGGCCGCCGACGCCGACGAAGCGAACCGCATCGTCATCGACATCATCCGCGGGCACGGTCAGACCGAGGTCATCAAGGTCAAGACGATGACGTCGGACGAGACCCGATTGAATCGCGCGCTCGAAGCAGCCGGCATCGCGCCATACGAGACCGATCTCGCGGACCTGATCATTCAGCTCGGCAACGACCGGCCCTCTCACATCGTCGTGCCCGCGCTGCACCGCAATCGGGCGGAGATCCGCGAAATCTTCCTGCGCGGCATGCAGCTGACGGAGCTTGGCCGCGAGCCCGAGGACCTGACCGCGGCCGCGAGGCGGTTCCTGCGCGAGAAATTCCTGCGCGTCCCGGTCGGGTTCAGCGGCGCGAACTTCCTGGTCGCGGACACCGGGAGCGTCTGCGTGGTCGAATCGGAGGGCAACGGACGGATGTGCCTGACCCTTCCGAAGGTGCTGATCACGATGGCCGGGATCGAGAAGGTGGTGCCGACCTTCCAGGATCTCGAGGTCTTTCTTCAGCTGCTGCCCCGGTCGGCGACCGGCGAGCGGATGAACCCGTACAACACGCTGTGGACCGGAGTCGCGGCCGGTGACGGACCGCAGGAATTTCACCTCATCCTGCTCGACAACGGGCGCACGAGGGTGCTGGCCGATGCGCACGCGCGCGAAACGCTGCACTGCATCCGCTGCGCGGCCTGCCTCAATGCCTGCCCGGTGTACCGTCAGACCGGCGGTCACGCCTACGGATCGATCTACAGCGGTCCGATCGGTGCGATTCTCACGCCGCAGCTCCAGGGGATGGAGCACTCGCAGTCGCTGCCGTACGCGTCGTCGCTGTGCGGCGCCTGCTACGAGGTGTGTCCCGTCAAGATCAACATCCCGGAAATCCTCATCCACCTGCGGCGGCGAATCGTGGAGGAGCAGGGGTCGTACCTGGAGCGGCTGGCGATGAAAGGGGCTGCGCTCGCATTTGCCGATCCCCGATGGTTTTCACGCGCCCAGACCATCGGGCGGTTCCTGCAGCGACCTTTCCAGACGGACGGCTATGTCAGAAAGGCGCCCGGCCCGATGGCTGCCTGGACCAGCACCCGGGACCTGCCCGCGATGCCCGAACAGTCGTTCCGGCAGTGGTGGGCCGCGCGGGGAGCACGGCGCGTATGAGCGCCACTCCTTCCACCGCCCGCGCGCGGAGCCTGATCCTCGGGCGCATCCGCGACATCCTCGGGGAGAGAACTGAACCGGCTGACGTTGCCTATCCTCGCGTCCCGCGCGACTACCACGACGCTGGCACGCTGACCTCCGACGCGTGCCGCGACCTGCTGGTGGATCGGCTTCAGCACTATCAGGTCGGGGTTTATCGCTCAGAGCCCGCAGACCTGCCGGACACGATCGCGGCGGCCCTGCTCGCTCGGGACAAGAAGCGCCTGATCGTTCCGCCTGACATCGACCGCCACTGGCTCCCGCCCGGCGTCGAATTCAAGCCGGACGAGGGGCTGTCATACTCGGATCTCGATGGCTGTGAAGGCGTGCTCACGGCGTGCTCGCTGGCCATCGGGAACACGGGAACGATCGTGCTGCGGCACGCCGCAGGCGAAGGCCGCCGCGCGCTGACGCTGATCCCCGATTACCACCTCTGCGTGGTGCTGGCGGGCCAGATCGTCCAGACCGTCCCCGAGGCGATGCGGCGCCTGGCCGCGTTCCGGCCCGCGCTCGTGACCACGATTTCCGGGCCATCGGCGACGGCGGACATCGAAATGACACGGATCCGTGGCGTGCACGGGCCGCGGACCGTGGATGTCGTGGTCGTGGCGTAGGTGACACCCGGAACCCCTGAGCGTGTAACTAGTACAAAAAGCTCAGTTCAAGAACAATGTTGCAGTTGAGCTGAGCTCCAATCGTCGGCTATTTTGCGGACGATCCTCGACTGATCCCCTGGTCCGAGTTTTGCCTAGCCGAGACGGGCGGCTGGGATCGCGCCCGGCGGTCAACCTTCGATACATCACGGCTGAGGGAATGCCTGAGCTGTTTCCAGTGACTGGAACAGCAGAGTCTTGGCGTGCGTACGAGTTCGCACGGGAAGCGAGCTGGAGGGTCGAATGCGAAGTCTGGGCGTCGCGCGGTTGGCAATGCTGGTTTTGGCGGCAGTGTCTTTCAACCCGGTCGCCGTCGCGCAGACGGCAGGAACGCTGAAAGTACTCGACTGGAACACCCACCACGGTGTCGGTTCTGACGGCGTCTACAGCATCGAGCGGTTCGTGCCCTGGATTGTGAGTTCGGGCGCCAACGTCGTGTCGCTCAACGAGGTCGAGAAGTTCACGAGCTGGGGAAATGAAGATCAGCCGGCTCGCTATGCCGCAATGTTGAAGACGGCGACCGGGAAGACGTGGTTCTATGCCTTCGCGCAGCGCGACGGGGCTGCCAAGGGGCAGGGAAACCTGATTCTGACCACGTTCCCGACCGCGGTGTCCGACCAGAAGCTCCTCAGCTACTCTCGCTCCGTGGCTCGCGTCCAGATCGTGGTGAATGGCGTGACCGTGAACGTCTTCTCGACGCATCTCGACGCGGACTCGAGCGCCCGACGCGAGACTCAGATCGCAGAGCTGAAGGCGTGGGCCCCGAACTTTCCACAGCAGCACATCATGGCGGGAGACTTCAATGCGTGGCCCGGGGCGCCCGAGATCGCCAAGATGACGGCGTTTGCCAACGACGCGTGGGCAGCGGCGCACACCCAGGGCACGAGCGTCGCGTACCCCGGCAACGAGGCGGGAAACACCCGCAACAGCCGCATCGATTACATCTGGTACGCGAAGGCCGCCGTGCAGCTGACGCTGAAAGGCGCCCGGGTCTTCGACACCCGCGACGCCGGCGGCGTCACACCCTCGGATCATCGTCCCGTGATGGCGACATTCGAGGTCGGCGCGACGGCGATGCCGCCGCCGCCGCCCCCGAAAGGCGTCCGGATCATGTCGGGAGCCGGAAGCCGGAACTGATCCTAGGCCACCGGCGTTCCGATCTTCTTCCACGGCGCGAACGCGTTCTGCACCCCCTCCAGCGCCGGTGCGACCTGCGGGTAGTGGCGCCTGATCACGTCCAGCATCGTGTTCTTCCGCAGGAAGTCGATGCCGAACTCCGTGTAGATCTCCGGCCGGAAGTCGTCGGTGAAGAACCGATCGCTCTTGAGCCGGCGTGACGCCATCAGGATGAAGACCCGGAACGCGGTCTCGCTGAAGCCGAAGCCCTCGGGCAGCGGTTCGGCGTAGAGGCCGGTCATCAGATCCACCTTCTCCAGATCGCCGTTGTAGACCTCCTTGATCTGTTTCCGCCACGCAGGGTTGTCGGTCAGCTCGTCGAACGACTTCACCGGCGGCTTGTGCAACAGCCGGCGGAACGTGTTGTAGCGGGGCACGCCGCGTTCGCGGTCTCGCAGGATGTCCACCGCGGCCAGGTCGAGGCGTTCCCCGTCGTCGCGGGTCAGGGTCTGGAGGTGGCGCGGGTAGTTGTGCAGCGTCACTGCGCCGGGATGGCACGTGCCGAACGAGTAGAACAGGTCCGGCATGGTCAGCCGCTCGGCGATCCCCGGCGTGCGCCGGCCGGCGATCTCGTCGAGCCGCCGCGTCTCGAGCAGCTTGCCGGTGACCGCCGAGTGAAACGCGTAATCATCCGGCATCAGCGGGTGCATGCGATACACCGAGACGAACTCCTCGGTGAGCGAGTAGGGCGCGGTGTGATGGTCCGCCCTCGAGCCGACGATGCCGCCGAGCAGCTCTTTGTCGTCGAGGAACTTGAGGACGTCCTGCAGATCCTCTCCCGCGAGCCCCGACCAGTTCACGTTCATCGCGGCCTTGATGACCGGGTTCGGCACGATTGCCGGGGTCCATTCCACCGTGTGGATCTTCGCCATCAAGGCCGAGTTGATCAGCCTGGCCTTCCGATAGAGCTGTTCGTCGGTCCACTGCGAATGCTGCGCCGACAGCAGGTCGCAGAGATAGTTGTGCTCGAGGGTGAAGAGCGTGTGCAGCATCGCGAGCCCGATCCACCAGTTGTCGGTGAAGCCGCTGAAGTGCACGCCGGTTTCGGGGTCGACCGGCAGCAGCCCGGTCGGTTCGATGCGCAGCTTGCCGTGAGAATTCGTGCGCACCCTGGCGGCCATGTCCCGATCGGACCCGTAGATCTGCGACCCGTCCCACCAGTGACTGTTGAGATTGCTGTAAGCGGGCGGACGCGTCGAGCCCGAGGGGGCCGGTTCGGGCACCGAGCTCGGGACGCGGACGGACGGCGCGCCCCAGTCGTCGCCGGGAGCGGTCGGGATGTCGATGAAGTCGGTCTTGGAGCGCTTGTGGACGAACCAGTCGTGGACCATGAACTGGATCCACGCAGCCGCCATCAGGTTCAGGATGGTCGCCGGCTGGAACTTCTCGCGCGTCATCAGCTCGCGGCTGACGACGCGCGGGTTGGGGACGAGCAGGTTGGCGGTATCGGGCCGGGTGTGCTCGAGCGGCACGTTGCGCCCGAACCGGCAGCCCGCCGCTCCCATCCGCGGGTACTGCAGATCGTTGTTGGTGCCGTCGGGCGACCGGACCTCGCGAGTATCCGGATCGACGGTGCCGGTGGACGGCCGCTTCTCCAGCGGCGGCTCTTCCGTGTCGTGCAGGTTCTTTTCCCGGAGCTCGTTGCGGATTTCGATCAGCCTTGCCCATGGCGAGCAGACGCGGCAGCTGGTGCCACTGGCGATCGCGCACGAGCCCGCCGATTCGCTCGGAGACCTGGCTCGATGTCCGCGCGGCGGCGTCCTGCGTCGCCGATTCCGAAGCTCGCGCCGTCCGCCGCGCGAGCGTCGGTGGCCGCTGGCCTGGGAGCCGGCGTCGCCGGATACGGCGGGGGATCGAAGACCGACATCACCTGGGCCAGCATCGCCTCGCGGCTGGGGAATCGCTTCTCCTCGTAGCAGCCCAGCGGATGCTCGATGACGTTGGCCAGACAACGGTTGCAATAGGTGCACGGCTCGTCGGCGCGGTCCTGGCCCCGGGCCCAGATGTGCACGAGGTCGTTGTTGGCGACGAGGGGACGGCCGATCGACACCATGTCGCAGTCGCCCCGCTCGATCGCCGCCGCGATGACCGACGCGGTCTGGAAACCGCCGGTGCAGATCACCGGCACGTCCACCGCTGCCTTGATGCGCCGGGCGTTCGCCAGGTTGGCCCCCTCGATTTCGTGGGGCTTCGGCGCCGCCTCGTTCCACTGCCGCCGCGCCAGCCAGGGAAGCGTCCTGAACAGGTTGTAGGTTCTGTAGGCCGCGTCGCCCCCCGAGATCATCGCGTCGTAGGTGAGCACCAGCTCCTCGACCGGGAGATCGATGCCTGCGGGATTGCGCGGATGCGGGAAAAAGCTCCCGGTGGAGACGTGGATGGCGTCCACGCCCGCTTCGACCAGCCACTTGCAGACCTGGATCGCGTCCTCGACCGTATTGCCCGATGGCCCTTTCCCGAAGAATGCGACCGCGTCGTTGTGATCCTCCGCGCTGATCTTCATCTGCAGGTGGAAGTCCCTGCCGACCTTCGCCCGGATCGCGCGAACGATGTCGAGAACGAACCGCGCGCGATTCTCGAGTGACCCGCCGTACTCGTCCTTGCGGTCGTTGATCGCGGAGCTGAGGAACTGCGTGATCAGGTAGCCGTTGGCGCCGTGGAGCTCGACACCGTCGAGGCCCGCCTCGCGCGCCCGGCGCGCCCCTTCCGCAAACGCCGCGACGATCTCCTTGATTTGCGGAATCGTCGCCCGCTCGCAGCGGAACCCGTGGGTCGGGTCAGCCTTGTCGGTGGAGCTCAGGCCGACCGGGTACTCGATGCCGGCAATGTCGCGCTGGCGCCCGCCGTGACTGAGCTGCATCAGGAACCTGCAGTCGTACTCGTGCACTGCCTTGCCCAGCTCGCGCCAGAACGGAATGTGACGGTCGTGATCGATCATCGCGTAGTTCGGCACGATCCGGCCGCGCAGGTGCACCGGCACGAACGACGACACGATCGCGCCGACCCCGCCTCTGGCGAATTTCGTTTCCCAGTTGATGCGGGTGCGGTTCCCCGAACCGTCGTAGTTGTCGAACCGGCCCGAGATGTTCGAACGGAAGATGCGGTTCTTGATCGTCAGGTCGCGGAAGGTGATTGGCTGGAAGATCGCGTCAAACGGCATAGCGAACCTCGGGGCAGCGTGCGTGCGGACGGCGCGGCGCCGGCGCGCAGATCGCGTTGATCTGGATGTGTGTCAGCGTTGGTGCGCGACATTCTATCCTCCTTCGCGCGACCCGCCTTCGCGCTTCACGCGACGGCGGGCAAGCGAGCCTTCCATCTTTCGTGCGAAGGTGTGAACCCAGGCTCATCCGTAGCGCTTGCTTGTTGCACACGGCCGCGCCAGTCGGCTAGGCTCGCTGCACCGCAATAGAAAGTGTCGGGTCTTTCCGGCTGCGCCTCGAAGGCACGGCCGCCGTCGGCAGGGAGGAATCATGGCGAAGCGACAGACCGGACCGGCCGCAGAGGAGCCGCTGCGAAGGACGTGCGGGGCGATGGCCGCGCACATGATGCTGCTCGAACGTTTCCCGTCGTTCCGCGCCAGCCAGATGCGGCTGGAAGGGGCGACCGAAAAGCGGCGCGAGACCGGCGACGACTTCTCGAAGGCAAAGATCGTCACCATCAAGACGGTCGTGAACGTCGTCCACAACACCGACCAGCAGAACATCACCACGGCGCAGATCGACAGTCAGATTGCGGCGATGAACCGGGACTTTCGTGCGACGAATCCCGATCGGTCGCAGACCCCCACTCCGTGGAAGGGGCTGGTGTCGGACGCGCGTGTCCAGTTCAAGCTGGTGAAGGTCACGCGGACGCGGACGTCGCAGGCGACCTTCACCCACGACGACGGCGTCAAGCGGAGCAACACGGGCGGCATCGCTCCCTTCGATCCGAAGACCCACCTGAACCTCTGGGTGTGCCCGCTCTCGGGCGGACTGCTCGGCTACGCGCAGTTCCCGGGCGGACCGGTCGCGACCGATGGCGTCGTCATCAACTACCGGGCCTTCGGCACGTCGGGCACGGCGCAGCCGCCTTTCAACAAGGGGCGCACGGCAACTCATGAGGTCGGACACTACCTGAACCTGCGCCACATCTGGGGCGATACGCCGGACTGCAGCGGGTCGGACATGGTCGCGGACACGCCGAACTGCGCCGGCCCGAATTACGGCACGCCGACGTTCCCCGTCGTCACGTGCAACAACGGACCGAACGGCGACATGTTCATGAACTACATGGACTATGTGGACGACGCGGCGATGGTGATGTTCACGACCCAGCAGGTGCTCCGGATGCGGACGGCGCTCGAGACCGCGCGAGCCGGCCTTCTATAGAGCCAACATGCCTGACCCGCCGCCTCGCGGCGTCTGGGTGCACGTCTTCGAGGAGGACAGCGCCGCAGGGGCGGTGTTCAAGCCGGAGAATGCCGACATTCCGCTGTCACGCCGGCCGCGCGAGCGCGTCGAGTTCCGCGGCGGCGGCGCCGCGACGATCTGGAAGGGCGGACCGGACGATCGTCCGGCGCCCATCGCGGCGCGATGGACGCAAGAAGGCGATGCGCTGGTCGTTCGCGACAGCGGCGGAAGTGTCCGGCTCCGCCTGATCGAGCAGTCGCCGGATCGACTACTGGTCAGGCTGTCGTTTTGAGTTTCCAGTTTCCAGTCACCAGTTTTCAGTAGCCGGTCGAGGCGGGTGTCTTGCTGGCTACTGGTAACTGGTAACTCGACACGTCTGCCCGTTCTCTGAGTCCGACCTATGGCCAAGCGCAAGGGCACGAAACAGGATCAACCCACGCCTGCACCGGCTCCCGAACCCTCGCCAACGACGGCGTTCGAGGTCAGCGATCGGGTGACACTGCAGGCGCGCATGAAGACGCCGGCCCGCGATCCTCGCGCGCCCTTGTACCGGCCGCTGCGAATCTACACGCTGGATCCATCGGTCTCGGACCGGCTCGGCGGCGTTGCCGTCGTCCAGGTGCCCTACGAGAAGCTTCAGCGCGGGCCAGTCGGGGCACTCTTCGAAATCATTTGTGACGGGGCGCCCGCGGACCTTGCCGCGGAGCTGCTGGATCTCGACGACCCTCATCTGCTGTTGTCGAGCGGGCTGTCGCCAACGCCGGCCAACGGGCGCTTCCATCTGCAGATGGTCTACGCGGTCGCGAGCCTGACCTACGCGGCCTTCAAGCGCGCCCTCGGACGCGAGATCGCCTGGGCGGTCGCGGCCAGCCCCGACGGACCGCTGAGGCTGAAAGTGCGTCCGTTCATTCCCGGCGCGAACGCCGGCTACAGCCGCGAAGCCGGAGACCTCTCGTTCGGCTACTTCAAGGCCGGCCGCCGCGCCGCGGGGTTCACGGTCCAGGGCGGTCTGATTTCCACGGCGCTCAGCCACGACGTCATCGCCCACGAAACCACGCATGCGCTCCTCGACGGCCTGCGGTCCTCGTTCATGGAGCCGACCAACGTCGACGTGCCCGCCTTCCACGAAGGCTTTGCGGATCTGGTCGCCTTGTTCCTCCACTTCACCTACGCCGACGTCGTCGAGCGGGCGATTCGAGATTCGCGCGGGACGTTGATGCGCGGCTCCCTGCTGACCGACATCGCGCGAGAGTTTGGCTATGCCCGTGCCAGGTCGGGCAAGGCCGACGCCCTTCGTTCCGGGGTCGACATCGCCGGCATCGCGGCCTTCGATTCCGACGTGCTGCCCTCGGACGAGAACGCGCCTGCGCCGTACGACCCGGAGCTCGAGCCGCACGCGCTCGGATCGGTGCTGGTGTCGGCGGTGTTCGAGGCGTTCGTCACGGTGGTGCGGCGCAAGTGCGAGCGCCTGTTCCGGATTGCCGGAATCGATCCGCATACGGTCGGGCAGGCCGCTCTCAGCGATGCGCTGGTGAAGGCGATTGCCGAGCAGGCGAGCGAGGTGGCGGCGCAGTTCCTCAATATCTGCATCAGGGCGGTCGACTACTGTCCGCCGGCGGATATGGAGTTCGGTGAGTACCTGCGAGCGCTGATCACCGCGGACGGCGATCTGGAACGGGCGGACAAGTGGGGTTGTCGCGAAGCGATCATGCGGTCGTTCCGGCGGCGCGGCATCGTGCCCGACCACGTGCAGTTCCTGACCGAGGATGCGATGCGCTGGCAGCCGCCGCCGGCGGATCTGACGATTCCGGAGCTCGCCTTCAGCCAGCTGCGGTTCGGAGGCGAGCCAGGCCAGCCGGCGGATCCCGAGGAGCTCGATCGCCAGGCTCGCGCGCTGGGCCGGTTCGTGACCGACCCGGCGCACGCGGAGTGCTTCCGGCTGATTCCGCCAGGCAAGCTCCCGAAGGGAGTGACCTACGCCTCACCGGCGATCGTGCAGTCGGTGCGCGTCACCAGGCGAGTGGCCCCGGACGGCCGGATTGCGTTCGATCTGGTCGGCGAAGTCACTCAGTCCTGCACCGTCAGCCGCGACGGCATGCTGTTCGAGATGAACGGCGGATGCACGGTGATCGTCGGCCCGGAGGGCCAGGTCCGGTACTCGATCTACAAGCGTTTCGACAGTGACGCCCGGCGCGAGCGGCAACAGGCGGCGATGCGCGGATCGCTCAAGCACTTCTGGATGAAGCAAGGCCGCAAGTGGAGTCTCCGGCCGGACATGCTCCGGAGGCTCCATGCGGCCGGTCACTGATCGGCGCGCGTGAGAATCACCGAGTCGTTCTTCAGCATGCCGGGTGAGCGGGAGAGGAACCTCTTCGCCGACAGCACGATCTGATCGATGCCGATGCCGTCTTCGCGGACCTGTACGCGAATGGTGTGCTTGCCGGTGGTCGCGAACCGGAGCTCAGCGCCGAGACGTCCCGCGCCGTATCCGTTGTCCTGCCATCCCCAGCCCGACAGCCCGCAGGACGCGCAGTCTTCCAGGTTGACGCCCACCGACGAAGTCGAACCGATCCGGAACGCCGGCGCGCCGGCGTCGGTGACCGTGTCGCTGAACTGCACGTGCACCGAATCGTTTGCCCAGTTGTTGCCCGATGCCCTCGCCCGGATCCAGAGCCGATAGGGCCGTCCGGCTTCGGCGCCGAAGATCATTTCGAAGTAGTCGGCCGGGTTCGCCAGCGGCGCGATCAGTTTCGGGGCTCCGGCGTTCGGGTTCTGCAGCCGCGCGCCGCCGGCCGCGCTGGCGTCCGGCACCCGGGTCCAGGCGCCCTCGATCAGCGCTGCTTCCGCCGCGTAGAGGACGGTTTCCGCGTCTGCCCCGCCGGATCCACCAGCCGGACCCGTGGCATTCAGAATCGTGCGGTCGTTCTTCAACCCACCGGGAGGAGCGGAGAGGAACCGGCCGCCCGACAGCACGATCTGATCGATGGCGATGCCATCCTCGCGTGTCTGAATGCGGACGCGCTGCGGCCCCGTGGCGGCAAAGAAGATCGGCGGCCCCTGCACTCCGGCGCCATACCCGTTGTCCTGCCATGCCCACCCGGACAGTCCACACCCGCTGCAGTCCTCGAGGTTGACTGCAGCGCTGGAAGGTGTGCCGATGCGATAGAGGGCGGCGCCGGTTGCCGTCACGGTCTTGTCGAACTGCACGTGAACCGAGTCGTTCGCCCAGTTGTTCGACTCCGCACGTCCGCGGACCCAGAGGTGATAGGGCCTGCCGGCTTCGGCCCTGAAGGTTAGCTCGATGTAGTTCGCAGGGGAAGGCAGCGCCGGCGTGACCTTCGCGGCGCCGAGGTTAGGGTTCTGGACCCGCGCACCGCCGGCAGCGTCAGGATCCGCCTGCACGGTCCAGTTGCCGAAGAGGGTCGCGTCCGAGGCGTAGAGCACGATTTCGCCGACGCCCGCCGCCGGTTCAGGGTGCGGAACGGCCAGGCGGCCCAGGTTCAGTCGTCCGCCGGTCACTGTCCGTCCCGCGAGCTGAGAAAGCGGGTTGACGGCTGCCATGACGGCCTCACGGAGATCGGCTCCTGTCCGGCCGGTCAACATGTGGGCCAGGATCGCGGCGCCGGTGACATGCGGCACCGCCATCGACGTGCCGGTGGAAAAGCTATACGTGTTGCGCGGTGTCGTGCCGAGGATCAGCGAACCTGGCGCCGCCAGATCGACGGTGGCGGCACCGAAATTCGAGAACTCGGCCAGTTCATCGGATTGATTGGTTGCCGTCACGTTGATCACCGCGTCGTAGCCGGCGCCTGCACTGGTGTCGTAACTCCCCGGGTAGACGGGAAACGCGTCGTTGTCGTCGCCGATCTCGTCACGCCCGCCATTGCCGGCCGCCGTGATGAACAGGATGTCCGCTCTCGCGGCCCGCGTGATCGCGTCCAGCATCGCCCGGGAGAAGCCGCCGCCAGTCCAGGAGTTGTTGGTCGCGATGATGTTCAGGCGGTGCCGGATCTTCAGATCGGTCAGGTAGTCGAGCGCCTGCACGGCGCCGGCGGTGGTGCCCCCGCTGGCTCCGAGGAACTTTGCCGGAATGATCACCACATCGCGGCTGACGCCGGCGATGCCCACGCCGTTGTTGCGGCGCGCGGCGAGGGTTCCGGCGACGTGCGTCCCGTGTGCGTCGATCTGCGGATCCGCGGCGGTGCCGTCGTAAACGGTATTGGTCTGGTCGACGAAGTCCCAGCCGTGCACGTCATCGATGTAGCCATTGCCATCGTTGTCGCGTCCGTCGGCGGGGTCGAAGGGGTTGGTCCAGATCGGGCCCCCCGGCTGGACGCCGAGATCGGGATGCGAGAAGTCGATGCCTTCGTCGAGGACTCCGACGTACGCGCGATCACCAGTCGCGATCGCCGACCAGCCCTCCAGCGCGTCGATGTCGGCATCCGCGATGCCGCGCGTGCCCGCGACAGTCTGCCCGGAATTCTCGAGCGCCCATTGCTCGCCAAACATCGGGTCGTTGGGAGGCGCCGTCTGATGTCTGTAGATCCAGTTCGGCTCGGCATACTCGACCGCCGGATCGCTCTCCAGCAGGCGTCGCGCGGCCTGCATCGACGCGCCACGCGACAGCCGCACCAGCTCCGTATGGCCGTGGCCACGTGCGGCCGCGGCGCGCGTGAGCTCGGCGAACGCCATCACGGCGGCGGCCGCGCGCGCCCGTCCGCGCGAGGCGGGCTGCGCGTCAGCGCGGTACGTCACGATGAGCTCGCCGGGCACGAAGTCCACCTCCGCGCTTCGCGCTACGGCGGACAAGTCGGGGCGTGTACCGGCGGACTGGGCACCGAGGCGAGAGGTGCCAGTGCCCGCGAGAATGACGAGTGCGGCCAGACCAAGACAGGTGAAGACACGCATAGGTGGTTCAGCTCGGAACAACGAACGCAACCAACGACGATTCGCGTCGAACTCGTGCCGGATCAGCCGGTTGAACGGAGAAATCCCGCGATCAGGAAGGATCGCGGGCATTGCGGAAACGAGCTTCGATTGTGGCAGGCGGCCGTCCCGCCTTCAAGCTCAGCGCGGCGCTCTGCCAGGTCGCTAACGGAGAGCGGTCGAAATGGACAAGGCCCCGGAGTCGCGGAAGTGGTACCGGTGCAGCGGCTGCGCCGCTGATTCGGCGGCGAGGAAGGCGTCGAACATCTCCTTCAGCCCATCCTCGCCCTCCCGGTTCGTCAGGTAGACGTCGCAGGCCTGATCCCGGCGGGCGGCCGAGAGCCATTCGAGCGCGTCTCGATGGGGAATGCCGTGCTTGCCGTTCCCAGAGATGACGTAACGATCGGCCGTGACCCGTTCGAAGAAATCCTGCGTCGTGCTGTGGTTGCTGCCGTGGTGCTGCACCTTCAGCAGGTCCACGTGAATCCGGCCGCCGGCTCCGAGCCCGGTCGCATCCAGCGATTGCAGGATGTGGTCGCCGCCCGCGTCGCCCGTCAGCAGGACCCGCACCGGCGCGGCGCCATCTCCCCGCGACGCTTCCAGCAGCACAACGATGCTCGACAGGTTGGGGACGGTCCGGTTCAGGTAGTCGGCGGCCTGGGCGTTTGGATTGGCGGGATGGGAGTCCTTGGATTTCCGCCACTCTTCATCGAGCCTGCGAAGCTCCTCTTCGCGCGGCCCGAGGATTGTGAACTGGAGTCCCGGCGCAACCTGGATGCGCCTGACGCCTGACTCCGGGGCTCGCACCAGCGTGTCCACCGCGCCTTCATTGATCGGAACGGCGAGCCGCTCGGCGAGGTCGCGGAGCTGACTGCCCTGGCGGACGCTCGCGACGACGGCTGCGGCTTTGCCTTCGAGCCCCGAAGCCACCACGCCTCCGAGCGTCGCGCTCACGGCCGCCGACTGCACGGTCGCGGCCTTGCCCTGATGAATCCGTTCGAAGGAGTTGTGCCAGAGCGTTCGAATCCGGCAGAACGGCTCTTCGCCGTTGTCCTTCGCCCGCTCGAGGTCGCGAAGCAGATCGAGCAGCCCCGTGATGTGATCCGCGTCGATGTGACTGACCATCGCCATCCGGAGATCGAGCGTCTCGCCAGCCCGCAGCTCGTCGAGCCTCCGGCGCAGGACGCTCGCATAGACCCCCCGGGATCCGCCGTCGATCAGGATGCGGACCGGCGCGGCGGTGTCGCGCTCGTAGTGGAGCAGCAGGCAGTCGCCGTCGTTGGCTTGAAGCGCTTCGAGCGTGAGCTGCACGTTCGTCACACCGACTGAAGGGCCCGCAGCACGTCCACCATGCCGGCGCCCTGGAAGCGCCGTTCCCTGCCCAGATCGGTGGCCGTGCTGCAGAGGATTTCCTTGATGCGCCGGGGCTGGCCGATGAGCTCGCGGTGACGGCTCATGAGCAGCGCCGCCGCGCCGCTGACGTGCGGCGCCGCCATGCTGGTGCCGTCCATGGTTTCGACGTAGCCGTTGAGCGAGCAGGATTCGATGCGCTCGCCAGGCGCGACGAGGTCCGGCTTGGTGCGTCCGTCGCCGGTGGGACCGCGGCTCGAGAAATACGAGACGCCGTAGTTGTGCGGCATCATGCGGTGGGTGGATCCGACGGTGATGACGGCGTCGGCGTTGCCGGGATCCGTGATCGAGATGTAGCGGTAGTCGCCGATGGCGCCGTCGACCGCTTCCGCCGACTTGTTGAACCCGCGGTTGCCTGCCGCGGTCACGACCACGACGCCTGCCGCCACCACCCGTTCGCATTCCTCGCAGACCGGGGTGCGGCCGCAGGCGTAGTTGGCGACGTCGTGGGGCACCGACAGGCTCAGGTTGACGCCGTGCACCACCATCAGATCCTTGTGCGCGTTCATTTGCCGCACGAACTGCAGCGCCGCGATCACGGTGAACTCGTCGGCCTTCTTTTCGGGATCGTCGGGCAGCACGCGGAGATCGTAGAGCTCCAAGTCAGGGCACACGCCGGTGATCGGTTCGCGCATCGGCGTGGTCTCGGCCGCTTCGGGCCAGTTCGCGGCCAGGATGCCGGCGACGTGCGAACCATGGGCATCGAACTGAGGCTTCACGTAGCCCTGGAGGGTGTGCGGCACCCGCAGGAACGGCTCGAGCAGATCCCAATCAATCGATCGGCCGCTGCGCAGGCTGTTCCGGAGCTCGATCCGCTGATCCGCAAGCGCGGCATCCTCGGCGGACGGGGCCGTGGTGCCGCCTGCCGCCGGCGGCAGGTCCGCGTCCGGATCCAGGAGCTCTTTGATGTTCAGGAAGTTGTAGGTCCGGACGATCCGGCTGTTCAACTCGTCCACCTGCTGGGCGGGGCCGCGCCGTGCCGTCGTCGTTTTCGCGCCGGCCGCATCGCGCCGCGCGAATGCAGGATGGGTGGCGTCGATGCCGGTGTCGAGCACTGCCCAGCGAATGCCGGTGCTCTTCGCCTCGAACAGCCGCGCCGCCGCGTCCGCCTTCACCGTCAGCCGGGAGCGCCACACGCTGCTGCTGGCGGCCCGGTTCAGGCTGATGCTCCAGATGATCCCGCTGTCCTGACCTGCGTCAGCCAGCTGGTCGAACAAGGACGCGAATGCGCCAACCTCGCTCGGAGAAGGCCGGCCATCCAACTTCACCTCTTCGAGCTGCGCGCCCTGACGCTCGAGCTCAATCGCGCCGACGATCCGGATTAGCTTGAGGATCAGACGAGGATCCGTGCTGATCACCGGTGATCCCGACGTGAACTCCCCGAGACGCTCGGCGAGCAGCTCGAGGGCAGGGCGAGTCCAGGTGGCGTGCGCTGGCGCCACCGCTCGCTGCCACCACGCCGTCAACGGCAGCGCGCAACGGAGCAGCTGCGGGAACGTCAGCTTCGCCATGACCACCGACTCGTTGTAGAGCACGCGGCTCCGGTTCGACCCGGCCCCGCTGTGATCCGTCGCCAGCCGCTCGCGGAGGACCCGCGCCACGGTCGGTGCGTCGGACTCGTTGTGCGGCGTCAGCAGGACTTCGACCGGCGCCTGTGGATCCCTGCCGTACTCGATCCACACGTCCGGCAGAACGGGGAAGTCCTGGGTGAAGCGCCGCTGCTGTTCGGGGCGCCCGTAGAAGAGATGCTCGATCGTCTCGCGACGCATATGGGCGGCAGCTTAGCAGTCACTCGTCGCTGGTCGCTAGTCCGGAGTCTCGAGCCCCCACCTTCGCGCTACGGCGGGCAAGCCGAGCCCCCGAACCCCCGACCCCCCGAGTATCATCTCTTTGATGCGTACGCCTCTAGCGCGTTTCGCTTGGCTCGTCCTTGGCTACAACGTCGCCGTCATCCTCTGGGGGGCGTATGTGCGCGCGACGGGGTCGGGGGCCGGGTGCGGGAATCACTGGCCGCTCTGTAACGGCGAGGTCGTTCCGCGTGCGCCGCAGACAGCGACGCTGATCGAGTTCTCTCACAGGTTCTCGAGCGGCCTGGCCCTGATCGCGATTGCCGCGCTGGTGATTTGGGTTTTCAGAGCCTGCGGTCCGGGCCACCCCGCCCGCCTTGGCGCGATCCTGTCCGGCATCCTGATCGTGACCGAGGCTGCCGTGGGCGCCGGCCTGGTGCTGTTCGAGCTGGTGGCGGACAACGCGACGTTCGCGCGGGCGATGTTCGTGGCGGTCCACCTGCTCAACACCTTCCTGCTGCTGGCCGCGCTGACGCTGACGGCCTGGTGGGTGTCGGTCGATCTGCCGTTTGCGAGAAACCGGGGCCGGCAGGCCGCGACGGTCGCCTCCGCCTGTGTCGCGCTGCTCGTCGCCGGCGCCAGCGGCGCGGTTGCCGCCCTCGGGGACACGCTCTTTCCATCGAGCCGGCTGACCGACGCCTTGTGGGCGGATCTCTCGGCCACGTCGCACTTCCTGATCCGGCTGCGAATTCTTCATCCGCTGCTCGCCGTGGCCGCCGGTCTCGTCGTGCTGACCTGTGCGGGGAGGCTGGCGCGCGGCGGCTCCGTGATTGACCGCCGTGCCGCTCAGCTGGTCTCGGCTCTCGTCATCACTCAGGCCGCGCTGGGATTGCTCAACGTGATCCTGCTCGCACCGGTGTGGCTGCAGCTCACCCACCTGCTGGTTGCCGATGCCATCTGGATCGGGGTCGTGCTGATCGGAGCCAGTGCGCTGACGGATCGATCGGCAGCGGGCCTCGGGGTCAAGGCCGCGTGACGGCGCCGTTTCCGATTCCGCTTTCCGATTACCCGCCGCCGGCCGCAGAGGGACTGCTGGCGACGCTTGCGGCCCGCATCGAGATCGAGCCGTTCAATCTGATCGCGACCGTGATTTTCCTGCTCGCGATCGGGCACACCTTCGCCGCCGCCCGGTTCACCACGCTGGCGCACGCGCTGCAGCAGCGGCATCAGGCCAGGACCGCGGCGGCCGGCAGGCCGGCGCATCCGAGCGTCGCCGCCGAACTGCTGCACTTCATGGGCGAGGTCGAAGTGGTGTTCGGGCTGTGGGCGATCCTGCTGGTCGCGCTGATCGTGAGCCGGTTCGGCTGGACGACCGCCGCGCACTACGTCAACGACACGGTCAACTACACAGAGCCGCTGTTCGTCGTGGTGATCATGGCGCTCGCAGCCACGCGGCCGATCGTCGTGCTCGCCGAGAACGCGCTGGGGAGGGTCGCGAAGCTCGGAGGCGCGACGCCCGCTGCGTGGTGGTTCACGATCCTGACGCTCGCGCCGCTGCTCGGGTCGTTCATCACCGAGCCGGCGGCGATGACGATCGGAGCGCTGCTGCTCGGCCGCCAGTTCTACGACCTCGAGCCCGGGCCGGCGCTGAAGTACGCCACGCTCGGGCTGTTGTTCGTCAATATCTCGATCGGCGGGACGCTCACGCACTTCGCGGCGCCGCCGGTGCTCATGGTCGCCCGGCACTGGGAGTGGGGTACCCCGTTCATGCTCGGGCATTTCGGCTGGCGCGCGTCCGCAGCCATCGCCGCGTCCAACGTGGTCTACTTCCTGGCCTTTCGCCGTCAGCTGCGAGACCTCGCGTCCCGCCCGGCCCAGCCGGACATCGATCGCGCCGACGAGGACATCGACGGCGTCGCGAATCAGCCGCTGTCGCCGATTCCGGTCTGGATCACCGGGGTTCACATCCTCTTCTTGGTCTGGACGGTGCTCACGTCCCACTACCCCGCGCTCTTCCTGGCTGGCTTCCTCTTCTTTCTCGGCTTCGCACGCGCCACCGGAGCCTATCAGTCGCGGATCGATCTTCGTGCCCCGCTGCTCGTCGGCTTCTTCCTCGCCGGCCTCGTGATCCACGGCACCCTGCAGGCCTGGTGGATCGCGCCCGTGCTCTCGAGCCTGTCGGAACGCGGCCTGTTCTTTGGATCGACGTTGCTGACTGCCTTCAACGACAACGCGCTGATTACCTACCTGGCCACGCTCGTTCCAACCCTCGACGATCGCTTGAAAGTCGTCGTCGTCGAAGGAGCGGTGACCGGCGGCGGGCTTACCGTCATCGCCAACGCGCCGAACCCGGCCGGACAGGCACTCCTGAGCCGCTTCTTCGACGGTGCGATTGCACCGTTGTACCTACTGGCTGGAGCGCTGGTGCCGACTGTGATCGCCATCATCGCGTTCCGCGTGCTCTAGGAAGGCAACTCCCAACTCCCAACTTCCAACTCCCAAAGGAAGCCTTTCGAGCCAGTACCGCTCGCCTCGGGAGTTGGAAGTCGGGAGCTGGAAGTTGGCATCCGTCAGCGAGATAGAATGACTTTTGCTTTTTCCGGAGTGGTGGATGCTGAGAGTCGTGTGGGTTGGTGTCGCCGTGGTCGCTCTCTCGGTCGTACCTGGTCGTGGATTCCAGGACGTCGCACAGCAGGAGCCCGCACAGGCGGGATCGCCGCAGCCGCCCCGCCCGGTGCCAGACGAAAATGTCCAGGCGCTCGTGGCGAGGCTCGATCTCGAAAAGTACAAGGCCACCATCAAGGGGCTGACGCAGTTCGGCGATCGGCGTCAGGGAACAGACCGCAACCGCGCCGCGGTGGACTGGATCGAAGCCCAGCTCGAGAGCTACGGTTGTCCCACCGAGCGCATCAAGTATCGAGTACGTCACACCCCAGCGCGGGACCACCGCGGGTGCCGGGCGTGGCGGACGCGGCGGCCGCGGCGGCACGGGCAACAAGCGGCCGGGGCAGGGCGGCAGCACGATCTTCGGGACCTCGGCACGCACCGGCGTGAACAACGATCCGATGGCCCAGCCCGACGAAAAGCTCCGGGCGCTCAACTCGCAGCCCGCTGTCGACGGACCGCGTGAAGAGGTCTACTGCACCAAGGTCGGGAGCAAGACACCCGGCGAGATGTACATCATCGGCGCGCACATGGACGGCATCGGCTGGGGAGAAGCGGCGAACGACGACGGTTCCGGGACGGCGATTGTCATGGAACTGGCCCGCATCTTCAGCAGCCCGGACGTGCAGACGGACCGCAGCATCCGCTTCGTCCTCTGGAACAACGAGGAGACCGGCTTGAACGGCGCCCGCGCCTACGTCGCGCAGCGGCAGGCACTGCAGGGCAAGGAGGCTCCCGCCGGATCAGGCAAGTACCCGGAGCCGAAATGGCTCGGCATGATCCAGCACGACATGATGATGTTCGATCACGGCATGCCCGGGTCCGACGGGAAGGTCAGCCCGGAGCAGCGGCGCGAAGCCGACGTCAACATCGAGTTCCAGGCGAGCTCGAAGACGACCGCTGAATCGCAGAAGCTGGCGTGGCTCGTCAAGACCGCCAACGAGAAGTATGCGACCGACTATCCCGCGGCGGTGGGTCCGCACATGACCAATACAGACTCGACGCCGTTCATCGACCTCGTTCCCTCGATCAGCCTGCGTGAGAACGAACGGGGCGCGCAGATTGGCGGTGGCTGGGATCCGCACTGGCATCAGCCGACCGACGTCTTTGCGACGTTCAGCGATGCCGACTTCCGTCTCGGCCTGAACGCGGCGCAGACGACGCTCGGCGCCGTTGGGGAACTGGTGGGGACGACGGTCAAGAAGCAATAGGCCGCGGGTTCGCGGGCTCGGGGGTTACGCGTTCGCGGACTCAGCCGTCAGTTCGAGAGATTGAAGCGGAGACAAGACGAAACCCCCGACCGAGATCAGCTCTGATCTCGACGGTTCTTCGTCGCCAGAATCGCGCGCCGACCGTCTCCTCCGTCAGGAGGATCGATTTCGTAAATCCTGAGGTGAGAGCTGCCGCGATCGAAGACGATGGCGGCCAGCCGGCTGCCCGAGACGGCGAGTTGACCGACCGCCCCCTCGCTTCGCGGCACCCGCACCACTCGTCCGTTGAGCAGGTCGATTGCGACGGCGGTCGATCCGATCCACCCTGTGCGCCATCCGTCCACGACATCGCCGTTGCCGGTGAACCGGCCGTCCAGCCAGCCGAACCCGTTGACAGCGCCGGTGTCCGCGGCCAGCCGGAAGAAGCGCGTCCGGGTGCCGTCGTAGACCGAACAGGCCAGCGCGCCGGCATCGAGGCCCGCGGCGCAGCTGGCGCCCAGGCGCGAGGCGCCGAGCGGCTTCACGCCGTTGTCGCCGATTGACCAGTACCTTGATTGCCGGTTGCCCGCATTGAGGAGGAGGCCGAGTGCCCACGCGCGCCCGGGCACGTAGTCGAACACGCCGTTGTCGTACGAGGTTTCGACCACGAGCGGATCCCGGCCGTCCGTGCTCACGGCCTCTATCCAGGCGTCGCGTGTGTAGCCGGCCGGCCAGCGCCGTTCCCGCAGCGCGCTGGTGCCAATCGTGCCTTCGGCGTGCACGATCGCTTCTTCGCGATCGAAGCCATTCAACCGCCATTGACCCGTGCCGCGCACGATCGAAAGCGTGCCGCGAAAAACGTGCGGCACACGCTGCCGCCACAATTCTTCATGTGGCGGCTCGATCCGTATCTGTCGAAGCGTGACACCGAGATCGTCCGTGTTCATGATCAGCAGGGTGTGATCGTCGACGAACTGCAGGTCGTCACCCGACACCGGGCTCAAGCCTTCTCCTGCCAGTCCCACTTGAAACGTCGGCGTCTCCTCTTCGGACGCCGACTGCTGGAGCGCGGCGATCCTGAGGCCGCTCGGCGACAGCTGAACCTCTGACGTGGTTGGCGGAATCGGAAATTCTTCCGCCCGATCCGGGTCGAGGATGCTCCAGCGCAGCCTGCGGCTCTCGACCAGGAACGGGTCGTCGCCGAATCGATCGAGGAAGGTCTCCGACGCGACGACCGTCGCGGCGATCGCGACGACAGCGGCCGACAGGCCGGCGCGTTTGACCGCCGGCCTCGGTGAGCACGCCAGGGCGGTCGCGAAGGCCACCCAGACAATGACCACGCCCGGTGTGCTGCGGGCGGCCATGTGGAGGTGAATCGGGTTCAGTCCGCCGAGCGTCAGCGACGCGACCATCATCAGGGCGAGCGCGCCAATCACGGCGATCAGCGGTCCCGGGTTGCGGGTCTGCTCGCGCCGCACCTCCCGCGCCAGCCAGATCAACACCAGGCCGGCCGACGCGATGATCAAGGCCAGGCTGATGCCCGCCGCCTGGTAATCGCGGACGCCGAGCGCCGCCGCGACGATCGCCGCCACCCCGGCAGCCGCCAGCAGTGGCGTGGCCGGAGCGAACCACGCGAGCAGCGCGATGAGCGACACCACGATCTGCCCGACGGAGAGCGCGAGGATCGATGTGAAAAGGACGATGAGCCGGCCCAGGCCGATGGGGATCCCGCGCGGCGCGGGGACGTCCCCGAGTTGTCCATCGACGCGGTCGAGGACATCCTGGACCCTGGCGACGTCGCCGGGTGCAATCGCCATTTCCCAGACCCGCGCGACGGCGGTGGAGGCGCGAAGGCGTGGACCGCGGCGGCGGTGAGGGTCGAGCCGGAGCTCGGTGAGGTGCCCGTAGTCGAGAACGTGGGTCACGCCGTCCCGCTCGACCCAGTGCAAGGCTTCCTTTTCGAACGTGACCGTTGCGCGGCCATCGCCGCTCGGGATCGTGACCGGGCTCGCCAGCGGAGCGGGAGCAGTTCCGGCAGCCTTTCGAATGTCACGGATGCGCCGCGAGAGGCTCGGGTGGGATGCGGCCCGTTCCTGGCGTCCCTCGAGGCGGCGCGGTATCCGGGCGAGTGCATAGATCTTCGTCAGCGCGGATATCAGCGGCTCGCCGTCGCCGATGATCGCAGCGGCCCGCTGATCGCACACCGTCTCCTGTCGTTGCCTGTCCTTTGCACGCGCGGCCAGTGCGGCCCCGAGCGCACCGAGCCAGATCAGGGAAGGCAGGGCCGATCCGGCCATCCCGGCAAGCCGTGAGAGGGGCGCGACCAGCGCCGCTCCCAGGACCAGCGTCAGTGAGACCGCCCGAAACTGCCGGAGGCGAGCGGGAGTGAAGTACTCGAAGTGCGCCAGCTCGTGGGCGCAGATCGCCGCGAGTTCATCCAGCGTGAGCCGGTTGAGCAGCGTGTCGGTGAAGATGACCGCATTGCCTCGAAGGGACGGCAGCGCCAGCGCGTTGGCGACGAGGCCCCCAGGGAGATCGACGCGCACGTACTCGGGTTGGGGCATGCCGAACGACTGGGCAAGCGCGGCGCAGCGATCGCGAACCGGTCCCTCCCCGAGGGGAACGACGCGCAGGCACGCGCGCAGGACGCCCGCGTAGTGACGCTCCCACACGACCAGCACCGCAGCCAGCACCGCCCCGGCGAGCCAGTCGACGGGCCCCGCCAGCGACGCGAGAAACGGCAGCGCCACCAGCAGGATCCAGAAGCCGAAGACCCCGAACGTCAGCCGGTGAAAGAACGACAGGCAGTCGCCCGCCGACCAGGTCTCTTCGAAGAGCGTCCGGCGAAGCGGATATTCGGCGAGCACGAGCGTGGTAAGCAGCAGCGGCACGGCCCAGAGCAGCGCGAACGGTGAGATCACCGCAATCGCCATGAACGCCAGCCCGGTCGCTACCCCACGGCGCCGTCGATGGAAGAGGAGACTCTCCGGAAGGGACCTGTCGTCGATCCGCCTGGCCAGGCGACGGCCCGACAGCCAGCTGACGGCCGCCGGCATCAGCGCAAGGAACAGGGCAAGAACGAGACGGTGCTCGGTGATCGTCGGCATGTTGGACGGATCGGTACGCGTTGCTTGCGCAAGCGACGTACCGTCCAGGGAGGGGGACCAGGCGTCGAATTTGGCGTGCGCGAGGCCCAGTTTGCGAGGTCGCCCGCAGCAAGCCGACGAACCCCGTTTCAAAAGCGGGCGTCGATTACGAAACCGGCGCGACCCGGCGTTCGCTACAATCACCGGATGAGGTTTCGGGTTGTTGCGCTGGCGCTGGCGCTGTTGACGCGTGGAGCTGCCGCCCAGCCGCCCGCGGCCATTCCCCCCGTCGAGGCGCTGCCGCCGCCGCTGCCCCCCTTCGACGTGTGGCTCTCCGAGCTTCGAACGGAAGCGGAAACCCGCGGCATCCGGGCCGAGGTGCTGGATCAGGCGCTGACCGGCATCGAGCCGGTGGCCCAGATCCTCGAGCGCGATCGCTCGCAAGCCGAATTCACCTTCACCCTCGGCGGTTATCTGAAGCGGCGCCTGACGCCTGCGACGGTGAGGACGGCGACCGCGATGTACAAGAAGCATCACGCGCTCGTGACGCGCATTGGCAGGACCTATGGAGTGGATCCACGCCTGCTCGTTTCGGTCTGGGGACTGGAATCGAACTTTGGCCGGTTCGCCGGCGTCCGTCCAACCATCCCGACGCTTGCGACCCTGGCGTATGACGCCAGGCGCGGCGCGATGTTCCGGAGCGAGCTCCTCGACGCGCTCGAGATCGTGAACCGCGGCGACATCGAGCTGGAGCGGTTGAAAGGATCGTGGGCCGGCGCGCTCGGGCAGCCCCAGTTCATGCCCTCGAGCTATCTGCGTTACGCGCAGGACTTCGACGGCGACGGCCGCCGCGACATCTGGTCCTCCGCGCCTGACGTGTTCGCCTCGGTCGCCTACTACCTGCAGCAGCGCGGGTGGAAGACGGGCCAGCTGTGGGGACGTGAAGTGATCATCCCGGAGGGGGTGGAGGCCAAACTGGAAGATCTCCCTCGCCGCACGGAAGGGTGCCGCGCACGGCGGGAGATGTCGCTGCCGCAGCCGCTGACCGCCTGGCGGAAGCTCGGGCTGAAGACGGTGAACCGGCAGCCCTTGCCGGGCAGCGCGCTCGAGGCCTCTCTCATCCGGGACGACACGCGTGCCTTCCTCCTGTACGACAACTACGACGCGCTGCTCGACTACAACTGCGCGCATTCGTACGCACTGAGCGTCGCCCTGCTAGCAGACAGGCTGGCAATCGCCAATCCGTAGCCCCAGCCCCCAGCCCCGAATCTGGACTACCGGCTAGCGATTTCCGACTCAATCCTTGCCGCGGACGTTGTGGCTGGTTCGATGACGCCGAGCGACGCCATCGTCGCGACGGCGAGCGTCACCAGCACCGATGCGAGCGCGTCGCTGCCGCCGGCGACCAGGGCGGCTGACAGGAGCAGCAACACGCCGAGGATCGCCTCGGCGCCCGCCATCACGGGATAGACGCGCCGGCGCTGATCGCGGAGGTGGGGCAGGTTCACCCGCGAAGTGAAGAGCAGGTTCAGCCGGATCGTGACCGAGATGGTTGCCAGCGCCAGCACCGCGAGGAACAGCCACGATCCCTTCGTTGGGCTCCAGCTCCGCACGAACCATGTCGTCACCGGCATCGACGCAATCACGCCGGCAATGACAGCCTGATGAACCTGCCACCAGCCGAGTGCCGCAGCCGGAGTGGCGTCGACGGGCGGCAGCGTGGCCGCTGTCTGTGCTCCAGACAGGCGCAGCGCCTGGAGATCTTCGAGTACCGGCCTTGCCGAGCGCGTAGCGCTCAGCAGCATTGCGGCGCAGGCAGCGGCGCAGGATCGGTTCGAGCCCCCGGATCGGCAGCGGCGCATTCGATCGTCGTGACCGCGCGTCCCTCGAGCAGGTCGGTCATGTGCTCGAGCATCTGGGCCGCGTTCGCGCCGAAGGGATGGGCTCCGGTGGCCAGCTCCCAGGCGACTACACCGAAGGCGAAGACGTCGGCGCGCGCGTCGACGTCCTGCCCGGTCAGCTGTTCGGGGGGCATATACCCGGGGGTGCCGAGCGCGAGCCCGGTTTGCGTAAGACGCGGCTCGCTCGCCGGCGCCTTCGCGAGCCCGAAGTCGAGGATCTTCACCCGGCCGTCGGTGCACCGGACGATGTTCTCGGGTTTGAAGTCGCGATGGACGATGCCCGCCTCGTGGGCGGCAGCGAGGCCTCCGGCCAGTTCGATCAACGTGGCCAGGAGCCGCTCACCAGCGATCGGGCCTCGGCCGAGCTCCTCCCGCAGCGTCTCGCCGCGCACCAGCTCCGACACCAGATACAGCGCGCCGTCGAGCTCGTCGAGCGCAAAGATCGTGGCGACCGAAGGATGGGTGAGGGCTGCGGCCGCACGCGCCTCACGGGCCAGCCGTTCGCGACGGACGGGATCGGTCGTGTACTCGGACGGGAGCGCCTTGAGGGCAACGGATCGCCGCAGCCGGGTGTCTTCGGCCTCATAAACGACTCCCATCCCGCCGCGGCCGATTTCCCGAATGATGCGGTACGGTCCCGCCATGGCGCCCTCGCGGGCGAGCGGTTTGTCGAAGACGAGGGTCGGCGCAACCGCCCACGCCGGCTGCTCGAGGAACCCGCTCTCTGGCTTGTGAGCGGCGAGCAGCGAACGGACCTCGACGGCGAGCTCGGCGTCGGCCTGCGCGGTCCGGGCGAGGAGCTCCTCCCGTCGCGTGCTATCGAGCTCGGTTACCTGGTGGAAGAGATCGTTGATCTGCCGCCAGCGTTCGGGCGTCACACAGGTCGGTCTCCCGCGAGCTCTCGCGCCAGCCACGCGCGCGCCATCGTCCAGTGGCGCTTGACGGTGGCGGGGGAGATGTTCATGGCTTCAGCGGTTTCTTCGATGGTGAGCCCGCCGAAGAACCGGAGCTCCACGAGCCGCGCCTGTTCCGCGTCGAACTGCTCCAGCCGGCCGAGCGCCTCGTCCAATGCCACGAGATCGAACGACGGCGCTTCGCCGCCGACGAGGCCCTCGTCCAGTGTGACCCGCGGCTGCGCCCCGCCGCGCTTCTGCGCGCCGCGGGCGCGCGCGCGCTCGATCAGGATCTGGCGCATCGAGTGCGCCGCAATGGCGCAGAAGTGCGCGCGGTTCTGCCAGCGCTCCGGCCGGTCCTTCATCAGCCGCAGATAGGCCTCGTGAACGAGCGCCGTCGGCTGCAGCGTCTGGCCGGGCCGTTCCCGCCGCAGATAGGACGCGGCCAGCCGTCGCAACTCTTCGTAAACGATCGGCAGCAGCGCGTCGACCGGCCGATCGTTCGTCATCAGGCGACCCGTTCGATGGTGACCTTGTTCATCACGACCGGGGTCACCGGCCGGTCCTGCCGTCCCGTCGCCACCGCGCCGATCCGTTTCACGACGTCGAGGCCTTCGACCACCTCCCCGAACACGGAATGCCGGTTGTCGAGATGCGGTGTCGGGCCGAGCGTGATGAAGAACTGGCTGCCGTTGGTGTTGGGACCGGCGTTTGCCATCGACAGGATCCCGGCCTTGGTGTGCCGGAGAGACGAATGGAACTCGTCGGCGAACTTGTAGCCGGGTCCGCCGGTACCCTGGCCGAGGCGGTCACCACCCTGAATCATGAATCCGCTGATCACGCGATGGAAGACGATGCCATCGTAAAAGGGTCCCTTGCCCTTCTGTCCGGTGGCGGGATCGGTCCACTCCTTCGTGCCCTCGGCCAGCCCGACGAAATTGGCGACCGTGTTCGGTGCTTCCTTGTCGAACAGGCGGATGGTGAATTTTCCCTCGGTGGTCTCGAAAGTGCGCGTAAGTTCCAGGTTGCACGCAGTCGCTCCTTCTGTCGGTTCCGGGTTCCAGGGTTCCGGGTTCAGGGTTCGGTTCGAGGTTCAGGGTTCGGTTCAAGGTTCCGGGTTCAAGGTTCAGCGGAACCGACGAACCCTGAACCCCCTGAACCTCGAACCGAACCTTGAACCCTGGAACCGAACCCTGAACCCGGCACCCGGAACCTCAGAACCGAAATTATATGACCCGCCCGTCTACGAAGGTTTTCGTTGACACATACGAAACAGTTCGTAGATAGTAGCGGGCATGTCGAAGAACGTCTCGGCTCCGCGTCCGACCGACGCGGAGCTGGCTATCCTCCGGGTGCTGTGGGAGCGCGGCCCGAGCACCGTCCGGCAGGTGCACGAGGTTCTGGTTGCGCGGGTCGGCCAGACCGCGTATACCACCGCGCTCAAGCTTCTCCAGATCATGACCGAGAAAGGGCTCGTCCGGCGCGACGATACCGACCGCACGCACATCTATGCGCCGCGGCTCAGCGAGGAGCAGACGCAGCGGCAGCTCGTGCGCGATCTGCTCGATCGCGCGTTTGGCGGCTCGGCTTCCAAGCTCGTGATGCAGGCGCTGAATGCCAGGCGCTCCACGCCCGAAGAGCTCGGCGAAATCCGGAAACTGATCGAAGCACGCCGGGAGGCTCGCGATGATCGCGATTGACGACATGTTCCGGGAACCGGTGGCACAGGCGCTGGGCTGGGCGCTGCTGCAGTTCGTCTGGCAGGGCGCGCTGGTCGGATTGCTGACGGCTGTGCTCCTGGCGCTCCTGCGTCGCAGCGCTGCGGATGTGCGTTACGTGGTGTCGACCGTTGCGCTCGCGCTGATGTTGACCATGCCGGTCGTCACCACCATCCAGACGCTTGGGTCCGGCGGGCAGGGCAGCGTGGGGCACGTTCTCGAGTCCGGTGCGCTATCGGCCGGGTCTCAAGACCCTGGCCTGCAGATTTCAGGGGACGCATCCTCTTCTGCAGGGCCGGGTCTTCAGACCCGGTCTTCAAGCGTGGCGGCCCTCCGCCTGCGGACATCCAACGCCAGCGCACTCGAGTCGATAGAGGACTGGCTGCCGATGCTGCTGCGCGTGTGGCTCGCCGGTGTCGCGATGCTCACGCTGCGGCTGCTGAGCGGCTGGATGTGGGTCCAGCGGATGAAATCGCACGAGGCCCAGCCCGTGCACGAAAGCCTAGAAGCCGTCGGACACCGGCTGATGCGACGTCTCCACATCGTCCGGGCGGTGCGCTTCTTCGAATCGCGGAGCGTCGATGTGCCGACCGTGATCGGGTGGGTGTCGCCGGTTGTCCTGCTGCCGGTGAGCGCGCTGGCAGGGCTCACGCCGCGCGCAGGTCGAGGCGATTCTCGCGCACGAGCTCGCCCACATCCGGCGGCACGACTATCGTCGTCAACCTGCTGCAGACGGTGGTGGAAACGCTGCTGTTCTATCACCCGGCCGTCTGGTGGGTCTCTCATCGGATTCGAGTCGAGCGCGAAAACTGCTGCGACGATCTCGCGGTCAGCCTCTGCGGCGATCCGGTGGCCTATGCCGCGGCGCTCGCGGAGCTCGAGGGGTTGCGCACGTCGAGCGGGCAGCTCGCGCTCGCGGCGAGCGGCGGCTCGTTGCTGCAGCGGGTCAAGCGCCTGCTGGGAGCGCCGTCGCACGCTGGACGCGCGCCGGGCTGGCTGGCGGCTGGAGTTGCACTGCTCGTGGTCGCCGCACTCTCGGTCAGCGCCGTACGCACCGATGCGCGCGGGGCCGGTCAGCTCGACATCAGCGCGGTCGAGCCCGATCAGATTCATGCATCGACCCCCGCGCCGCCGCCTGCACCCGCGCCGCCTGCGCCGGTCGCGGTGCCGGCGCCGCCTGGTGCGCCACCTGCGGCCGTTCGGTCGACGCCGTCCGGCTCCGCCGTGGCCGTCGTGCCGCAGGTCGCAGCGGCGCCGGTCGAGGACTCCGCATGTCGCGGCTGCGCGAGCGGTGGAAGCCGTGCTCGCTCCGGTTGCCACCGGCCGCATCGACACACGAGCCATTGGCGGCCGCGATGGCCGCGACCGCGACGATGGTGCCGGCAATCGCGGCTGCTCCCGTGGCCTCGTCTCCGGTTGCGCCGGTTGTTGCGGCCAGCACCAGGACTGCATCGGGCCAGAACGCGAGCACGCGCGGGGAATCGAGCGGCAACTACGTCTGGTCGGACAACGGCCAGAAGATCGAGATCAACTACCGGGGCGAGATCGAGTTCACCGCAGACGACACCGACGTCGCGCGCATGAGCCCGGGGGCCATGCTGCGGATCAAGGATGGGCGCCGGCTGGCTCGCCCCGGACACGTCCGTCGAGTTCACGGCGGACGGCTCCGGCAACATCACGCGCAAGTTCTGGCAGGGCTTGAAGGAGCAGCCGTTCGAACCGGAAGGGCGGAAGTGGGTGGCGACGATGCTGCCGCGGTTCATCCGGCAGAGCGGCTTCGGCGCGCCGGCGCAGGGTCGCGCGGATCCACAAGTCAGGCGGCGTGACCGCTGTGCTCGCCGAGATTTCACGGATCGAGGGCAGCTGGGCCAAGCACGTCTATTTCAAGGAACTGATGAAGGTTCCAGCTTTGAGCGCCGCTGACGCGCAGCGCGTGTTCACCCAGGCGGGCGCCGAAATCGAGTCCGACTTCGAGCTGGCGTCGTTCCTGATATCGAGCAGCCGGCAGATCACGGACGATGCGACGCGGCGTGCCTACCTCGAGGCGGCAAAATCGATCCAGTCCGACTTCGAGCTGCGCCGCGTGTTGTCATCCATGCTGCAGGGTGGCGCGGTCCCCTCGCCGTTGGCCGCGGGTCTGCTCGAGACCAGCACGTCCATCGACTCCGACTTCGAGGAGGCCTCGCTCCTCGTGCAGTTCGCCCGCCAGCAGCCGATCGACGCGACCGTGCGCGCCCCGTTCTTCAAGGCGCTGGCGACGGTCGGCAGCTCGTTCGAGCACAGCCGGGTGTTGCAGACACTGCTGCAGCGGACCGACCTCTCGCCGGAGGCGCGCGCGGGAGCCCTGGAGTCAGCCGCGGCCATCGGTTCGGATTTCGAGGCCGCGAACGTGCTCCTGCAGTTCGTGAAGAGCGGTCCCATCGAAGGGCCGCTCCGCGCCCCATTCTTCCGCGCCGCCGGCACAATCGATTCAGCCTTCGAACGCGGCCGCGTGCTCCAGGCCCTGGCGAAGCGATCGGACTTGTCGGACGACACGATCCTCGAGCTCCTGCGGTCGGCCCAGGGCGTCAGCTCGAACTTCGAGCGCTCCCAGGTGCTGCTCGCGGTCGCCTCGTCACACACACTCACTCGCGAGGCCCGCGACGTGTACATCGACGCCTCGGAGAAGCTCGGCGACTACGAACAGGGCAGGGTCCTGTCGGCGCTCGTGAGAAACGAGCGGCGGGGCTCGGGGTCGGTGAAGTGACCAGTTTCCAGTCGAAGAAGGCGGCTTTACTGGCAACTGGAAACTGGCTACTGGTTACGGATACCTACGTCAAAGACGGCGCCCGCTCATGCCATTTCGTGGCCTGTTCGTGCGCGAGCGCCACGCGCATGAGCGTGGCCTCGTCGTAGAGCCGTCCGGTAATCATGAAATCGACGGGCGTCTCCTCCAGGAATCCCGCGCGTAGAGCGATCGCTGGATGGCCGGTCAGGTTGGTCAGGCCAAGGCTGCGGCTCGTGGTCGGCGAGATGAACACGTCGTACTGAGACATCAGCTTGTCCATCTCCCTGATCACCAGCGTCCGGGCGCGCTGGGCGCGAATGTATTCGACCGCCGGCACGTAGCGGTGGGTGCGGAACGTGTTGGGCCAGGTGTTCAGCGAGGGATCGTTGATCTCCTTGCTCCGGGTCAGGTCGTCGAATGCGGCCGCCGCCTCGACGCTCAGGATGAACCCGATCGTGTTCGCGATGTCGAGGGCCGGCACTTCGATCGGCTGAATCGACGCTCCCGCTTTTCGATACACGTCGAGCGCCTCGTTCAGGATCTTCAGCCTCGCCTCGTTCTGTGCCCGCTGCTGTTCCGGGGTCGGGCCGCCCCGGCCGCGTCCGCCGGCGTCGCCGCCCCGTCCGCCCCTGCCGTCGGCCGGCTGTGCCTCGAACTCGGCCTTCACGTAGCCAATCCGCAGCTTCGACAGCGGGATCTCCGGGTTCCATTCGAACGGCGCGTCGATCACGGTGTCGTCGCGGCCGTCGGGGCCGTAGATGGCGTTGAAGACCAGCGCGCAGTCTTCGACCGACCGGCACATCGGCCCGATCTTGTCCATCGTCCAGCTCAACGCCATCGCGCCAAAGCGGCTCACACGCCCATAGGTTGGACGCAGGCCCACCACGCCGTTGGCGGCTGACGGCGAAATGATCGAGCCGCGGGTTTCGGTGCCGATGGCGAAGCCGACGAGCCCGGCGGCAGTTGCCGAGCCAGGCCCGGCGGATGACCCGCTCGATCCGCGGCCGTTCCACGGGTTCTTGGTCTGGCCCCGGAACCAGTTGTCGCCCTGCGCGAGCGCGCCGAGCGACAGCTTTGCCACCAGCACGGCGCCCGCGTCGCGCAGCCGCTCGACAACCGTCGCGTCGTAGTCGAACACCTGGTTCTGGAACGGCGCCGCCCCCCAGGTCGTCAGGATCCCCTTGGTCGCGAACAGATCCTTGGCGCCCCAGGGAATGCCGTGCAGCGGTCCACGATAGCGCCCCGCCTTGATCTCCTTGTCGGCCTGGGCAGCCTGCGCCAGCGCGAGCTCCTCGGTGAGCGTGACCACGCAATTGAGCGCGGGTCCGTGCTTCTTCAGGCGCGCCAGATACATCTGCGTGAGCTCGGTCGACGAGACCTCGCGCTTGCGGACGAGCGCCGACAGCGTCGTCACCGGCAGGAACGCGAGATCCTCGACCGAGTTGCGCCGTGGTGTCGGCGCAGTAGCCGCAATCTTGATTTTCCCGTTCGGTGTCGCCCCTGGCCTTGGCTTCCTGCCCGGGAGGTACGGGCGGAACGTCAGGGCCGGCTCGGTATCGAGAGGAATCTGGAGCTGGCGCAAACGCTCGAAGTTGGCAAGGCTGGTGTTGACGCCTGAGAGGGCCGCCTGCTGTTCTGCGTCGGAGAAGTCGATGCCCATCATCCGCTCGGCACATTCGAGCGTTGCCTTGTCGATGCGCTGGGTTTCCTGCGCCTGGCGCGCGAGGGCGGGTCCGGCGATGCCGGCGGCCACGGCCGCGGGCACGGTCTTCAGAAATCGCCGGCGCGCGACTCGCGACGGACCCTCAGAACGCTTCTCCATCGATCCTCCTGAAAGAACGGACTTGAATATACCTCTGGTCGGCTGCCTTACTTACAATGGCCACTCGGTACTCCGACGTGACGCCAGACGACTTCATCCGCGTGCTGCTGGTCGAAGACGACGAGCCCCATTCCACATTGCTGCGTGAAGCCCTCGCCGCAGCCAGACCATCTATCGAGGTGGAGCAATGCCGGACGCTCACCGAGGCCATAGCGCAGCTCGAAGGTTCGAGCTTCGACGCCGTGCTGCTGAACCTCGATCTGCCTGACAGCAGGGGGCTTCAGGCCATCGATCGCGCGTTGGCCGCGAGCCCGGGACTGCCGATCGTGGTGGTCACTGCGGCCGAAGAGTCGGACCTGGGTGTCGCGGCGGTTCAGCACGGCGCGCAGGATTATCTGGTCAGGAGCGAGCGCGACACCAGATACCTGTCGCGCGTCCTGCGACATGCCATCGAGCGCGCCAGCTTCCAGGCGGAGCTCGCTCATCGCGAGCGGCACTTCCGGGCCTTGATCGAGCATGCGTACGACATGGTCGTCCTGCTCGGGCCCGACGGCGCCATCCTCTATCAGAGTCCGGCGACGCAGCGCATCCTGGGCTATTCACCCGACGAGCTCATCGGCACCAATGTGCTCGAGCTCGTTCACTCGGCCGACCGGGTACGCGCCTTCGAGATGCTCGCGACGTGGCCTGCCATTCAACACAACGACGAGCCGGTGCTGCCGTTCAGGATCCGCCACAAGGACGGCTCGTGGCGCGACGTCGAGGCGCTCGGACAGAACCTGAGCTCGGACCCGAGAGACGGCCTCGTCGTCAATGCCCGCGATGTCACCGAACGGCTGCGCACCAGGGAGGAGCTGAAAGAAGCGGAGGCCAAGCTGCGGCAGGTTCAGAAGATGGACGCCGTCGGGCGGCTCGCCGGGGGGATTGCCCACGACTTCAACAACATCCTCACCGCGATCTACGGTTACGCCGATCTGCTGCTGAGCGAGCTCGAACCGGGCGATCGGCGGCGCAGCGACGTCCAGGAGATCCGCCTGATGGCGCAGCGCGCCGCGAATCTCACCCGGCAGCTGCTCGCATTCAGCCGTCAGCAGATGCTCCAGCCACAGGTGCTCGACCTGAACGTCGTGATCGGGGACATGCAGAACATGCTCGCACGGTTGATCGGCACCGACGTGCAGGTGTCGTTCGAGCCGGCGGCGGGCCTCTGGCCGGTTCGCGCGGATCGAGGGCAGATCGAACAGGTCATGATGAACCTGGCCGGCAACGCGCGCGATGCGATGCCGGAAGGGGGGTCGCTGGCGATTCGAACCGGAAATTGCAGCCTGTCGGAACCGTCGCCGGCGCTGCCCGGCCTGAAACCCGGAGATTACGCGCTGCTGACCGTGACCGACAGCGGCATCGGGATGCCCGAGCACGTCCGCGCCCACGTTTTCGAGCCGTTCTTCACAACCAAGGAACAGGGCCAGGGAACCGGACTCGGGCTCGCGACCATCTACGGCATCGTCAAACAGAGCGGCGGCGGCATCTATCTCGAGAGCGAGGAGGAGCAGGGCACCACGTTCTCAATCTATCTACCGCGACATGGCTAATGGTCGGGGCTCGGGGCTCCGGCTCGGCTGGTACTCAGAGCCAACCAGCTGAAATTCGAGCGTTTAGTTGCCTCTGGTTACCACCAGCTCCCCAGCCCCGAGCCCCGACCCAATCATTTATGTATGCTGCGCCCTGATGCCCGTTAACGCCTTCCCGGCGCGACCGTCTTTCTTTCTGTGGACACTCGGGCCCAGAGCCTGCAGATGCTGCCGTTCGTATCGGCTCGCACCTCGGCGATGACCACCGTCCGATTTTCGCCGGCGCATGCGGCCGACGACGGCAGGCTGGCAAGGGCAGCACAGCGGGGGGATCAGTCCGCATTCGGGGAGCTCTACGAGCGCTATGCCCGGATGATTCACGGACTGCTGCTCGCCCGGGTGCCGAGGATCGATGTCGACGATCTCGTACAGGACGTGTTTCTCACGGCGTGGAACCGGCTCTCGAGCCTCCGGGAGCCCTCGGCGTTCGGCGGCTGGCTGGCGATGATCGCGCGGAACCGGGCAGTCGATTTTCATCGGCGCGCGCCCGACGCCGTCGAGCTGCCGGCCGATCTGCCGGCCCATGATGCAACGGCCGAGCGGGCGGACGCCGCGCGTCTGCTCGACATGATTCGGTCGCTGCCGGACGCCTATCGGGAGACGCTGGTGCTGAGGCTCGTCGAAGGGATGACCGGACCGGAGATTGCGGCGCGTACCGGCCTGACCCCGGCCTCCGTGCGCGTCAACCTTCACCGTGGCATGAAGATGCTGCGGGAGCAGCTGGAACGATGAGCGACCAGGACCGCGAGCCGCAGAACGATTACCTCTGGGACGGCACCGGGGTGCCGGACGAGGCGATCGTCCGTCTCGAGAAGACACTTCGGCCGCTGCGCCACCGCGGCTCGCTGCCGCCGCTGCCCGAGCGGAATCCGGAGGTCCGCACCCGTCCGTGGATGCCGGCTCGCTGGCTCGCGGCCGCGGCGGCGCTGGTGCTCATCGCCGGAGGTGCCTGGGTCGCGATCGTGCTCACCAGCGCCGCCTGGCAGGTGAGCAGCCTGGCGGGTGCCCCGGCCGTGGATGGACGCGTGGTGGCCAGTCGGGCCCGGATGAGCCGAGGGGAATGGCTCGAGACCGACAACGCGTCGCGAGCGCGGATTGCCGTCGGCGGGATCGGCAGCGTAGAAGTCGAGCCCAACACACGGTTGCAGCTGGTGGCGAGCGGCCGCGAGCATCATATGGCGCTGGATCGCGGCACCATTCACGCGCGCATCTGGGCGCCCCCGAAGCTGTTCTTCGTAGCCACGAAAGCGGCGACGGCGATCGACCTCGGCTGCGCCTACACGCTGCAGGTGGATGCGCGCGGTGACGGCATGCTGCGGGTCACCCACGGGTGGGTGGGTCTCGAACGGGAGGGCCGCGCGACCTACATCCCGGAGGGAGCCGTGTGCCCGACGCGCACGGATCGCGGCCCCGGCACGCCGCGCTATGAGGATGCTCCGTCGGGCTACGGCGAGGCGCTGATGATCCTCGACTTCGCGGCGGCCGCCGATCAACGCCGCGCTGACGCGCTCGATCTCGTGCTCTCGACCGCGCGCCGCCGGGATGCGCTGACGTTGTGGCATCTGCTGACACGCGGGTCGATCGATGAGCGGGAACGCGTCTTCGATCGGCTTGCTGCCCTGGCGCCGCCGCCGAACGGGGTCACGCGTGACCTCGTGCTCGCGGGCAATCGGCTCGCGCTCGACCGGTGGTGGGACTCGCTCGGCATCGACACGTCGACATGGTGGCGGCTGCTCAAGAAGAAGTGGTAACGTCGCTACCGACGAACGATGCCCGGCTCACACAAGCAGATCATTTCCTTCGGCGCTCCCCCGCAGAATCCATACAGCGTGGCGGTGGAAGCCGGCGGCTTCATCTACCTCTCCGGAACCCTCGCCGGGAGCTCAGGCGACCCGGCAGCGTTTCCGGACGTTGGCACCGAGACCCGCCGCACGCTCGAGCGCATGAGGGACGTGCTCGCTGCCGCGGGCTCATCGCTCGAGAACGTCGTCGCGGTCATGGTGTACCTGACCTCGGCTTCCGACTTCCAGGCGATGAATCAGGCGTACCGCGCGTTCTGGCCCGGCGATCCACCGACGCGGACGACCGTGATTACCGCGCTGGTCGTGCCCGACGCGCGGGTCGAGATCTCGATGATCGCGGTGCCGCGTGGAGGCGAGCGCGTGGTGTTGCTGCCCCCTGGCTGGAAGAAGTCGCCCAATCCCTACAGCTATGCAATCCGCAGCGGCGAGACCCTGTTCCTCTCGGGCCTGGTGGCGAGAAGGGGAAGCGACAACACGTTCGTGGCCGGCGACGTGCGCGCGCAAACGCGCACGATCATGGAGAACGCCGGTGAGTTGCTCGGATCCGCAGGTCTGACGTTCCGCGATGTCGTCAGTGCGAAGATCTATCTCACACGCGCGGCCGACTTCGCGGCGATGAACGAGGTCTATGGCGGGTTCTTCCCCGACGCGCCGCCAGGGCGCGCGACCGTGCAGTCCGGGCTTGCCGGGCCGGAAGCTGTGGTCGAGATTACGTTCGTCGCGTCGTCTTCCGCGCGCGAGGCGATCGGTACTCCGCCGTCCGGGCTGCCGCTCAGTCCCGCGATTCGGGCCGGCCAGCACCTGTACGTCTCGGGCATGCTCGGCAACACTCCCGACGCCGCCGGCGATGTCGCCGCACAGACCCGTGCGACGCTGTCGAAGATCGACGAGACCCTCCGCGCAGCCGGCGCGTCGCGCGGCGATGTCGTCGACGCGCTCGTTTACCTCACCGATGCTTCGTCGTTCGGCGCCATGAACGACGAATATCGCGGGTTCTTCGGCGGCGACTTCCCGGCGCGCGCGACCGTGGTGACGCCGCTCGTCGCCGGGGACGCGCTCGTCGAGATCATGGTGACGGCCGCGACTCCCGGACCTGGGGCAGGTGGATCCCGGGCCTGACGATCGGCCAAGGCTTGGCATCTCTGCCTGCCTGCTCGGCGACCAGGTTCGCTTCGACGGCGGCCACAAGCGCGATCCGTTTCTGACCGACATCCTGTCGCCCCACGTGTCCTGGGTCCGCGTGTGCCCGGAAGTCGAGGTCGGGATGGGCACGCCCCGCGAGACGCTCAGGCTGGAACGCCGTGACGATGGCGCCATCCGCATGATCACGACGCGGACCGAGATCGATCACACCGATGCGATGTCGGCGTGGGCGCGCCGGCGGTTGAGCGAGCTCGAGCGGGAGAACCTCTCCGGCTACGTGTTGAAGAAGGACTCGCCCAGCTGCGGGATGGAGAGGGTCAAGGTGTTTGGCCGCTCCGGCCCGCCACAGCGCAACGGCCGAGGGATATTCGCCGAAGCGTTGTTGCAGCGTTTTCCCAACCTGCCGGTGGAGGAAGAAGGACGGCTCTCGGATCCGCGGCTGCGGGAGAACTTCATCGAGCGCGTCTTCGCTTACCAGCGGCTGCGCCAGTTCTTGGCCGGGCGGTGGACCGTTGGCGGCCTCGTCCGGTTCCACACCTCGCACAAGATGTCGCTGTTGTCGCATTCAACCGCCGGTTACCGCGAGCTCGGCCGGCTGGTGGCGTCAGCCGCCACCCTGCCGCGCGCCGGCGTTCGCGATCGGGCTACGAGTCGCGCTTCATGCAGACGCTGACCGTGATCGCGACGCCACGCCGCCACACCAACGTGCTGATGCACATGGCCGGGCACCTCAAGAAACTGCTGGATGCTGCCTCGAGACAGGAACTGGCGGCAACCATCGACGAGTACCCGTCGAGGTCTCGTCCCGCTGGTGGTTCCGCTCACCCTGCTGCGCCACCATGCACGTCAGCACGCACGTCGCCTACCTCTTGGGCCAGACGTATCTCGAGCCGCATCCGAGGGAGCTGATGCTGCGGAATCGGGTGTGAACCACATTACCCACTTCAGCCGCCACCTCATGGACAACTCGCGAAATCGTCCGTAATTCCCCGCCTGAATCGACGTGGCATTGCCGTTGCTGAAAACCGCCTACGGGGCCAAGGGATGCGACGGTGGGGGCTGGTGACGGCGGTGGGGGTGCTCGCGTGCGCGGCGTCAATCGCCGCGTGGCGGGTCGCTATCTTCACCGCCTCGATCGCGACTGAGCTCGACCGCGCGAGCGCGCTGACCAGCATCGCTCCGCGGCCGCAGTCGACGATCGTTTTCGACCGTCACGGCAAGCCCGCCTTCAGCTTCTTCGTCGAGCAGCGGATCTCGGTTCCGCTCGAGCGCGTCTCGCCGCACATGATCGATGCGATCCTCGCGGTCGAGGATCGGCGCTTCTTTCAGCACTTCGGCATCGATCCCGTCCGCATCGCCGGCGCCGCCTGGAGGAACCTGCGAGCCGGACGGATCGTCGAGGGCGGCAGCACCATCACGCAGCAGCTCGCGCGGGCCGCGCAACTGTCGCCGGTGCGGACCTACGAGCGCAAGATCCGTGAAGTGCTCGTCGCGGCACGGCTCGAAGAGCGCTATTCGAAGCGGCGGATCCTCGAGGAGTATCTCAACACCGTCTATTTCGGCGAGGGCTACTACGGCGTGGAAGCGGCGTCGCGCGGCTACTTCGGCAAGTCGGCCGCCGACCTCGACGCTCGCCGACGCGGCGCTGCTCGCCGCGCTGGTGCGTTCGCCGTCGGCCGACGCGCCGTGCGTCTCGCAGCGTACGCGCGACCAAGCGCCGCAACCTCGTGCTGGCGCTGATGCGGAATCAGGGGCGGATCTGGCGCCGCGGATTTCCAGGCTGCGGCGGCAACCGCGTTCCGGACGCGTCGCACAAGAACGCGGGCGCGCGGGCTGAGCGCCGCCAACGGCGGCACCGGGCTCTACTTCCAGGAAGAAGTGCGGCGCCAGCTGTTCCAGATGTTCGGCGCCGACCGCGTGCTGCGCGGCGGCCTGCGCGTGTATTCGACCTACGACCCCGATCTGCAGGCGGAGGCGGAACGCGCCATCGCGAAACGGATCGAGCAGATCGCCGGCGCGCGGAAGGCCGCGCGCGATCTCCAGGGCAGCCTGGTGGCGATGAGTCCGGAATCCGGCGACGTCTACGCGCTGGTCGGCGGACGCGATTTCCGCGAGAGCAGCTTCAACCGCGCCACCCAGGCGCGGCGGCAGGCGGGATCGGCGTTCAAGCCGATCATCTACGCGGCAGCGCTCGAGCGCGGCTTCGCGCCGGGCACGCTGCTCAAGGATCTCGATCGGCCGATCGAAGGCGCAGACGACCTGGCTGCCGAACGGCGAGCACGAACGCGACGAGTACACCGTGCGCCGCGCGCTGAAGGTCTCGAGCAACCGGGCCGCGGCGCAGTTGCTCCAGCAGGTCGGAGTGACCACGGCGATCTACTACGCGCAGCGGCTGGGCATCGAGTCGGAGCTGCCGATGGTTCCGTCGCTGGCGCTCGGCACCGGCGAGGTCACGCTGCTGGAGCTGACGGCAGCCTACAGCGCGTTCGCAAACGACGGGCGGCTCGCGTCGCCGCGCCTGCTCCTGCGCGTCGAGGACAACATCGGTCACACGGTCTGGTTCGCCGAGGAGCATCACGTCCAGGCGATCAGCGCCACCACCGCCTACCTGATGTCCAGCATGTTGTCAGACGTCGTGTCGAGCGGCACCGCGACGCGCGCCCGCAGCGCGGGCTTCACGCTGCCGGCGGGCGGGAAGACCGGCACAACCGACGACTACGCCGACGCCTGGTTCATCGGCTACACGCCGCATCTCCTGACCGGCGTCTGGTTCGGCCTGGATCAGCCGGCGCCGATCATGCGCGAAGGCTTCGGCGGCACTGTGGCGGTGCCGGCCTGGGCGCCGTTTCATGTCCGCGGCCACGAAAGGCGCAAAGCCCGAGTGGTACCGGATGCCGGCGGATGTCGAGAAGGTCCGGATCTGCCGATTGAGCGGAATGCGCGCGGGGCCCGACTGCGAAGGTGAGACGCTCGAGCCAGCGGCGTTGCCGGGAATCCCGGTGTTCGCGGACGCACGGCACTCGGGGCAGGACCGGGCACTGACCGAGGCCCCGCCGGAACCGAACGTCTATGAGGATCTGTTTCCGATCGGCAGCATCCCCTCGGAGATCTGCACCCTTCACGAGCACACCGCTGATCTCCTCGTCGCGGCCGGGTGGCTGAGAAAGAAACAGTAGCTGCGCGGTAAGCCGAAGAGAGATCGGCAGTGGATTTGGAAGGCCTTATTTTCCCCGCAGCGCGACGGCGGGATCCACGCTCATCGCCCGACGGGCGGGCACGAAGCACGCGAGTGCCGCGGTCGCGGCCAGCACCGCGCTGACCGCGGCGAACGTCGTCACATCGATCGGATCCACGCCGAAGAGCAGCGTCTGGAGGTAACCGGTCGTTGCAAATGCGGCGACCAGCCCGATGGCGGTGCCGATCGCAACGAGGCGGAGACCTTCGCCAAGGATCAGCCTGAAGATCGATGCCGGCGCCGCGCCGAGCGCGAGGCGGATTCCGATCTCGGCGCGGCGCTGGGCAGCGGCGTGCTCCATGATGCCGTAGACGCCGACCGTCGCAAGGAGCAGCGCCAGCGCGCCGAAGACCCCGACCAGCGTCGCCATCATTCGCTGGCTGGAAATCGACTGCTCGAAGACGTCGCGCAGCCGCTGCGGCCGGGCCACCGCGATGCGGGGATCGACGTCGTGCACGGCGGCGCGGACCGCGGGCAGCAGCGCGAGCGGGTCGCCTTCGCTGGTGCGCACGTGCAGCGCCACCCCCGCTTCGTAGTTCTGCGCGAGCGGCACGTAATAGAAGGGCGGCGCCTCACGCTCCAGGGCATTGCGATAGACGGTGTCGGGCACGATGCCAACGACCGTGCTGCTGGTGACGCCGTCGCCGATCGCACGGCCGATCGCGTCCTGTCCCGGCCACAGCCGCGTCGCCAGCGACTGGCTGACGATGGCCACACGCATGGCATTCGGGCCGTCCGCGGCCGTGAAGTCGCGGCCGCGAAGCAGCGGGATGCCGAGCGCCTGCAGATACCCGTCGCTGATGACGTTCAGCGCGCACGTCGAGGTTGTTGCCCTGATCTTCGCGAATCCGCTGACCGTCGAGGCTGACCGATACGGTTCGCGCCCCGCCGCTCAGCACGGTGACGCGCGCCGCGCCCGCGGCCGCCACTCCGGGCGCGGACCGGAGCCGTTCGAGAATCTGCCGGTAGACGCCTCCGCCCGCCTCCTGGCTGTAGCCCCGCACATCCAGGTTGATGTCCGCGACCATCGTCGAATCGACCCGGTAGCCGAGATCGATCGCGTATGCGTTCTGCAGCGTTCTGAGGAACAGCCCGGCGCCGACCAGCAGCATCAGGCTCATCGCCACCTGGAACACGACGAACGCCCGCCGCCACCGCTCGGCACGAATCCCGGTCGCGACCGCGCCGCCTTCGTCGCGCAACGCCGCGATCGTGTCGCTGCGCAGCGTGTGGAGGACCGGCGCCAGCCCTGAGATCACGCCGCTCGCCGCCGCGACGGCGAGGGCGAAGAGCAGGACACGTGAGATTGACGGCGAGATCGATCTCCGGCGGGATGCCTGCGAAGATGGAGAAGAGGCGCACCCCAGCGAGCCAGCAGCAGTCCACAGAGTCCGCCGATGATCGCCACCAGAACCGATTCGGTCAGCCACTGGCGGATGAGCCGTCCCGTTCCCGCGCCGACCGCCGCGCGCACCGCTGTCTCGCGGCGCCGTGAGACGGAACGTGCCACGAGCAGGCTCGTCACGTTCGCGCATGCGATCAGCAGCACCAGCGCAACCGCGGCGGCGAGCAGGTACAGCAGCGGCCGCGCCGACGTCCGCACCCCCGGGCCTTCGCCGAGCGGCACGGCGTTGAAGGTGCGCGGGCCGGTTCGTCTGCGGATATTCGGCCTGCAGGCGGCGGGCAAGCAGGTCGAGCGCGGCAGCTCGCTGCGCCGTCGGTCGCGTCGGGCCGGATGCGCGCAACCATGCTCAGCCATCGAGGTCCACGCTGACCGAGAAGATCGCTGCCGCCGAGGGCCCGGCGCAGGCCCGCGGAGGGCGGCCGCACTTCCTGCTGCAGTGCCATCGGCAGCCAGACGTCCGGTGCGCGGCCGACGGTCGCGCCGACGAACCGCGGCGGCGCGACCCCGATGACGACGTAGGGCGCGCCATTCAGCTGAATCTCGCGGCCGATCGCTGCCGGCGTTCCTGACAGACGGTTCTGCCAGAAGCGGTACGACACCACCGCCACGTGCGCGGGTGAGCCGCGACGATCCTCATCGGGCAGGAACGTGCGGCCGAGCGCGGGCGGAGTGCCGAGCACCTGGAAGTAATTTCCGGTGACCAGCTCGCCGACCAGCGATTCGGTTTCGGCACCGGTGTCGAGTGACACGGAGATCCCGCCGTACGCGGCAATGTCCTGATAGATCCCGGCATCGCGAAGATCCGCGTAGTCGGGAAACGAGACGGTCGAGAAACGCTCGCGACCGTCGGTGCTGCCGTTGTAGACGCTGACGAGCGTGCCGGTGTCGGCGATCCCGGCGTCTGCGCAGCAGGATCGCGTCGATGGCGGTGAAGATCAGCGCGTTGGCGCCGACGCCGAGCGCCAGGGTGATGACGATGATCGCGGTGAACGTCGGGGCCGCCGGCGAGCATGCGGACGGCGTAGCGGACATCACGGTTCAGGTCGCTGAGCATGGTGAACCTTGCGGGATGGTGGCAGGCGTGTCGAGGTCGGCGCGCTGCCAGCGATCCACGATCAGGCCGGGCAGCGATCGGCTGGCGGTCTCCAGGTCGTGCGTGAGTTGCGCGCGCTCATCGGGCAGCGCGCCGAGCGCGCGCGCCACGGCGTCGTCGTGCGGCATGCCCTGACGCGATCGCCTCGTCGTAGAGGTCCTGCAGGTGCTGCGCGAGCTCGTCGACGATCTCGGGCTCCCGCGCGATGGTGAGCGGCAGGAGGTGGTCGCGGACGTGGCGCCTGAAGTCCATGGCGGGCTCTAGCCGATCGGATCGATCCGCGCCACGCGCTGCAGCGCGGTCAGGAGCTCGTGCCAGTTCGCGCGCTGCTCGAGCAGCACCTTCCGGCCGGCGGGCGACAGCTTGTAGTAGCGGCGCCGGCGCTGCCCGGCCTTTTCGAGCCAGCGGCCATCGATCCAGCCGCGGCGTTCCATGCGATAGAGCATCGGATACAGCGATCCGACATGGAACCGCAGGACGCCGCCGGAGCGGTCGTCGATCAGCCGGGCGATCTCGTAGCCATGCCGCTGCCGCTCCTCGAGCACCGCCAGGATCATCAGGTCGGCGCTGCCGCGCTTCAGTTCGGTGTGTGCCGCCATATATGGCGAGACAATATAGCTTCGGGACGTATATGGCAAGTGGTCCCGCGGCTCGCGGGGTTCACGACCGGGTCAAGCCCGCCCTACAATCCCTGAGGATGCTGAGCGGCCTGCTGGTAGTCGTCGGCGGCGGCGCTGGTGACCGCGGCTGGTGTCCCGCTTCATGTGGTGGGCGTGCCGGAAGTCAGCGGCCTGGAGCATGGCCGCGGGTGCGATCCTCGCCGTGCTGGCGCTCGGCGGCGCAGTCGTGATCGCGTGGCTCCTGACGCGCGCGTGGTATGGGGGCTAGAAGTCGACCGCTCTTCGCTCCCACGCTGACACGGTTGCGCTTCGCGCGGGAACGACGAGACGACGAGACGACGAGCACGACGGGCGCCTTCGGCGCCAACACAAAGAGCCACGAACAACACGAAGGCAACGGCCACGTATCAACGGTTTTCCCGCTGCCGGCGACGCCGGCCTTCGGCCGGCGTTGGCTGAATGAGAGGCGGGGAGGATCGCAAGCCGCTTGTCTTCCTGGCGGCTTGCAATCCTGCCGGCCTCTTCGATTCAGCCACCGCGCGAAGCGCGGCGCCGACAGCGGGCTAAGGGTTGCTAATCAGCGGCGCCGAGTCGAAGCGAGGCGCTGTGCAGCCGTTGGGGCTGTTGGGCGCCCCGACGGCGTCTCGCTGGGCCCGTGTGAAGGGCCCCGCGAAGCAAACTCAGAAATGCTGACAGGTCGTTCGCGTTACCCGACTATCCCAATCGCCAGATACCCCAACGCCACGAACAACACCGCGTTCGCGACATGCCCCGTCCAGCAGATCCGGCACTGCCGGTGATTCACGATCAATCCGTAGCCGAGAAACGCGCTCATCGCGACCGCCGGCCAGGTGAGCACCCACAGCAGGAGGACTGGTGCGCCCGCGATCAGGCCGGCGGCGAGGATCACATATAGAAGAATGCCGAGCGCGGCGTTCGGAACTCCCAGCAGTCGCGCGCGCTGGGTTCGGAACAGGACCTGGCAGCCGCCGTCCTCCAGTTGGCAGATCTCGGGACCGGTCAGCCATCCTGGCAAGCACCAGGTAGTGCCCGTAGAGCGCCGCGGCCGCGGCGCATGCCCCGAGAAACAGGGCGGACCAGATGATGCGCTCAGGTCATGAGTGGTGGGGCTCGGGTCGGGACTCGTAAACCGGTGGAAGCCAGAGGCACCGCCGGGATTGACGCGACGCGTGGCCCGACTCAGCCCCGAGCTCGAGTGATCGTCACCGCCTCGCCCTGGCACTTCGGGCACCAGTAGGTGAGCCTCGCATCCGCGCCGCGTTTGTCGATCTTCACCGGCGCGCCGCAGCGCCGGCACGGTTGACCGGCACGGCCGTAGACCCACAGGCGTTCGCCCGGGTTGTCGCGGCCGGTCGTCCGGCGATAGCCCGCGTAGGTCGTCATCGGTGCCAGCGAGGAGTGGACGTTGGCGAGCAGCAGGCGTCGCGCGGTCGCGAGCAGGCCCCTCAGCGCCTCGATGTCCGAGATCGCCCGCCCTCACGAACGGGTTGATACGGCAGGCGAACAGCACCTCGGACTTGTAGACGTTTCCGATGCCGGCGACGACCCGCTGATTGAGCAGGACGTCGGCAATCGTCTCGGCGGGACGACCCTGGATCCGCCGCAAGGCTTCGTCTTCGTCGAAGTCTTCGGACAGCAGATCCGGTCCGAGCCGGCGGAGCTCCTCGTGACGTGCCAGATCGCGGGCGGGGAAGAACTCCGCAACCGGGATATTGAACCCGACGGCAACGAAGTCCGCCGTCGCGACCACGATCCGCATGTCGCGCCGCGGCCGCTGCCAGGGTCTCATGAGGACGATAGATATGCCAGCTCCCGTTCATGCGCATGTGCGTTCGCAGGATCAGTCCGCCCGAGAATCGTATGAGCAGGTGCTTGCCGGAGGCCGAGACGCCTTCGACCGTCTGGGCAGTGAGCGGCGTATCGACGTGGACGCGCGTGAGCGCAGGGAACACCGATTCGAAACGGACGACGGGCTTTCCGGCGAGCGCGCGGTGCAGCGTGCGCGCGGCACGGAAGATCGTATCGCCCTCAGGCATGCCGCTTGGTCGTGCCCGATGCCAGCGTGTCCTCGCTCTCCGGCGGCTCCATCTCGTCTTCGCCACCCAGATCGAGTGTGAAGCTCGGGACCGCCGCAGGCGCGCGCCGCATCATGAAGCCCATGGCCGAGGGCACGAATCCGGCGCCGACCAGGTACGGCGCTATCGGATGCTCGGGCGCCGGCGCGCCGTTGACCTCGGCGATCAGGAGGCCGGCGGCTCTGGCGATCTCCGCAAGCCGGCCGGCCACCGCGCGCGCAACCGTCGAACGTGCCGGCTCGTCGTCCGGAAGGAATACCTGCAGCTGGCGTGCGCCGCGGCTGAGGTATGCGCCGAGCGCGCCGTTCACCAGGATCACCAGCGATCCGACGCTCCGGGTCGTCCGCCTGCCGGCGTCGGTTCGCTCGGGATCGGACGGCCACGGCAGGAGCGTCCCGTAAGGGTTGGCCGGATCCGTGGCGGCCAGTGCGACCACCTCGGCGCCGTCCGGCGGCTCACGAAGCGAGCGCAGCAAGTCGAGCGCCGACGGCAGCGCGAACTGCGTCGCACCGACGCCGCCCACGAAATAGCCGCGACGGATTCGCCCGGCGTCCTCGAGCGCCTTCAGCACGTCGTAAACCGCGCTGAAGCCGCCGCTGATCCCCTCGGCCGCGGCAACGTCGCGAGTCACGACACCGTAGCGGGAGAGCAGCTGCTGCGCCGTGGCGGTCGACCACTCGGTCGGCGAGACGCGCGCCGCACCGCGGCTGGCAACGAGCGACCATCGTCCCTCGGCCGACGGTGGAGCAGCCCGCCGGCTGCGAAACGTCCGCGGCGGCGGTGTCGCGCCGCGCCGGCGCTGGCGCTGTGGCGGCCGGGTGAACGCCCGCAGCGCGTGGAAGGTGTCGTTGGTGATCTGGCCTTTCCACACCAGATCCCACAGCGCCTCGACCGTCTCGGCCGGGTAGCCTTCGCCGGCCGCCCGATGCAGATCGCTGAAGAACGAGGCGCCGTTGGCCGCGAGGTGCCCGATGATCGCCTGCTCTCGAGGCGACAGATCGGCCGGAGGCTGATCGCGCCGCAGCCGCCCGAAGTGATCGGTGAGATAGAGGGCGATGCGCCCGTCCCGATCGCCGAGGGGCTCCACGCCGCACCAGACGACCTCGCCTCCGGCGGTCAGCGCGTCGAGATCCGACGGGTTGTAGCCCTCGATCCGTGCCGCAAGGATTTCAGTCTCGAAGATTGAGGCCGGAAGCGGAGCCCCCTGCACGTTTTCGATGGCGTCGAGAAGTGCATCGAGCCCGCTCCGCCGGCGGACCACACCTTGCCACGACGTGATCAGGCGCCCCAGCACCGGTGGATCGACCGGTTCGACTTCCTTGCGAAGCTTCGCGAGCGAGCGGCGCCGCACGGACTGCAGTACGTCGGCATCGCACCATTCGCGTCCACTGCCGCCGGGCCGGAACTCCCCCTCGAGCAGGCGGGCCGACGCGGCCACTTCTTTCAGCAGCAGCTCCGCGGTCGCCCGGCCGAGCCCGTATCGGCGGGCGAAGTCGTCGGTCGTGAAAGGCCCATGCGTGCGCGCGTATCGACGGGCCAGATCGCTGCCCGCATGGGGAACCGGCTGAAGCAGCGAATCCGGCAGGCCGACCGGTAGTGGGACTCCCAGGGCGTCGCGATACCGCCCCGCGTACTCGACCGGGATGTAACGCTGCTCCCCAGCGATATTGACGGCAATCGCTCGTCGCGCCTTCACCAGCGCGGCGATCGACGGCGCCGTTTCGATCCGGCTTCGTGCGTCCAGCTCCGCGGCGGTCAGGTCACCGAGCCGCAGCAGCAGGTCGTGAAAACCATCGATGCCGCGCGCCTGGTGCATGGCGTCGAGGTGCTGCAGCTGCGCCTCCACCTGGGCGAGCGCGTCCTCGTCGAGCAGCTCACGCAGCTCGGCCTCGCCGAGCAGTTCGCGCAGCTGATTCTGATCGATCGCGAGGGCCTGGGCACGCCGCTCCGCGAGCGGCGCGTCGCCGTCGTAGATATAGTTCGCGACGTAGCCGAACAGCAGCGCCGACGCGAAGGGCGACGGCATTGTCGAATCGAGAGTGACGGCCTTGATCTCGCGTCCTGCGATCCGCCGCAGCGTGGCCACCAGCGCCGGCATGTCGAAGACATCGCGCAGGCACTCGCGGTAGGCCTCCAGCAGCATCGGGAACGAGCCAAAGCGGGCCGCGACGGCGAGCAGATCGGCGGCGCGCTTGCGCTGCTGCCAGAGCGGACTGCGCCCCCCCGGGCGGCGCTTGGGGAGCAGCAGCGCCCGGCCTGCCGCTTCACGGAACTTCGCCGCGAACATCGCCGAGCCGCCCAGCTGCCGCAGCACGAGGTCTTCGACTTCATCGGCCGCGGGCAGCATCAACCGCGTGTCCGGCGGCACCTCGGTCTCGGGGAAGCGCACCACGAACCCGTCGTCGGTCCACATCGTCTCGACCTCGAGCCCGGCCTCGGCGCGCGCCCGTTCGACCACGGCCATCGACCACGGGGCGTGAATGCGTCCGCCGAACGGCGTGAGCACGCAGATGCGCCAGTCGCCAAGCTCGTCGCGGCAGCGTTCGATCAGGATCGTGCGGTCGTCCGGGACGACGCCGGCGGCAGCCGCCTGGTCGGCGAGATAGCGCATCAGGTTCTCGGCCGCACGCGCGTCGAGGTCGTGATGCTCGACCAGCCGCTGGATCGCGCTCGCCGGCGGGAGCTGGCGCAGCGTGCGGACCATCTGGCCGATGTAAGTGCCCAGCTCGAGCGGGCGCCCCGCGGCATCCGCTTTCCAGAACGGCATCTTGCCCGGCTCACCGGGCGCGGGGGTCACCAGCACCCGGTCGTGGGTGAGCTCCTCGATCCGCCACGTCGAAGCCCCGAGCAGGAACGTCTCGCCGACGCGACTTTCGAAGACCATCTCTTCGTCGAGCTCGCCGACGCGCGCTCCCGGGCCGCGTTCGCCGAGAAGGAACACGCCGTACAGGCCGCGATCCGGAATCGTCCCGCCGTTGATGACGGCGACTCGCTTGGATCCTTCACGTGCGGTCAGTGAACTCGCCACACGGTCCCAGGTGACCCGCGGGCGGAGATCGGCGAACTCATCGGACGGATACCGTCCGGACAACATGTCCAGCACGCCCTCGTAGATCCCGCGTGCGAGCTCGGCGAATGGCGCCGCGCGTCGAACGGCTGCGAAACAGCGCATCGACGTCCCAGTCGTCCATCGACACCATCGCGACGATCTGCTGCGACAGCACGTCGAGCGGGTTGCGCGGGTAGCGGCTGGATTCGATCCGCGATTCCCGCATCGCCCGGGTCACGGCAGCGCAGGCCACCAGATCGCCCCGGTACTTGGGCACGACGATGCCGCGGCTGGCCGCGCCGATGGTGTGGCCGGCGCGGCCGATGCGCTGCAGACCGCTCGCCACAGATGGCGGCGCCTCGATCTGGACGACCAGATCGATGGCCCCCATGTCGATCCCGAGCTCCAGCGACGAGGTGGCCACGAGACCGCGAATCTGTCCGGCTTTCAAGCGGTCCTCGACTTCGATGCGCTGCGGCCGTGCCAGCGACCCGTGGTGCGAGCGCACCAGGACCTCTCCAGCGAGCTCGTTCAACGCGGCGGCGAGCCGCTCGGCAATCCGCCGGCTGTTGACGAAGATCAGCGTCGAGCGATGCGCCTGAACGAGTTCCAGCAGTCGAGGATGAATCGCGGTCCAGATCGAGGCGCGGTTGCCGCTCGAAGCTGCCGGCCCACTCGGAATCTCCTCGACCTGGCCCATTCGAGCCATGTCCTCGACCGGCACCTCGATCCGCAGGTCGAGCCGCTTCTTCTCGGAGGTGTCGACTATGGTGACCGGGCGGTATTCGAGGGATTGCCCGGGCGTGGAGAATTCGTCGTGGATGACTGCGTCAGGCGCGACTGTGTGACCCGAGCCTTGCTTCTTGCCCGTGGTCTTGGCAATGGATCCGTTCTTGATTCCCCCAAGGAACCGTGCGACTTCATCGAGCGGCCGCTGCGTCGCCGAGAGGCCGATCCGCTGGACTCCTTCGGTCAGCTCTTCGAGCCGTTCCAGCGACAACGCCAGGTGCGCGCCGCGTTTGGTCGGCACCAGGGCGTGAATCTCGTCGATGATGACCGTGTCGATCGATCGAAGGGCTTCGCGCGCATTCGATGTCAACAGCAGATAGAGCGACTCGGGTGTAGTGATCAGGATGTCGGCAGGATCGCGCTGGAAACGCGCCCGCTCGGTCGCGGGCGTGTCCCCGGTGCGAACGGCGATCGTCGGGACCCGGTGGGCGTCACCCCGCGCGGCGGCGCGGTTGGCGATCCCGGCGAGCGGTGCACGAAGGTTCCGTTCGATGTCGACGGCGAGCGCCTTCAGCGGCGAGATGTAGAGGACCCGGCAACCCGACTTCGGCGGGGGTGGCGGCTCGAACATCAGCCGGTTGATGCACCACAGGAAGGCCGTGAGGGTCTTGCCGCTGCCGGTGGGCGCCAGGATCAGGGTGGATTCGCCGCGCGCGATTGCGGGCCAGCCCTGCGCCTGTGGCGGCGTCGGTGCCTCGAACGAGGCGCGGAACCATTCCGCGACCGCCGGCTGAAATAGCGTCAAAACGTCTCCGCGCGGCACTTGATTATTGTAGGCTTGAAGGTATGGGTGATTCGGGTGAAGGACTTGTCGACGCGGATGCGCGTATTCAGGAACGGATCGAGGAACGAGAGTCGGAACGCAAGCGTCGCGGCGCAGCACAGCCGGCCATCAATCCGGATAGGGTAAGGGAGCTGGAATCGTTGCGGCTGGCCAAAGCCGAGCTCGAGCGCCAGGCCGCAGCCACCGTGCATCCGGTTCGAAAGCAGCAGATCCAGGCAGCCATCGCCGAAATCGAGAAACGACTCGCCAGCGGTTAACCGCCGGGCCTCAGTCGATCGCTAGAGCGCCCCTGTCGCAGCGCCAATCAAATACGCGAGCGCCTGTGGTGAGGGCGGACGCCTGTCGGCGTCGAGCGCGAGCGCTTCCTGCACCGCTCGGGCGAGTGGCGCGGGCAGCGCCTCGACCCGGTCGGGAAGGCCCCGGGCCTGGGCGAGCACCACTTCGGCGACCGATCCACCGCCGAACGGCAGATCGCCGACGAGCATTTCGTACGCGATCACCCCGAGGCTGAATACATCGGTGCGCGCGTCCGGCCGATCGCCGCGCAGCTGCTCGGGCGCCATGTACGCCGGCGTACCGATGATCGGTTCTTCGACGGCGCCGGACCGGGGTCGGCCGTCACCGCCCCTCCTGGATCGGGCTCCCGTTCCCGCGCCGATCGCCTGCGCGACTCCGAAATCCAGGACCTTCGCTTCGACCCCTTCGTCGGGCAGCAGGACGTTTTCCGGCTTCAGGTCGCAGTGCAGCACGCCCTCGCCGTGCGCGGCCGCCATCGCGCCGCAGACGGCCGACAGGATCCGGCACACCCGCGCCGGCTCCAGCCGCCCTTCGCTGACCAGTTCGTGCCGCAGATCGTTCCCCTTGACCAGCTCCATCACCAGATAAGGCGACCGATCCGCGAGCGTTCCGTAGTCGTAGACCGCGACGATCGAAGGATGATGCAGGCGGGCGAGCGTCTGCGCTTCCTGTCGCAGCCGTTCGTGCGCCGCGCCATTCCGCATGAGCTCGGACCGGATGACTTTGATCGCCACCAGCCGGTTCAGCGCGAGATCCCGCGCCCGGTACACCGATCCCATGCCGCCCCGGCCGAGCAGGCGCTCGAAACGATACTTGTCGTCGAGATTGAGTGGGATGCTGGATGACCGCTTGAGCGGGGAGCCGTCGACCGGGCACTCGCGCACGCTGCCATCGCTGCAGCGCCCGCACCGCGGGCATTCGCCGAGCAGGTCGGTCGGGGAGACTGGAGCCGCGTCGGGAAGGTCGCCGGCGATGCGGCGAAGAAAGCGGAAGGCGCGCGAGAAGACCGCCATCTGGCGGCACATTGTAGTCCCTGGGCAAACGAGTCGGGCCAGAACACCGGCTCAACCCTGCTGAATCTCGTCTGGACCGGCTCGCGCGCGGCTGTCGGCGGGGCATGCGGCGGGGTCATCGCGGCCATGTGCGGCCGAGCCCTGCCGGGTGGAGATGGCTGGCGTCGGCCTGCGCATGCTGGCGGCGCATCCCGGCTTCGGGGTGGGCCTCGGTCAGTTCCAAAAGCCGGATCGCCTGGTCAGTTCAGGCTGGCTCCGGCGCGGGCCATCAGCGCCTTCAACTCGTCCGCTTCGAGCGACTCGACCTCGAGCAGCTCCTTGGCCATCATGTCGACGGCGTGGCGGTTCTTCTCGATGACCCACTTCGCGTGGTCGTAGCCGTTCATCACCACCTTGCGGATCTCTTCGTCGACCCGCTGGGCGGTCGCCTCGCTGACGACGTGCGCGCGATCGGATTCGTAGGCGTTGCCAGGCTTGCGGAACGCGAGCGGCCCGAGCTCCGACATGCCCCACTCGCACACCATGTGCTGGGCGATGTCGGTGGCGCGCTCGATGTCGTTCGAGGCGCCGCTGGTCATGTGATTCATGAACAGCTCCTCCGGCCACGCGGCCGCCCATGAGGACCGCGACCTGGGTTTCGAGATATTCCTTCGTGTAGGTGTGGCGATCGGCTTCGGGCAGCTGCATGGTGACGCCCATCGCCCGGCCGCGCGGAATGATGGTGACCTTGTGCAGCGGATCCGCCTTGGGCAGCAGCGCCGCGACGACGGCGTGGCCGGCTTCGTGGTAGGCGCAATTCACGCGATCCAGCTCGCTGAGCGCAATCGATCGGCGTTCGACTCCCATCAGCACCTTGTCGCGCGCCTCGTGCATGTCGGCGTTGGTCACCACGGTGCGGCTGGCGCGGCCGGCGAACAGCGCCGCCTCGTTCACCAGGTTCGCCAGATCGGCCCCGGAGAAGCCGGGTGTGCCGCGCGCGATCGATCGCAGGTCCACGGCCGCATCGATGTTGATCTTGCGCGCGTGGACGCGCAGGATGGCCTCGCGCCCGCGGAGGTCCGGGTTGCCGACGGTGACCTGACGATCGAACCGGCCGGGCCGGAGCAGCGCCGGGTCGAGGATGTCCTGCCGGTTGGTCGCGGCGATGATGACGATCCCCTGGTGGCCCTCGAAGCCGTCCATTTCGACCAGCAGCTGATTCAGCGTCTGTTCGCGCTCCTCGTGGCTCAGCGAGTTGCCGCCGCGGCTGCGGCCCACGGCATCGAGCTCGTCGATGAAGATGATGCAGGAGCCGTGACGCTTCGCGTCGCGAAACAGCTTGCGCACCCGCGATGCGCCCACGCCGGCGTACATCTCCACGAAGTCGGAGCCGCTGGCGAACAGGAACGGGACTCCGGCTTCCCCGGCAATCGAGCGGGCGAGCAGCGTTTTCCCGGTTCCGGGCGGGCCGACGAGCAGGATGCCCTTGGGAATCCGTCCGCCCACGGCAGAGAACCGTCCGGGCTCGCGGAGAAAGTCCACGATTTCCTTGACCTCGTCCTTTGCCTCGTCCACTCCCGCCACGTCCTGGAAGGTGACGACGTTCGCGGTGCGATCGGCCAGGCGGGTCCGGGACCCGATTCGACGGGATCCTCCCGGCGGTGGTCCGGTACACGGTAAAGCCGAGCAGCGCGAAGAACGCTGCGGCCACCGCGAGACCGCTCCAGCCGAGCGACGTGGGATCGGACGCCGGCGCCACCTCGACGCGGATGTCGCGGTGGGCAAGATCGGTGATGAACGAGGAGTTGCGGGAGAACTCAGGCGGCGCAACCGTGGCCGCGAGGGCGCCGTCGCGGAAGGTCACCAGGATGTCGCGCTCGCCGAAGGAGACGGCGGTCACGTTCCCCGACTCGACCCGCTGGATGAACTCGGAGAACGGCATCTGCCGCGGGGCTGCCGGCCGCTCGATGAAATAAAAGCCCGCCGAGGCCGCCGTCAACAGGACCACTGCCGCAACGGGGATCAGGAAACGCGGACGGCGGAAGCGTGGTGGTAAAGCCACAGATCGAAATCCATTTCAGAAAATGCCGGTTCACGGACGCTCCGCAGGAAACGTTCGTCCTTCGCAGACGAACCCGTATCACTGCAGGCAGAACGCGGCAGCTTCAGATGATGTGTTTTGGCCGCTCCGCTGGGGATTGGAGTGACAAAATTCTACACCGTGCCGGCCCATCCTGTAAATGCAGAAGCGGTAATTGCTCAGCTCCAGGGAAACTGAGAGCTGAGAGCTGACAGCTGAGAGCGGCCACCGAAACCGGTCACATATGTCCACACCTCTGCAAAAAGCCGCGGCCTGGTCCGTTCACGCCTATACCGCGCTTGGCGCCGTCTGCGGCTTCGGCGCGCTGCTGGCGACCGTCCAGCGCGACTACCGGCTGGCGTTCCTGTGGCTGGTCGCGGCGACACTGATCGATGCGAGCGACGGCGTGCTGGCGCGAGCGGCGCAGGTCAAGGACCACGTGCCTGATTTCGACGGCGCGCGGCTCGACGACATCGTCGACTACCTGACCTACGTGGTCGCCCCCGTCTTCCTGCTTTATTCCGCCGGCCGGCTGCCCGGAGGGTGGGGAGCGGTCGTGGCCGCGGTCGTGCTGCTGAGCAGCGCCTACGGGTTTGCGTCGGCGGACGCGAAGTCGGATGACTACTTTTTCACCGGGTTCCCGTCTTACTGGAATATCGTGGCGGTGTATCTCTTTGCGGCCGGCCTGCCCCGACCGGTCAACGCGGCCATCCTTCTGGGGCTGAGCGTGCTGGTGTTCGTGCGAATCGGCTATGTCTATCCCTCCCGTACGCCGGTGCTGCGCGGCCTGACGACCGCACTCGGCCTGATCTGGGCGCTGATGGTCATCGCCATCATCTGGTCGATGCCTGAGGTGCGGCCCGGGCTGCTGGTCGTGTCGCTCTTCTTCCCGGTCTATTACATGGTGCTGTCGCTCGTCCTCCACCAGCGGCGGAGGATCTGAGCGGATGGCAGTGAGCCTGTGGTCGCGGCCCGTCCGCGATCGCGTGTTCGCGGCGATCTTCGTCGGGCTCGTCATCACCACCGCGGTGGCGATGACGTGGCTGTTCAGGCAGGGGTACGCGGTGCACCGGCTCACCCGCGGCGTGGGCGACACCTGGTTCCTGTCGGCCGACGGCCGGAAGTGGTTCCGGATGGACGAGCACCATCAGGACGTGCCGCTGGCGGACATCCCGGTCCATCTCCAGAACGCCTTCATCGCGATCGAGGATCATCGGTTCTACCGGCATCCCGGCGTCGATCCGATTGCGCTCGGCCGGGCGGTCGTGCGCAACGTCCGCTCGTCGGGCACGGTCGAAGGCGGCAGCACGCTGACCCAGCAGCTCGCCCGCACGCTGTTCCTGTCGACCAAGCGCTCGTACGCCCGCAAGGCGCGCGAGGCGGTGCTCGCGGTCATGATCGATGCGCACCTGTCGAAGAGCCAGATCCTCGAGCTCTATCTCAATCGGATCTATCTGAGCGCCGGCGTCTACGGTGTCGAGACGATGTCGCGGCATCTGTTCGGGAAGCCGGCCAAGGAGCTGACGCTCGCCGAGAGCGCGCTGATTGCCGGACTCGCACGATCGCCGGCGGGCCTGTCGCCGTGGACCAATCTCGACGGCGCCGTCGCCCGCAGCCACGTGGTGCTCTCGCGGATGCGGGAACAGGGGTTCATCACCGCCGGCCAGGAAGAGACGGCGATGCATGCGCGGATACGGATCCGTCCCTATCCGGGATCGGTGGATGCGCGGGGCGGGTACGCGAAGGAATTCCTGCGCCAGCGCTTCCGCGATGAGTTCGGCGGCGACCATCCCCCCGACTGGGACGTGCGGACCACGTTCAGCCAGGAGCTTCAGGCGATCGGCGAACGCGTCGTGGCGGACGGCCTGCGGCGCTTTGGCAAGCGCGATCTGCAGGCCGCCCTGGTGGCGCTGGATCCGGTCACGGGCAACATCCTCGCGGTCGTCGGCGGACGCGACTTCCGGCAGTCGCAGTTCAACCGGGCGACGCGCAGCCGGCGGCAACCGGGATCCGCGTTCAAGCCGCTGCTTTTTGCCGTGGCACTCGAGCGCGGCTACTCGCCGGTCTCGGTACTCGAGGGACTGGCCAATGTCGCGCCTCAGGGACCCGACGAATGGGCGCCGCGCAATGCTGACGGTACGACACCAGACGCCTTGACCCTTCGCGCGGCACTGCTGGAATCCAACAACCGGGCGGCCAGCGTCCTCCAGCAGCGCGTCGGGTCGCGTCCGGTGTTGAAGCTGGCCTCCGACGTCGGGCTGCACAATCTGCCCGACGTGCCGTCGCTGTCGCTCGGAACCGGCCTCGTGACGCCGCTCGAGCTGACGGCGGCCTTTGCGGCATTTCCAAACGGCGGCGTCGCCGTGCGGCCGCGCGGCATCCTCAGCGTCACCGACGCGGACGGCGTCACGGTGTTCGAGGACACGCCGAAGGCGGATCGGGTGATCTCTCCGGAAGCCGCCTATCAGATGGTCTCGATGCTCGCCGACGTGGTCGATCGCGGCACCGGCACCGCCGCCAAACAATGGGGCATCCGCGCGCCGATCGGCGGAAAGACCGGCACGACCGACGATTTCAAGGACGCCTGGTTCGTCGGCTTCTCGTCGTCCATCGTGGTCGGCGTCTGGGTCGGCTTCGATCAGCCCCAGACGATCGCGCCCGAAGCCTACGGGTCGAGGTACGCGCTGCCGATCTGGAGCGACTTCATGCGCCAGGCCCAGCGCTCGCGCCCCGGCGGCGAGTTCGTGGTCCCCTCCGGGCTCCACGACGAGCCGATGTGCCGCATCTCCTATTTGAAGCCGGTCGAGGGTTGTCCAACCTACAACGAGTACTTCAAGGATGGAGACCAGGTGCCCGGACGGCTGTGTCCGATCCACCAGGGCACGATCAAGCAGCGGGTACGCAGGGTGATGGAGGGGTTCTTCTCCGGGCTGGGAAAGAGGATCGGAAGGATCTTTCGCTGACGCCTCTCATTTTTCAAGGCTGGTCGCGATCGGCAGAGCGCGCGAAATGCCCCCAGAATGTTGGCAATGTTGGCAATCTTGGCAATGTTGGCAATGATTACCTGTGCTCTCCGTGGGCCAGCTCCTGGACGGTCGCTATGAGATTCTCGCGCCTCTCGCGGAAGGTGGGATGGGCGCGGTTTATCTCGCGCGGCGGGTGCTGCTCGGCGACGACGTCGCCATCAAGGTAATCCTCGCGGATCAGGAAGGTCCCGCGCCGCTCGAGCGCTTCGTGCGCGAGAGCCGCGCGTGCGCCCAGCTCCGGCATCCCAATATCGTCTCGATCTTCGACTACAACGCCGACGATCCGCAGCGGCCGTTCCTGGTCATGGAGCTGTTGAGCGGTCCGAGCCTGAAAGACGAACTGGCCGAGCGCGGCCGTTTCCCGGTCGAAGAGCTCCAGCGGATCGTTCCGCCGATCTGCTCCGCGCTGGCGCTCGCCCATGCGCGCGGCATCATCCATCGCGACCTGAAGCCGGCCAACATCGTCGCCCACGACTTCGGAGATGGACGGGTCCACAAGGTCGTCGACTTCGGGGTGGCAACGGTCAGGCAGCAGGGGGACGAACGCCGGCTGACCGGGGCACAACAGTTCATCGGCACGGTGGCCTACGCGTCGCCCGAGCAGTTGACCGGGGGCGCAGTCGATGCCCGTTCGGACGTGTATTCGATGGGGGTCGTGATCTTCGAGCTCGTGACCGGCCGGCTGCCATTCGAAGGCGGGGATGCCATGGCGGTCGTGGCCGCGCATCTGAACCGGCCGGCCCCGATGCCGGGCAGCGTCTGCTCCGGGCTGCCGCCGTGGCTCGACGTCGCCGTGTCGCGCGCGCTGGCCAAGGCTCCGGAGGATCGCTGGCCGGACATGGCGGCGCTCGGCCGCGCGATGGCCGGGCCCGGCGCCGTCGTCGTCACCGAGAGCTCGGGTCGCCTGCCGGTCGGTGGCGGGGGATTGCTCGGCACCTATGAAATCGGAGAGGTGCTCGGTCCTGGCCGTCTCGGCAGCACGGTCCACCGCGGGATGCATCGCGCGCTCGGTCATCCGGTCGCGATCCGCATTCTGCGTGGGGTCACCGAGCGTGATGATGCGGTCCGCGAGCGGTTCCTGCACGAAGCACGCGCGCTGCAGGTGGCGCATCCGTCAATTCTGCACGTGCGTGACTACGGTGAAGAAGGCAACCTCGTATACGTGGTCACCGATTTCATCGAGGGGCCCAGCATGCGCCAGCTACTGACCGGGGGCGGTCCGCTGCCCTGGGCGCGGCTGTCACGCTTCGCCGGCCAGCTGCTCGAGGCCGCGCACGTGCTCCACCGGCACAAGGGCCTGCTGTGCGGGCTGTCGCCCGACATCATTCGCGTCGCGACCGACGAGGACGGCGAGCGGGTCGTGATTTCGAGCGCCGGCATCTGGGATGCGCAGGATCTGCTCGGGACCCTGCAGGAGCAGACGCTGCGTGGCATGGGCCTGGCGGACGTCGAGCTGCGGTATGTGGCGCCGGAGCTCTTCACCGGCCGGAAGGCCGATGTCCGATCCGATGTCTTCACGCTTGGAGTGCTGATCTACGAGATGGCGACCGGTGCCACCCCGTTCGACGGCTCGACGCTTCCCGAGCTCCTCGGCAAGATGCTGACCGGCGCGGCCCGCGACCCGCACGAGCTGCAACCCACGCTCCCCGAACGCGCCGCCACGGCCATCCAGACGGCGCTCTCGACTGCGCCCGAGCGCCGCCACGCTACCGCGCGCGAGTTCGCGACGGCGCTTGGCGGCGAGCAATCGGGTTAGTCGAAGAGTCGGTCAGCATTATTTGGTTGCGCTCGCTGCGCTCGCGCCGATGTTTAGCAGGATCAAGCTGCTTGGATTTGCAGTGCGTCGTCAGAAGCAACCACAGATTGCTGATCCAAGCGGCTCAGGGTTGCTAATCAGCGGCGCCGAGCGAAGCGAGGCGCTGGCTGCGCGTGGGGGTGGGGCCCCGCGAAACAAACCAAGAAATGCTGACAGAACCCTCCGATAACCCCTCAATTCCTACTCCTCAAGATCGGGTACGTCTTCGCGTCCTTCAGCGCCTCATCCAGCAGATTCCAATCGACCAGCCCGTCGTCCGATCGAGGCTCGAGCAAGTAGAACGCGAGGCGCGCGAGCGGCTGCGTCATGTCGAGCCTGAACGTGCCTGCAGGCACGTCGCGTTGTGCCGGCGCCCACGCGCCGGTGAGGGTGCGTTCATTGTGGTTCTGGAACGCCGTGGGCGCGGTGGTGCTGCTGTCGATCCGGAACTCTTCGACGGCCAGGTTCGCGGCTGACGCAATCGGCGACAGCTGCACGCCGTGAGCTCGGAGGCGTTCCAGGGCCTCGGTGAGCCGCGGCGGGATGAAGTAGGCGGAGGGGACCCGCTCCGGCTTCGAGCCCCGCGAAGGTGAGGTAGTCCGCCATGATCTCGGGCTTCTTGACGTCCTTCCGCAGGTTCATGATGTGGCCGTCCACCGGGTGTTTTTCTTCCGAGACCTCGCCCATCAGGACCTCCACCGTCCCGGTGCGCTTCATCTCGGCGCCGAGCGGCAGCTGCGAGCCGGCGAGCCGGCGCTTGTCGGCGGCCTCGACGGCCTTCTTGATCCGATCGGCGTTCGTCCTGGCGAAGGTCAGCGCTTCATCCATGAAGCGGTTGGTGGCGAGGATCCGGTCCTGGAACGTCAGGTAGGCGTACGCCTCGCTCAGCAGCGCGAACCGGTTGCGCAGGCCGATGTAGTTGTTGTTGAAGCGCGGACGATGGTCGAAGGTTTCCCATCGCCGCTGTCCCTCGGCCGGCGCCGCCCCGCGTCGGCCGCCACCCGCGAGATTCCCGTAGTAGCTGTATTCCCACCCGTACTTCTGCCGCACGTTCTTCGTGACCGCCGGAAACCACTCCTGGCGCAGGAGGTCGACGATGGCCTGGTCGGCGCCGGGATGGAGCGGGGGCGAGTAGGTCAGGTGATAGGCGTGGCGCGTGCCGTTGGTGGTGTGGAGATCGAGCGAGACCTGCGGATCGTAGCCGGTCAGCAGTTTGGCGACCGCCCGGGCTTCCGGGGAATCGAGCTTCATGTGGTCTCGATTCAGGTCGAGCCCCTGAGCGTTCGGGCGCTGACCCTGACCTCCCATCGGGCCGTACTGCGGTCCGCGGTTGTTCAGCGCGAACCGTTCGTTGCCATCGGCGTTGTAGATCGGTGCGATCAGGAAGACCATCGACTGCAGCCAGTCGTCGTGACCGCCCGCCGCGAGGTCCCGCAGCAGCATCTGCGCGCTCTCCTTGCCTTCGACCTCGCCGCCGTGGATGTTGCCCTGGATGTAGACGCGCAGCTTCCCGGTCCGTTTCACCGCCGCGGGGCTCGCGTCCGGAGCGCCGATCACGGCCAGCGGCAGCGTGCGCTCCTCGTTGGTGGTGCCGAAGGTCGTGAGGTGGACCCGATCGGACGCCCGGGCGATCGCTTCCATGAATGCGACGACGTCGGCGTAGCGGCTGGTCTCCCTGAAGTCAGTCTTCTCCGGAACGGTGCGAATCGCGTCGAACCTGGCGAGAGCGGTCTCTCCTCGAGCGACCTTGGCGGCGCCTTTCTGTGCCGACCCCGCGGCCGACACGACGATCACAGCGATCAGGGTCACGACGAGGCGTTTCATATGGCCTGCATCATACCTGCGCGGCATATAATCGCGCCCTGCACGTTTATCGCTTTGTACGCTTTCTGGAGGCCGTGGATGGCTGGTGTACCTGTGCGTCGTACTCTCTTCTCGCTCCTGCTTCTCTGCTCGATGGTGGTTCCGGCGTCGGCGCAGCAGATCGGGGCGATGAGCGGGAAAGTGACCGATACCGCCGGTGGGGTGCTGCCGGGCGTGACGGTCGAAGCGCGATCCGATGTGCTCCCATCGCCGCGGGTCACGGTGACCGAAGTCACCGGCGAATACCGGCTCCCCGCCCTGCCGCCCGGGAACTACACGCTCACGTTCACCCTGTCCGGCATGCAGACGGTGACCCGGCAAGCTCTGGTCCAGTTGAACCAGGACACCGCCGTGGACGTGTCGCTGGGGATTCAGGGCGTGGCCGAGACGGTGAACGTGACCGCGACCGTCTCGCTGATCGAGCGCGAGTCGGCGTCGCTCAAGAGCGGCGTCTCGAACGAGCAGATCATGTCGCTGCCGGTCGGCCAGGAGTACCGCGATCTCCTGAAGCTCATTCCCGGCGTTCAGTATTCGCAGGACACCGTCGCGCGGTCCGAGCGCCGGCGGCAGCGGGCAGGACAACGTCTACAACTTCGACGGCGCCAACGTCACGCTTCCGCTCTTCGGCACCCTCTCCGCCGAACCCTCATCGCATGACATCGCCCAGGTCACGACCGTCCGCGGCGGCGCGCGCGCGGTCGACTTCGATCGCTCGGGCGGGTTCAGCATCGACTCGGTCAGCAAATCGGGCACGAATCGCTTCACCGGCGAGCTGACCTGGCAGCTGAGCACGAGCAACATGGTGGCCGCGCTGCAGCGGACCAGTGCCTCGCGGTACGAACAGGACCGGTCCTGGTTCACCGTCAACGCCGGCGGTCCGGTTATCCCGAACAAGCTGAATTTCTACGGCTCCTACTACCGCCCGCAGAACGCCCGTGACAACCGGGCCAACAAGTATGGAGAGCTGCCCGAGTACGAACGCGTCCGCAACGAAGGATTCGGGAAACTGACCTTCACGCCGACGAGCTCGGTCCTGATCAACGTCAGCTACCGCGACTCGCATCGGCTCGACACCAGCGACCTGTTCGCGTCGACCGCCTCCGCGACCACGGGCACGGGCAACGAGGCGTGGCAGAAGATCATCTCGGCCGAAGGCTCGTGGGTGATCAATTCAAGGAGTCACTTCACTTTCCGGTACACGGACTATGTCAACGAGACTCAGGGACGTCCCGACAACATTGCCAACGTGTCTGCCTCCACGGTGGTTGGTACGCGTCTCGACGTCAACCGGCTCGATCAGATCGGGCTGCTGACGGTGCCGACGCCGGTGGCGGGCCAGGCGGCGTTCAACGACTTCGTGCAGCCGCTGATCGACCGCTACGGCTACGTCGAGAACGGGGTGAAGGTGGGCGGCGGCACGGTTGGCTACGGGACGACGTTCGACGAGGACAATTTCTTCAGGGATGCGGGGCAGTTCGGCTACAACGTGTCCTTTGGCGGAGGCCTCCGGCACGATCTTCACGCCGGCTATCAGGTACTATGTCGATGCCGAAGATCTCATTCGCAGCTCGAACGGGTGGGGCTCGATCACTGTTCCCGGCGGGCGTCTGAGCTTCAACAACACACCGATCTTCTACACCGCCGCCTTCCAGCAGCAGGGTCTCGGGCTGGTGCCGACGATCCATTCCGAATACAAGTCCCAGAGCTTCGAGTTGAACGACACCATCCGCTGGAACCGCTGGACGTTCAATGCCGGCGTGCTCGCGAGCAACGACACGCTGTACGGTCAGGGCCTGCAGGCAGACGCGTCGAAGCCGCTGACCGGGTTCGTCGCCAAGCCGGGGGTCAAGTACGAGATGTACGACATCCCGTTCAGCAAGATGATCCAGCCGCGGCTGGCGGCGACCTGGGCCTACAACGGTGAGGACACGGTCTTCGGCAGCTACGCGACCTACAACCCGGCGGCCAGTTCCCTGCCGCGCGCCGCGTCGTGGGACCGCAATCTTGCCACGACGATCAACTCGCACTTCGACGCCGAGCGGCGTCCTCTTCGGCTCGACCAACGTCGCGTCGTCGTCGGGGAAGTTGTTCGTCGAAGACATGGCGCCGAGGACGATCGACGAAGTGATCGTGGGGACCGCGCGGCGCTTCGGCACCCGGACCACCGGGCGGGCCTACTGGCGCTATCGGAAGGGCACCCACTTCTGGGAAGACACCAACAACAATGCGCGCATCGCGTTCAGGTCGGCGAATACGCCGTCGAGCGTGCCGTCGGCACTCTACATCGAAGACCTGACCCAGCGTCTCGCCGAGATCGGCAGCGGATCGACTTACGTGATCGCGGAGCTGGACGGCGCCTACACCAAGTTCACCGAGGCGACATTCGAGTCCGAGTGGCGGGGCGACAAGGCGTTCGTCCGCGGCTCGTATACCTGGAGCCACTACTACGGCAACTTCGATCAGGACAACTCGACGACGGCCAACGACGCCAACGTCTTCGTCGGGTCGTCGTTCATCGGCGACGGGGCGGGGCGCCAGCTGTGGGACTTCCGCGATGGCGACATGCGGGGCGATCGCCGGCACGTCGTCAAGGTCTATGGTTACTACTCGCTGAAATGGGACGCGACCGTGGGCGCCTACGCCTTTGCGCAGTCGGGCCAGCCGTGGGAAACCTGGAGCTACGAGCCGTATATCGCGCTCACCACCAACACCTCCGACACGTCACGGTACGCGGAAGCGGCCGGGTCGAGACGCACGAATCCGCACGCACAGCTCGACCTGAAATACGTCCAGAACCTTCATGTGGGTCAGCACGTGCGGTTCCAGATCGACGCGGATCTGTTCAACGTGTTCAACGGCCAGACGGGCTACAACATCAACCCCAACGCGCACGCCGGCACGGCGTTCGGGGTCGCGAGGAATTTCTTCGATCCCAGACGGTTTCAGATCGCGGCGCGAATGCGGTTTTGAAAAGCATCAACTCCCAACTGACTCTCCTTGGGGAATTGGGAGTTGGTCGTTGGGAGTTGATCCAGTCAGGGATTCTCCCCTCGTAGATCTCCTCTCACCAACGTCATTGGTCCGAACACAGGCTGTCCGAGTCGCCCCGCATCGACTCCGATCGTCCCTTCGAGCCGGTATTCGACCGACTCGCGCCGCGCGGCGCGCCGGATCACGTCCGACAGGCCAGGCAGGTCCGAGAAACTGATCGACAACTCGATCGGGACGACCGACTTCTGACCCGGGTCGAGCGGGAGTCCGAGGGGAAAGGCTGCGGCTGCGGCGCGCGTGCCTTCGAGGAAGAGTGTCCCATCCAGAGTACCCAGGGTGAACCCAAACGGGTTCGGATTGCTGACCTCGGTCCACAGCCTGACGGTGGCGCCGCCGAACGGCCGGTCGGCAGACGGTCCTGCCAGGCGCACTTCGGCGGGCCTGCCGGTCTGCCTGAATACCGGGGGCTGGACGAACGCCCGCAAGCCTTCGAGCGACGCGCACGCGGGCATGACGATCGCCGCGCACAGTCACGGTGACGACGGGCGAGAGTCTCACGTCAACCTCCACCGCTGATGGGTGCAAAGGTTGGGCCTGTCAACGGAAGAGTTGCTCGCGGCTGATCAGCTCACGGGTGGTGCGGTCGGCGTGGCGTCGCGCCGCTTCGATGCGGGAGGCCTTGTCCGGCTCGTTGAGCAGGACGCTGACTTGCGCCCGCTTGAAGAGCGCCATCGGGTAACCGCGATCGGATGGTGGGACGCGATCGAGCGCCGTCCGTGCCTGATCCAGCTTGCGATCCGCCAGATACAGAACGCCGAGCTCCAGGTTGCGCTGGAACGCGGCGGAGCTTGCCGTGCGCGCGGCTTCGAACGCCTCGATAGCGGCCGCGGTCTGTTCCAGGCTCATCGCGAGGTCGCCGAGGTGAGCCAGTTCTGCGGCGGTGAAGGGCCGCAGCGTCCGCGCCTTCTGGCGCAGCGCGAGCGCCGCGGCGCGATTGCCCTCCCGCTCCCGAATCGCCGCGAGCGCGTCGATCGCGACCAGCCGTTCGGGCGCCTCGGCGATGACCTGTTCGAGGAGCGGCGCGGCCCGTTGCCAGTCTCGACCGCGCGCGTAGTGCAGTGCCAGGTAGGTCCGGACGTCGGTCGACTGCGGAGCGATACGAGAGGCACGCTTGAAGGCGTCGAGGGCCTGCTGGTCGTGTCCGAGCAGCGAGTGTGATGTCGCCAGACGAAGGGTCGCGTCGAGATTGTTCGGGTCGTCGGCGAGAATCCGCTCGAACAGCGGGATGGCGTCGGCGTACCGCTCCTGGACGAAAAGGCCTGACGCTTTATCGATCACGTCGAAGAGCCGAACCATGTCCGCCGGGCGGGGTGCATCGCGCCGGATGACGGGCGGGGCAGTGGCACCGATGTATCCGAGGCTCGCGAGCCGCCGGCGCGCCTCTTCGTCGAGGTTTTGCGGCGTGCGCGCGGCCGTGACGGAAGGTACGGGGTAGTCGTCCAGCGCCTTGCGCATCCCGGCCGGAAGATTCGCGCCCGCGCCGAGGTTCTTCGCTTCTTTCGGATCCGTTGCCAGATCGTAAGTCTCCAGCGTTCCCGCCTGGATGCTCTTGAACTGTCCCGCGACCGCCATCGTCTGCGGCTGCCAGCCGTATTCGAGGAACGGCTTCATGGCCTCGCCGAGAACCACTTCCTGTTCCGTGCCTCGCAGGCTCAGCGCCGGGTCGATGCCCGCCCAGTCCAGGACCGTGTGGAAGATCCGGCGGGTGCTGACCGGCGTATCGATCGTTCCCGGTGTCACGCCTGGCCCGACCATGACGAGCGGCACGTGCATGGTCGACTGGTAGAGGAGGTTCCCGTGCTGCATCTCGCCATGGTCACCAAGGCCTTCGCCGTGATCCGCGCCGACGACGATTGCGACGGGTCCTGGCGCGGCCGACTCGAACGCCTGCACCAGGCGCCCCAGCTGCTGGTCCATGGCCGCGACTTCGCCGAGATACGGACTGGACGAATAGCGGCTGCGGAAGGGCTCCGGCGGAGTGTATGGCGCGTGCGGATCGAAGTAGTGCACCCACATGAAAAGCGGTTGCGGATTGCCGCCCGACAAAGAGGCGAGCGCACGCGTGGTCGTCGCCAGGGCGGTCCGTTCACTGGTGCCCTGCTGCGGCTCGTCGTCGAAGACGTCGAAGCCGCGCTGGAGCCCGAAGCGGCGGGACAGCACGAATGACGACACGAAGGCGGCGGTCCGATAGCCGGCTGCCTTCAGCCGCTCGGCGAGGACCGGGTGACGGCTGTCGAGGAACCGCGCGTTCTCATGAATGCCGTGGCCGGCCGGGTAAAGACCGGTCATGATCGAGCTGTGCGACGGCAGCGTCTCGGGCACGGCCGCATAGGCCTGACGGAACCGGCGTCCGCGCGCGGCCAGCGCGTCGAAAGATGGAGTCTCGATCCCCTGCGCCTCCGGACCGATCGCGTCGGCACGCGTCGTATCGAGCGTGACCAGCAGGATCGAGGGACGCGCCGGCGCCTGGGGTGCCGAACCGCCCGGTGTGGCATTCGTGCAACCGGAGCCGGCGGCGGCCATGGCGACGATCAGTGCGGCAATTCTCGGCATCACCCTCGGCTTATAGTAATGGCCGCCGGCGTACCTGGACCGGCCGGAGGATTGAACAGATGACACGTTTGCGGTCGCGGCTCGTGTGGTTCGCGCCGGTCGCGCTGACGGCGGCGGCCGGCATGTTGGGAGCGGGGGAGACGATGGTCGCGCAGAACAATTTTCCGAAACCGCCGGGTATCGAACGTCTGGATCCTGCGCTCGACCAGCTGATCGCGCCCGACGCCGCGATCGAGGTGCTGGCGGGCGGCTATGACTGGACCGAAGGGCCGGTGTGGGTCAAGAACGGCGGCTATCTGTTGTTCTCGGACATTCCACCGAACCAGATTCATCGCTGGAAGGAAGGCGAAGGCGCGAAGCTGTACCTGACGCCTTCCGGCTACACCGGCACCGAGAAGCGCGGCGGCGAGGTGGGATCCAACGGGCTGACCCTGGATCGCGAGGGCCGGCTCGTGCTCGCCCAGCACGGCGACCGCCGGATCGCGCGCATGGACGCGCCGCTCTCGAATCCACAGCCGAAGTTCACGACGCTGGCGGATCGCTATCAGAGCGCCCGGTTCAACAGTCCCAACGACCTGGTGTTTCGCAGCACCGGCGATATCTACTTCACCGACCCGGCGTACGGGATGGAGAAGCAGTGGGACGATCCGAAGCGTGAGATGAACTACGCGGGCGTCTTCCGCCGCACGCCTGACGGCACCGTGACGCTTCTGACGAAAGAAATGACGCGCCCCAACGGGGTCGCGTTCTCGCCCGACGAACGGCGCCTCTATGTGGCCCAGTCGGACCAGGCCGCCGCGATCTGGCGCGTGTTCGACGTGAAGAGCGACGGGACGATCGAGAACGGCCGCGTCCTGTTCGACGCCACCACGCTCGGCAAGTCACGCAGGGGACTGCCCGACGGCATGAAGATCGACACGGCCGGCAACCTCTTCGCCACCGGCCCCGGCGGCGTGCTCGTGATTACTCCCCAGGGCAAGCATCTCGGAACGATCATGACCGGTCAGGCCACGAGCAACTGCGCCTTCGGAGACGACGGGCGCACGCTGTACATGACCGCGGACGATTACATAATGCGGGTGAAGCTGAAGACGAAGGGCATGGGATTCTGAGCTGTCGGAGCTTCCGGCTAAAGGCGGAAGCTCCCAGATCGATCTCTTCGACCAGATCGCGGTCTCGGCGTTTTGTAGCTTCCGCCTTCAGGCGGAAGATCCACCTCTGTTCCCATTCGCCTGAACCGCCGCGCCGAGCAGCCCTGATTTCGGATTGAGAATCACGGCGACCGGCATCCGGCTCACCAGGCCGTCGAGCGGCGCCTTGGCGCGGAACGCTTCCATGAACCGGCCGTCCTGGAGCAGCGGCAGGATCCTGGGCGCGATGCCGCCGCCGATGTAGACGCCCGCGGTCGCGACCACCCGCAGGCCGACGTTGCCAGCCTCCGCGCCATACGCCGACACGAACAGGTCCAGCGTTTCGACGCACTCGGCGCACGTGCCCGCGAGTGCGGCCGCCGTAATCCGCGCCGGCAGCTCCGAGGGCTCGCTGACCGGACCGACCGCCGCGCAGGTGCGTCGTACTGCGACGTCGGCGGGCGCTCCCAGCTGTTCTTCCCCGAGCCCGGCGCCATCGATTTTCAGGATGCCGTGCGTGAACCGGTAGACGTTCACCAGCCCTGGTCCCGACAGCACGTGTTCGGCGCTGACCCGGCCGAAGACGCGGGTGAGTGCGGCAACCATCTCGAGCTCCCGCGGCGTGCGCGCGGCGAAGTCCGCATGTCCGCCTTCGGACTGTCCGGGCACGAGGCGACCGCCGATGTTGAGGAGCATCCCTTCACCGAGGCCGGTGCCGGCGGCGATGACCGCCACGTTGCCGCTGGCAATCCTGGCGCCCTCCTGCAGGACCGCGAGCTCGTCGCCGCCGAGCACCGGGATCGCGTACGCCATCGCCTCGAGGTCGTTGAGCAGGCGGACGCGGCGGAAGCCGTGTCGCATCATCTCCGCCGCGTCGATGCGCCAGGGGACGTTGGTCAGGTGCGCAACCTGATCCGTTATCGCGCCCGCAACGCCGAACGACGAAGCCTCGAGCTCGCTGACCCGCGCGCCGTGCTTCTCGAGGAACGCGGCGAGGATGGACTCGAGCCCGTCGTGATCGAGGGTGATGAATTCGTCGACGTGAAGCGGCTGCGGCCTCGGCTCGCCCGGCTCGAACAGACCGAGCAGCGTCTTCGTTCCGCCGATGTCGCCGCCGAGGAGCATGGGCTCATTGTATGGCGGGTATCAGTGCTTGACTTTCACCACGGGGGCATTAATCTTCGCATCAATGACGTTGTCCCCGTCAGCGGCGCACGGGCCCTACACCTCTCGCGACATTCGAAGCCTCTACCCTTCGATCACCGACAATCATCTGCGCTATCTGGAGAAGTGGGGGGTGGTCCGCGCCAACGCGCCGCGCGGCGAGCGTCTGTTCTCGTTCACGGATCTGCTGACGATCAAGCAGGTCGCGGCGGATCTCGAGAGCGGCATCGCGCTGCGAGTGATCCTCCGCTCGCTGCTCGCCGCCCATCAGGGGCAGCTGGCCCTCGACTTTCAACCCGGGCACGGCGGCGACGCGCCGCGCGCGAAGGTGGTATCGCTCTCGGCGCGCAAGGAGCAGACCTCGGCGGCCGTGGCCGCGTCGATCAGTCCCGGCGCGGCAGCCTCATGCGAAGCGTCGCTCGAGGCCTACGCGGGCAGCGACCCGCAGCGCGCGCTCGCCGCGAAGTACTTCGCCGAGGGCTCCCGGTTGGACGATGGGGATGGCCGGAAGATGGAAGAGGCGGCGTCCGCGTATCGCAAGGCCCTGGTGGTCGACCCCGACCTGGTGCCGGCGGTCGTCAATCTGGCGAACATCCATTACGCGCGCGACCAGGTGGTCGAAGCCCAGGCCCTCTACGAACGCGCGATCGGACTCGATCCCGAATGCTTCGAGGCGCACTTCAACCTCGGCAACATTCATCACGATCTCGGCCGCTACCGGCGCGCGCTGGCCTGCTATCGCTCGGCGGTCGTTCTCAACCCCGAGTACCCCGACGCACATTTCTACCTGGCGGTCACGCTGGAGAAAACCGGCCAGTCCTCGGAGGCCAAGCCGCACTGGCGCCTGTATCAGCAGCTGGCGCCGAACGGCGAATGGGCCGAGCTGGCGAGTGAGTTTTCTGAGTAGGGAGAGGAGGCGCCCGGGCTCTGAAGACCCCGGGCCTACAGTTCCTGGTCCGACCGATCCCGGCGCACCTGCCCGAACCGCGAACCCGCGACTAGTACGTGTAATCCACCCGCTCGCGCTTCTTGGGTGTCCGGCGCAGCTTGTAGAACGCGCAGTCCGGGCACCAGGACTCGGCCACGAAGCCGTCCTTGCCCGCGAAGGGCAGCACGTCGCGGTGGGTGCAGAACTCGCCGTCTTCGGGCGTCGCGCGCCAGCGGCACGACTTGAATTTCTCGACCGCCGCTGAAACCGGGGCCTGGGCCGGCGCCGCTGTCTCCGCAACCGGGGCGGCCTGCGCCTCCGCCTGGGGTTCGGCACCCGGCTCGCCCGCCGTCAGCGAATCGCCTGATGCAACCGGGGTGTCTCCGTCCACCGGATCGGCCGGCATCAACTTGTGTTCGTCCATCATCCCTGCATCTCTATGCCGAACGAGCGCTGCAAGGCCTGCAGTGCCCGGACCTCCTCCGGCGCCACCAGCGTCAGCGCGGTGCCGGTCGCATCCGCGCGTCCAGTCCGCCCCACGCGATGAACGTAGGTTTCCCGGTTCGAGGGCACTTCGTAATTGACGACGTGCGTGATGCCGTCGATATCCAGACCGCGCGCCGCCACGTCGGTGGCGACGAGCACGCGGAACCGCCCGCTGCGGAATCCTTCCACGGCCTGCGAGCCGCTGGGCCTGGGTGCGATCGGCGTGAAGCGACGCCGCCTTCAGGCCGAATCCGGCCAGCTTGCGGGCGAGCCGCTCGGCGCCCGACTTGGTGCGGACGAACACGAGCACGGGCCCGTCGGTCCGCCGGAGGAACTTCGCGAGCCACTCGGTCTTCTGAGCTGCCGCGACGTTCTCCACCGTGTGGGTGATGCTCTTGGCGGGTCCGCCGTGCGATGCCGATCTGCACGTACTTCGCGTCGCAGAGCACTTCGTCCGCGAGCTTCATCACCTCGGCGGGCATCGTCGCCGAGAACAGCAGGGTCTGGCGTGCCGCCGTGTCGGGGAGCGTCGAGACGATCCGCCGCACGTCGGGCCAGAAGCCCATGTCCATCATCCGATCCGCCTCGTCGAGCACCAGCGTATCGAGCTTGTCGAACGAGACCGCGCCGTTCCGCATGTGATCCATCAGCCGGCCGGGCGTCGCCACGATGATGTCCACGCCCGACTTCAGCGCACGCTCCTGCTGATCCATCGGCACGCCGCCGTAGACGGCAATGCTGGTCAGATCGGTGTGATACGAGAATCCCTGAACGTCGTCTTCAATCTGCACGGCGAGCTCGCGGGTCGGCGACAGAATCAGCACGCGGGTATAGCCGCGCTCCTCGGGCGCCGCGGCCCGCGTCCGCAGCAGGCGGTTCAGGATCGGCAGCAGGAACGCTGCGGTCTTGCCGGTGCCGGTCTCCGCGCAGCCAATCAGATCGTCGCCGTCCATGATGATCGGCACGACGGCGCTCTGAATCGGGGTCGTGGTGACGAACCCGCGCTGCCGGATGCTGTCGAGCAGCCTGGGCTCGAGGTCGAGGCTCTCGAAGGAGACCGGGCTCGGATCGTATTCCGCCTGGGGCCGGGTGACCGGAAGTGCCGCTGTCACCGGGGCTTTGAACGACCGCGCCGCCTTGCCGCGGCTCGCGCCGCCGCGTGACGGACGCCGCCCGCGCGGTGCTCCGTGGTGGTGTGCTGTTTGGGAACTCAAATCGTCGTTAGCGAGCGCGGAAGGTGATGATGCCCCGGACCGGGTCGTAGGGTGAAACTCCGACGGTCACGCGGTCGCCCGGCACCACCTTGATGCGGAAGCGGCGCATGCGGCCGCTCAACTGCGCAAGCACCTCGTGTCCCTGGTCGCACTGCACGCGATACAGACCGCCGCTGTGGACCGCCACGACCGTGCCCTGCACATCAATCAGATCATCCTTGCTCAATTGCTATCCTTTCAATCAAAGATTGTGCCATATACGCGGACCACTCCGCAAACTCAACATTATAGGCCCTGGAACGCCTGCAATCCGTGACACTTTCGCGCGACCTTTGCATATGGCGAAGCGAAGGGGTCGAAACTCGCCGCGGCTCAGAGCTGCCGGACGGCCGCTTCAACGGCCCGGGTCAGGTCCGCGTAATCGGTTCCTTCCAGCTGCATTGGACGCCCGAAGGTGACCCGCGCGGTCCCGCGCTGCGGGAACTTCCACTTGTGGTGCAGGATGCGGTCGAGACCCTCGAGTCGTACGGGGACGACAGGGACCCGGAGGCGGGCCGCCGCCATCCCCACACCCGGCAGAAACCGGCCGATCGAGCCGTCGTCGCTCCGCTTGCCCTCCGGAAAGATGAGGACCGAGAAGCCCGACGAGAGCAGGTCTCCGACATACCGGAGCGTCTGCCGCGTGCCGGCTTCGCGCTGCGGGAGCGGGAACGCGTTGAAGAACAGGGAGGCGAGGTAGTAGTTGAGGCTGTTGGTGAAGTACGCCCGACGGCCGAATTGGTCCGGGTAGAAGTGGGCTTTGAAGAACTCCTTGGCCATGGCGGGCGCGAGCCGGTAGCGCCAGCGCGGCGGCAGAGCAATCAGGATCGCGGGCGTGTCGAGGTGACTCTGATGGTTGGCCGCGAAGATCGCCGGTCCATCCAATGCCTCGAGATGCTCCAGGCCCTCGACCTTGATCGCCGCGAAGACCCTCGCCAGCGGAAGAATCCAGGTCGGCAGGCTGGCCCGGCGAAGCGCACGCGCGGGCGCGGTTCGATTCCAGGTGGGGAAGTCGATCGGCTCGGCAACGCTTGTCGTGCTCGCGGCGCCTGACACTCCTTCGAGCGGGCGCGCCATCGCCTCGAAATCTCCGACCGTGGCAGCGGCCGCAAACCGCGACTCGTCCACGGTGATCTGGAGTGCCTCTTCGAGCGCCATCATCAGCTCGACCCGCTCGAGCGAGCTCAATCCGAGCTCGTCGATCGTCGTCGTGCTGGTGACCGAACGCCCGGGTGCAAACCTCGCGACCACGGCCAGCGCGCTTCGGGCATCCGCGCCATGAGAAGGTGCGGTAGTCGCCGCTGCCGCGCCCGACGCCGAGCGGAGCAGCCAGTCCCGAAGCTCACGCCTCTTCAGTTTCCGGGTGCCCTCCGTGCGCGGAAGCTCGCCTGACAGCCACGGAGTGGCCAGCCGGATTTTCTGGTGGTCCTGGAGCGTCGCATTCGCCGAACGGACGATGGCATCGAGGTCGGCGCCCTCGGCGAGGACGACGATCGCCTGGACGCGTTCGGCAGATCCACCAGCGACCGGCGCGCCAACCACCGCGGAGTCACGCACGCCGGGCTGCTCGTTGAGCGCACGCTCGACATCCTCGGGAAAGACGTTCAGCCCTTCGGGCGTGACGATCATTTCCTTCTTGCGGCCGCGAATGTAGAGACGGCCCTCGTCGTCGAATCCGCCGATGTCGCCGGTGTGAAACCAGCCGTCGCGAAACGCCGAGCGTGTCTCTTCCGGCGCGTTGAAGTAGCCGGTCGTCACGTTTTCCCCGCGCACGAGAATTTCGCCGTCGTCGGCGATCCGCACCTCGACGCCCCCGATTGGCTTGCCGACGGCGCCGCGCGACGCATGGAACGGATGGTTCAGCGTGACGATCGGGGCGGTCTCGGTGAGCCCGTAGCCCTGCACCACGAGGAAGCCGAGCCGTCCCCAGAACGCCTCGACGTCGGGATCGAGCGGCGCGGCGCCGACCACCATCGCCCAGAACTTCAGACCGAACGCGCGGTGGGCCCGGCGGTACCGCCACCATCGCGCCGTCCAATGGGAGCGGCCGGGAGGATCGACGCGCGTCTCAGGCACTGCCTGCGTCACGTAATCGCGCAGGACCTCGAGGATCTTCGGAACGGAAACGAGGACCGAGATCCGCCGCGTGCGAATCTGGGTGACGATCTCTTCGGGCGCAAACGTCCGGTTGAAGACCACTACGCCCGCGAGTAGCGGTGGAACGAACGTCGCCATCGCCTGCCCGAACATGTGGCTCAGCGGGAGCAGGTTCAGGAACCTGATCGGCAGGAATGGTCTCGCGTACTTCTTGTACTTTGCGATCTCCCGTTCGATCGGAACGACGTTGGCGAGGATGTTCCGGTGGGTCAGCACGACGCCCTTGGGTTCGGACGTCGCTCCCGACGTGAAAATCACCTCCGCGACGTCGTCGGGTGTATGCGAAACCGCCGGCGGCGACGGCAACGCAGCATCGGAAGTCAGCGCGGACAGCTTCCAGACTGGCGCCTCCACGCCGGTCGGCTCGGCAACCGCGTCTCCCACCAGCACGGCCCGGGCATCGACGATCCGCGCCACGCGCTGCAGGAAGTCGGCCGAAGCGCGGTAATCGATCGGGACCAGGACGACGCCGCGGAGCAGGCAGCCCCAGAGCGCGACGATCCACTCGGGACGGTTCTCTCCCCAGATGACGACGTGCTGTCCCTGGATGATGCCCTCGGCGTGCAGCCGGGCGGCAAAGGCACGCGCTCGCCCGGTGGTGTCGCGATAGGTCAACGACCACGTGCGATAGCCATCGTCGAAAACCAGGAACTCGCCGCTGATGCCGGACAGATCCTCGAAGAAATCGATCAGCGTGCGCCGCGCCATTCCGCTGAATTATGATGGAAAACGAATGTCGCTCCCGCCGGTTTTTGCCGCGAGCGCGCTGTACGACAGCCTGCTGCAGGCGGCCCTCCGACAGTTCTACAGCCGCGCCACGTTCGAGACCGAGCCCACACCGTCGTTGTCGTCGGACGGCCGGCTCGCGATCGAGCCGACCGGCGATCCTTCAGAGCTGACCATCAGGTGGTTCGGATCGCGGCACGTGCTGCACGTGCCGGCGCGCCGTCCGTTCACGGAGCACGAGGTGCGGCTGGCGCGGGCAATTGGCGCCGTGCTCTCGCTCCGATACCGTGCGGTCTTCGATCCGAAGCAGATGCTCGAGCGCGGCGAGCTGTTCCGGGGCTCGATCGAGGACCGGTATGTCGGCGCATTTCTCGACGAGTCGGCGTACTCGCCCAGTGCGCCGGCGCGCACCGACTGGGTGGCGACCGCGATCGAGTTGCTCCGCGTCGCGGCGATGTCGAGCTATGAGAACCGGCCGATTTCCTCCGGTGTGCTGATCCTCGACGAGGAGGAAGCCGGGCCCGCGCCGGCGATGCCGGACGATCAGGCGTTCCGCTTCACGCACGCCCTGACCGGCATCAAGACGTTCTACCGTCTCGCGGACGGGCTCGAAACCGTGTACCTGTTGAATCGCTCGGGGTTCGTCCTCGACGTGGTCGACATTGACCGGTGCTACCCGGCGACGACCCTCGACGTGCCCTGTCCGACGCAGTACCGATCGCATGCCCTCGCGACCGCCGGCAATCGGAACGTCTGCGTCGTGCTCAGCCCGTCCCACGAGATCAAGCTGTTCGCCGAAGGCGTGCAGGTGTTCAGCTTCCGCAACGCGCGCTGGCATCTGCTCGATCTGAAGGCGAAATACGAGACCTGGGCCGCGTCGGTCGGCAACAGCAGCCTCGCGGAGCGATTGTTTCAAACCGCGCTCGACCTCGCCGACGCCCGTGAGGGAGCGCTCTTCGTGGTGCTGCGCGATCCGGAGGCTTCACTGCCGATGCTGGTGGCACCCGGCGATCAGCTCGACGCTCCGCGCCACGCCGGCCAACCCGACGCACCGAGCCGCGGCCAGGTGCTGCAGATGCTGCAGGGCCGAACCGCCACCGGGATCGATCCCGCGGTGCTCGCGGGCCTTGCGCGGACCGACGGCGCCACGGTCCTCGATCCGGCCGGCCGTCTGCTCGCCGTCGGCGCCATCCTGCTCCACAGCGAACCCGTCGAGCCCCACTCGAGCCTCGCGGTCGAGGGGGCGCGCACGACCGCCGCGATGGCGGCCGGCCGCTACGGCGCCGTGCTCAAGGTCAGCGAGGACGGGCTCATCACCTTTTACGATCGCATGGAGAGGATCTGGGACATCTAAAACAACTCCCAAGATCCAAGATCCAAATCCCAAGGGAATCGTTTCGAACGTTTTTCCCTTTGGGATTTGGAACTTGGATCTTGTTTGGGATTTGGGATTTGGAGCTTGGGAGTTGATAGAGCGTCACCGAAAAGCTACGCCCGCGCTGAGGACCATGAACTTGGCCCTCGGATAGGAAGGCACGGTCGTCGTGGCATCGCGTGGGCTGATGGCGTACCAGCGGATGTCGAATGTGAAGGCCATCCGAGGGCTGTTGAACCAGCGGCCGCCGCCGCCGTAGTTGATGACCTGCGTGCGATCGGCTGTGTCAGTCACTGGTTGGGCCTCGTTCTCGCTCGTGATCCGCGCCCTCCCGATCCCGGCGCTGAGATAGCTCCAGCCCTCGTCTCTTCCGAAGTTCATCGACAGCTGTGGCGCGAACGACGTGAACCGCGTGGTGATCGTCGGCCCTTCGGTTTCCTCGCCGGTGTTCGTGTCGGTGATGGTCGTGGTCTTGCTGTCGCCGGCCCGCGCATACTCGACGCCAACCCCGAAAGTGATCCGGCGGAAGCGGAGCGGATAAACGTGGGCCCCTGCGGTGATCCCCAGGCCGCGAGTGGGCAGCGTGCTGGCGTCCACGCCGAGCCCCTGTGAGACCGCGCTGTCCTGCTTGAACCGTGCGAGCGAGCCGCGGGCATCGACGACATAACGGCTGATGGGCCCGGCGGTCACCTGCCCGTGCACGTCGGTCGCAAGGCCGAGCATGAGCACGATTGGGGACAACCAGATGGCGGTTCTCGAGAACTGCACGCGTGCCTACTCCTGTTCCGCTGGCGCGGCGAGAATCTCGCGCGCAGCCTGGATGCCTTCTTCGACTGATGTCACCCGTCCGTCGAGCTGACGTTCGTACACCTGACGAAGGATCACGCCCACCCGCGGGCCGGGTCTGACCCCGAGCGCCAGGAGATGGCGCCCCAGCAACAGTGGGTCGGGGGCGGCATGCTGCACGCCCAGCTCGCGCGCACGCTCGAGAAACCACCGGATCCCGCCGCACTCGAAATTGCCGGTACGGCCCAGGCAGTCGGACTCCGCGACACGGGCCAGCAGCTCGAGATCGACCTTCAGGGCCAGCCGTCTGAATGCTCCGTCGCCGGCCGGCGGCATCGCTTTGGCGAACGCGAGCGGCTTGAGATGGTGGGCGACAATCCCGAGCACCTGGCTGCGGACGTCGTAGCCGTCCAGCGTGTGCACGTTCAGGCGATCGAGCAGCCGTGTGGCCGGCGCCACGCCTGCCTGCTCATGGTCCATGGAGCGGATCCGCCCGTCGATGACCGCCGTCGTCGGCGGCTTGCCGGCATCGTGGCACAGCGCGCCGAGCATCACCGTGACCTGGCGCGGGTGGTCGAGATCGTCGATGCGAGTGCGGGCCTCGTCGACGACCATCAGCGTGTGGATCCACACGTCGCCCTCCGGGTGCCACTCGGGTTCCTGCGGGCACCCGGCGAGGGCCTCGAGCTCCGGGAACAACCGTCGAATGACCCCGAGGTCGAGCGCCAGTTGCAGGCCAGCGGACGGTCGTGGCGCCTGGAGCAGCAGCTTTTCGATTTCTCCCCAGACTCGCTCGGCGGGCAGATCGTCGAGCGCAATGCGCTCGCACAGCGCGCGGGTTCCCGATTCCAGCGTGCACTCGAAGCGGGCGGCGAACTGAACGGCGCGGAGCACCCGCAGGCTGTCCTCGCCAAAGGTCCGCGGGTCCACGGCACGCAGTGTTCGGGTGCGCAGATCGTCGCAGCCGTCGAAGGGATCGATGTACTCGGCGGTCAGCGGATCGAAGGCGATCGCATTGATCGTGAAATCGCGCCTCCTGGCGGCATCCGCGATCGACATCGCCGGATCGCCCTCGACCGTGAAGCCGCGATGGCCCTGACCGGTCTTCGAATCCCGGCGCGGCAGCGACACATCGATCCCGCCGGCCTTGTAAACGGTGAAGCTCTCGCCGACGGCATTGACCGGGCCGAACCGCATCAGCAGCGCCCGCAACTGATCCGGAGGAATGCCGAACACCTCCAGATCGATGTCCTTCGATGCCCGGCCGAGCAGGCGATCGCGCACCCAGCCGCCGACGATCAGCGCGCGGCCGCCTAGACGGGCGGCCTCGCGGGCGATCTCTTCGACCAGCGCGGGACCCGGCTCGGTCACTGCTCCCGGCGCCTTCCGTATTTCCGCACGAGACGGTCGGTGAAGCCCGGCGCAAGCGCGTTGATGATCGTGAGGCCCCGCGATTTGGCGTGTGGATACACCTCGGCGGCTGGATGGCGGAGACACCGGACGACCGCGGCGGCCACCGTGTCGGCACTCTGTTTCGGACCCAGTCCGCGGACCGAGTGACCGTAGTCGCGTTCCATGGCGTTGCGGAATTCGGTCTCGGTTGAGACCGGCAGCACGACGCTCGCATGAATGTTCGTGCCGGCGAATTCGGTGCGCAGCGACTCGACGAATCCGACCTGGGCCGCCTTGGTCGCGCTGTAGCCGCTCATCTGCGCGATGCCTCGCCGTCCCACGATCGACGAGACGACGACGAGATGGCCCTCGCCCTGCTGCCGGAAGACTGGAAGGGCGGCGCGCGCACCGAGGTAGGTCCCCATGAAGTTCACGTCCATCATCCGCTTCATCACGTCAGGCGGCGTCTGCTCGACGGTGCCGTAGTAGCCGAACCCGGCATTGCAGACCATGATGTCGAGCCGGCCGGTCGCGGCACGGGCGGCATCGACGAGGCGCTGCAGATCGGGCTCGGAGGTCACGTCCATCACGATCGCGTCAGCGGAACCGCCCTCGGCGCGAATCGCCGCGACCGCCTGCTGCAGCCGCTCGGCACGCCGCGCCCCCAGCATCGCCGTGACGCCTTCGCGCGCCAGCGCGTGCGCAATCGCCAGGCCGATCCCCGACGACGCACCGGTGATCGCCGCGACCCGCCCCTTCAGATCCATCAAGGCATAATACAGGCCTGCCATGTCCGACGATCCCTGCATCTCCCTTCTGCGCGAGCTCGTGTCGATCGATTCGGTGAATCCCTCCCTGGTGCCCGGTGCACGAGGCGAAGGCGCGATCGCGGCCGCAGTGACGCGGCGGCTGCGTGAGCTCGGCCTGCAGGTCCACGTGGAAGAGGTCGAGGCCGGCCGGCCCAACGTGATCGGCGTACTCGAAGGGGCGGTCCCCGGGCCGACGCTGATGTTCTGCGGGCATCTCGACACCGTGGGCGTGGAAGGCATGTCCGGGCCGTTCGCGCCGTTCGAGCGCGACGGCCGTTTGTACGGCCGCGGCTCCCAGGACATGAAATCCGGCGTCGCGGCCATGATCGATGCGGTCCGTGTGGCCGTCAGCCGCGGTTTCAATCGCGGTCGCATCGTCGTTGCCGCGGTGATCGACGAGGAGTACGCGAGCATCGGCGCGGACGCGCTGGTCACACGCTGGAAGGCCGATCACGCGGTCGTGACCGAACCGACCGACTTGAAGATCGGCGTCGCGCACAAGGGGTTCGCCTGGCTGGACGTGGAAACACGTGGACGTGCGGCGCACGGCAGCCGTCCTCGTGACGGCCGCGATGCGATCGTCCGCATGGGCCGGGTGCTGCAGCGGCTCGAGGCGCTCGATCGCGAGCTGCAGTCGCGGCCGCCGCATCCGCTGATGGGAACGGCGTCGCTGCATGCGTCGATCATCAGCGGCGGCCGGGAGTTGAGCAGCTATCCGGATCGCTGCATGCTGCAGATGGAGCGCCGGACGCTGGCCGGCGAATCGGGAGACGACGCCGCGAGGGAGGTGACCGGGATTCTTCAGTCGCTTGCCGCTGAAGACCGCGAGTTCGAAGGGGAGGCGCGCCTCACGTTCGCGCGTCCCGCATACGAGATACCGCCCGGGCATCCGCTGCCCGGGCTGGTCGCTTCGGCGCTGGCGTCGTTCGGTCTGCCTGCCGAGAACGTTGGAATGAGCTTCTGGACCGACGCCGCGGTGCTCGGGTCGGCCGGCATTCCGACGGTGCTCTTCGGACCCGGCGGCGCCGGGCTGCACGGCCGCGAGGAGTATGTGATCGTAGCGGATGTGATCGCGTGCCGCGACGTGTTGGCGACGCTGGCGCTGGCGATCCCGTAAACCAGACCGCCGCGGCGCCGGCGCCTTCAGGCAGTCTTGCGCAGTACCAGCCGGGGCGATGCGGCCATCCGATGCCGCCGGGCATCCCCGTCGAACCGGCGCCGTGGCTCGCGCTCGCTGATTTCGACGCCGGGCGTGTCGTAGCCGCACGACGTGCAGCGCATCATCAGCCGCTTGCCCTCGCGGTGCATCACCGTTTCGTGTCCGCGAAAGCCGCACAGCAACTGACCGAGCCGTGTGACGGTTCGCGCGACGAACGCCGTTCCACTGCCTTCGTGACCGACCGCCGTGAACCGTTGTGGATAGTTCGTAACCATGGCTTCCATCCCCGTCATGGCCGGCGGGAACCTCTCCAGATCGTTAGGACGCCGCGCCTGACTGGCGCGATCCCGCCACCCGCCGAACTCGAGTATCAAGGGGTATGCCACGGGTCATCAGTATTCACAACATATTCATTATCAGTTACTTACAGCAGATCGTGGTCCAAAAGAAGACAGCCCACGGTTGGGTAGCCACTGGACCGGAAGACTTTTGGCGGCGCCAGGCGTTTACGTACCGTGGGTGGTCCACGACACAGCGCGGATTGGCTATTTCTCGTGAAGCAGGCTTCTGACGACGAATCCCACGTTGGCCGGGCGCTCACCGAGCCGGCGCATGAAGTAGGGGAACCACTCCTGCCCGAACGGCACGTAGACCCGGACCCGGTAGCCTTCGCCCGCCAGCCGTGCCTGCAGGTCACGCCGGATGCCGTAGAGGAACTGAAGCTCGAAGCGATCAGGCGCGATCGCGTGTCGGGAGGCGAACGCCGTTGTCGCCCCCAGCATCGCGTGATCGTGGGTGGCGATGGCGGGCTGGATGCCCTCGGTCAGCAGCAGCTGCATGATGTCGACGAACGCGGCGTCGACCTGCTCCTTCTTCTGATACGCGACGTTTCGAGGCTCGCGATAGGCGCCCTTCACCAGGCGTACACGCGCGCCAAGCCCGTTCAGGCGTCTGACGTCGTCCATGCTGCGCGGAAGGTACGCCTGCACGACGATGCCCGCGTTGCGATAGCCCTGCTGCCAGAGCGTCTCGAACACGTCGAAGGTCACCTGCGTGTAGCGCGAGTCTTCCATGTCGATGCAGACGAAGAACTCATGCGGCGCCGCGCCGTCGAGGACGCGCCGCAGGTTGTCGACGCAGGTCGCGCGATCGACCGTGAGCCCGAGCTGGGTGAGCGTCAGGGAGACGTTGCGGCCGATCCCCGCCGCGGCGATCTCGTTGAGGATGCCGAGATACGCCCGGGTGGCACGATCGGCGTCCACCATGGTGGTGACGCCTTCGCCGAGGAAGTCCAGCGTCTGGTGCAGTCCCGCCGCCTCGAGCCGCCGGGCGGCGGCGACGGCATCGGCTACCGACTCACCCGCAACGAACCGTCTGGCGAAGCTGCTCTCGCTGCGCAGGCCGTAACGGGACGCGAGGCCTTTCATGCTCCTGCTGCCGGCAAGCGCCTGGAAAACTGCCCTCGAAACGAAACGCATCAGTGCATGCGAGGCGTACGGCGCGGGGCGGCGAGCAGATGATTCAGGGTGCGGGCGTAGTAACGCAGGACCGTGCGTTCGCGGACGCGGAACCGTCCGCCGCGTTCGACGTGCACGACGTTGCGGGTTTCGAGCGGTTCGGCCGCGCGCTCCACGGCCTCCCGCCCCGAGGTGACCGACAGGTTGCCACCGGCGGCCGCCACGGTGTCGATTACCGTCTGGGCCCGGGTCTCGAGCTCGCGTCGCGTGATTCCGGGCCGCATGGCGGCGGCGACGATCGCCGTCGGCAGGACTTTGTAGAGCCGGCCGATGGTGTCGCGCGTGAGGTGCGCGAGCGCCATGACGTCGCGGCGCGAATCGGGATCGTAGTCCTTGAGCGCAATCGGTTCGCCAAAGGTGACGAACGCCCGGGACTGGTAGCCGACCGCGTAGCGCACCATCTCCGCGACTTCGCGGCCGAACGGCCGGGAGCCGCGCTTGATGCCCTGATGCGCCAGGATTCGATCCTCGAGGACCAGGTCGTAAGACACCGCCATCGGCACGACCATCGACGCGTTGCGGTCGGCGGTCAGCGCGGCGTGCAGCAGCCCGGTTTTGGGCGCCTTCAGCTCGCCCGAGTAGCTCCGCCCGCCCTCGATGTAGAAGAGCAGGTCGTGGCGGCCGAGGATTTCGGCGACGTAGGCCTTGAGCGTGACCAGGTAGGCCGGATCCTTGGTATTGCGGCGAATCGGGATGGCCCCGGTGACATGCCGGTGAATCAGCCCGAGCGGGCCGCCGAACAGGTTGATCCCGGCGGCGATGACCGGCGGCCTGATGGCGTTGTCGTCGAGAACCAGCGGCTCGACCAGGTAGTCGAGATGGCTCTTGTGATTCGAGATGTAGATGACCCGGCCTTCGCTGGTCGCCTTCTGGGCGATCTCGACGTGCTCGTGAATGCGCTCGATCTTGCGGAGGATGGGGTAGAGCGGATGTTTCAGCGCGCGGTAGATCGGGTAGCGCTGAGTGGTCCGCAGCTCGTCGAGGTATCCGTGGATGCGCTCCCGCGCCTCGGGGCCGGAGGTGCCATGTCCCCCGCGCAGATACCGTGCCACATCCTCGCGCGCCAGAACGGCCTGCGTGATGTCATCGAGGAGCACGGCTGGAATATATCACTCCGGAGGGCCGATCCCCATCCTTCAGGCGGAAGCGCCTTCCAGCTGCCGGCAGATGGCGTCGGTGAACTCGGTCGTCGTCGCGGTGCCGCCGAGATCCCGGGTCCTGACGACCCCGCCGGTCAGCACTTCGTCGAGCGCCGCGCGGATGCGGGCGGCGACCGCCCGCTCGGCGAGATGGTCGAGCATCATCAAGGCCGACAGCAGCAGGGCCGTCGGGTTTGCCAGGTTCTTGTTCGCAATGTCCGGTGCACTTCCGTGCACTGCCTCGAACACCGCCGCGTCCGTCCCGAGGTTCGCGCCGGGAACCACTCCGAGCCCGCCGACCAGGCCCGCACAGAGATCCGAGACGATATCGCCATAGAGGTTCGGGAGCACCAGCACATCGAACCGTTCCGGGAACATCACCAGCTGCATGCAGGCGGCGTCGACGATCCGCTCGTCGTAGGCGATCGACGTGTGCTCGCGCGAGACCTTGCGCGTGCTCTCGAGGAACATGCCGTCCCCGAGCTTCATGATGTTGGCCTTGTGCACGGCGGTCACCCGTTTCCGATCGTTCGCGGTCGCGTGCTCGAACGCGAACCGCGCAATCCGGGTCGACGCCCGTTCGGTGATGATCTTCAGGCTCTCGACAACGCCGGGCACCACTTCGTGTTCGAGACCCGAGTAGAGGTCCTCGGTATTCTCGCGGACGATCACGAGATCGACATTGCCGAACCGGCTGGGAACGCCCGGCAGGTTCCGGACCGGGCGCAGGTTCGCGTAGAGGTCGAGCGCCTTGCGCAGGCCGACGTTCACGCTGGTGATGCCTTCCGCGATCGGCGTGGTCACCGGTCCCTTCAGCGCGACCTTGTTCCGGCGGATCGAATCCAGCAGCTCGGCCGGCAGCGACTGGTTGAATCGCTTGAACGCGGTAACTCCGGCGTCGTAGCGCTCCCACTCGATGTCGAGGCGGGCGACATGAAAGATGCGGACGACCGCTTCGGTGACCTCCGGGCCGATGCCGTCGCCCGGGATCAGCGTAATGGTGCGCGCCATCGGTCAGCGGCTCCGGACCGACATGTGTGCCGCGAGCAGCGACGCCACGGCTTCGAGCAGCTTCTGATCCGCCGAATCGAAGGCCGCCAGGCGATCGCTGTCGATGTCGAGCTCGCCGAGCACCTCGCCGCCGCTCATGATCGGCACGACGATCTCCGACCTGGTCTCGATGCTGCAGGCCAGGTATCGCGGATCGGCGTTGACATCGTCGACGATGATCGTCGCCTTCTCCGAGGCCGCCGCGCCGCAGATGCCGCGTCCGAGCGGAATCCGTGTGTGCGGCGACGGCTTCCCCTCGAACGGGCCGAGCACGAGCTCGTTGCCGTCGAGCAGGTAGATGCCGACCCAGGAATAGTCCGGCCTGCGGCGCTTCAGCGTCGCCACCGCCGCGGCCATCGCGCGGTCCTGATCGGGTTCGGAATGGATCTGGCGGGTGATTTCGTCGAGCACGTCGTCGTGGCTGGGCATGATCGCTCTGGAATCAGTCTTTCAATTCGAACCACAACAAGGCGAGTCCGCCCAGCAGGGGGATGAGCTGCACGGAAACGGATCGTGCATGGAGGCGGCCGAACTCGATCCGCCGGGGATCGGCCGGGTCGAGGGTCGAAGGCGCCGCGCCGATGGCCTGCTGGGCGCGGGCGATTTGCGGGGCCACGACGACGCCGGCGTACATTGCGGCAGCAGTCATGAGCAGCAGCCCGCCGACCCTGATGGCGAACCGCCGCGGACGCGGACCGAGCACGCCGCGGACCATCAGGCTCAGGAGCACGACGGCCGCGCACGCATACGTGACCAGGGTGAAGCGCCGCAGCGTCTCGCCGACCACGCTGCCGGCCAGTGCGCGTCCTTGGGCCCCGAGGGCGCCGAGCACGTCGAATGCCGCCGGCGCCGCGAGCGCGCCGAGCATGATGAGCCCGCCGATCCAGACCACCAGGGCCAGCACGGCGACATACCGCAGCGCGAGCATCGGGTCATTATAATTGAGCGTTCATGCCCGCCATCGCCTGGCTTCCGTGGAGCGCGGCGTCGTTCGTGCGCGCCCGTGCCGAAGGCAAGCCAGTGCTGCTCTCGATCGCGCCGACCTGGTGCCGCAACAGCGTCGAGATGGATCGATCGAGCTTCGCGGATCCGGATGTCGTCGCGCGCGTGGGGCAGCGATACGTGGCGATCCGCGTCGACGCGGATCGGCGTCCCGACATCTGCGAACGCTACAGCCTCGGCGGCTGGCCGACGACCGCGTTCCTGACACCTGACGGCGGCCTCCTGGGCGGCGGCACCTACGTGGACCACGAGCGCCTCGCCGAGGTCCTCGAGCGCGTTGCCGACGCGTTCCGCAGCGGCGGACATGTGGGGATCGGTCACACCGCACTCCCACCTCGACCACCGGCCGCCCGCGCCCCGACGGCCGATCAGCTGATCGAACAGATCGACCGATGCTACGACCCGGAGCACGGAGGCTTCGGCGGGGCGCCGAAGTTTCCTCATGCCGCGCCTGTTCATCTCGCGCTCGCCCTCTATCGCCGCCAGCAATCCGAATCGCGCCGCGACATGGCGATCAAGACCCTCGACGCAATCGGATGGGGACCGCTTCACGACGATCGGGACGGCGGCTTTTTCCGCTATTCGCGCGACGGCGACTGGAGCTCTCCCGAGCAGGAGAAGCTGCTCGACGTGAATGCGGCGCTGCTCGACGTTTACCTCGACGCCTTCGAGACGCTTCAGCTCGCACGCTACGGCGAGCGTGCAGAAGACGTCCTGCGGTACGTGCAGACGTGGTTGGCGGATCCCGTCGACGGGGGATGGGCTGCCTCTCAGCGCGCCGACCCTGATTACTACTCGGGCGTCACGCCCGGCGGCGGGCACTGACGATGCGCCCGCGCCGCCGATCGATCGAACCCTGTTCACCAGCTGGAACGCCGCGATGGCTTCCGCGGCGCTGAAGGCCGGACGCGTCCTCGGGGATGCCGGGCTGTCCGAGTTCGCCATCCGGTCGCTCGAGCGGATCGTCGGACTGTGCTACCAGCCTGGCGCCGGAATGGCGCACTACCATGACGGCTCACCCCAGGTGAGAGGCCTGCTGGCTGACCAGATCGGCATGGCGGAGGCGCAACTCGATGCATTCGAGGCGACCGGGAACGTCGTCTACCGGATGCTCGCGGAGGAGCTGGTGCTGCACGCGCTTCACACGCTCTGGGATGAATCCGACGGGGGCTTCTTCGATCGGACCGCCGATCCCGAAACTGATGTGGGATTGATGCAGGATCGCCTCAAGCCGTTCGCGGCCAACTGCGCTGCGGCCCGCCTGTTGCGGCGCGCGGCACAGCTGTGCGGCCGGGAGGCGTTGTCCGGGACGGCGGATCGCGCCCTGGCCGCCGTGCACCACGACGCACTCGGTGCCGGTCCGCTGGCAGCGGAACTCGTCCTCGCGCTCACCGCCACGGCCGAGTGATAGACTGGCCGTTTAGGCACGATCCAAATCGTGCACTCTTCAGGTGAAAGCAGAGACCACCATGGCCGCTACTTCAGTTGCTGCGCTTCGTGACATCGCCACCCAGCTCAGGATCGACTCGGTTGCCTCGACCAGCAAGGCTGGCAGCGGGCATCCGACGACGTGCCTCTCCGCAGCCGACATCATGTCGGTCCTGTTCTTCTCGGAGATGCACTTCGATCCGAAGAATCCGCAGGACCCCGACAACGATCGCTTCGTGCTGTCGAAGGGGCACGCCGCGCCGATTCTCTATGCCGCGTGGGCCGAGGCGGGACTCTTTCCGCGCGAGCGCCTGATGGAGCTGCGCACGTTCGAGTCCGACCTCGAAGGCCATCCGACGCCCCGGCTGCCTTTCGTGGACGTGGCCACCGGGTCGCTCGGACAGGGCATCTGCGCCGCGGTCGGCATCGCGCTGAACGCCCGGCGAATCGGATCCGGGTATCGCACCTACGTGCTGCTCGGCGACGGCGAGATCGCGGAAGGGTCGGTCTGGGAAGCGGCGGATGCGGCCGCCCACTACAAGCTGGACAACCTGTGCGCGATTGTCGACGCGAACGCCCTGGGTCAGAGCCAGCCCACCGAGTTCCGGCACGATCTCGATCGGATCGCGGCCCGCTGGAGCTCGTTCGGATGGAAGGCTGTCGTCGTCGACGGCCACGACATCGCCGACATCCGGCAGGGCCTGGCGATCGCGCGCGCGACCTCCGGGCAGCCCACCGCCCTCGTGGCCCGTACGATCAAGGGCAAGGGCTTGTCGGCGATCGAGGGCAAGGACGGATGGCACGGGAAGGCCCTCAAGAGCGGTGAAGAAACGGACAAGGCGCTCAAGGAGCTCGAGAGTCAGCTGACGCAGACCCGCGTCGAAGAGGCGATCCCCGGGCCGCGCAGCCGCGGCCGCGCCGACTCGGTGCCCGACTACAGCGCGCTGCCGCCGCCCAACTACAAGCTCGGAGACCTGGTCGCGACGCGTGAGGCCTGGGGCACCGCGCTCGCCGCGGTCGGCAAGTTCGATCCCCGGATCGTCGCGCTCGATGCGGACGTCAAGAACTCGACCTTCAGCGATCGGTTCGAGAAGGTGGCGCCCGAGCGCTTCTTCGAGATGTTCATCGCCGAGCAGGGGATGGTCGGCGCCGCCATGGGCTTTGCGGCGCGCGGGGCGATTCCCTTTCCCTCGACGTTCGCGTGCTTCCTCTATCGGGCCGCCGATTTCATCCGCATGGCCGGGATCTCGATGCTCAACCTCAAGCTGACCGGCTCGCATGCCGGCGTCTCGATCGGGGAGGACGGCCCGTCGCAGATGGCGCTCGAGGATCTCGCGATGATGCGGGCGATCCCCGACGCCGTCGTGCTCTACCCGTGCGATGCGGTCAGCACCGAGCGGCTGGTCGCGGAGATGGCGCAGCACAAAGGGCTCGCTTACATGCGGACCTCCCGCCCCAAGACCCCGGTGATCTACGGGCCCGACGAGCGCTTCCCGATCGGCGGGTCAAAGGTGGTGCGGCAGAGCGCCGATGACGCGGCAGTGGTCGTCGGCGTCGGGCATCACGCTGTTCGAAGCGCTGAAGGCGCACGATCAGCTCAAGGCAGAAGGGATTTCGATCCGCGTGATCGACGCCTACTGCGTCCAGCCGATCGACAAGAGCCGGTTGATCAGCGCCGCCCGGGCCGCCGGAGGCGTCGTGATCACGGTCGAGGATCACTACTCGGCCGGCGGGCTCGGCGACGCGGTCGCCGAGGCGCTGGCGGACTCGAATGTCGCCGTCCAGCGGCTGGCGGTGCGCGACATCCCGCGCAGCGGCCAGCCCGACGAGCTCGTGGACAAGTTCGGCATCTCGGCCCGGCAGATCGTCGAGGCCGTGAAGCGCAGCCGCACGACCGCGAGGGCCTGAGCGCTTGCGCGGCTGGCGGGTGCGCGCATTCGCGGCTCTCGTCGCGCTCGTGATCCTGTGCGCGGCGCCCGCCATGCAGACCGGCGGCGTCCAGGATCCGGCATGGTCGCCGGATGGCCGCCGCCTCGCCTTTTCTTTCTTCGATCAGATCTGGATTGCCGACAAGGACGGCGGCAGCGGCCGGCCACTCACAGCCGACGGCACCGCCGTGCAACGCCATCCCGCGTGGTCGCCCGACGGCAAGTCGATCGCCTTCGCCGAAGACAGCGGCACGGGTTACGCGATCGTCGTCGTCAGCTCCGACGGCGGGAGCCGACGCGTGATCAGCGGGAATGGCGAAGCCCGATGGCCGTCATGGACGAAGGACGGCCGCGTGATTTTCTCCCGCCGACAGGAAGGCCGCTGGCGACTGTTTGCGGCAGCGCTGGACGCCCAGGCCCCCTCACCTCTATTCCAGGAAACCGAGACGGACGATGAACGCCAGGCCAGCGTCTCGCCGGACGGCAGGCAGGTGGCGTACATCTCCGATCGCGAGACCGACGACGGTGATGTCGACCTGTGGGTGGCAGATCTGACGGCGGCCACGGGAGGACCCGTCCGGCGGACGCGCCTGACCCGGGTCCGCGGCGACGAAGCCTCGCCGTCTTGGGCCCCTGACGGATCGCGGATCGCGTTCTCCGGTGTGCGCGACGGGGTTCCAGGCGTGTGGGTCACCACCACCGCTCCCGCTGCACGACCGCTGGATGGTCCCGTGCTCGTGTCGAGGACCGGGGGAGCCCCGGCCTGGGCACCCGATGGCCGGCGGATTGCCATCGCCGATCTTCCGCCGTCCGATCCCGCCTACAACGGCAACCCGCTTCGTAATCAGGACGATCCGCCGCCGCTTTTTGCCGAGGCCTACAGGTTGCGGTTCGTCGATGCGCCGCTGCCAGTCGACTCGGGTACGCAAACCATCGCACTGCCCAGGGTCTCGTCCACGCGGTATACGGCGGCCTTCGATCGGGTCTGGGAGACGCTGCGCCGGCTGTACTACGCAGAAGGTCCGAGCGGGGCGGTGTGGGTGAGCCTGAAGGACAAATATCGCGCCGCGGCCGGCGCTGCAAAAGACGAGGGTCAGCTCGAGGCGGTCGTGGACCAGATGATCGCGGAGCAGCCGCTGATCAAACCGGCGGTCAGCTCGTCTCGTGCGGTCGTGGTCTCGGGCCATCCGCTGGCCTCGCGTGCCGGCGCCGATGCGCTCGAACGCGGTGGCAACATCGTCGATGCGGCGATTGCGGTGTCGTTCGCGCTTGGCGTTGTCGAACCTGACGCGTCAGGTATCGGCGGGGACGGCATGGCCGTCCTCTATCTGAGAGGGATGGGCGAGCCGGTCGTGATCGACTACAAGGATCAGGCGCCAGGCCACGCGACGCGGGACAACCCGCTCCTCCAGCGCGGCAGCGCCGACGGCCCCTCGGCTGCGAACATTCCGGGCGTGGTTGCCGGCCTCGACTACCTGTACCGCACCTACGGCAGCAAGAAGATCTCCTGGTCCGATCTCATGGCGCCGGCCATTCGTCACGCGGAAGAGGGCTACACGCTGGATGCGGCGCTGCCGACGACGATTGCGGAAGGGCGGCGCTATTTTGCCAGGCATCCGGCGGCCGCCAGGATCTATCTGCCGGAGGGACGCGTGCCCGAGGCCGGGCAGCGATTCGTCAACAAGGACTACGCGTCGACGCTGCGGACGATCGCAGCCGATGGCGCACCAGCGTTCTATCGCGGCGCCATCGCGCGGCGGATCGCCGACGACATGGCACAGAACGGCGGGCTCATCACGCTGGACGATCTGGCCCAGTACCGTGCCATCGAGCGCAGGCCGCTGACCGGTCAGTACCGCGATTACCGCGTGTTCTCAGCGCCTCCTCCGGTCGCGACCGGCGCCGCGTTGATCGAGACACTGCAGATCCTTCAGAACTATCCGGCGACGCACGGCGCCGCCTATTTCCGGGATCCCGGGTTTCTTCATCACGCGATCGAATCGTGGAAGATTCGCGACACCGGCCCGCGGATCGCGGATCCGGCACTCTGGGACGTGTCGGTCGGACCCCATCTCGAGCCGTCGCATGCGGCGACCCTGTTCAAACGCATCGATCCGTCGAAGGCGAGCCGGCCGAGCGCACCAGCCGGCGAAGAGGGGACGCCGGAGCGCATCGGCCGCGGCACGACGGCGTTCGCGGTCGCGGATGCCGACGGCAACATGATCGCGGTGACCCAGACCTTGAGCACGTGGGGCGGGACGTTCTACGTGTCCAGCGGGCTCGGGTTCCTCTACAACAACCACCTGCGCTTCAACCCGGGCACCGCGCCCGGGCGCTTTCTGCCGCTCGCCCGATCGTCGTCGACGAGCGTGCCCACGCTGCTGTTCAAGAGAACTTCCAGCAGCGACGGTCCCGGGATGCCGGCACTCGCGGTTGCCGCCGCCGGCAACAACTGGATTCCAGCGTCGGTCTACAACATCATCCTGAACGTGGTCGACGCCGGGATGCCGGCGCAAGCCGCGGTCGAGGCGCCCCGGTTCCTGATCGCCCGCGACCCGGCGGATCCGGCCGTCACGCGGGTGCAGATCGAGGATCGGATCCCGAGGGCCGTGCTCCAGGATCTGGCCGGCCGCGGCCACCGGTTTCAGAAGATTGGCCGCAAGGGGGAAGTGCGGTACGGGTACGCGGCTGCGATCGTCGTCGATCCCGAGCGGCGTGAGCTGCAGGCCGGCGCGGAACCGCGCCGATCGCACGGCGCCGCGGCGCCTGCCAGCGGCAGCCGCTGAATCAGGCCATCCTCAGCGGTACCTAGCGCCAGGCGTGGACGGTAATGTGCCCGGGAACTGGCGGGCCCTGCATGTCCTGCAGCGTGACCTCGCGGGCCGCCCACCGCGAAACAACCCTGACGTCGCGAAAACCAACCACTCGCAGCATTGCCACAACCGCGGCCGGGTTCGGACCCGACCAGTTCGTCGGGTCCTGGTTCAACTCGTCGCCCTGATAGAAGGCTATTGCCGGTCTGTCCAGCGCAGCCAGGTCGACGTGGGTAACCAGGATCAACTGCCCGCGTGTGACGCTGAACACGCGCTCGAGCACGAGCAGCGGATGCCGCATGTGATAGAGCACGCCGAGGAAGAGCACGAGGTCGAAGGTCCCGACCTTCTCCGGCGAGAGGTCGAGCGGATCGACCGTGAGGTCTTCCACGCGTGAGCGCAGCGCCCGACGCGCCAACTCGAAACCGGCTTTGGTGCCCCATCCGCCCTGACCCCAACAGAAGGAATCAGTCGCCAGCACGCGTGCGGCGCCGCGACGCTCCGCTTCGAAGGAGAAAAACCCGTCCCAGGCACCGATGTCGAGGACGCTCAGTCCGGTCAGATCCTCGGGAATCTGCATCTCGGGCAGCCGGCCCGGCGTGGGATCCGGGCCGGGCGTCACGATCCCGTGCCCCAGATCGATCGCGTGCCACCATTTGATGGCGTTCACTTCCCGTCTCAACGCCTCGAGTTGCTCGAAACTTGGCATCTCAGAACGCCGACAGCCTCGCCGCGTCGACGCGGAACATGCCGGAGAAAATCTGCCGCAGCAGTTCCGGACGCTCGCTGAGCAGCGAGAAGAGATCCTCGCGATCCAGGCGCAGCGCCGTACCTTCTTCCATGACTTCGGCGTTGAACCCCAGCGAGCTGCCCGACATCACTTCGAGCGAGCCGATGACCTCACCGGCGTGAGCGATGATTGGCGGCGTTTCCGGCCCGTCCTTCAAGACGACGGCGCCAGACAGTACCAGCCAGAGCGCGGCGGGAGAGGACGTGCTGAAGAGCGGCGGCCCTTTCTTCAGGGCAACGACCTTGGCCGCGTCGCCAAGGTGGCGCATCTCGTCGGCCGCGACGCGTCCGAACAGTGGCACGCGCTGCAGCGCCAGGACTTTCTCGACCGGCGACAACCCGTTCGCGGCCAGCTGACCGAGATCCGCCGCGGCGGCCGTCGCCTGGATGGTCCCGCTCACACCTGGAGGAGCAGACGACAGGGTTGCGAACAGGCCGGTGACGAGGTCTGTGTTGTCGGCGAGCAGGGTCCGCAGCTCGCTCCGGCTCATCGCCAGCGTCACCACCAGGCCATCGGTGCGGATGGTGCTCGCCATCGGCATTCCCGACAAGGCTTCGGTGAACCCGAGGGCCGAGGGCGCCTGGACGGTCTGCGGAGCGGCTTCCCGGCTGGACGCGATCACGCGCCCATCCAGCAGCAAATGGAGGGTCTCGGGGATCGTGCCTTCCGTCAGCAGGACCGTGCCCGGGTCGTGCCGCACCTGCTTTGCCGCCGAAGCGATTCGGTACAGCTCGTCGATGCTGACCGAAGCGAACAACGGCAACTCCCGCAGCCGCGTCGCCAGTTCCGCGGCGGGCAGCGGTTCGTTCCACAGCTCCCGGCGCCGCTCGGCCGGCATCCGCCGCTCGGCGAGCGCCCATGACGCAGCCTCGAATACGTACCAGTCACGCACGTCGCGGTGCGCGAGCACGTGCTCGATGTCGTCGGCGAGCGACCAGACCTTGTGTTCCCGCGCGGTATCGATCGCTGATGCCGCGACGACCTGGTCGTCGTCGTTGATCAGCTGCAGCAGGGTCTCCTCGACGTCGCGCGGACGCGTTTTCAGGAGCACGTTGCCGCGCCGGACCTTCTCCTCGATCGGCATCTCCTCGAGCACGGAGATGATCCGCTTCCGCAGCGCTCCTTCGAGAATGTTGTCGAGGTATTCCGACGCGTTGGCGCGGCTGCGCGAGTCGCCGTGGGCGATCGTCCACTGTGCCGCGGTGATATCGCGCCAGGGGTAGATGAGCGTCAGCAGCCGGTAGATCCGATCCTTGGTTCGCTGGATCTTCTGTTCGAGCGCCAGCGCCAGCGTCGAGCCTCCCGGCAGCCGGTTGCGGCCGAACAGATTGTGGTGCAAGGACAGGTAGTTGAAATAGTTGCGCCCCTCGTCCAGCGCGAGGCGCTCGATGTGCTCGCGCGGGAAGGTCAATGCGTCGTGCTCACGGCGCAGCCGCTCGAGCGCGGACACGACCTTGTACCGGAGGAAGCCGTCCTTCTCGGCCAGCGCCGCCGCGAGGACGTCCACGGTCTTCTGGCTGGGGATCAGGGCGAGCGTCGCGGGAATGTGGCGCCGGACCCAGATGTCCTCTTCGGGAGCGCGGAGGAAGTGCGCGAGTGCGTCTACGACCTGTTCGCCGTACCCGACGAGCACCGTTCGCGCGCTGCCCTTCAGCCGCCTGTCGCGGAGCAGCGCAATCAGCGTCGGCACGAACACGAAATCGTCCGACCCTGCTGCCCGCACGCTGGCCATCGCCTCGTCGGCCACGTCTGGCGCGGGATCGTAAAGCAGCGGGATGAGGAGCCGCCGGAACCGGGGAAGCGACGTCTGACCGATCGCCGCGGCGACGTCCCGCCTGGCGTGCCGCGCGCCCTCCGAGGTATCGGCAATCAGGCTCACGAGTGCGGCTTCGGCAAGGTCGAGATCGTCCGGCCGGGTGCTCGTTGCCAGCGCCGCCGCCGCGGTTGCACGGATTCGCGGATCCTCCTCCGCGAGCATCGGCTTGGCGAGCGTGGCGGCGTCCTCGTTATTGATCGCGCCGAGCGCGGCGATCGCGCCGGCACGTACCGAGGGATCCGAATCGCCGAGCAGGCGCCGGATGTTGGGCGCCCACTTGCGCGCGATGTCGGTTCTGGCGACCGCGAGCGCCTGCAGCGCCCGCGCCCGGACCTTCGCTGATTCGTGGTAGAGAAGCAGCGGCGTCACCAGGTTGCGCTTGTCGAGCGATTCCAGCACGTCGATGGCATAGATCACTCGATCGGCGTCGGGATTCGCGAGCTCCTGCACCAGCGTTTCAACGGTGGAGAGATCGCCCGCGTCGAGCCTCACCTGCTCCGGCTGCACGATGCGCTGTTCGATGCTGCGGCGGAACGACGCCAGGTATTCGCGCTTGGCACGTACCGCCATCACGAACCACACCACCGCGAGCCCGAGGCTGACGATGCTCAGCTGATTCCACGCCAGCGCCAGGCCCCATGGCTGGATGAGGACCAGGGTCATCAATGCGCCCGCGGCGCGCGCCATCCGGTCCACGGTGACGTCCACCATCGGCTTGACTTCCTGCCGCAGCTCGGAGGGCAGCGGAAGGAAGAGCACCTCGCGGGTGGTTTTGTCCACGGTGTACCGGAATGACTGGTCGGTCACTCGGGCAAGCGCCGGCGCCCAGAGCGCGTTGTTGAGGAGGATGATCACCGCGGTCATGGACAGGTTCGTCGGAAGCATCAACAGCGCGAACCCGATGCCCAGGTAGCGGTGGATGCGCGGCGTGATCCAGACCTGGATCACGAACGCCGCGGCTGACGTGTAGAAGCGGATCTGCGCGAGAAACGCCCCGATCGAGTCGGCCTGCCCCGCGCCCTTGAACACCTCCGCGGCCATGTTCACCTGCTGATCGAGCAGCGCGGCGCCCAGGGAACCGAAGCTGATGATGATCGCGATGATCTGGATTTGCCGTGAGCCCCGGAGCAGCGCCACCGCTCGCGCCAGGGTGACGCCGCGCTCGTCCTTGGTGTCGGTGGATGCGGCGACCGCCCCCTGCTCCCGGCCGAGAATTGCCGCGACAATCGCCCCGCAGATTAGAAGCGTTGCGGCGCTTATCAGGAGCAGGTTGTTGGTGCCGACCTCCTGCACCATCAGCGCGGTCAGGCCTGATCCGGTCGCTCCGCCGAGCGTGACGCCGCCGCCCACGAAGCCGAACAGGCGCTTGGCCTGCCGGGGATCGTAAATGCCGTTGGCGAGTGTCCAGAACTGGCTGATCAGCAGGATGCCGAGGAGCGCGCCCCAGACATAGAAAACGACCGAGACCCAGCCGGCCCCCGTGCCGAAGAGGAACCAGAAGCCGACCATCGTCGCGGCCATCAGTCCCTGGGTAATCGGCAGCGCCCAGCGGCGGGGGAGCGCGCTCACCAGCCGCGTGTAGCCCAGCATCAGCACGCTGATGATCAGGCCGGAGCCGAGGATGACCCACGGGACGTTCACCGCTCCCAGGCTCTGAATCACTTTCGAGCGCGTGAGCGGCTGGACCATGTTGTAGGCCGCCATCGCCAGGAAGGAGTAGACGAACATCAACAGCGCGCTCGGCGCCTCCTCCTGCCGGACGTCGACGAAGGGAGAAAGAATCCGTTGAAGGGACATAAGGGAGACAGCCTAAGCGATGAGGTAGTTGAAGTAAACTGCGCCTGTCCATGATTCATCGGGTCCGCCGGTTCCTGGACGTCAGGCCCGGCGAAGGGCTTGCCGGTCCTCCTCACCTTTCTGTACATCTGGGTCGTCGTCGCTTCATTTCTCCTCGCGAAGCCGATTCGGACCGGGCTGTTCCTGGGCGAACACGACGCCTACGACCTCGTGTACGTCTACGCGGCGGTGCCCCTGGTGCTGTCGCTGTTCGTGCCCGGGCTATACCCGGGTAGCCGCCCGTTTCGGGGCGCGCACGGTTACCGTCGCCACCCTGGCGTTCTTTTCGCTGAACGTCGTCGTGTTCTGGTACCTCTTCCGGTTCTCCGAGCATCCGGCGGCTGCCGGACATCTTCTACGTCTGGGTCAGCTGTTACGGGGTCATTGCGCCGGTCCAGGCGTGGAGCTTCGCCAACTCGCTGTTCGATACCCGTCAGGCAAAGCGGCTCTTCGGGCTGATCGGGGCCGGCGCGTCGCTCGGCGCGATGTCGGCGGGCGTCCTGGCCCGGGTGCTGGTCGAGCCCGTCGGAGGGCCCGCCAACCTCCTGCTCGTGCTGGCGCTCCTCATCGCGCTTGCTGCGGCGATCGTGTCGATCGCCAACTTCCGCATACGGCGGGTGGGGCTGACCCGCCGCGGCCGGACGATTGCGCGGCCGTTTGCCGAGACATGGCGCGAAATCATCGGCACCCCGTATCTGCGGCTTCTCGCCGGGCTGGTCTTCGCGGTGGCGATCGCCACGCAGTGGTCCTCGCTGCAGCTGGGGGTCGTTTCCAAGCAGCACTTCCAGGGGAACTCACAGGACATCACGGAGTTCTATGGCACGTTCAGCTTCGTCGCCGGCGTGCTGAGCTTCCTGGTGCAGCTGTTCATCACAGGGCGGGTGCTTCGCACGTGGGGCATGTCGGCCGGCATCCTGGCGCTCCCTCTCGCGCTGGCAACGGGCAACATGATGATCTTCCTGGCGCCGGGGTTCTGGAGCGTGCTGGTGACGAACGGGTTCGACCAGGGCCTGCGGTTCTCGGTCGACAAGGCCACCTACGAGCTGCTCTATCTGCCCATCGCACCAGGGAAGCGCGTCTCCATCAAGAACGCGATCGATATCGTGGTCAACCGGATCGCCGACGGCGTTGGCGCCGTCCTGCTCGGTCTGGCGACCAACGGCTTCCTCTTTCTGCCCGGCCTCCATCTCGGGCTGCGTGGCACCGCGGCCATCAACCTCGTGACGATCGGTATCTGGACATCCCTGGCCTGGTGGCTGCGGTCGGAGTACATCCGCACCATCCAGGACAGCATCCACCGCCACCGGCTGGACACCGAGCGCGGCACCGCCGCGGTGACCGAGCGGTCGGCCGCCGATGTCCTGACCGCGAAGCTGGCGGCCGCGGATCTCTCGGAGGTGCGCTACGCGCTCGACTTGATCGAAGGTCAACGGACGCGAAAGTGGTTCCCGGCCCTGCGGACACTGCTCACTCATCCGGATCCGGAGATCCGGCGCCGGTCGCTGGCGATTCTGAGTGCGGGCGAAGATAGTGAGATCTCGGACCGGGTCCCCGCCATGCTGCGCGATCCCGACCTCGGCGTCCGGACCGAGGCGCTGCTGTATCTCTCGCGGGAATCCGGCGTCGATCCCCTCCGGCAGATCCAGGAGCTTGGCGACTTCGCGGACTTCTCAATCCGTGCCGGCGCTGCGGCGTTCCTCGCTGCGGCCGGCCCGGCGCAGAACCTCGATGCGGCGCGCCTCATGCTGGAAGCGATGGCGCGGACGAGCGGCGACGAGGGACGCCGGGATCGGGCCGAAGCCGCGCGGCTCATCGGATCGGTCCACGACCCGACTTCCTCCTCGATCTGCTGCCGCCATTGATCATTGACGAGGACGTCGAGGTGGCCCGCCAGGCGGTGCGTTCCGCGAACAGAGTGGCGAGCGATGAGTTCATCGACCCGCTCATGATTGCGCTTGGCCGGGCCGAGCTCACCGAAGACGCCGCCGAGGCCCTGGCGCGGCTCGGGAACACCGTCGTGACGACGCTGTCGCACGCGCTGCGATCCGAGCAGGTGTCCGTCGAGGTGCGCCGCGAGTTGCCGTCGGTGCTCCTCCGGATCGGGACGTCGGAAGCGGAACACGCGTTGGTCTCGAGCCTGCTCGAGTCGGACGGGACCGTGAGGCACCGCGTGATCGCCTCACTGAACAAGTTCCGCGCGGCCCGGCCCGACGTCCGCATCGACCCGACCGTTCTCGAGCTCCTGCTGGCGGCGGAGATCGCGGGGCACTATCGCTCCTACCAGGTGCTCGGGCCGCTCGAGGCGCAGCTCAAACGAGACGATGCCGTCATCGACGCGCTGCGGCATTCGATGGAGCAGGAGCTCGAGCGCATCTTCCGCTTGATGGCGCTGTTGCTTCCTCAGGCGGGTCTGCACGACGCCTACGTCGGCGTCCGGTCCTCGAATCCAACCGTCCGCGCCAACGCGCTGGAGTTTCTCGACAACGTCCTGAAGCCGGAGCTGCGGCAGGTGCTGGTGCCGCTGCTGGATTCGCAGGTGACGATGCAGGAGCGCATCGCCCTGGCCAACCGGCTGGTTGGAGCCCCGCTCGAAACCTCGGACCAGGCTGTGGCGACGCTGCTCGCGAGCGATGACCCCTGGCTGCGTTCGTGCGCGATTCAGGCAGTCGGGACGCTGCAGCTTCGTACGCTCGCGCCAGAACTGAGGCGCTACGAGGACGCCGCGGATCCGCTGGTCCGCGAAGCGGTCGTCGCGGCGCGGGCACGCCTGGCCGGCGACGGGCGCGCGCTCATGGAGCCGCAGCATCCCGCGCCACCGGATCTCGATGTGGGTGTCGGCGCGGGCTGACGTCTACTCGACCACCATCATTTGCGGCGCGGCCCCACGCCGCTCGCTGGCCCGGATGAGCCGCTCGATTTTGAGCGCCACTGCCGGCGCCACGACGTCGGGACCATCGGCCAGGTATCTCTCCAGATCGGCATTGGTCAGCCCGGTCACGGTCGTGTAGGACGTGTCCGGGATCGACAGTGTTTCGGCCTCCGCGCGCTCGATCATCGGCCGCGGCAACTGGAGATCGTTCGCCATTGCCAGGACGTCGCTCTTGAGGAGGTGGCCAAGCGGCAGCAGGTCCGCCGCGGCATCGCCGTGGCGTGTGAACGATCCGATCGTGAGATCGGTACCGATCGAGCGATCCGGCCACCAGAGAGTTCAACGAATCGGCGACGAAGTAGATAGTCGCCATGAGGATGCGCTGCCGGAGACCAGCGCTGCGGGTCCACTCCCGCTCGGCGGTCACGGGCGGTACGCCCGAGCCGGCCATCGTGCCGCCGAGCGCGGCGGTCAGCCTGTTACAGGCAAGCTCGATCGGCAGCTGGAGCAGTGGCATCTGCAGGATCTCGGCGACGGCCTGCGCTTCGTGCGCCGCCGACGCCAACGGACCATCCGCGGCCACCACGGCGACGGCGTTTTCTTCCATCGCGATCTGACAGAGCCGCGCCGTCACCGCCGACCCGATCCGGCCGTCGAGTGGCACGACCAGGCCTTCGGCGCCCGCTGCGCTCACGCTGTTCCTGAGCCAGGTGACGATGTCGGTGGGCCGTGGCTGCATGACGAGACGCCGGGCTATTGCACGGGAATGGCGGGGGACTGCTGATCGATCACGCGCAGGAAGGCGTCCACGATCTCGGGATCGAACTGGCGTGATCGCTGGCGATCGATCTCCGCGACCGCTTCCGCGATCGGCCAGGCCGCCTTGTAGGGACGCTTCTGCGTGAGCGCGTCGAAGACGTCGGCTACGGCCACGATCCGGCCGGCGAGCGGAATCTGGTCCTGGCGGATGCCTGCGTAGCCCTCCCCGTCCCAGCGCTCGTGATGGCTGAACGCGATTTCCTCGGCCAGGCGCAGCAGGTTGAATCGGCTGCCCGAGAGAATCCGTGCGCCGATCGTGGTGTGCTTCTTCACCTGCTCGAACTCGTCGACCGTCAGCTTGCCCGGTTTCAGCAGGATCGAATCCGGCACGCCGATCTTGCCGACGTCGTGCAAGGGAGCGGCACGGCGGATCAGGGAGATCTGGGGATCGGTCAGGCCCAGCTGGCGCGCCAGCAGCGCCGCCATCTGGCCCACTCGTTCGGTGTGCTGTCCGGTGTTGTCGTCGCGGAACTCCGCCGCCCGCGCCAGCCGTTCCATGATCTCTTCCTGCGCGGCCTCGAGCTCGCGGGTGCGGTCCCGTACCTTGGCTTCGAGGATCGTGTTCTGGCTCTGGACCTGGAAATAGAGGAAGCGGGTTTCGAGCAGTGTCCGGATCCGGAGCAGCACCTCGTCGGAGTGGAACGGTTTGCTCAGGAAATCCTTGGCGCCGCGCGCCAGGGCCTCCTGCCGCGCTTCCGGCGTCATGTCCCCCGTCAGCATCAGGATCGGGAGATAGCTCGCCTCGGCGATTTCATTCAGTTGATCCATCACCGCCAGGCCGTCCATCACCGGCATGTGGAGGTCCAGCAGGATCAAATCCGGGCGGTACTTCACGTACAGCGTCGCCGCATCGGCGGGGTTGCTGGTGCTCTCCACCTTGTCGAACCCCGCCCGCTCGAGCAGACGCCGCAACTGCCCGACGTTCGTCTCCTCGTCGTCGACGATCAGGATGCGCGCATTCTTGAAGATGCGGTTCTGCATGCGTTCCGATGTGGACCCGGCAGGGGTGAGCCGGCTCGCCCGGGCGTCCGAATCGCTGGCGACTCCGGCCATTCCGATGATGCGCCACCCACGTGTTCATGTCCGCTCAAACCTCGCCGGCCCTCAGCGGCTGGCGAATGTGTTTTCGGACTGAGACGCCGACGGAAACAGGCCTGCTCCCGGCTCCCTGCGTGAGGGACCGGGGACTGCGGCCATGCTACACCAGACCGCCGGGCCGGGCTTCGAAAGGCCAACGGTATAATTTCCGGCTGGATGGCTTCACGGTCAGGAGACGAGGAATGGCATCACAGAAGGGCCCGATACGGGTCGTGCATTTCGGGCTCGGGCCCATCGGCGCGGCTGTCGTGCGGCAGGTCGCCGCCCGCAAGGGCTTCAAAATCGTGGGAGCGGTGGACATCGACACGGCCAAGGTCGGCCGCGATCTCGGCGAGGTGGCGGCCGTCGGCCGGGCACTGAAGATCAAGGTTTCGGACGATGCCAGGAAGACGATCAAGGCGGGGAAGCCGGACGTCGTCGTGTTGTGCACCAGTTCGTCGATGAAAGGCGTGCTCGGACAGATCGAGTCGATCCTGAAGCTCAAGGTGCCGATCGTGTCGACGACCGAGGAGCTGGCCTATCCGACCAGGGGCAACATGCGCTACGCGCGGCTGGTGCACCAGCTGGCGCAGAAGGCGAAGGTGGCCGTGCTCGGGACCGGCGTGAACCCCGGGTTCGTGATGGACGCGCTGCCGATCATGCTGACCGGCGTGTGCGAGCGGGTCGAGGCCATCAAGGTCGAACGCATCCAGGACGCCCGCATCCGCCGGCTGCCGTTCCAGCAGAAGATCGGCGCCGGTCTGACCCGCGAGCAGTTCCAGAAGAAGGTGGACGATGGCAGCGTGCGCCACGTCGGTCTGGCCGAGTCGGTCTCGATGATTGCCGACGCACTGGGATGGAAGCTCGATCGCATCACCGACGAGATTCAGCCGAAGATGGCGAACGAAACCGTGGCCAGCGAGTTCCTCGCCGTGGATCCGGGCTACGTCTGCGGCATCGTGCAGGACGGCGTTGGCTACAAGGGCAGCCAGCCGGTGATCACGCTGCACATGGAGGCGTATCTGGGTGCGCCGGAGTCGTATGACTCGGTGGAAATCGTCGGCTCGCCGGCGTTCAGGTCCAAGGTGGCGGGCGGCGTCCACGGCGATATCGCCACCGCGTCGATCGTCGTCAATTCGCTGCCGAAGATCCTCGAGGTGGCGCCGGGACTCCACACCATGCGCGACATGCCGCTGCCGTCGTTCTTCGGCGGCGTGCGGTAGCGTCCGGCGTCAGGATTCCGCCGCAAGTCCCCAGCGCCGCCGCTTGAGGAAGAGTCCCTTGCGGGAGATGCCAAGCAGCCGCGAGGCTTCTTCGACCCGGCCGCGGGTGCGATCCAGCGCGCGGCGGACCATCACCTGTTCCAGCATGTCCACGGCCGCCGGCAGCGGTTGATCGAGGGCGACCCGCACCTCGACGTCCACTGTCGGCGCCGCGGGAATGGTGCGGCGCGAGGCCTGAATCTCCGGCGAGAGCAGCGCCGGGGTCAGCGCGGCGTCGGGCTCGGCGAGGGCCACCATCCGCTGGACCTCGTTGGCGAGCTGACGCACGTTGCCGGGCCACGAGAACAGCAGCAGGTACTCCAGCGTGTCGTCGGCGAGCGTGAGCTGGCCCTTGCGCTGCTCGTCGGCGTATTTGCGGACGTAGTGGTGAACCAGCGGCGGAATCTCTTCCCGCCGTTCGCGAAGCGGCGGCAGCGACAGGCGCATCACGTTGAGGCGGTAGAAGAGATCGCCGCGGAAGCGGCCGTCGGCCATCAGCTGCTCGACGCTGGCGTTGGTCGCCGCAATCACGCGCACGTCGACTTTCACCGGGTGCGGTTCGCCCAGGGGATGGATCTCGTGGGTTTCGAGGAAGCGCAGCAGCTTCAGCTGCATCTCCGGTCCGATCTCGCCAATTTCGTCGAGGAACAGCGTCCCGCCGGCCGCGGACCGAATCACCCCCGGGAATTCCATGTTGGCGCCGGTGAAGGCGCCCTTGCGATGGCCGAACAGCTGGCTCTCGAGGAGATCGCGCGGCACCGCGGCGCAGTTGAAGGGCAGGAACGGCCGGTCGGCCCGATCCGACGCCCGGTGGATGGCGCGGGCGACCATTTCTTTTCCGGTCCCGGTTTCGCCGGTGATCAGCACTGAAATCGGATTGGCCGCAATCCGACGCGCCGTGTGCAGGACTTCGAGCATCTGTTCCGAGGCCCAGATGCACCCGGGATCGCTGTCGAGCGCATCGGCCGGCCACAGCGCCGCCCGCTGCTTCTCGTCGCGCCGGTAGCCCTCGAGCGAAACGGCGAGCGTCAGCAGTTTCCGGATGGTGGCGAAGGTGCAATAGCCCTCGAGATCGCGCCGGGGCTCAATCGCCAGGAACCACGTCTCGTCGCCCCGCGTCCCGAGCGGCAGGTGCTCGACCGCGTCCGACGGTGCCGCGGCCGCAGCCGTCGCCTCGCAGGCGCTCCACGCGATCGTGTCGACGGTGCGGATGCCCGCCGGCGATTTCACTACGAGCGCGAGCGCCGTGGCGCAGCCTGCGCCCTTGATCAGCGCAACGGTTTCGGGGCCGAGGATGTGGGGATGGCCGGAGAGCTCGAGCAGGGCGACGGCGGCGTCGAGAGAGGGTGGACCGGCAGGATTCTTCTCATCAGTCGTCGCACCGCCTGGAAGTTGGCGAAATCCTCGTGTGACGTCCTGGCTTAGTCCCAGGTTCCCAGCAGTGATGGCCACTCGTTCAGCCCGCTGGACGTGGACGAGCCCAACGGGACGATCTCTGTACAAGGCGCCCAGTGCTGATTCACACTCGGCGACTTCCTGCGGGTCATGAACATTATCGTTGCTGCTCATAAGTGCAGTTAGCGCCTCGTCCTGTTTGTCAGACATTGCCAGACACTTTGCCCTAGTAACGAGCACTCTACGTCGCCAGACGGTGTCATTAAAGGAGTTCGCCGTTGCTAAAGCACGCGAAAGCTCATCAGCCGCCTCGTCCCATCTGCCTTCAGCTTGTGCAAGTCTCGCCCTCGAATAGGCCTCCGTGATTGCGTCCCAATGTGGCCGCGCATTCTTCTCTTTCGCAGCTCGTTCGGCGGCTCCGTCTAGCACCATATGGCAACGCTCGTAATCGCCCGAGGTGATGAGGAGATTCGCCCAGCTGTCTACAACCGCTCTTCGAAGGTGACAATTGTGGTCAACGGCAGATAGAACAGCGTCAATATGAGTCTTGGCTTTCGCGAAGTTTCCTCGTCGCTCTTCGATGTGCGACAAGTTAATGTGCGCAGCTATTCGCGTGTGAAAGTGACCAGATTCATCGGCGTGCGCTAGTGCACGCTGAGCAGATCGAAGAGCTCTCTCGGTGTCACCCGTCAGCACCTCGATTACAGAACGATCGATCTCTAGTAGGCCATCGAGCCACCGATTGGGATATCGCTCTAGGAGCCCTGAGACCAAGTTGTGGTGACGTCGAACTTCATATAGCCCATTTGCGCGGGCTTCACATCTCGCGACATATATTCGGAGGAGGGCCAAAATGTGGGGATCACCGGACGCCGCAGCGGACAGACGGACCCGCGGCATTCTGGCCAATACAGTCGTGAGAGGTTCGAGTTGAATGTCAAATGCCAGCCTGGTGAGGTCAAGGATCGCAGCTTGTTTGCCACGTGGGCCGCAAAGTGCCTGAGCAGTTGATAAATAGGAGTCGGCCGCCGCCACATCCCCTCTGTCGAAAGCACAAAGAGCCAGGACTCGGTTTAGACGAGCTCCGGTTTCAGCGCCGGGCCTGTAAGTTAGGCTGTGCTCCGCGATGGAGGCCGCCCTCGCTTCTCGCCCGGTTTCGTACAACAACTCTGCTTCGAACGTATCGAACAGCACAGGGCTGTCTGTTCTAATCGTTCGCCAATTGCCTAACAGGCTCAACGCATCGTTGAACTTCCCGGCAGCAACCAGCGGATCCAACAACTCTGAGAAATGCATCTTAATGAATTGAAGGGGGCCAAGTGCCTGGCTGTTCGGGTAGCTCAGATCCAATAGAGCGTTTGTTTAGGCAGATTCGAATGAGATCTTCGATGGATCCTCCATCGTCTGGTGCTGTCGCCACGGAGACATGGATTCTGTCGACTACTCCCGTGAGATGCTCACCAACGCTGACCGATTGTGAAATGGCAAGTGTAATGCGACCCGCGATCGCCGAACCCGTAGCGTGATCCGTATGAAGCAATAGCGCAACAAAGTGCGAAGTGCCATACTGAAAAAGCATGTCCGCGGCCCGAAGACTCTGCCTGGTCAGTCGTACCAGCTCTGAGACAACTTCGTCAGACAATGAATGGGTCCGTTGCTTCTCGGTTCCATTAGCAAGGACGTTCATTGATACAACGATCAGAGACACAGGTCGGTGTGAGGTCGCTTCCGAAACTTGAGTGCTTGCGATATCTCTGAAATGTTCGAGTTTCGGCAACCCAGTAAGAGTGTCTCGAAGGAGCTTGACTTTCGTACGCTGGAGTTCAGCGGATTGCTGAACGGCGGGCGTAACCTGGCGCGCAACTACCTCGATGACACGCTGGTGTTCCTCGTTAAATGCGTCACGAGCGGTTGCGTAGAGTGTCAGCACGCCAATGAGATTCCCACCCGAAACAAGTGGAGTGCTAAGGCAACTACGGGGCCGGGGGCTCATCGCTCTCGCGGTTTCTCCGAGGTCCAAAACAGGGTCTGAATTTCGGATCGTCCGTCGATTGGCGGCGACCCATCCGCTAAGTCTCTGGCCAGTGCCGATCCGCATTCCCACGACTAACCCGGCATTTTCGCCGGCGGCATCTACGGCGACGAGTTCATCAGAATCGGTATCGTATGAATACAGCACGGAAAGGGACGAAGGAATTAGCCGACGGAGATGCTTAGAAATGATATCGCCGACGTCTTGAAGGGAATTCAGGAGCTAAGTCCGCGAGCCAAGCTAAACAGCGTCAGCATTTCCTCCGTGCTGCCAGAGATGTCGCTCAAAGCCGTGTTCGGCGCGACATCCGCACGGTTGGCGGACCGGCCGCATCGGTGATCGCTCGAAGTGGTGCAGGCTCTACTTCGAGCGTCGAAGAAGGTGCGATCTCCTGATGAACGTTGATGAAGGTGTCAACGACTAGGGGGTCATACATCGTTCCACGTCGTTCTAGGAGTATCTGGATCGCATCGCGGTCGGAAAGGCGCGGTCCGTATGGTCTATCGGACGTGAGGGCATCGAAGCAGTCGACCACAGACAGGATTCGTGCGCCGATTGGGATATCTGTTCCCTAATCCCATCCGGGTATCCTGTGCCATTCCAGTTTTCATGGTGATGCCGAACGATGGGCACAACAGGGTATGGGAAATCGATCGAAGATAAGATGTCGGCGCCAACGCTGGCGTGGAGCTTCATCTTCTCGAATTCTGCCGGCGACAACGGGCCAGGTTTATTGAGTATGTACTCTGGAACAGCGAGTTTGCCCATGTCATGCAATAGTGCCGCCGCTTCAATAGCTCGAATCACGGTGGATCCATTACTCCGATCTTGCGTGCGAGACCTACTGCGTAAGTCTGGACGCGCCTTATGTGTCCGTGCGTAATTTGATCTTTTGCATCGATGGCCATCGCTAGCGTTTCGATCGTGGACATATAGAGCGAGTTCAATTGTGCTAAATGGCGGTTTGCATCCTCGACCCGGCCCATGGACGTGGAGAAAGTAAAATACAAGAACGAGTACAAGCGGAATGATGAGAGCAATGTAAGTGAAATCTAGATCTTTCGTGTAGCTCACCAAAAGAGCTGCGACGGAGGCGCCGCCGAAGTAGTTGAGCGAGAGCCAGGCGAAATTCTCGCGCCAGATCTTGAATGGCGAGAGCCGTCGTTCAAGCGATATAGCGAAGGCTATGACCGCGCTATTCAATACGAAATATGTGACGGTGAAGGCCAGCAGCGGCACCACAATTGTGCCGAGTTGGAGAGCGTCTTGATCGTCCGCCTGAGTACAAGGGGCTGGATTCCGGATGTAGGAAAAAAATCTGGGAAGACGACCAGAGAGTCAGAGCCAGTGCGGAAACGTTAAAAAGAGATTTATAGGGTCGCTGTTTTTTTTTGTCTATGTCCCCACAGTGAAATCACGAGGGCATCCAGCGCGACGGTCAGGGTGCCGGCTGCCGGACCAAATAACAAGACTGACGTAAAGACGAACGTCTCGGAAACTGAGATTGTGGCAGGAAGCGAGGGAAGTTTGACGGTGGCTGACCCACTGACGAGTGTCAAGAGGGCCAGTACCGTCCAGCTCCAGCCAATTTGTTGGCGAGTCAGCGCATAGAGTGAGTGGCCAATCGTCAGAAGCCCTGCGCACACCACGAGTACAACGTAGACTTTTGCCTTCGTGGAAAGGGATGCAGATGCTGAGCGCATTGCGAGTTGGTCAGGACGCTCTGAGATTGAGCGTGCCCTACGCGAACCGTCTTATTCAGTCCAAACGATGATGCGCATTGATGGGCTCCGATTGAGAATTGAGTCTGTATGTCAGAGTCGTCCGTGAACTAGTTGTTGGGGTCCCCTGCTGCGATACTGTCGGTCCACACGAGGCTGTCGGTCCACACCAGGCTGTCGGTCCACACCAGGCTGTCGGTCCACACCAGGCTGTCGGTCCACACCAGGCTGTCGGTCCAGACCAGGCTGTCGGTCCAGACCAGGCTGTCGGTCCAGACCAGGCTGTCGGTCCACACCAGGCTGTCGGTCCACACCAGGCTGTCGGTCCAGACCAGGCTGTCGGTCCAGACCAGGCTGTCGGTCCACACCAGGCTGTCGGTCCACACCAGGCTGTCGGTCCAGACCAGGCTGTCGGTCCAGACCAGGCTGTCGGTCCAGACCAGGCTGTCGGTCCAGACCAGGCTGTCGGTTGGGCGCAGCGACGTCCACAGCGAACCACTCGGGTCTGTGCGGAACGCTACAGCGGTCCCGCCGTCATGGTGTCGGTACGAGATACCGGCGACGACACTGCCTAAAGTTTGGATAGCCTCACGGAAGCTGTTCTCCCCCGACACCAGCCCCAGCGCCGCCACGACATTGAGCTCGCCCGCCCCGGCCTCGATCAGGCCCGCCCCCGCCAGCCGGGAGCTGGTCACCTGCAGCGCCAGCTTCACCTCCGCCGGGTTCAGCTGCGGCTTGGCTTGCAGCAGCAGCGCCGCCGACCCCGACACGACGGCCGCCGACATGCTGGTGCCGCTCATCTCGATGAAGCGCCCCAGACCCGCGCCGCCAATCACCCGCTCGGGGATAGGTCTGCGTCAGGTACGCACCCGGGGCGGCCGCCGCGACGATGCGGTTGCCGGGAGCCACGAGTTCGGGCTTCAGCAGTCCGTCGTAGGCCGTCGGGCCTCGCGAGCTGTAGGTCGCCATCACGTCGTCCGACCGCTGCGCGGTCCCGCGGCTGTTGCTCGCGCCGACCGTCAGCGCGGACGGACTGTTGCCTGGCGAGACGATGCCGCCCACCACGGCCTTGCCATCCGCCGTCTTCCCAAAATTGCCCGCGGCTGCCACTACCACCATCCCGGCGTTGACCGCGCGCTCGACCGCCTGACACAACGGGTCATCACGATAGCTTTCGAACACCGGATGCCCGAGCGATAGATTCATCACCCGCAGGTTGTAGCGGAACCGGTTCTTGACGGCCCAGTCGATGGCCGCGATAACGTCGCTGGTGTCGCCCGACCCGTCCCCCTTCAGGACCTTCAGGCTGACCAGGTGCGCATCGGGGGCCACGCCGGCGTAGCCGGAGTCCCGCGAGGCCGCGATGATGCCGGCGACGTGGGTGCCGTGGCCGTAGTCGTCCTGCGCGCCGCCCCGCGAGTCCGTGAAATCCACCGCCGCCACCACCCGCCCGCGAAGAGCCGGATGGGTGGCGACCCCGGAGTCGATGACCGCCACCCCGACGCCCCGGCCGGTGACGCCCGCGACGCCCGTCAAAGCGCCGTCCCACGCCTGGTCGGCGCCGATCGCGGCCGTCGTAACGGCCATGAGCCGCCGCACCGGAACGTCGCCCGAGAGGTGCGCGACCTCGGAGTCCTCGCTCAGCGCGTCGAGGGTTCGCTCGGCCACCTCCAGGACGGCCGCGCCGTCCAACCGCTTGGCGACTCGCGCCCCGTGGCGTGCCGCCAGCCTGTCGATCCGTGCGTCGTCGCCCGACACGATCACGCGAACCGCGCGGTCGCGTCCCGAGCCAAGTCGTTCAACCAGATCGCGCGACAGCTTGCCGCGCCCTGCAGCCTCGGCATCGAGGCCGGCCAAGGCCAGCAGAACGATCACGGCGAACGATTGGAACAGCCGCGACGGACGGATTGATGTGGTCAGAGTCATAGGAACTCGAATGAACACCGCGTCGGAAAGCAACGCGTGGGTTTAAATCCTGCTGTTTGGGGAGCGATGTCGCCGCTATAGAGCACGGCACGTGCCACGGACGAGCTTTTGGACGGAATGGAGATCGGCGATAGTGCAGAGACGATCAATAACTGACACTGACGAACTCCTGTTGCCATCGTCGTCGTGTTCACGTACGATCCCGCGCACAGCGAAGCACTTCTGTTTCAGCCAATCGATTGGCTGAGGAGGCGGTCATGGCCTGGAGGGTAGGCCTTACCCTGTCGGAATTGACAAGAGGACGGGCTCTTTTTGGACGGCCAACAAATTGGCCGGTCGGGTCGTCAGTGACCACCACACCCGGGCGGCTGTTCGTGCTCGCAGTCTTGCTGTTGATTGGCGCGGCCTGTCGCCGCCAGCCTGCGGCGGCTCTCGGCTCGGAGCCGGTCCGCGGTGGGGAGCTGGTCGCGTCGCTCCGGAGCGAGCCAGCCAACTACAACCGTTACTTCGACGCCAGTGCGGCCGCCGACGTCGTGGCACTGCTCACACAGGCGCGCCTGGTTCGCGTGAACCGGGCCACCGACGCGCTCGAACCTGCACTCGCCGAAAGCTGGGAGGCTTCACCCGACGGCCTGTCGCAAACGCTGAAGCTTCGGAGCGGGGTGACGTTCTCCGACGGGGCGCCCTTCACCTCCGCTGACGTGCTGTTCTCGTTCGCTGTGGCGTATGACGCCCCGGGCAGCCAGCTGGCCGAGAGCCTCACGGCCGCCGGTCAGCGGCTCCAGGTGACAGCGCCGGACCCGGCCACCGTGATCGTGAAGTTCCCGACGCCGTTCGCACCAGGTATCAGGCTGCTCGAGAACCTGCCGATCCTTCCACGGCACAAGCTCGAGCCGGCGCTCCAGAACAAGACCATTCAGAAAGCCTGGACCGCGTCCACCCCGCTGTCGGAGATCGTCGGGCTCGGGCCGTTCGTTCTTTCAGAGCATGTCGCCGGCCAGCGGCTGGTGTTTACCCGCAACCCTCACTACTGGCGAAAGGATCAGAATCAGAAGCCGCTTCCATACCTCGATCGGCTGACGCTCGAGATCATCCCCGACCAGAACGCCGAAGCCCTCCGGCTCGAGTCGGGAGCGACGGATCTCATGTCGAACGCCGACATCCGGCCGGACGACTACGCGCGGTTCAAGCGGCTCGCCGATCAGGGCCGGCTGAAGCTCCTGGACGCCGGTGTCGGGCTCGATCCCAACGTCCTGTGGTTCAACCTCAAGCCGCTTCCCTCGAAAGATCCGAAGCCCTGGCTGCGGCGGACGGAGTTCCGGCAGGCGGTGTCGTTCGGCGTCGATCGCCAGGCCGTCGCGAACACGGTCTACCTCGGAGCCGCGGTGCCTGTTTTCGGACCCATCACGCCGCGGCACGGGCCGTGGTACTCGACCGACATTCCCGCGTATCCGTACGATCCCGCGAAGGCACGCCGGCTGCTCGCGGCCTCGGGGCTCACCGATCGCGATGGCGATGGTCAACTCGAGGATGCCGCGGGGGTTCCGGCGCGGTTCTCGGTGCTCGTTCAGAAGGATGCCACGATCCGGGAACGCACCGTGGCGCTCCTTCAGGAGCAGCTCCGGACGCTCGGGGTCTCCCTGGACGTCGTGGGCCTCGACCTCGGGAGCATTGGGAAACGCTGGTTCGCCGGGGATTACGACAGCATCTTCCACGGCTTTCAGGCGAGCGCCACCGATCCCGCGATGAACCTGGATTTCTGGCTCAGCTCGGGCAACAGCCATTTCTGGAACCCCGGGCAGGCCAAGCCCGCCACGCCCTGGGAGGCGCAGATCGACGATTTGATGCGGCAGCAGGTCCAGGCGCAGAATCCGGCGGAGCGTCAGCGCCTGTTCCTGGAGGCGCAACGCGTGTTGGGCGAGCATGTCCCGGCGCTCTATTTCGTCGCCCCCAAGGTCACCATCGCCTTGAATCCGCGGGTGCTGAACCCGACCCCTGCGCCGCAGATTCCGCAATTGCTCTGGAGCGCCGATACGCTCGCAGCCTCGCGGCCCGCGCGGCGGTCAGTAACGCCGGCCCGGGCAGCCGCCGAAACAACCGGCCGTGACGCCGCACCTGGGCTCCTTCATCCTCCGCCGCGCGGTCTCAGCGATCGTCCTGGTGCTCGTGGTGTCGTCTGCGGCCGTGATCCTGGCGCGCCTGGCCCCTGGGGATCACCTTTCGGAATTCGAGCTCACGCCTGCCCGGATCGCGGCCGAACGGCATCGCCTCGGGCTCGATGCACCCATGTACGTGCAGTATTTCGCCTGGCTCCAGCGGTTCGCCCGCTTCGATCTCGGAGAGTCCACCAGGTATCCCGGCCGACGTGTCAGCGGCGCTGATCGCCGAGCGGATCGGCAATACGGCAGCCCTCGGCGTCGCGGCGCTGATCCTCGCAACGGCGCTCGGCATTCCGCTCGGAGTCGTCAGCGCGACGACTCGCCGCGGTCCACTCGCATTGACGACGAGCGGGGTGTCGATCTGCTGCTCTGGCGCTGCCGCCAGTCGTGCTGTCGTTGGGGCTGCTGTTCCTGGCGTCGAAGACGGGGTGGTTTCCCGTCGGCGGTCTGCCCATCGAACGGCGGCGCCGCCGCGTTTCTTCATCATCTGGTGCTGCCGGTCCTGGCGCTCGGGCTGCCCGTTCGCCGCGACGCTCGAGCGGCTGCAATCGCGCGCGATGGCCGACGCGCTTCGCCATCCGTCGGTGCAGGCCGCGCGCGCGCGCGGCATCCCGCAGGCCGTCGCGTGGTCTGGCGGCACGCGCTCCGGCTCTCGTTGACCCCCGTCCTCGCCGTCTATGGCGTGCATCGCCGCACCCTCATCAGCGGTTCGTTCGCCGTCGAGTACGTGATGACCTGGCCGGGCCTCGGCCGCCTGCTCTATGACGGGCTGATTGCCCGCGACGCCAATGTCGTCGCCGGCTGCGCCGCAACCGGCGCAGCGTTTCTCGCGATCGGCATCTTCCTCGCGGACGTGGCGCTGGCTGCCGCCGACCCGCGCGTGGCCGATCGGCGATGAGACGGACGCGTGCGGTTGGTGCGGCGCTGCTGGCAGGCCTGTCCTCTGGCGTTGTTCGCGCCCTGCCTGACACCCGCACAATCCCCAGTCGCCAGTTCACCGACTACGAGAACGCTCCGCCGATGCGGCCGCACATCGTCGCCTCCGACGGCAGGATGTCGTGGCCCTTCGTCAGACCGCTTGAAGCTCGTCGATCGACTCGAGCGGCGATTTGAAGCGACCGGCGAGGAGGTGCCGATCCGATGGTTCCGCGATGGCGGGCTCGCTTCGATCGACGAATCACGCGGACCGTGGCTTCCGCTGGGCACCGATCCGCTGGGAAGGGACGTCTTCTCGCGTCTGCTGTTCGGAGCCCGATTGTCCTTGTCCGTGGCCTTCGTCGCATCGCTCGGCGCGCTGGTGGCCGGCGTCGCGGTGGGTGGCGTCGCAGGATTCGCGGGCGGCCGGCTCGAGCTCGTCTTGATGGCGATCGCGGACTTCGTGCTCGTCCTTCCCGCAATCTACGTCGTCTTGGCGTTGCGGGCCGCGATGCCGCTGGTTCTCTCCGTCCCGCAGGTGTTCTGGACCCTGACCTGGTTCTTGCGGCCGCGGGATGGCCGCTGGTTGCACGCGGTGTGCGAGGGATCGTCGCAGCAGAGCGTCAGAAGGAGTACGTCGAAGCTGCGTACTCCATGGGGGCGTCCCCGTTGCGGATTCTGCTACGTCATCTGCTGCCCGCCAGCACCGGTTTTCTCCTCTCGATTGAAACGATGATGGTGCCGGCGTTCGTCGTGTCCGAGGGGACGCTCACGCTGGTCGGACTCGGATTTCCTGTTCCCGCAGCAAGTTGGGGCGCGATGCTCCGCGATGCCTGGCAGGGGGCGGCCTTTACGGACGCCCCCTGGTTGATGTCGCCGGCGGTCGCCCTCGCCGTAACTGTTCTCGTCATGCAGATGCTGGGATCCAGAGATGCCGCCGAGGTAGCTTCGATCTCATCAAATCCTGTAACTCATTCGTGAAGAGCCGTTTACTGGCACAAGCTCATGTGTTCAATCGGGGTACCTCTGCCTCATTCCGGAACACAGGGCCGTACTCAACAGGGTTTTCAGCGAGTTAGCCCCGGCCGCAGGCTCGAAAACGTGTCTGGCGTGTGCCAGAACGAGCCACGGCGCCCGCACGCGTGTGCGCCGCCTCATCCGCCTGTAAAGCTGCAAAATCCATAATTGCAATAGTTTAAACGGATTTGGCGTAAGCCCTGCCGTTCTGGCCCTGGCCTTGCTCTGCCATGCGTCGGCAGTTTCTGTCCATCGTGTGGGCGAGGGGCTGTTCCAGGGGCTGCGGAAGCGCGGCATTGCCAGCCAGAACGGTGATGCCGCACCAAGGCCGGAAAGCAAGTCGGGGTTGAAGCACCACTGCCGGTCGGCACCCGGCAGGTAACGGCAGGAAGAGACGTTCTCGCTCCCGCGGTTGCGGGAGGTATCTGCAGCGAAAGGACACGGCAATCGTGATTCGATGGCAACGCAATCTGACGAGGGCGGCGCTTGCGCTGGCGCTCGTGGTCGGGCTCGGAGGGCCGGCTCTCGCCAAGTCCGGCAATCCCGAGAAACTCGACAAGATCCTGAAGAGCCGCGCCGAGAAGAGCGGATGGTCACGAGTCATCGTGACGCTGAAGCCCGGGGCGGATGCTTCTACCGAAGTCAAACTTCTCGGCGGCAAGCTGGGACGTCGGCTCGGGCTCATCAACGGTCTGGCGATCGAGCTTCCGAATGGGGCCATCCGGAAGCTGGCGGATCATCCGGCCGTCGAGAGCCTCCACTACGACCGCCCGACGGGCGGCGAAATGAATCGTGTCGCGGTCACTGTCGGCGCGCGCGCCGTGCAGTCCGACTACGGGTACACCGGAGCGGGTGTCGGCGTGGCCGTCATCGACTCCGGCACAACCAGCTGGCACGACGACCTCACCTACCAGGGCTCGTCTTCTCTGGTGCGCGTCAAGAACGGCCAGCGTGTCGCCGCGTTCGTTGACTTCGTCAACGGCCGGACCGCCCCGTACGACGACAACGGCCATGGGACGCACGTGTCCGGCATCATCGCCGGCAACGGGAACGACTCGCTCGGCACGCGTGCCGGCATCGCCCCGTCAGCCCATCTGGTCAGCCTGAAGGTGCTGGATGACCGTGGTCGCGGTGTCATCAGCAACGTCATCGCGGCGCTCGAGTGGGTCGTTACAAACAAGGCCTCATACAACGTTCGCGTCGTCAACCTCTCGGTCGGAGCGGCGGTGACGGAGTCCTATCGCACCGACCCCCTGACGCTGGCCGCCAAGCGCGCCGTCGACGCCGGAATCGTCGTGGTGACTGCCGCGGGCAACCTGGGGAAGAACGCCGACGGTCAGCTCCAGTACGGCGGCATCACGGCCCCGGGCAACGCGCCCTGGGTGCTCACGGTCGGTGCGTTCAGCCACGAAGGCACTGTCAGCCGCACGGATGACGTGATGGCCGGGTACAGCTCGCGCGGCCCGACGGCCATCGACTTCGAAGCGAAGCCCGACGTGGTCGCTCCGGGCACCGGCATCGTCTCGCTTGTCGGATCCGCTGAGCACGATGTATGTGACGAAGGAGGCCTATCTCCTGGCGGGCTCACTGCTGTCAGGCGTGAAGCCGTATCTGAGCCTCACCGGGACGAGCATGGCCTCGCCGGTCGTGGCGGGAACCGTTGCGCTGATGATGCAGGCCAACCCGGCCCTGACGCCGAACATGGTCAAGGCCATCCTGCAGTACACGGCGCAATCGAACTCCGACTACAACGCGCTCACGCAGGGCGCGGGCTTCCTGAACTCCTACGGTGCCGTGCAGCTGGCCAAGTTCTTCCGGACGGCCCAGCCCGGTTCGAAGCTGCCGATGCCGCACACGTGGAGCAAGCAGGTCATCTGGGGGAACCATCGCATCACCGGTGGCGTGATTCGACCGAATGCGAACGCCTTCCAGCTGGGCACCACCTGGGGCGCTGCTCTCGATGGAGACGGCGACAACATCGTCTGGGGCACGTTGCTCAAGAACAATGGTGACAACCTGGTGTGGGGCACCGCGGACCTGTTGAGCGCCGATAACCTGGTCTGGGGCACCGTGCGCGACGCGGACGGTGACAACCTGGTCTGGGGCACGTACCGCTCGGACGACAACCTGGTGTGGGGCACACTCTTCGGCGACGACAACATCGTCTGGGGCACCGACTGCGGTGGTGCCAACTGCGACAACCTGGTGTGGGGAACCTCCATTGCCGGTGACAACCTGGTCTGGGGCACGTCTCTGTCCGCGGATAACCTCGTTTGGGGGACCGCGGCGCGCGGGGACAACCTGGTCTGGGGAACGAGTGGAAATGTCGACAACCTTGTCTGGGGAACTTCCAGCGAGGACGACAACATGACCTGGGGCACTTCGGGTGAAGACGCACCGATGTTCGACGACCCGATTGCGCCGCCAGTCAACTTCGATCAGACGCGTGTTCGACAGCCTGTTCGAAGCTCCGCTCGTGACGGTACCTGTTTCGGAACAGAACCTGGTCACACAACCGGTAACTGCCATCGCCGGCGCGGTGGGCATCTTGGGAGGCCTCTAATCATGGAAAAGATGCCTTATCGCGACGGCGAACAGCTCGACGTGCACGCCGCTCTCGCAGGCAGCTACAGCACGACAACCTCGTCGGACTGGCGGCAGGCGCTGCCGGTGCTGACGGGAACGATGGTGACGCTGCGGGAGCTGCGGCTCTCGGACGCGCCGTCGCTCCTCGCGATGCTTTCGACCGAGGAAGTATCGCGCTTCATCTCGCCGCCCCCGACGACCGTCGAGGGGTTCGAGCGGTTCATCGCGTGGACGCACCGTGAGCGGACGGCGGGCAACTACGTCTGCTTCGCGGTGGTGCCGCACGGGATGGATACGCCGATCGGGATTTTCCAGGTGCGCCAGCTGGAACCGGGCTTCGCGACCGCCGAATGGGGCTTCGCGATCGGCTCCGCGTTCTGGGGCTCGGGTGCGTTTCTCGACGGCGCAAAGATGGTGGTCGACTTTGCGTTCGAACAGGTGGGCGCCCACCGACTCGAAGCGCGCGCGGCGGTCGCGAACGGTCGCGGCAACGGCGCGTTGCGGAAGATCGGTGCGGTCCAGGAAGGTGTCCTGCGCAAGTCCTTCCTGCGCAACGGCGAATACCTGGATCAGACGCTCTGGACCATCCTGGACGACGACTGGCGTCGGACCAGGTCGGCCTGGGGAACCCGGGTGCACTGAGGTCGCGCACCGCGGCCGTATGGGCCGGGACGCGAGCGGTGAGAAGGCGGGGCGGTATCGCCCCGCCTTCTGTTTTTGCGTGGCACTCGGTACCTGCGGCGCAGCAGGCGTAGACTGCAAGTGATGCGGAAGCTCGGACGCGCCCTCGCGGCGCTCCTCGCCGTCGGCTTCGCTGCCGGCGCTTATCTTTATCTCTCGTTGCCGGACGTGCGGCCGCTGCGCACACGGAATCCCGAGACCACCGCCTTCATCGACCTGCGCATGCGGGAAGCGCGCGCGAAGGGCCAACCGCCTCGACGGGTGCAGCACTGGGTACCGTATGCCCGCATCTCCACGAACCTGAAACGCGCCGTGCTCGTCGCCGAAGACTCCGGATTCTGGCAACACGAAGGGATCGACTTCGAGCAGATGAAGGAATCGATGGAGGTGAACATCGAACGGCTCGAGTTCGCGCGCGGCGGCAGCACGATCACCCAGCAGCTCGCGAAGAACCTTTACCTCTCGCCCTCGAAGAATCCGATCCGCAAGGTCCGCGAGCTGCTGATCGCGCGGCGCCTGGAGGCGGAGCTGACGAAACAGCGGATTCTCGAGCTCTATCTGAATGTGATCGAGTGGGGAGACGGGATCTATGGGGCCGAGGCCGCGGCTCGAAGCTACTTCGGGAAATCCGCGGCGGATCTCGGACCGTCGGATTCCGCGCTGCTCGCCGGCGCGATCGTCAATCCCCGGGTGCTGACGCCGGGCCGGCCGACCGCGCGCCTGCGCCGCCGGCAACAGATGATCATGCGTCGCATGGGGGCCGCAACGCCGCCTCCTGCCGTTGCTGAAACGCCCACAGGCACGCCGCCGGCGGGGGATGGCAGTAGCGCTGATCCGGTCCCGGTCATCCCGGAGCCCGGCGCTCCCACGGCATTGCCGGGCGAAGCGGTGCCGCCGGCCCCGGCTATGCCCGTCCGTCCCTGCGAACGCCCCCCTTGCGGCTAAGTCACTGACAGCTCGGCCTTTGGTTCGTACGGCTCACCTTGACACTTTTGCCCGATCCCCGTATAGTCAGCATCGTTTCCTGCTTCACATAGCTCCCTTTCTGAAGCGGCAAGGACGCGAGCCCGGCCAGCGTAGCTGTGCGGGTCGGTTCGGCGTGTCTCGATGATCAACTACACGGAGCGCATTGCGCTGCTGATGGAGGATGTCTGCCGCCGCACGCCGCGGCTGACATTCATCGACCTCAACGAGGTCCTGATTTTCGGGAGGTTCGGTCGCTCGCACACCGAGGGAGCCTTTGCGACCTGCCACTGCCTGACGCTTCCCGAGAGCGAGCCGGGCTATTACTTCTGGCGCGACCGCGCGACGGGTCAGCTCACCAGGCGATCCGAATGGTTCGTGACCAAGTCGCCCGACGTACGAATCGCCGGCACCAGAATCAAGTACCTGATCTCCTTCGTCCTGCCGCGATTCTGCGATCAGTCGCTCGACCGTTCGCGCAAGGCGGATCTCTATCCGGCCGACGCGCCCAGCTGGCTGGCCAAGCTCGACACCGTCATTCACGAGCTCTACCACATCGATCCTGACGCGGCCGGCATTCGCAAGCTGATTCGCGCCGACGGCAGTGACTCGCCGCATTCGCACGGTCCCGAGTTCTACGAAGAAGTCGCCGAGATGGTGCAGTCCTATGTGGCGAGCGACGCCGATCCGGAGCTCTACGACTTCCTGCAGCACGACTTCAACACGCTGACGACGAGTTTCGGCGGCGTGGTGTCGACGACGTTTCGCAATTTCCCGTCGTTTCCGCAACGCTACATGGAAGCGATTGAGATGCCCATCGATCCGAACGTGCCGATCGAGCGCATCAAGTCGCCTTCGCAGCCCATGATCTACACGGCCGATGATCTGCAGATGCGCCAGTTCCTCGAACAGACGACCCGCCGTCTGACCAGGAAGGGCGCGAATCGGGCTGCGTAGAACCCCTCCGCCTGAGGGCGGAATTCTTGCCGCGCCGTAGCGCGAAGCGCGAAGGCGGGCCGATAAGCCGGGCAGGATGCGCCTCACCGTTCCCGTTCTGCTGCTGACCCTGCTGGCGGGGGGATGTGCGTCGACGGGCGCCGTACCGGCCCCGTTTCCTAGGCCTGGACCTTCGGCTCCGCCTCCAGCCCCGGTCCCGGCGCCAGAGCCGCCACCCTACGAGCGTGCCGCTGACCTGCCACTCCCCCCGGTAGTTGGCACCGCCCTGTCCCTTCAGGGAGCGCCCTACCGGAACGGAGGCAGCGACCCGTCAGGGTTCGACTGCAGCGGGTTCGTGACATACGTGTTCGGCCAGCAAGGCCTCGCACTGCCGCGAACGGTTTCTGAGCAATACGAGGCAGGCCGCGAGATTTCGCCAGACGCGCTCGAGCCAGGCGATCTGGTCTTCTTCAGCACCGTCGCCCGCGGGGCCTCGCACGTCGGTATTGCGGTCTCAGCCAGTGAGTTCGTCCACGCCCCGAGTTCCAGCGGGGTGGTTCGGGTCGAACGCCTCACGTCGCGGTACTGGAGCTCCCGGTTCGTAGGAATCCGCCGGGTTTTCTAGCTGTACATTCAGTCGCCGGCCCTCCCATCGCGCGCCGGAAATCTCCGTAAGCCCCTGCAAACATTGACAATTTGGCGCGTCATCGTGCAGAATGACTCAGGCTTATATGGAGCAGACGCTCCTTCTGAACGCCACCTACGAGCCCCTGAAGGTCGTCCACTGGCAGAAAGCGGTCACGCTCTGGTGCCAGGGGAAGGTCGAGGTCATCTCCTCGTACGAGAGGGAGGTCCGTTCACCCTCCTTCAGCTTCAAGCTGCCCTCGGTCATTCGCCTGCTGCGATATATCAAGATCAAGCGGAATATCGACTACGTTCCGTTTTCGCGGGCCAACATCTATGCCCGTGACAATCACGCGTGCCAGTACTGCGGGGAAGTCCTTCCCTACAGCGGATCTCACCTTCGATCATGTAGTGCCGGTCGCCCAGGGCGGCCGAAAGGACTGGGAAAACATCGTCTCTTGCTGCGTCTCCTGCAATCGCCGGAAAGGGGGACGGACGCCTGCCGAGGCTGGTATGCATCTGATTCGCGTCCCCAGACGTCCGGAAAAGGCGCCTGCCATCCGCATTACGGTCGGCCTCAGGGACGCGCCGGAAACCTGGCGAGACTACTTCTACTGGAACATGGAGCTGGACGAGAGCTAGCGGTTTTGCCCCGAAGCTCGCCGTCAGGCCACCACGGGACCCTCGCGTTCGCTGAACCCCCGGCGCACCCCGTCGAATCGGCGATAACGGGCCGGTAGCCTGAGCCCGTCAGGCCGGTCATAATTCGCCACACGACAGAATGTTCCCGTGATGAGCCCCGTCAGTTCCCCTTCCCGTATCACCTCGGTTCGGCCGCTCTGGGCGGTCCAGGGCGGCCAGGTCGTGATCCTCGGGGAGGGGTTTCCGGTCGACCCGCCGGTTCAGGTCCGCATCGGCGGTGAGCCAGCCCGGCCTACGCTGGTCTCGTCCCAGGCGGTCACCGTGACCGTGCCCGCCGGCCTCGAGGGAGGGCCGACGCCGGTGCGGGTGGACGACGTGCCGGGGGAAACGCCGTACATAGACGTGGCGACCCCTCTGGCGACCGGGCTGCACCTGGTCGACAGTCCCGTCTTCGATCGCGACGGCAACCTCTACGTCACCTTCAGCGGTTCGCGGGGGCAACAGGCGCCAATCTCGATCTTTGTCGTCCGCCCGGACGGCACCCGCGAGCCGTTCGCCGGCGACGTTCCAAACCCGACGTCGATGGCGTTCGATCGCGAGGGCGTCCTGCACGTCTCTTCGCGATTCGAAGGCACGGTCTACCGTGTCACACCGGACGGGAATGCCTCGATTCTTGCGGCCGATCTCGGCGTGCCGTGCGGCATTGCGTTCGGTCCTGACCAGGCGCTCTACGTCGGCGACCGTTCCGGCTCGGTGCTGCGGGTCGACGGCGGCCGCGCCACGCTTCTGGCCAGCCTGCCTCCCAGCGTCGCTGCGTTTCATCTCGCGTTCGGTCCCGACGAGCGCCTGTACGTCACCGCGCCGACCATGGCCCCGAGGGATCCCGTCTATCGGATTTCGATGGACGGGAATGTGGAGGTGTTCTACGAAGGGTTCGGCCGTCCCCAGGGCCTGGCGTTCGATGACCAGGGTCACCTCTTCGTCGTCGACGCCGTCGGCGGGATGGAGTGGCCTGTACCGGCTTCCGCTCGATCGACCCGACGTTCCTCGCCAGCTCATCGCGGGCGGTGACTTGATCGGCCTCGCCTTCGATCCCCGGGGTGGACTGGTGCTCGTGTCGCAGGATACGGCCTACCGCCTCAACGTCCCTGTTCGTGGTCTCCTCTCGTCCGTTGCCGGTTGACGCGCATGAATCAACTGTTCGCCCGAAAGCCCATCTCCGAGCTCCTCGCTGAAACTCACCAGTCTTTGAAGCGCGTCATGGGCGCGGGCGATCTGATCATGCTCGCGATCGGGGCCGTCATCGGGGCGGGCATCTTTTCGTCGATCGGGACCGCAGCGGCCGGAGAGGTTCTGCCGAACGGCGAGGTGGTTCGTTACGGCGCCGGGCCGGCGCTCGTCTTCTCGTTCCTGCTGCTCGGCGGAGTGTGCGCGCTGGCCGGGCTCTGCTACGCGGAGCTGGCGTCGATGATCCCGCAGGCGGGCAGCGCCTACGCCTACTCTTATGCGACTCTCGGCGAGCTCATCGCGTGGATCATCGGCTGGGACCTGATCCTCGAATACGCGGTCGGCAACATCGCCGTGGCGATTGCGTGGAGCGGTTATTTCACGTCATTGCTCTCGGGGTTCGGGATCGAATTCCCGGCCTGGCTGACTCACGGGTACCGTACCGCGCTCTTGAGCTCGAACCCGGAAGTGCACGCTCTCCTTCAGACTGCGCCGCGGATTGCCGGCATCCCGGTACTCCTCAACATCCCGGCGGCCCTGATCGTCATGGCCATCACCTGGCTGCTCTACATCGGCGTGCGGGAGAGCACGCGCGCCAACAATGTGATGGTCGTCGTCAAGCTGCTGGTGCTCGGCCTCTTCGTCGTTCTCGGCGCGACGCACATCAACCCGGATAACTACAAACCGTTCGCGCCCAACGGATGGCTCGGCATTCATCAGGGCGCGGCGATCGTCTTCTTCGCCTACATCGGCTTCGACGCGATCTCGACGGCCGCCGAGGAGACCCGCGATCCTCAACGCAATATGCCGATCGGCATCCTCGGCGGGCTGGCGATCTGCACGCTCATCTACGTCATCGTCGGCATCGTCGCCACCGGGCTGGTGCCCTATCAGCAGCTGAAAGCCGCCGATCCGCTGGCTCGCGCGCTGGAGGTGGCCGGCCTGACGACGGCGAGCTGGATCGTTGCGTTTGGGGCGGTCGTCTCGCTGAGCGCCGTGCTGCTGGTCTTTCAATACGGGCAGCCGCGAATTTTCTTTGCCATGGCCCGCGACGGCCTGCTTCCCGCATGGGCCTCCAGGGTTCACCCGAAGTACCGTACCCCGCACATCACCACCGTTGTCACCGGTGTCGTCGTTGCGCTGGGCAGCCTGGTTGCCGACGAGAACGAGATCTACGACCTGACCAACATAGGGACCCTGTGTGCGTTCGCAATCGTCTGCCTTGGGGTTCTTGTCCTGCGCTACAAGGACCCCTCACGGCCGCGGCCGTTCCGGGTGCGCTTCGTGTGGCCGGTTTCGGTGATCGGTGCTGTCGCGTGCATGTACGTGATGGTCGGCTTGCCGAGGCAGGCCTGGGAACGGTTCGGCGTCTGGCTGGTGATCGGGCTGATTCTCTACTTCATGTACGGCTATCAGCACAGCCGGCTCAAGGCCGCAAACGGACGAGCTGCCGCCACTTAGCCTCCCGGCTTCTCGAGCTGCCGGATGGTACAATCACCCCTTTGGGTAATCCCCTGTACAGCCGGTAGGGAGAGATGGCGCACGACTGGATCGCGGTGCGCGGCGCCCGCGTCCACAACCTCAAAAACATCGACGTCGAGCTGCCTCGCGACAAACTCGTCGTGATTACGGGCCTCTCCGGCTCCGGCAAGTCGTCGCTCGCCTTCGACACCATTTACGCGGAGGGACAGCGCCGCTACGTCGAATCCCTCTCCTCCTACGCCCGCCAGTTCCTCGAGCAGATGGAGAAGCCCGACGTCGACCTGATCGACGGGCTGTCGCCGGCGATCGCCATCGAGCAGAAGACCACCGGCTCCAATCCGCGATCGACCGTGGGCACGGTCACCGAAATCTACGACTATCTGCGGCTGCTGTTTGCAAACATCGGCATTCCGCATTGCCATGTCTGCGGCCGCGAGATCGCCTCGCAGTCGCTCGAGCGGATCATCGACATCGTGATGCTGTCGCCCAACGAGGAGCGGGTGAACGTGCTCGCGCCGGTGGTGCGGGGCCGCAAGGGAGAGTTCAAGAAAGAGCTCGTCGCCCTGCGCGCGCGCGGCTTCACGAAGGTCCGGGTCGACGGCCAGCTGCGGTCCCTCGACGAGGACATCAAGCTCGACCGCAGGAAGAACCACTCCATCGACGTCGTGGTCGACCGCGTCATCCTCAAGGCAGGCATCGAGCGCCGACTGACCGAATCGGTCGAGATTGCGCTCAACCTCGCCGACGACATCGTGGTGATCAACACCTACGACAGCGGTGACCGGTTGTTTTCACGGCGGCTCGCTTGTACCTACTGCGGCGTGAGCATGCCGGAGATGACGCCCCGCGCCTTCTCCTTCAACTCGCCGCATGGGGCGTGCACCGAATGCCAGGGCCTGGGCGCGGTCTACGACTTCGATCCGGTGCGGCTCGTGCCGGACGAGTCACTGTCGCTCAGCGACGGCGCCATCGTGCCGTGGGCCAAGGGCGACAAGAAACTGGTGCGCGAAGCGCTGGAGTCGTTGAGCCGTACCTTCGACATCGACCTCGCGCTGCCATTCCGGCGGCTTCCGAAGAAGGTGCGCGACCTCCTGTTCTTCGGCGCCGTGGGAGCGAAGCGAGGGGACGAGGCGCCAAGGAAGGGAAAGACCAAAGAGAAGGACCCGTTCGGCGCCGGCTTCGAAGGACTGATTCCAAATCTGCGACGGCGCTACGAAGAGGGCAGCTGGCTCGAGCAGGAGAATCTCGAACCTTACCGCGCGCTGCGTAATTGCCCGGCCTGCAACGGCGAGCGGTTGAAGTCGCAGAGCCGGGCGGTCAGGGTGAAGGGGCGCACGATTTCGGAGTACGTCGGGCTCCCGATCGCCGAAGCGGTCCGCGTGTTCGACTCATTGGAGCTGAGCGATCGCGAAGCACTGATCGCCAACCGCATCCTGCGCGAGATCCGCGATCGCGTGCATTTCCTGCACGACGTCGGCGTCGGCTATCTCACGCTGGGGCGCAGCGCCGCGACGCTGTCCGGTGGGGAAGGGCAGCGGATCCGTCTGGCCACGCAGATCGGGTCCAACCTGACCGGCGTGCTCTACGTCCTCGACGAGCCCTCCATCGGTCTGCACCAGCGCGACAACCGGGCGCTTCTCTCCACGCTGGCCCGCCTCCGCGATCTTGGCAACACGGTGCTGGTCGTGGAGCACGACGAGGAAACGATCCGCACGGCGGACTACGTCGTGGACCTCGGGCCAGGCGCCGGCGAGCACGGCGGCCACGTGATTTTCCAGGGCACGCCGCAGCAGCTGCTCGCCGACGGCAACGGCTCGCTGACCGCGGCCTACCTCCGCAACGAGCGCGCGATTCAAACGCCGCGGGCGCGCCGCGCGCCGTCCCGCGGCAGCATCGTGATCAAGGGCGCGCGCGAGAACAACCTGAAGGACATCGACGTCAACATTCCGCTGGGCGTCCTGACGACCATTACGGGGGTCAGCGGCTCGGGGAAGTCGACGCTCGTCAACGAAATCCTGTATCGCTCGCTGGCGCGCCAGCTCTATCGCGCCGCTGACGAGCCGGGGACCCACACGGCGATCGAGGGCACCGAACAGCTCGACAAGGTGATCCAGATCGACCAGTCGCCGATCGGGCGGACGCCCCGCTCGAATCCTGCCACCTACACCGGGCTCTTCACCTTCATCCGGGAGCTGTTCGCGATGCTGCCGGAAGCCAAGGCCCGGGGCTTCAAGCCAGGCCGCTTCTCCTTCAACGTAAAAGGGGGCCGCTGCGAAGCCTGTCAGGGAGACGGCGTCATCGCCATCGAGATGCACTTCCTTCCGGACGTCTACGTGACCTGCGAACAGTGCAAGGGAAGGCGATACAACCGCGAAACCCTGGAGATCAAGTACCGCGGCAAGTCGATCGCCGATGTCCTCGATCTCACCGTCGATCAGGCGCTCCCGCTGCTCGAGAACTTTCCCCCCATCGCGGGGAAGCTGCGGACGCTCCAGGACGTCGGTCTGGGCTACATCGAGCTTGGACAGTCGGCAACGACGCTGAGCGGCGGCGAAGCGCAGCGGGTGAAGCTGGCAAAGGAGCTGTCGCGGCGAGGCACGGGCACGACGCTTTACATTCTTGATGAACCGACAACGGGATTGCACTTCGAGGACACGCACAAGCTGCTCGACGTCCTGAACAAACTTGTCGATCAAGGCAACACAGTCGTGATCATCGAGCACAACCTCGACGTCATCAAATCGGCCGACCACGTCATCGACCTGGGGCCGGAAGGGGGCGCAGGCGGCGGCCGGATTGTGGCGCAGGGGACTCCTGAAGACGTCGCCAGGAGCCGAGACTCTTATACGGGACAGTTTCTGGCGGAAATCCTGCGAGTTCCGCCGGCTCTGGCGTCGTGAATGAGGCCCTCCACCTCCTCGAAGCCGCTCGTCGACTGTGGTAACCGAGCCACGAATTCGCCGTCCGACGGTGTGGTCGGAGAGCCACAGTCTGCTCCCGCGCGACCTTTCACGGGTTTCGGCGACCTTCAGAAAATCACAGGAAATCCGTCAATTACCCCGCACATTACAAATACGGGAGCGGTGGCAGACGCTTTGCTGAGGTGGAAGAAGCCAAACTGGCTTAGCCATTTTCCATCCGAGAGGACATGAACGCGCAGCGCACGCTCCGTCGAACCGTCTCCTGCACCGGAATCGGTCTTCATTCCGGCAACAAGGTCACCCTGTCGCTCAAACCGGCCCCTGCCGACTACGGCATCCGTTTTCAGCGCAGCGATCTTGGCGGACTTGAAATCCCTGCGACCGTCACGCACCTCGGCGGCATCCAGTACCAGACCGGCCTGACCCGCGAAGCGGTGTCGGTCGAGACGGTCGAACACCTGCTGGCGGCCCTGACCGCCCTCGGGATCGACAACGCCATCGTCGAGTTGAATCACCCGGAAGTGCCGATCATGGACGGCAGCGCGGCACCGTTCGTCTATCTGATTCTCAACGAGGCGGGTGTCAGAAAACTGTCAGCCCCGCGCCGGTTCCTGAAGGTGCTGCGGCCGATCTCGCTGACCCACGGGGACAAGCGCATTGCGCTCTATCCCTCGGATCATTTCAAGGTCACCTACAGCATCAGCTTCGACCACCCGCTGCTGCGTCATCAGTCGCGGACGATGAGGATCACCGAGGACAGCTTCGTCGAAGAGATTGCCCCGGCCAGAACGTTCGGCTTCCTCAAGGAGGTCGAGATGCTCCGGCAGCGCGGCCTGGCGCTCGGCGGCTCGCTGGACAACGCCATCGTCCTCGGCGAAACCGGCGTGCTCAATAACGCGCTTCGGTTCGAGGACGAGTTCGTCCGCCACAAGATTCTGGATGTGATTGGCGACCTGTCGCTCGTCGGGCATCCGGTGATCGGGCACCTGGTCGCCCACCGCGGCGGGCATGCCCTGCACACGGCGTTTGCCGCGCGAATCCTGGAAGAGCCGGACGCCTGGCGTATCGTTGAGGCACTGGAAGGTGCCATGATCCCGGCCGTGGCGACGAGTACCGTTCCGGCATCGGCGAGACTGGCGAATTAAGTGGTTCGCCGGGTCTAAAGACCGCTACGACGAAAGAAAGAAAAAGGGCCGGGTCTTCAGACCCGGCCCTCTTTTTTCAGATCACCACCAGAGTCTTCGTCGTCGTCGGCGACCCGCAGGACTCGAACCAGTCGATCCCCTCACTCACCAGATCGAATTTCAGCACGTAGCGTCCGGGCTGCGACGGAGCCGTGATCTTCATGTGCACGTCTGCGCGATCCCCTGGGGCAAGCGCCCGGGGCAGCCAGGCCCGCTCGTAGTCGCGGTTGACGATCGAACCGTCCGGACCGCACAGCTGGGCTCCGAGCCTGACCAGGCGGCGTCCGTAGCTCGCCTGCGCCGGGAACGGGCGCGTAGAGGCGTTCCGGACCCTGGCGCGGAGCGTCAGCGCCCGTCCGTGGCGCGCCACGATCGGCAGCCCGGCCAGGGGTAGAGGCCCGCGAACGTCAATCTCCGCCCGGGGCGTGGCGCCGGGGATGGCGTTCCCGAGATTGTTGTCATCCCAGATTTCGTGGCGGATGCGCGCCAGGTCGTCCGACCCGGGAACGAAGCGCCGTGAAAACATGTCCTCGGGATGATCGGTCAGCTCCCAGCAGAGGCGATCGACGCCGATCTCATCCGCCATCTGACGGGCCCGCTGCATCTCCCGCTCGCTGTCGTTGTGCGTGAAGAGGATGTAGCGCCAGTTGATGAAGGGCACGTCCCGCGCGGCTGCGCGCTTCTCGTCCACCGCGAAGCGAAGATTCCGGATCGCCTTGTCGAACTCGCCGCGGCGCCGGTACTTGACGTAACTCTCGGGAGTGGCGCCGTCGATCGAGAACGTCACCTCGTCTATCCCCGAGCGGATCAGCCGCCGCACCTGCTCCTCGGTGAAGGCGAGGCCGTTCGTGCTCGTGTAGAGATAGACGTGCGGAAAGTTCTGCTTGATGTATTCGCACATCTCCACGGCGCGCTTGTGGAGAAAGGCCTCGCCGTAGTTGAAGAAGTCGATCCGGACCAGCGAGGGACCGGCCTCGTCGACCACCCGTTTGAAGACCTCGAAATCGAGCATCCCAGCCTGACGGGTGCGGGTGATGCCGGTTTCCGGGGCACAGCAGGCCTGCTCGCACGAGATGTTGCAGGCGGCGGTGGTCTCGATGTACAGCCGCGACGGCAGCGGCGGAACGTTCAGATCGCGCTGGGGCTCTGTCTGATCTTTCTTGAGCGGCAGCTTGAGCGGGCAGTCGCCGCAGAATTTCGACCCACCGCTGTTCAGGTCGCGCCGCAGCGTTGACGCGGTCTGGCCCGTCCACACGGCGCTGACGGTCTCCTGCCGCACGTCGCCGAGCACGCGCCGGCCGTACGGGTCGGCGCAGCCGCAGACGAGGCGGCCGTCGCAGAGCAGCACCATCGTGCTCCACGGCCAGCTGCACGTGAACCGGGTTGCCAGGTAGTTCAGGGACACGAGGGGTAGAGCGTCAGTCGTCCTTCCGGATCTTCTTCATCAACGCGGCGAGCTTCTGGTTCTCGAAGGAGACGAAATTGAGGAACAGGCTCTCGGAGAGATACTGGCGCCGTTCGTCCTCCGTCATCTGGTCGATGATCTCCTGGATCTCCTTCACGGTGTCCTCGAAGGTCCGCTCCAGCTCGCGCTTGGCGGTCATCTCCAGGTACAGGCTTTCGATGACGGTCATCAGGTCGCCGTCGAGCGGCACCTCGGCGCCGGTCGTCAATTTGATCGTGCGCATCGGTCTACGCTCCGAAGCTTTTGACGGCGCTGGGCTCGTCGGGGTGTACCTCGATGAAGTTCTGGGCCCCGGTCATCGTCAACATCGTTTCGACGCGCTTCTGGACCCCGGCCAGCTTCAGGGATCCACCCGCGGCCGACGTCTGCCGGTACAGGTCCATCAGACAGCCGATGGTGGCGCTGTCGACGTAGCCGACCGACGACAGGTCCACGATCACCTCTCTTCTCGCCCGACGCGAGCAGCTGCGTCACCACGGACGAGAATTCCGACAACAGGGGATACATCAATCGAGACTCGCCGACGCGGACGATGGCAATGCCGCTCGCGTGGTCGGTAGTGACGTTCATTTAGCAGCTCCGGATTCGCGGCTGCGCCGGCGTCCGGCTGGTTGTTTCTCTTCCAGCCGTTTCAACTGACGCGCGAGTTCGAGCCGTCCTCGGTTGATTCGCGACTTGACGGTCCCTTCCGGCAGGCTCAGCCGGTCGGCGATTTCCTGGTACGACAACTCCTGCAGATCCCGAAGCACGACGGCAGTGCGGAGCGTCGCCGGCAGCTTGCCGAGCGCCACGCGCAACAGTTCCCGGAGATCCTGATGCTCGGCCGCAGCGTACGGTCCACGCTCGGCCGACGCCGGCTGCAGGTCGTTCGAGTCCACATCGCGCGCGATCGTCTGCCGCTCCTTGCGGACGCTGCGATAGTGATCGATGCACAGATTCCGGCTGATGCTGACGATCCACGTCTGAAAGTTCGCCCGCCGATCGAAGGTCGCGAGCGCCTTGAAGATCTTCAGGAAAATGTCCTGCGTCAGGTCTTCGGCCTCGTCGTGCTTGCCGACGAACTTGTACGCGACGTTGAACACCTTCCGCCAGTTCTGCCGGACGACCATCTCCCAGGCTACCTGATCCCCCCCGAGGCACTGCTCGATCAGCGCGTCGGGCGTGATCGGTGGCTGGGGCGCGGCCGAGTCAACCGACATCTGGCCTCGCTTCGACGCGAAATCTCGGGTCGATCCTGGCTGGCGGCGACGCGTCATCAGCTTCAGAAGTAGGTCGAAATGATATCAGAAAGACTTTCGCCCCCGGACGGGTCTGAAGACCCGCCCCTAGATGGCTCGGTCAGTTTCTATATATCGGGCTGTAGGGCCGGGTCTTCAGACCCGGCATCGATCACGCCTCCGGCGGGCGCACCAGCTCAGCGCGGCGACACGATAGAATCGACAGACCGTGTCCTCATTTCAACGGCTGGATGGGGCGCTGCACGGCGGCGGCGTGCCGCTCGCCGACCTTGCCGCCCGCTTCGGTACCCCGCTCTACGCCTACAGCGCCGACATGATTGCGGCCCGCTACCGCGAGGTCGACCAGGCGTTCGCGGATATCCCCACACGCTGCACTACGCGCTCAAGGCCAACTCGACCCTCGCGATCGCCCGGCTGCTGCGCGGCCTGGGGCCGCCGCCGACGCCAATTCGGGCGGGGAGATCGAGGTGGCGCTCCGCGCCGGATTCACGCCCGAGGAAATCGTCTTCACCGGGGTCGGCAAATCCGACGCGGAGCTCGCGCGGGCCATCGAGCTCGGCCTCCGCAGCATCAACGCCGAATCGGAAGGGGAGATCGAGCGCATCGACGCGCATCGCGTCCGCCCGCGCGGACGCCGCGCCCGGGTCGCGGTCCGGGTGAACCCCGACATCGATGCGCGCAGCCATCCGCACATTTCGACCGGCCGCAAGAACAACAAGTTCGGCGTGGCGATCGAAGATGCGCGCGAGATGTGCCTCCGGATGCGCGACCGCCGCGGCGTCCGAGATTGTGGGGCTGCACAGCCACGTCGGGTCGCAAATCACGCATCTCGAGCCGCTCCAGCGCGCCGCCGAGGCGCTCGCGACGCTGGCCTGCGAGCTGCGCCGCGCCGGCATCGAGATCGAGCACCTCGACATCGGCGGCGGCCTGGGCATCCCGTATGAAGGCCAGACCGTGCCGTCGGCCGCGGAGTACGCGGCCGCCGTGCTGCCGATCGTGCGCGAAGACCGGGCTCGCACTCATCCTCGAGCCGGGCCGGTTCCTGGTCGGCCAGGCAGGCGTGCTGATCACGCGGGTCGTCGACATCAAGCCCCAGGCCGGAGGAAAGCTGTTCGTGATCGTTGACGCCGGCATGACCGAGTTGATGCGGCCGATGCTCTACGGCGCGTTTCACCGGATCGAGCCGGTCGCTGGCCAGCGCGGCACCAGAAGCCCTCGTCGACTTCGTCGGCCCGATCTGCGAGACGACCGATACCCTCGGCAGGGATCGACGGCTCCCGGAACCGGCGGTCGGCGATCTGATGGTCGTGTTCGACGCCGGCGCGTATGGCTCGGTGATGGCCTCCAACTACAACCGCCGCCCGATGCCCGCCGAGGTTCTGATTCAGCACGGCCAGGCCACGCTCGTCCGCCGCCGGCAAACCATCGACGATCTGGTCGCGCTGGAGCTGTGAACCGCATGCGGGGTGCCCTCATCGCCTTCGAAGGGCTCGATCAGAGTGGAAAGCAGACCCAGACCGACGCGCTCGCGGCGGCCCTGATCGCCGCCGGCCACAGCTGCGAGCGTTTGTCGTTTCCCGATTACTCGACGGCTATTGGCACCGAGATCCACCAGGCGCTGCACGGCGAGCGCGATTACGCCCCGGACGTGATGCAGCTCCTGTACGTTGCCAACCGCTACGAGTTCAGGGCCAGACTCGAGACCTGGGTCGCCGACGGACGGATCATCGTGTGCGATCGCTACAAGGCGTCGAGCATCGCCTACGGCGAGGCGCAGGGGCTCGACGCGGCATGGCTCATCCGAGATCCAGCGGTTCCTGCCGGCCGCCGACCTGACCATCCTTCTCGACATCCCGCCGAAGGTTGCCGTCGATCGGAAGGCCGTCGAATCGCGATCGCTACGAGCGTGATCTCGATCTGCTGACTCGCGTCAGGAGCAGCTATCGTGCGCAGTCATCCGATCCGAGCTGGGCCCTGATCCCGGCGACCGCGCGAAGGCAGACGTCAGTGCGGACGTACGTGGAGACTGTCCGGTCGCGACTCGGGCTGCTGTAAGCGTTCGCACCTCCCGCGCTCCTTCCTCCTTCAACACCCGGGCACACGCCTCCAGCGTCGCTCCGGTCGTACTCACGTCGTCCACGAGGACGATGCAGAGGCCGTCGAGACGGTCCAGCGCCGCCTGGAAAGCACGAAGGCGTCGCGGACGTTGGCGTGCCGTTCCTCGGCCGACAGGCCCGTCTGCGACCGTGTATGCCGCCGGCGTTTCAGCACACTGCGGACCGGGAGGCCGAGCCCGACGGCGAGCTCGTGCGCCTGGTTGAAACCGCGCCGCCATTGCCGGCTCCAGTGCAAGGGAACCGGGACGGCGAGATCCGCGCCGCTGAGGATCGGACCGGCATGCCTCCGAAGCAGGCCGCCGAGCGGTCTCGGCAAGTGAACGCCGGCCCGTCGGTACTTGAGCGCGTGCACGATCGCGCGGAGCGGCCCATCGTAGTCGCCGATCGCCCTGCCGGCCGTGATGTGCGGCCGCCGCACGCGGCAGGGCTCGCAACGATAACCGTCATCGACCGGCCGCCACGTGAGCAAGGGATCACCGCAGACGCCGCAGAACGGTGGCTGCACCACCCGAATCCCATTCCAGCAGCGGTCGCACACGGCGGAGCGCAGTGGATCCTCGAGCGGCCGTGCGCACGCAGCGCACGCAGGCGCCAGGACGACGGCCATCAACCCGTTGATCGCTTCGCGGATCACCGAGCGCGGAGACAGCAGAACGGCTGCCAGGTGATGACTTGACGGAAAGACCGAGGACTCCGGGAGAGCCGCTGAGGTGAGGACGGACAGGTACGAGGTTTCTGCGTTCGATCCCGGGCTGGAACGCAGCAGGGAATGCGCCGTGCTACGAGGCCGCTTCTCCGGGCGCGGACGTGTCGCTCACTTCGATCCGCTCGGCGTCCCCCCACAGCCGCTCGAGCGAATAGAACTGTCTCGTCTGTGGCGTGAACACGTGAACGATGAAGGTGAAGAAGTCCATCAGGACCCAGTCGGCGCGGTCGTAGCCTTCGATGTGGGCCGGCCGCACCTTGGCCGCGCGCAGCGTCTCCTCGACGGCATCAGCGATCGCCTTCACCTGCCGCTGGTTCAGCCCCGAACAGAGCACGAAGAAGTCTGTGAACGCCGGCGTGTTCCGAAGATCGAGCACCACGACATCGAGCGCCTTCTTGTCGAGCGCCGCTCTGACGGCCTTGGCGACGTCGCCGCTCAGCCGCTTGCGTGCCGCAGGCTTCCGCGGCTTCCTCTCAACCGTCTTCTTCTCTGCCTTCTTTTCAGTCGATTTCTTTTCGGATCTTCATACGTGCTGGTTTTCCAGGTACAGGCGGTGTCTGCGGATGTGGGTTTCGACCGGAGCTGGAACCAGGCCGGCGATGCTCTCGCCGAGCTCGCAGCCGGCGACGGATGTCGGTTGACGACACGTCAGGAGTCGCGGCCTCCACGAGAAAGACCGCGGTCGGCCCATTCACGCCGGCGACGGCGTCTTCCCGGCGAAAACGGGCCGCCAGTTGCGGCAGCCGCGCCGGCATGCTGCTGGCCGGCACGCCCGGACGCGAAATCACGACGAAGTGGGCCAGGTCCAGGACCCCGGGATAGCGATGCCAGGTTTCGATCTCGGCAAAGGCATCCGCTCCCGTGATGAAGAAGATCTGCGACGGCCGGAGTCCCTGCGCGATGAGACGTTCGAGCGTGGATATGGTGTACGACGGGCCATCGCTGACCAGCTCCGCATCGGAGACCGTGGCGTCGGGCTCGTCGACGAGGGCGAGCGCCGCCATCGCAAACCTGTGGAACATCGATGCCGAAGGCCCGTGGGTGCGGTGTGGCGGAATCCGCGACGGCATCACCAGGATGTGGGTCAGCGACAGGGCCCGCTGCGCCGCACGAGCGGTCTCGAGATGCCCGATGTGAATGGGATCGAGCGTGCCTCCGAGGATCCCGACACGAGCGTTTCGCAGCCTCCTTCATCGATGCCGTGCGGGATCGAGCTCGGGATCGCGTTCGAGGCCCTCGTCCGATGCCGCGGCCCCGGGAGGCGGTGGAATGCGCGGCGATCGCCTGCCAGACCGCCTCGAGCAGCGCGGGTACGCCCTCGCCGGTGGCCGCAGATACCGGGAACAGCGGCAATCCGAGGCCGGCGGCGCGGCTCCGCAGGTGCTCGAGCCGCGCAGGATCGTCCAGTGCGTCGATTTTGTTCGCCGCGACCACCATCGGCTTGTCCTTCAACTGCTCGCCTGAGGCGTCGCGTCCAGGAAAGAGCGCCAGCTCGCGCATGATGACGTCGAAGTCCTTGATCGGCTCACGGCCGCTCGACGACGACACGTCGACGAGGTGGACCAGCACCTTGGTCCGTTCGAGATGGCTCAGGAACCGATGGCCCAGGCCATGACCGGAATGAGCGCCCTCGATCAGGCCGGGCACGTCGGCGACGACAAAGCTGCGGTCGATCGGAGAGTCCGACCACGCCAAGGTTCGGGCTGAGCGTGGTGAACGGATAGTCGGCGATTTTGGGGCGCGCTGCAGAGATGCGCGAGATCATCGTCGATTTTCCGGCGTTGGGGAAGCCGACGAGCCCGGCGTCGGCCAGGAGCTTCAGGTGCAGCCGGAGGTCTCGCTCGTCGCCGGGCAGGCCCGGTTCCGCGCGCCGCGGCGCGCGGTTGGTCGACGTCGCGAACTGAGCATTCCCGCGGCCCCCGATGCCGCCCTTCGCCACGAGCACACGCTCGCCGTCGGTCGTCAGGTCCGCGATCTGGACGAGATCGTCGCCGACCTTCTCGTAGATCACCGTGCCCACGGGAACCGCGAGCTCGATGTCGGCGCCTTTGCGGCCGGTACGATTCGAACCTTCACCGTGGCCGCCGCGCCCGGCTGAGAATTCCTTCTGGAATCTGAAATTGAGGAGGGTGTTGAGGTTCGACTGCGCCGTGACGTACACCGAACCCCCGGCGCCGCCGTCGCCGCCGTTGGGGCCGCCGCGCGGGACGAACTTCTCGCGCCGGAAGCTCATGGCGCCGCGCCCGCCGTGGCCGGCGGCGACATGGATATCGACTTCGTCGACAAACATGCTTGGAACCGCCGGCGCTTAGCGGATGTTACTGGGGCTGTTCAACAGGGTGCACGCTGATCACGCGGCCACGCGAGCCGTGATCTTCGAACTTCACGCGTCCGCCGATCTTGGCAAACAGCGTGTCGTCTTTGCCGAGGCCGACGTTCAGCCCGGGCTTGAAGCGGCGGCCGCGCTGCCGGACGAGGATCGAGCCACCGGTCACCACGTTGCCGTCGAAACGCTTCACGCCCAGCCGCTGTGAATTGCTGTCGCGCCCGTTGCGCGATGAGCCCTGTCCCTTTTTATGTGCCATGACGATCTCTTGAAACCTAGCTCGGAAGCCCTAGAAATCGATACCGGTGATGCGAACCCGCGTGTAGGTCGCGCGATGACCTCTGGTCTTGCGCGAGCCCTTGCGGCGCTTCTTCATGAAGACGCGGATCTTCGGACCGCGGGCCTCGCCGTCCACGACGCCCAGGACCTTCACGTTGGCCACGAACGGCGCGCCGGCAAGGACTTCACCGCCGTCCTTCTCCAACACCAGAACCTGGTCGATGCTGACTTCCTGGCCGGGCTCGGCATCGATCCGGTCGACGGTCACGACCTGGCCCGGGACGACCTTCACCTGGCGGCCGCCGCTCTGAATGATTGCGAACACGCTCGAACCCTCCGCCCGGCCTGTAGGACGGGCATAAGTCGCTCTTGGCAAAGGTTCTAGAGTAACACGGGACCGGGGCGCCCGTAAACGCCTCGGGGCTTTCCAGACCTACTTCAGCAGGACCCTGGTGCCCCTGATTCGCTGAGTGCTCAGGGAGCCCAGGAAGCTCGGAATCAGGCGGTCCATCAGCTCGAAGTAGGAGGACAGGGGTGGCGTCTGCTGCTGGGCCGGATAGAGGATTTCCTCGTGGAACCGATCGGAATAGAGCACGGCGCCCGTACGGCCGTCGATGAAGATGAACCGCGGCTCGATGATGAAGCCCTTGCGCTCCATGTAGGTGCGATAAGGCTGAACGACGCGACGCCCGAGCGGGTCGATGATCTCGCGATTCTGCGTGACGAAACCCTGGGACTGCGTGTTCGTGAAGAGCACCGTGCCGGTCACGATCAGCGGATTCTGGTGTTCCTGACCGAGCTTTCTCCAGAACTCGGTGTTCTCGAAGAACGCCTGATAGCGCTCGAGGTCCTTTTCGTTGCGGATCTTGCCGTCGCCGGCGTCAGGACCGCCCGGCAGCGCTGGAACGGGCTGCACCTGCTGGCGTGCTGCCTTCTGCGGGCGCCGTCTGAGCGGCGGCTGGGGCCTGCCCGCCGGATTCCGTGACGGGCTGCGAGGCCCCGCTATGGTTCGTGGCTTCGCTGCCGCCGCCGGGGCCCCCGGCACGGCCGGGGTCTGCAGGCGGGGACGCGGGCGCGGATGGAGGCGCCTTGATCTGATCGCGCGCGATGTCAGCAAGCGGCAGCACCTCCGCCTCGATCACGCGAAGGTTCGACTTGCTCCGCAGCTGACTTCGCAGCAGGCGCACCGTCTCCAGATTCCCGTCCACGTCGTCGGTGCCGCCGCTGATGAAGCCGGCGACGAGTACACGCGTGAATGGCGTGACGTCCATCTTCGGCTGGATGGGCGTCTCGATCGGGATCTCGTAGAAGTTCGTGCACCCGATCGCGGCGCACAGCACGAGGATGCTAGCGGCTGCCGCGACGTTTCTGGGTCCGGTCATTGATTTCTTTGAAGAGATCGTAGTTCTGCCGGATCAGCATGTTCTTGGGATCCAGCTTGATCGCTTTCTCGTACGCCTTGCGCGCGTCGTCGAACTTGCCTGAATGCTCGTAAGCGATTGCGAGATTGTTCCAGGCTTCCGCGTAAGTCGGATCGAGTTCGACCGCGCGCTCCCACCGGTACTGCGCCTCACGCCACAGCCCGTTCTGCGCGACCTTGATGCCGAAGTCGACCTGTTCCTTCGCAGCCGAGCGGTCAGCCGCCGTTACGCCAGCCGCTGAAAATGCAAGCATCGAACAGACGGTAACTGCTCGAAGGAACATGGGTAGTTTGCTCACTATAGCGGCCACTCCGCGCAGCCGCAAGCGGATTCCAAGTGACAGACAGAAGGGAACAGCAATGGGTGTACCAGGCCACGATCAGGCCATTTGGGGCGAATGTCCAGCGCTTGCCGTCGATGCCGTGTAAAACCCCGACGCGATCCGTAAGAAACCCGGAATTCTGGTGACAACTCGGGACCTATAATTGGGACAGGGGGTCGGGCCCAGCTGCGCAGGCTGAGGGCCGACCCCCTCCTCACGTTCACCGAGGATCGGCTCCGGCGGCGCTGAAAGGCCGAGAGATGGACCTTCCGACTGCCGTGGCCGCCTCGATGCTGCCCGCATCGCGGGCACGAATCGCTGCCGCCTTCCGGGATCTCCAGCACGAATCGCTCAGCGGCGCCCCGTTTCTCGAGTTGCTCTGGTCGGCCTGTGGCCGGGATACGAACGCTGCCATCGGCCACCGCCCTCGGGCTGCTCGACGAAGCCGCACGCGCGCTGGAGGATGGCCGGAAGATGGGGATCGACGCGCGGACGATTTCTGATCCGGCGGTATCCGGCGCTGCTGGCCTGCATTCCCGATCCGCCGCCCGTCCTCTGGCTCCGCGGAAAACCTGACATCCTGAGCAGGCCGACCGTGGCACTGATCGGGTCCCGGGCGGCGACGCCGTATGCCCTCGAGGTCGGCTCCAGGATCGCAGCCGAGCTCGCCGCGCGTCGCGTGGTTGTCGCGAGCGGGCTGGCCCGCGGCGTAGATTCGGCAGCGCACAGGGGTTGCCTTGGTGCCGGCGGCACGACAGTGGCAGTGCAGGGATGCGGGCTCGATCGCGTCTATCCCCCGGAGCACGACGAACTCGCTGAGCAGATCGCCCGAGAAGGTCTGGTGATCTCGGAGCTGGCCCCGGGAGCGGCGCCGCTGCCGGAGCACTTTTCGCTCCGCAATCGGATCATCAGCGGGATCTCGCTGGCGACGGTGGTCGTCGAAGCCTCGGAGCGGAGCGGGTCGCTGATTACAGCCCGGTATGCGCTCGAACAGGGCCGTGACGTGATGGCCGTGCCCGGCAGCGTCCTGTCGGGCCGGAACCGCGGCTCGCACGCGCTTTTGAAGGATGGCGCCCGGGTCGTCGAGACTGCCGACGACATCCTCCAGGGCCTGGGGTGGGGCATAACGGTGCCTCAGACCGGGGGCGGCAGGTCAGTGGACGAGGACCCTTTGTTGAGCCAGATGGCGCCTGGGGAGGCCTACGGGCTGGAAGAGCTGTCCGCGCTCACCGGGCTCGCCGGGCCCGAACTCCTCGTCCGGATTACAGAACTGGAAATCGCAGGGCGGATGGGGGTTTCGATGGGGCTGTTCACCAGACTTTCGTGAAATGTTCGCCTAGCCCATCCGGGAATTGAAGCGGACATTCAGCTGTTACAGCCTTGACCCGGGGGGCGGTTGAGGGCGTAAGGTAGATTCAAACGTTATGGCAAAGTCACTGGTTGTGGTCGAATCGCCTGCCAAGGCGAAGACCATCAATAAATATCTGGGCAGGAACTACAAGGTCATCGCGTCGATGGGCCATGTCCGCGATCTGCCCAAGAGCAAGCTTGGCGTCGACATCGAGGACGGCTTCGAGCCCTCGTATGAAGTCATCGCCAGCCGCAAGAAGGTCCTGAAGGAGCTCAAGGACGCCGCCAAGGACGCCGATACGATTTTCGTCGCCACCGACCCTGACCGCGAGGGAGAAGCGATCGGCTGGCATCTGGCGGAAGAGCTCGGCCGCGGGAATCTGAAAAAGATTCGCCGGTTGATGTTCAACGAGATCACCAAGAAGGGCGTCCTCGCCGCGCTCGATCACCCGACCGAAATCAACAAGCAGATGGTGGATGCGCAGCAGGCGCGTCGCGTCCTCGACCGTCTCGTGGGCTACAAGATCAGCCCGCTGCTCTGGGACAAGGTCCGGCGGGGGTTGAGCGCGGGCCGCGTCCAGTCGGTCGCCCTGAAGCTCGTGTGCGATCGCGAAGCCGAGATCGACCGCTTCGTCTCGGAGGAGGACCGGAACATCGCCGTCCGCCTGGCCGCGCAGCAGCCGCCCGAGTTCGAGGCCAAGCTGCTCAAGCGTGACGGCGCGGCGGTCAAGATCGGCAACAAGGAAGAGGCCGACGCGGTTCTGGCCGACCTGCGCCGATCGGCCTGGACCGTCAGCTCGGTCACCACCAAGGAACGCAAGAAGGGGGCGGTGCCCCCCTTCATCACGAGCAAGCTGCAGCAGGCAGCACGGTTCCCGGTGAAGAAGACCATGATGATCGCCCAGCAGCTCTACGAGGGTATCGAGCTGCCGGGTGAAGGATCGATCGGCCTCATTACTTATATGAGGACCGACTCGACCCGGGTCTCCGAACAGGCGCTCGGCGAGGTGCGCGCGTTCATCGGCGAGACCTTCGGGCCCGACTACGTACCCGAGAAGCCGAACCTCTACAAGACGAAGAAGGATGCGCAGGACGCGCACGAGGCGATTCGCCCGACCTCGACGACCGCGCAATTCAGGCCCGAAGCCGTGCGCGCTCATCTGACGCCGGACCAGTACTACCTGTACAGGCTGATTTGGAATCGTTTCGTGGCATCGCAGATGCCGCCGGCCACCTTCGACGAGACGACGGTGGACATCGAGGCTTCGGCAAGCGGAGCGCCGTCACATCTGTTCAGGGTGAAGGGCTCGGTGCCGAAGTTTGCGGGCTGGATGGCCGTTTACAACCAGGAGCAACCCGAGGCGCGGACCGAGGGGCCTGGACCCGACGCGGTGACGGCGGAGGACGAGGAAGGCTCGAGCCTGCTGCCGCCGCTCGCGGAAGGCGATCGGCTCGAGATGAAGGAGCTCAAGCCGGAACAGAAGTTCACCCAGCCGCCGCCACGGTACAGCGAGGCGACGCTGGTGAAGGCGCTCGAAGAGAACGGGATCGGCCGGCCCAGCACCTATGCCTCGATCATCGGTGTGATTCAGGCGCGGGAGTACGTGAACAAGATCGACGGGCGGTTCAAGCCGACGGTGCTCGGCCGGATGCTCGTCGAGAAGCTCCTGAGCCCGGCGTTCGACGACATCCTCGATGTCGGCTACACGCGCGAGCTGGAAGAGGAGCTCGACAAGATTGAGGAAGGGCAGGAGAACTACACCTCGGCGCTCTCGAGCTTCTACAAGAAGTTCGAGAAGGATCTGAAGCGCGCGGCCCGGGAAATGGCCAACCTGAAGGAAGGCGTCGAGCCGGAGCCGCCGGTAGCCTGCGACAAGTGCGGCAAGCCGATGGTGATCAAGGCTGGCAAGTTCGGCCTGTTCCTCGCCTGCAGCGGCTATCCGGACTGCGAGAACACCCGGGAGCTCGAGACACCGGATGCCGGGGCCGAAGGGGAGCTCGAGGAAACCTGCGAGAACTGCGGCAAGCCGATGACCGTCAAGCGCGGGCGGTTCGGGCAGTTCCTCGCGTGCACCGGCTATCCCGAGTGCAAGACCACGCGGAAGATCATCGCCACCAAGCAGGGCATGACCGCCGCCAAGCCGGATCAGATCCTCGACGAGAAGTGCCCGAAGTGCGAGTCGAACCTGGTCATCAAGCAGGGGCGCTTCGGGGAGTTCACGGCCTGCACCAACTATCCCAACTGCAAGGTACGTGAAACAGAAGACGACCGGTGTGTTGTGCCCGAAAGACGGGGGCGAGATCGTCGAAAAGAAGTCACGGCGCGGGAAGGTGTTCTACGGCTGCGCCAACTACCCGGACTGCGACTTCACCCTCTGGAACAAGCCGCTGTCCGAGAAGTGTCCGGACTGCGGCGCGCCGTTCCTTGTCGAGAAGATCACCAAGCGGCACGGCCGGCAGTTGATCTGCAACAACGAGAACTGCTCGTACGTGAGGTCAGAAGAGCTCGCGGAAACGCCCGCGTAGCAGATGTCCAGAGTCATCATCATCGGCGGCGGTCTGGCGGGCAGTGAAGCGGCCTGGCAGGCCGCGTCGGCCGGTGTGCCGGTCGTCCTGCACGAGATGCGGCCGGAACGGCCGACTGCCGTCCACAAGACCGACCGCCTTGCCGAGCTCGTCTGCAGCAATTCCTTCCGTGGCGACAAGCTCGATAACGCCGTCGGCGTGTTGAAAGAGGAGATGCGTCGGCTGGGGTCGCTCGTGATGCGGGCAGCCGATGCCGCACGCGTGCCTGCCGGCGCTGCGCTGGCCGTGGATCGCGAGCAGTTCTCGAGCGCGATCACTGAAGCGGTGACGACCCATCCGCTGATCGAAGTCGTGCGGGGCGAAGTGCCGCGGATTCCCGATTCGTCCGGGGATCCGCTGATCATCGCCACCGGGCCGCTGACGTCTGATTCGCTGTCAGCCGACATCGCGGGTCTGGTTGGCGCGAAGCATCTCTATTTCTACGACGCGATCAGCCCCATCGTCCTTGCCGAGACCATCGATCGCTCGAAGGTATTCCGCGCGTCACGCTGGAATCGGAGCCTGCGCGGGCAAGCGGACGGACAGGCGTGCGGCGTCGACGATGGGGAAGGGGACTATCTCAACTGCCCGTTCACCCGCGAGGAATACGAACGGTTTTACGACGCGCTGATGGCGGCCGAAAAAGCGCCCCTGCACGAGTTCGACGATCCGCGGTTTTTCGAAGGGTGTCTTCCTGTTGAAGTGATGGCCGCCCGCGGAGTGGATACGCTGCGCTTCGGGCCGATGAAGCCCGTGGGACTACCGGATCCGCGAAGCGGGCGTGAAGCGTACGCGATTGTGCAGTTGCGGCAGGACAACCTGGCTGGCGATCACTACAGCCTGGTCGGCTTCCAGACACAGATGAAGTGGGGCGAGCAGGCGCGTGTGCTGCGGCTGGTCCCCGGTCTGGAGCAGGCCGAGTTCGTGCGTTTCGGGATGATCCATCGCAATACCTACATCAACGGCCCGACGGTGCTGCGGCCGACCTGGCAGACGCGCATGCGCGACGACCTGTTCTTTGCCGGACAGATTTCGGGCGTCGAAGGGTACGTTGAGTCCGCGGCGTCGGGCTTGATCGCGGGCCGGAATGCGGCGGCCATTGCCAGGGGACTCACCCCGTCCGAGCCGCCCCGGGAGACGGCGATCGGCGCGCTGGGCTTCTACGTCGCGAACGCGAATCCGCGGCACTATGAGCCGACCAACATCACCTTCGGCATCATGCCGGCCCTGACCTCCCGAACGGGCGCGCGTGTGCCGAAAAAGAAGGGTGACCGGAAGCTGGCCTACGCCGAGCGCGCGCTCGCGGCGCTCGACGGCTGGATCGCGGGGCGGGCGACGTCGCCCGCTGACACTGATTCCGTGCCTGCGTCTACTCGATGAAGGAACAGCTCGACAGCTTTCTCGAGCACCTCGCCCTGAACGACAACGCCTCGGCGCACACCGTCCGCGCCTACGAAAGCGATGTTTCGCAGTTCCTGTCGTTTCTGGCGGCCCATCTCGGCAAGAGGCGTCCGGATCTGACGCCAGAAGACTTCGTGCACTCCCACATTCGCGCGTTCCTCGGCGATCTGCACAAGCGTGGCAACTCGCGATCGTCGGCCGCACGAAAGCTCGCCGGCATCCGCGCATTCGGGAAACACCTGCGTCAGGAAGGGGAGATCGAGGGCGATCCGGCGGCGCTGGTCGGCACGCCGCGTCAGGACCATCATCTCCCGGCACATCTCGGCGAGAGCGAAATGTCACGTCTGCTCGAAATGCCGGACTCGTCGCGTCCGCTCGGCCGCCGCGATCGCGCCATCCTCGAGCTGTTTTACGCCTCCGGGCTGCGCCTGAGCGAATTGGTGGGTCTGGACGTCGACGACGTGAACCTCGCAAGCCGCACCGTGCGCGTGCTCGGGAAGGGCCGCAAGGAGCGGCTGGTCCCCTTCAACAAGTCGACTGAAGCGGCTGTGCGGGCATGGCTGCAGGACTGGGAAGCGCTGCAGGCGGGGCTGCCCGCAGCGTCGCCTGAACGGCCCGTAGCGCGGCGATCGCGGCCGACGCTGAGCGCCCGCAGCGTCCTGGCCGCGCGGGCGACCGCCTCACGGCGCAGAGTGGCAAATCCGCTCTTTCTGAACTATCAGGGAAAGCGATTGTCGACGCGGAGCGTCGACCGCCTGGTCAGGAAGTACGTCGCGCAGTGCAGCACGCAGCTCGGGATTAGCCCCCACGCGCTGCGTCACTCGTTCGCCACGCACCTGCTCGAACGTGGCGCAGATCTCGCGATCAATCCAGGAACTGCTCGGCCACGCCCGCCTCAGCACGACCCAGCGCTACACCCACGTCAACGCCGCACAGTTGATCGAGGCGTACAAGAAGGCCCATCCGAAAGCGTAGACGGCGCGGCCGCGGGACGAGCGGCAACGGGGAGAAGACTAGGTTGTTTGCCAGTAGCCAGTTCCCAGCAGCGAGTTTCCAGTTGGGAAATCGCGTAGATACTCGCGAGGCCCTGACTGGAAACTGCTAACTGGTAACTGATTACTGGCTACTCTCTCAGACCAGCTGTTCGACCATCGGACGCCGGCCGCGTGAATAGTCGATGCCGAGCGTCTTGATCTTGTAGTTCATCACCCGGGGGCTGATCGAGAGCAGCTCCGCCGCGTCCTTCTGCACCCAGTTCGACATCTTCAGCGCTTCGATCAGCGCCTGCCGCTCGATTTCGTCGAGCGCGATGCCGGTCGGCGGAATCTTCACCACCGGGCTCGCGTCTCCCGACGACGTCGTCGTGGACAGCTCGCCGAGGCGGAGGTCGCCGGCGGTCACGACCGGGCCCTCGCTCATCAGCACCGCCCGCTCGATCGAGTTCTCGAGCTCGCGGATGTTGCCCGGCCAGTTGTAGCGCATCAGCAGCTTCACGGCGTCGGGCGACAGGCCCTCGACCCGCTTCTTGAGCTCGCCGGCGAACCGGCGCAGGAAGAAGGTCGCCAGCTGCTGAATGTCGTCCTTCCGCTCGCGGAGCGGCGGCATGTCGATCGAGACGACGTTCAGCCGGTAATAGAGATCCTCGCGGAACTGCCCGTTGGCCACCATCTGCGGAAGGTTGCGGTTGGTGGCGGTGATGACCCGCACGTCGACACGCAGGGTGCGCGTGCCGCCGAGACGCTCGAACTCGTGCTCCTGGAGCACGCGCAGGATCTTGGCCTGCGTGTTCGCGCTCATGTCGCCGACTTCGTCGAGGAACAGCGTCCCGCCGTCCGCCTGTTCGAAGCGGCCGATGCGCTGCTTGTCGGCGCCGGTGAACGCGCCCTTCTCGTGGCCGAACAGCTCGGATTCGAGCAGGTTCTCCTGCAGGGCCGCGCAGTTGACCTTCACGAAGTTGCGGCCCGCGCGAAGCGAATTGTGGTGCGTGGCGCCGGCGATGAGCTCCTTGCCCGTGCCCGTTTCGCCGCGGATCAGCACCGTCGTATTGCTCTTCGCGACCTTCTTGACGATGGCGAGCACCGACTGCAGCGCCCCGCTCGCGCCGACAATCCGATCAAAGTCGTAGATGTCCTGCTGGGTGTGCCGGAGGTATTCGATCTCGTGCTTGAGGCGGCGGTGCTCGATGGCCTTGTTGACCTTGAGCTCCATCTCCTCGATCTCGAACGGCTTCTGAACGTAGTCGAACGCGCCGATCTTCATCGCCTCGACGGCCGTGTTCACCGTGCCGAAGGCGGTCATCAGGATGACGTTGGTGGTCGGGTGCAGGGACTTGGCGGTACGCAGCACGTCCATGCCGTCGCTTCCGCCCATCTTCAGGTCGCTCAGCACGACGTCATAGGCGCCCTCGTGCAGCTTCTCGATCGCGATGTTGCCGTTGGCGGCTTCATCCACGTCGTGGTGCGCGTCGGTCAGCGCGCGGACGATGCCGCGGCGAAGTGAATCGTGATCGTCTGCAACGAGGATGCGACCCATACGGCTCCTTCTCAACCGGGGCTCTGCCCCGGACCCCGGCTCGGTCGCTTGCGGGGGCCCCATGCCCCGCGCCGCTCCCTCGCGGGCGCGCCCGTGCGCGCCTCGGGGCTTCCTTACCCGAACAGCTGATGACTTCCGGTCACCGGCAAGGTGACCCGGAATCGCGTGCCCCCGGTATCGAGCACTCCGACATCGATCCGGCCGTCGTGTGCGTCGACGATCTTCCTGACGATCGCCAGCCCCAGGCCGGATCCCTGGGGCTTGGTCGTAAAGAACGGACTGAAAATCTTGTCGAGCACCTCTGCGGGCATGCCCGGTCCGTTGTCCGTGACTTCCACCTGCACCATCGGGCCCTGGCCCTCGCTGCCCGCCGGCCCTTCTTCGGTCAGCGCCGTTGCGGCGATCCTCACCGCGCCGTCCCCGTTCAGCGCCTCGAAGGCGTTCATCAGCAGATTCGTGAAGATCTGCCGCAGCTGGTGCGGGTCTCCCTGAATCGCCGGCAGGTTGTCGGGACACTCGACCACGATCCGGACATCGCCGCGCGGCACGTGGCCCTCCGCCAGGGAAACCGCATCGCGAATCGCGTCCGCGATCGAGACGTTCTCGACCTGTAACCTGATTGGCCGGACGAAGTCGAGCACCTCCAGCACGATCGCGTTGGCCATCTTGGCTTCCTTGATGATGTCCCCCAGGATCGACTGGGCATCCGGCGAGTCCGCCAGCTGCCGCTTCAGGATCCCGGCCATCACCTCGATGCCGGCCAGAGGGTTCTTGACTTCGTGGGCGATCGCCGCCGCCATTTCCCCGAGGGCCGCCAGCCGATCGCGCAGCCGCTCGCGCTCCTCGAGCTGTTCGACCCGCGTCAGATCCTTGAAGAACAGCGCCGCGCCGGTGATCTCGCCGCGGCTGTTCCGGACCTGGGACAGCGTGTAGCCGATCACCTTGCCCGTGTTCTTGAGCCTCATCTCCGCCCGGTTGGGCAGGTGCGACAGCTCGAAGGCACTGGCGACGATCCGGCAGACCTCCTGCTGGTTCTGCAGGACCTCCTTGAACGGCTTGCCGATGTCCGACGGTCGCCGTTCGAGTCCGAGGATCTGGTAGGCCACGTCGTTCATCACCGTGACGGTCCCGTCACGCAGGATCGCCAGCAGCCCGTTCCTCAGTCCCCACACCAGGTCCCGGAAAAAACTGTCCGCCGTTACCGCGTCGTCCTGATGTCTGGCCCGGCTCCGCCGTGAGCGCGGAGTCGTCCCAGGGGGGGCGACTGTCGAGGGCGATTTCGCGTCAGGCATGGCGGATTGGGCGCCAAATCGGGGCAAAGTTCCGGCTCTCAATATTGTAATTAGCCCGACCTGAACAGCCTAACCGTTTGATTCCTTGAACTTACAGCCGCTGTTTCGGCGGCGCGTACGCTCCGGCTCCAGGCGTACCACGGTTCACGCCCCACGGGGGCAAAGAGGGTGCCTGCCGGGGTATGTGCGGCGTTTGCGCTTTCGTTAGGGATTTATCGGATCGGTCGCGCCCGGCGCTCCGGGTCCGATTACAAAACTGGCACTGCCTTACGATTCCGTCTGGTGCTGGAGCGCTTCCCACTGGCTCATCAGGTCGCCAACTTCCCACATGAGCGCCTGATGGCGATCCACGACCGGCTTCGCGGTCTCGTGGTTTTCGTAGAAACCCGGCGCGGCCATGGTCTGCTCGAGGTCCTTGATCGCCTGCTCGCGATCCGCGATCCGGCTCTCCAGCTCGTCGATCCGCTTCCGGCGGACGTCGGCCGCCTTCCGTTCACGGCGGGCCTCCGCTTCCCGTCGCTTCCGCTCCTCGTACGACACAGGTGGTTTCGGCTGATCACCCCTCGCACTGTTGCCGCCGTTCGTGGATGACGGGGAGTCGTCCTGTGCCGGGGTACGCGACCGAGCAGCCTGCTTCGGCTGCGCGATCACCGCTGCGGCCGGGGCTCTGACGCCCGCGCGCTCCGCCTGTGCACCGGCTTCGCGCTGCTTCCGGCTCCACAGAAACTCCTCGTAAGTGCCCGGATACACCAGGGCGCCGCCCCCTCCGATCTCGACGACCTTGGTGGCGAGCTTGTCGACGAAATAGCGATCGTGGGACACGAAGATCAGCGTGCCGCCGAAATCTTCGAGCGCTTCGAGCAGAACGTCCTTCGAATCGAGATCGAGGTGGTTCGTGGGCTCGTCGAGCAGCAGCGTGTTCGAGGGCCGCAGCAGCATGCGCGCAACCGCCAGCCGCGTGCGCTCCCCTCCCGACAGCACACGTACCGGCTTGTCGACGTCATCGCCCGAAAAGAGGAAGCCGCCGAGGATGTTGCGGATGTGCGGCACCATCTGAATCGGGGCGTCACCGGCGAGCGTCTGGTAGACGGTCAGTGCGGGATCGAGACGGGTCGCTTCATCCTGTGCGAAGTACTGCATGACGACCTGATGGCCTTCGGTGCGCGAGCCGGTGTCGGGCGCTTCGACGCCGGACAGCATCCGCATCAGCGTGGACTTGCCGGCGCCGTTCGGGCCGATGAGCGCAATGCGATCGCCGCGCTCGATGTGCAGGCCAACGTTCGCGAAGACGTGCACGTCGCCGTAGCTCTTGGAGACGTCACGCAGGTCGAGGACCGTGCGCCCGCTCCTGGCGCAGGCCGGAAACGAGAAGTGCACGCGCTTCCGCTCGGGCGGAATCTCGATCGGCACGATCTTGTCCAGCATCTTGATGCGGCTCTGGACCTGCGCGGCCTTCGTCGCCTGATAGCGGAACCGGTTGATGAACGCCTGCATGCGCTCGATCTCGTCGTCCTGCTCCTTCTTGCGCTGGCGGAGCAGGTCCATCCGCGCGTCGCGCTCCTTGAGGTACGCGGAGTAGTTCCCGACGTAGTCGGTCAGCGTGCGCATGCCGATCTCGGTGATGCGCGTGACCACCGCGTCGAGGAAGAAGCGGTCGTGCGACACGAGGATCACGGCATGGGGATAGCTCGAGAGGTATTCTTCCAGCCAGTTCCGCGCTTCGAGATCGAGGTGGTTGGTGGGCTCGTCGAGCAGCAGCAGCCCGGGCCGTCCGAGCAGCAGCTTGGCGAGCGCGATCCGCATCTGCCAGCCGCCGGAGAATGTCTCGGACGGCCGGTCGAGATCCGCCGGCGAGAAGCCCAGGCCCCGCAGGACCGTGGTGATCTTCAGGTCGATGCTGTAGCCCTCGAGCCGCCGGAACTCCTCCTGCAAATCGCTGTAGCGCGACAGCATCGCCGCGTGCTCGCTCTCCGGCAGGTGATCGTCTCCAAGACGGTCCTCGAGGAGCGCGATCTCCTGGCGCATGTCGAGAAGCGGCTTGAAGGCAAGGCCGGCTTCTTCGATGCAGCGAGCGGCCGGAATGACTGAGGCCGTCCTGGGGGAGGTAGCCGAACGTCAGCCCGCTGGCTTCGTGATCAGGCCGCTATCCGGCTCTTCCAGCCCGGCCATCATCTTGAGGAGGGTCGTCTTGCCGGCCCCGTTTGGCCCGCTGAGGCCCACACGATCGCCGTCGTCGATCTGCCAGCTCACCGAGTCGAGCAGGACCCGGTCACCGAACGATTTGGAGAGCGAGGAAAGCTGAATCACGGGAACAGGCGCTCGGACGCGTCCGCTGAAGTCGAGATAAACGTGTCATTTTAGCACACGCCCCCACGCGCTTTTTCGATGCCCGCCGTGTCGCTGAATGCGCGCGCGGTCCGAGAGTCGCACCGGCTGTCATCTGATGTCGTCAGGAGTCTTCTCGATTTGGAGCCATGGAGACGTTGGCTCCGAGGGGCTGGTGACCTAGGATTGAGGTCCCCAGCATGCGTCGGCCGCGCCTCGTCTCGAGCTTCGTCTCGGTCGTTTGCGTCGCCCTTCTCGCCTCTCCCCCGAGCGTCGAGGGTGCGGAGACGAAATCATCGACAGTCGCGGTCGTCGCAGGCTTCGGGTCCCGCACCTCTCTGAGGGTGTCGAGTCAGGTACTGCAGTTCGCCGTCAGCGACCCCGACGTGCCGGCCGTCGCTGTCGTCGAGTTCTCCGCCGGCGCGCGCACCCAGACCGGCGGCGACGTGGTCCTCACCGTTGAGCGGCTGTCATCTATTGATTGCCCCGACGAGGCTGCCGTGACGTTCACTGGCGACGGGCCCGGCAGTGGCGCGGGCGGTCTGGCTCCCGCCGGCCCGACCGTCGCCGCGCGCTGGACCGGCAGCGGCCTCCGCACCGGCCGGTTGACGTTCGTCCTGCGCGCCGCCCCCGGCACCTACACCATCCCAGTCCGCTTCGTTCTCTCTATTCCGTAGGGTCAGATCTCGATTTTCGATGCGGGTCAGATCTCTATTTTCCAATTGGGCGATCGCCCAATTGGAAAATAGAGATCTGACCCTAGTGTTCAGCAACGACCCAGAGTTTCTCGCCCAGGAGACGGCTGAGGCGGGAGGCGGCGCCAGTGGCGGCTGCCTTGGACGCGTACCCGCCGATGCGGACGCGGTAGAGGCCATCGGGATCTGCGGCCCCCGGACTGAGGACGTACGCGGTGTAGCCGGCAGCCGACAGATCTTCGGCGACGGAGCGTGCCCGGAGGGAATCGCTCAGCGCGGCGACCTGGACGACGAACCTTGGCGCTCCCTCGCTCGCTGCTGGCGCATGAGTGCCGACGCTGACCTCTGACGCGCGACTTCGAGCCGACGGCGACCCCGATCCTGACGGCACCGCCGCAGCGCCAGCCGGTGTGGCTGCTGCCCCTGACCTCGAGGGGGCGGTGCGGGCGTCCGCCGATGGGGGCGGCGGTGGTCCACCGCCACGCGGCGGGAAGACCTTGCGCGTCTCCGGCCGTTTCTGGACGACGACCGCGAAGTCGATGTCGACGGAGAGCTGCGTGCGATTCAGCGCAAGCGGAACTTCGCTTGCGCCGGTAATCACCGCACCTTCGGGCAGCGACTCCTTGAGCAGCGAGATCACATGATCCCCGCTGCGGATCGAGTCGAACCGATACGCTCCTCGACGAACCTGCTCGGATCTCGAACCACCGTCGAGCACCAGCACCGCGCCTTCGATTGGCTCTTCGCCAGGATCGATCCTGCCGTTGGCATTGGCATCGTGGATGACCCTGCCTCGCACCGACCCGAGGGGAATCAGCCCGAACGACACGCGCCGCGTCGCGCCGCGATCGAGCTCGATGTCCACCGCACTGATCGCCGGCGGATCGAAATCCACCGGCAGCGCGCTGGTGTCGAGCCCCACCTGCTGCGGTCCAGTGGGCACGTTCAGGAACGAGAACTCGCCATCGCGCCTGGTCGTGACCGTGCTTACCGCGGTCACGCGAACCGGGATGTTCTCGAGCGGGGCTTCATCCGGATCCTGGGTCGCGTTGCCGTTCCAGTCCGTGTAGACGACGCCGATGATCTGCCCCGTGCCGCGGGGACGTGAGGCCGCCGCGGCCATACCGCCGGCGGAGATCACGCGCGCCGAGCCGGTCGAAAAGTTCTGCACCACCCTCACGGTCGATCGCATCGTCCATGGCGTGCCCCCTTCGACCCCGAACGGAATGCGATCGGCCGCGACGTCGAAGGACAACACGGTGCCGCCGGCGAGCTGGCCGCTCAATCCGGCGTTGAGCGATTCGCGCGGAATGAAGTCCCGCGTGATGAGATCGACGTTGCGGCTCACATGGGCTTCGCCGCGAAGCCAGAGATTCTTCGACGCCACCTGCAGTTGCGTGCCGCCGCCCACCTGCCAGTACGAGCTTCTCTGGGAGGTGCCGGTCTCGTGATGCGCGATCGTTGCGAGCCCGAAGACCTGGGTGTTGCGCGCCACGCGGAAGAACAGCTGGGTGGTGAGATCATCCTGCGTGTAGGACGAGTCGGCAATCCGATGGTCGACGTTTTCACGGCGGATGTATCGAGTGTAGGCCGTGACCGGGCCGAACAGCGCCTGCCATTCGACGGAGCGGGATCCGGTGTCGCTCTCGGCGTCGAGCCCGCCGCGGACCGGTCGCGCGATGCGATCGCCTTCCTCGACACGAAACGTGACGGCCGACTGCGGACCCAGACCGAATCGCAGGCCGCCGAATCCTCGCGTCGCGGTGGTGCGTGGCACCGAGGTCGACGCGGTGAGCGTCAGGTCGGGATCGATGTTCGTGCGAAGACTCTCGATCCCGGCAAACACGCGCACACGGGACCGGAGATCGTATTCGCCGGCGCCGAAGGCGGCCTGCCGATCGTGGAGCGGGTCGTTCATCGCGGGAAACTCACCCGGAGAGAACCGCGCCACGTTGGCCTGAATCCATCCCTTCGGCATCAGCACGCTCGCACCGGCGAGGTACGAGCCGTCGCGCACCTGGACGTTCGAATCGACCCGTCGGTACTCGACGAACGACGCATCACCCACGAGGTGCAGGGCCGGAAACGCGACGATCCTGACGCCTCCGCCAGCCTGCTTGCTGTCCGCGATCGTGAACGCGAACTCGCGCAGGTCCGAGGTCTTGATCCGCGAGATCCGGCCGAGGACCTCGAGGCGCTCCCACGGTTTGTAGGTTCCCCGCACCATGCCGAGCGTCTGCTCCATCGTGTCCGGATCGGTGCCGAAGATGTTGCGCCACGCCGTGGCCTGACCACCGACGATGTGCAGCGCGCCGCGTGTGCCGCGGGCACTGATGGCGCCGCCGCTGAACGTGACGGCCGGTGTGGTGAGGTTGGCGAAGCCGTACTCGCCGATCGCGCGGGTGAAATACGCATCTCCGGCTTCGAAGGTCCATGAGAGGCCGCCGGCTCTCAGATCGCGCAGCGCGGCATAGTTGCGCCCGACGTGGAATCGATCGGCGCGCTTCGCGCCACGCAGCTCGATCTGGAAGGATCCGAAACGGACCCCCGGCTGGATCCAGGACACGCCGAAGTCAGGATCGATGGCGTTCTCGCCAGTGACGTCGCGGGAGGTGCCGATGACGCTCTGCGCAGCGCCGGAGACCTGCACGGTGCCCTGCTGCGCCTGGGCGGACGCCGCGTGGCATACCACGAGGCCGGCCGCCAGTCCTCGAAGGACCGGGCCCATCGGTCCTACCGCGACACCTTGAGCGTCGTCTCGCCGACAACCAGCGCCGGCATCCCGACGTCGAAGCGGACCTCGATGCGATACTCGCCGGGGGGCAGGGGTTTCGCAGCCTCGAACGCGACGATGGAGACTTCGCGCTCGCTCTCGGGAAGGACCGGCACGTCGGGAACCGGGACCTGCGCGACCGGCTTGCCGTCCGCGCCGAACACGGTCATCGTGCCTTTCGTGCGCACGTTCCGCTTGCCGGTGTTTGCGAGCACCGCCACGATGTGCGTCTGTTCGGGTGACGTTCGGATCCTGAGATCGTTCAGCTCGATGCTCGCTGGCGGCTGGCCGACGTTGACATAGATCAGCGTCGCGACGCGGCCGCGAACCTGCACCTCGCGCTTGCGAGCGATGGGGTCGCCGGACCCCGGCGCGAACTCGAAGAGGATCCCGGTGCGATAGCCGGACGGTGCAGCGTCGCCAGGCACCGCCAGTGTGAAACGGACCGTTGCTTCCTTGCCGGGATCGACGACTTGTTCGGGCGGTGCGACACGGACCCAGCTCGTCGCCGAGAACGGGCCGTTCTCCTTGGCGCCCTCGAACTGAGGCGCCCCGTCACGCGAGAGATCCCAGTCGGTCACGCGCGCGCGGATGCGCACTGGCTCGGTGCTGCTGTTATTGAGCGTCACGGCCTGTGTCGGTGGCACTGCCCGGACCTGCCTGCAGCTCCACCCGCAGGGGCGACACTTCGACCGAGATCTGCGCCACCGCCGGCATCACGCCGGCAACCAGCGCTGCGAGAGCCATGAATGGGTATCGGATTCCCGGAATCAGGGAGTGGTGAGGGTGAACACGACCGTCTGGGTGTAGAGGCCCGCTGTGTAATTCCATGAATTCGCCAGTCGAAACGTCACCTGGCCCTGTCCAGCCGGGTTGACCGGTGCCGGTGCCGGAAGCAAGCCGCTGCGCGACGGTCTTGCTGAGCACGCCGTTCTGGAACGGCGGCGCCGGGGTCGCGACCCACGCCACGTTCGAGATATCGACGGTTGACGAACCGGCAAGTAGGTCCCCGTTGGCCAGCACCGTGAGCGTCCATGGACCGTCGTTCTGACGGATGCGGTAGGTGATCTGTACGGGGACTGCGGCGATGATCGGCACCGTGTCCGGGTCGGAGAGCGGGAATGTGGTCGTGACCGGGCTGATGCTGATGTCGAGCTTCGGACCCGGTTGCGCAACCGCCGGCGACGCCAGCAGCGTCAGGCATGCAACTGCGAGCAGCGTCGATCCGAGCGGGCTCACGCTTCTCATGGCGATACCAACGTGTACAGGAGCGATACCGAATAGGTGCCGGTCTTGTAGGTCCAGCTGTTCTGAAAGTGGTAGGTCTGCGTCCCGGTCCGAATCCCCGACCCGGTCCACGACCCCACCACTTGGGGAGTGGCGCGGCTGATCGTGCCGTTGACGAAGCCCGTGCCGGCCGCGATCCACGTCAGCGTCGAAGCCGGAATCGTGTCGAGCCCCGACCGAAGATCGTCGGCCGCCACGACCGTCAGCGTCACCGCGGCAGCGAGACTGGCCCGTGCCTTTGCGGTGATCGTGATTGCGCCGCCTGCGGCGGGAATCAGCGGCACCGTGTCGGGATCGGCGTCGGGAAATGAAAGCGTGGTCGACGACAGCGACAGTTTGGCAAGTCCACCGAGGTTGGCGCTGAAGGTCGATGTGGCGCTCTGTGCCGCCGCAGGAGCGGCGACCGCGAGCGCAGCGATCAGAACAAGGCCGGACGAGAGGGAAGCGGCTGCGACGGACATGCCAGGCACGCGTGTCCCGCCACGCGAGGCGGCAGGACACGTCGTACCGGATATCGGTTACGGAGCGGTCAGCGTGTAGGTCAGCGTCGTCGTGTAGGTGCCCGTCGCGTACGCCCAGCTGTTGTCCAGGGCGTAGGTCTGGACGCCGGTATGGTTGCCGGGTCCGGTGGCCGACATTACGCTGACTTCTCCCGCCGCGCTGCTGGTGCCACTCGTGGCGAAGTTCGTGCCGGTCGAGGTCCACTTCAGGGCGCTGATGCCGATCGTGTCTAAAGTGCTCGATGTAAGATCCGTGCTGGCGCGGACGGTCAGGGTCACGGCCCCGTTGCCGCTCGTGCGCACCTTGACGGCGATGGTGAGCGGGCTCGCAGAGACCGTGGCGCTGACGTCCGGGTCAGCATCCGCGAAGGTGATCGACGCCGTCGCTCCGCCATTGATGGTCAGTTTCGCCTTGGCGTTCACGTTCGCCGTGACCAAGACGGCCCCGCTCGCTGTCTGCTGCGCGTAGACCGAGGTCGACAGGGCCAGCACGCCGACCGCCGTAATGATTCCGCTCCATACTGCTTTCTTCATGTGACTACCACTCCGTTTGAGTACCTTCCGCGATGGCGGAAGTGGGCTCGATGCCGAGTTACAGATACCCGCCGAGGAGCGCTCGACGGTGGGGAAACGTCGCCGTCCTGACTGCCTACGATAGCTGCCGTGCGTTGCCGGTCGATCCACTCGTCCAGATCGGCGCGGCGGAATCTCCACTGCCGTCCGATCCGGACTGCGGGCAACTCACCGGCCTTGATCAACCGGTAAATCGTCCGCGGAGTCACTTTCAGACAGGTCAACACCTCTTCAGTGGTCAGAAAGGCGGAATTGGTCGCCTTGCTGCTCATGGCTCCACTGTCCTATAGATATCGCCTATTGTCGTGCATAAAGCCATATAAGAGACTTTATATGACATTGACGACAATCACAATGTAACCGGACCCCGGCTGGAACGTCAAGTGCCTTTTGTGGGCTGACGCAGAAATTCGATAAGTTGTGGAGATTCAGCTGATTGCGGGCTATTCGCCTAGCGCCTTGGCGGCCGCGGCGAGCACGCGAGGGACCCGGAACGGCTTGGTCAGATAGCCGGAGACGCCGAGGTTCACCGCTTCGATGGCGCTGGCCTCGGTGGAGAACCCGGTAATGATGATCACCGGGATATCCGTCTTGAGCCGGCGCGCCTCCTTGATCACGGTGAGGCCGTCGACTCCGGGCATCTTCAGATCGGTGATGAGCAGATCGTAGGGAATGATCCGCAGCCGTTCGAGTGCGGCGCGCCCGTCGGGGGCGAGGTCCACATCGTACTCGGCGAGGGCGAGCGTTTTCGCCAGCAGGTCGCGGATGCTCGCCTCGTCATCGACGACGAGCACGCGGGGACGTGCCGCGGCCGGCGCGGGAATGCGCGTCGCGGTTGGCACCGGGCGGATGTTGCGCGGACGCTGGCTCTCCAGCCACGCATCGATGTCGCGCTTGCGAAACCGCCATTGCCGCCCGACGCGGACCGCCGGGATCTTGCCGGCCTTGATCAGCCGGTAGACGGTGCGGAGGTTGACTTGGAGATACTCGAGTACCTCCTCGGTCGTCAGAAAGCCTTCTTCCATCGCTCTTTAGCGTACTCTACCAGACAATCGACCGGCGGCGTGAAGCTCACACGTCGGCCGCCGGCAGGGCGATGGCGAAGACCGCGCCCCCTCCCGGCGAGTTCGCGGCGGTGACCGTCCCGCCATGCTCCTGCACGATCCCGTAAGTAATCGCGAGCCCAAGCCCCGTTCCTTTGCCCACTTCCTTGGTGGTGAAGAACGGATCGAAGATGCGGGGCAGGACGTCGGGCGGAATCCCGGCACCGGAATCCTTCACGAGGGTGACCACGCGGCGATCGTGCGGCTCGTAGGTCACCTGCACGTCTATCCGACCCGGATTACCGGTCGCGAGGATCGCGTGCTCGGCGTTGATCACGATGTTCAGGAACGCCTGGTGCATCAGGAGCGGGTCGCCCATGACCGCCGGAAGATCGGCCGCTTCATCGCGGGTCACCTCGATCGCCGCGCGGGACAACGCAGCCGTCCGGCTGCTGAGCACGCGCGACAGGATGCGATTGATCCGCAGCCGCCGGCGCGTCATCCGTCTCGAGCCGGCGAACACCAGCAGGTTGCGGACGATCTTTGCTGCCCGATCCGCCTCGTGATAAATGCGCCGCAGGTCCCGGCGCAGCGGCCGCGCCTCAGGCGACGTCTCAATCAGGAGTTCCAGATGGCCGAGCACACCCTGCAGCGGGTTGTTCATCTCGTGGGCGATTCCTGCGACGAACTGGCCGAGGGCGGCGAGCTTCTCCGATTGTCCCAGGCGCTCCCGCAGCGCCGCCTGCTCGCGTTCGAGGCGCGTCTCGCGCGTGATGTCGCGCGCCACGAGAACGTGTCCCGCCGGATTCCCTGACGCGTTGATGAGCGGGGTCATCGTGACGGAGAAGATGCCTCCCAGTCGTGGTTCCTCGAATCGCCGCGCCCGGCCGCCGTCGGGATGCGAGTCGGTTCCGTCCGACGACGCGGCCCACGCGGCGAGTTCGGGACCGACCAGCGTGTCGAGCGATCGATCCATCAGCTCGGCACGCGAGAGCGTCGTGCGTTCGATGAACGCGTCGTTCATCTGCACGATCCGCAGGTCGCCATCGGTGACCACCACGAGATCGAGCAGCGAGTTGAACGTGTCCTCGAGCAGGCGCCTCTGGCTGAGGACCTCGTCGAGGAGCTGGATGTTCTCGATGGCGGCAGACAGCTGGCGCGCCAGTTCCTGCGCGAACTCTGCGCGCTGGTCTTCTTCGAGCTCGCCGGTCAGCGGCCCGTCGACGACGAGCGCGCCCAGAGCGCGGCGCCAGCCGCGCAGCGGCACGAGCAACAGCGGGCCGTCGGGCTCGAGTGAAAACGCCGGCAGCTCCAGCCGCATCGCACGCGCCGCCGGCGCGTGCGGATCGTCGGTTGAGATGTCCCCGGCGGTCCGTGCGTACTCGGGATCCGAAGAGGCCCCCAGCACCAGCCGCCGCACCCGGCGCTGGTGCAGCCAGACCGAGGTCCGGCTCGCGCCGAGCAGGTCGTTGGCATCGGAGGCGAGGGTTTGAAGGGCGCCCTCCAGGCTCAGCGACGACGAGACGCCGCGGGAGAAGGCGTTGGTAAGGGCCCGAAGCTGCTGGTGGAACGCTCGCTCGGGGCCTTGCCGGACCTCCCGTGCGAGGTCACGCCGGGCTCGTCCGCGGGGCTCTGCCATCAGGTCGTCAGGCATTCTAAGATGTTGAAAGGCAAAGGTAAACGGACTCACGGCCAGACGGACCCCTCAGGCGTCTAAAAGCTGTTGACGGCACTCCCGTCGAGGGAGAGCGCCGTCGCACGGCGTGGGCGAGGCCGACACACCGCCCGCAGCCGTTCACCCGGCCGGGCGACCCGGAGACATGGCGTCGACAGACGAAGAACTGGTCGCCCGATCACGAGGCGGCGATCTCGACAGCTTCAACCAGCTGGTGCTGCGCTGGGAACGCCCGATCTACGCGCTGGCGTACCGGGTTATCGGCCGTGAAGAGGACGCCCGTGACGTCGCTCAGGAAACCTTCCTCCGGGCCTTCCGTGCGCTCAGCGGATTCAAGGGACAGGCAAAATTCTCGTCCTGGCTCTACCGGATCACGCTCAACCTCTGTCGCGACTGGATCCGGCGCGAGCGCCGGGCGCCGGTAGCGCAGGCGCCCGAAGGGGTTGATCTCGTCGAGCTCGCCTCGGAAGCCGAGCCGGCCGAGTCGATCGAAGATCTCGTCGCCCGCCGTGAGCTCGGTCGTGCCGTGGCCAAGGCCATGGCGATGCTGCCCGAGGAGCAACGGACGGCCATCGTGCTGAAGGAGTACCACGGACTGACGTTTCAGGAGATCGCGGATCTCCTCGACTGTCCGTTGAGCACGGTGAAGACGCGCCTCTATCAGGGGCTCGGCGTGTTACGGAAACAACTGGCCCACGCAGGGGTCGAGAGCATATTCGGCAACGGCCCGACGTCATGATGTCGATCGGGATCCGCTGCCCCGTGTCTGTGGACTGACCATGTGTAACAAAGAACAGCTCGTTGGATATCTCTACGATGAACTCGACGCCGTCGAGCGTCTCACCTTCGAAGCGCACCTCGCCACGTGTGCAGACTGTCGTACCGAAGTTGCGGGCCTGCGTCAGACCCGGCAACATCTGACGACCTGGGCGCCGCCGGACCCCGAGTTCGACTTCCACATCGTTCGCGGCGCAGCCACTCCGCCGCCCGCGCGACGGTGGTTCGGGTTCGTGCCGCAGTGGGCGATGGCTGCCGCGGCGAGCGTGCTCGTGCTCGCGGGTGCCGCAGCGATTGCGCACGTGGAGCTGCGCTATGGGCCTGACGGGTTCGTGGTCCGGACCGGCTGGACCTCGGCCGCGGCAGCGCCGGCAACCGGCGGAACCCAGGCCCCATCCCAAGCTACGGCCACCGCGGTGTCGTCAGAACAATTGAAAGCGGTCGTGCAGGTGCTCGAGAGCCGGTTGCTGGAGCTCGAGCGCTCCCAGTCGACGCAGACGGTGAAGGCCTCCGCCCCGATGCAGGCGGCCATCACCGCGCCGGAACTGCGGAAGATTCTGACCCAGAGCGAGGCGCGTCAGCGGGAAGAGATGGCCCTTCAGGTCTCGCAGGTCTGGAAGGACTTCAGCGCCGCGCGGGTCACCGACTTCGCTCGATTGCAGGACGTCATTGGCCGTGCTCAGGGTGTGACCAACCAGCAGCTGCGTCAGCACCGGGAGTCGATTGAATCGCTCTACCGGGTGTCCGCATCGCAGCGTTGATCGGAAGTCGGAGAGCTCCGGCGTGCGGCCTGCTCTGAACGAGCGAAGCGAGTCGAAGAGCCACTACAAGAGGGTGAAACCGTGAGGAAAGCAGCATTCGCAGGTCTGGTGATGATTGCCGTCTCGACGGCTGGACCGCGCGCGCAGGAGCCGGCCGCCCCGCAGCCTGCGCCGGGGGCCGAGAACCGCCGCCACTCGATCAAGATGATGGAGGCTGTGCTGTCGCGCGCGGTGCTCGGTGGAGCGGAGCACCTCGCAGAACAGCTCGGGAACGGCAGCCCCAACATGTCGTTCTTTACCGGCCAGGCGCGCGCGCATGGGTTCCAGCTCGAGGGATATGGGGTCTTCTTCCACGTCGAGATCCCGGAGATGCAGTCGAGTCTGGTGATGTCGGTCTCGACGCTCGAGCGTGACCTCGTAGTGGCCAGCGCGCTGGAATCGATGCGGCGGGCGCTCGGATCGGTGCCCGAGGGCGCTCCGAAGATCCAGGCCGAGACGGCGCTGAAACGCCTCGAGGTGCAGGTTGGACCGATGCCCGGCCTGGCCGACACCAGCAACACGACCCGCCCGAACATGATCCGCGCGGCGGATGCGGCACCGTCGCCGGATGCGGCACCGTCACCGGTTCCGGGTCTGCCGCCGGTTGACCTCGCGGTGTTGCGCGATCCGAGCGCCGCCTACCGGACCGCGATCCAGGATGCGCTGATCGACGCGATGCTCGAACACAGTCGGGGCATGAACATCCGTCCCGACGAGTGGTTGACCGTAGCGGCCCACCGCGGTGAGAGCCCCTTCGGTCCGAACGAGATCGTCACCAGCTCGACGCTGGTGTTGAGGATCAAGGGCAGTGATTTGGCGCTCTACGACGCCGATCGGACGCGCAAAGCCGAGGTCCGGCAGCGCGTGGAGGCCCGGGAGTTCTGATCTACAATCGCCGCATGTTTGCACGGTGTTCGGTCTGGGCGTGCCTGCTTGCGGCCGTCTCGCTGGCTGCCGGCTGCAGCCGGTCGGTCGACGTCAAGCAGGCCCTGGAAGTGGCTGATGCCACCAGCGGCTGGTACGACGCCGGCATCGTCAACGGCAAGAACAAGATCGTTCCCACCGTCACGTTCCGGCTGAAGAAAAAGCCGGATGCCGACCTGTCGGGCATCGCGCTGAATGTCGTGTTCAGACACCCGCCGCCTCCAGGTACCAACCTGGAGGAAGACTGGGACGAGGTCTTCATCCAGCGTGCGGAGTTCAAGGACGCGAACGAGACCGACCCTCTGACGGTGCGGCCCGAGAAGGGCTATACCGGAGATCCTCCGCAGAGCCGGCTCGACATCCTGCAACACAGTCAGTTCCGCGACGTTCGCGCCCGCATCTTCGCCAAGGCCAGCTCCTCACAGTGGGTGGAAATCGGCACGGTCGACGTTCAGCGTCAGCTGATCGTGCACTAGCCATCCGCCCCTTTCCTTTTCGTATAGCCATGGCTGCCTCGACGGCTTCATCTCGATCCATCCCTTCACAACCCATGTCGCTCGAACGGCGCCTTGGCCCGTTCGACGCCGCCGCGATCATCGTGGCGAACGTCATCGGTGGCGGCATTCTCTTCTTCCCGCCCGGCATCGCCGCGAATGCTCCGAGCACCGCCGCCTTCCTGTCGACATGGGTGGCCGGCGGGTTCCTCGCGTTCTGCGGCGCGATGGCCTATGCCGAGCTCGCGGCGCTGCGGCCGCGTGCCGGAGGGGAGTACGTCTATCTGCGCGAAGCCTATGGCGGGCTCGCTGGATTCCTGACCGGATGGACGTCGTTCATCGCCGGGTTCGCCGGCGCCATCGCGGCGAACGCGATGATCGTGCCGTTCTATCTGGAGCGCTTCGCGCCGGGCGCGGCCAGTTCGACGCCGTGGCTGCAGATTGCGCTGCCGTATCTCACGCTGACGGTGTCCACGCAGGGAATGATCGCGATCGCGATCGTGTGGCTGCTGGCGATCGTCCACATTCGCGGCGTCGGTCCGGGCCGGCTGGTCAGCAACGCGCTCACGATTTTGAAGGTCGCGGCGCTCCTCGGCTTCATCGCCGTCGGTCTGGCCATGAGCGGGGCCTCTCCTTCGCCGCCGGCGTCAGCATCAGCGGGTGCCGTCTCGGCGACGGGGTGGCTGCTCGGTCTGATCGTCGTGATGTTCGTCTACTCGGGTTGGAATGCCGCCGCCTACATGGCGGAAGAGGTGAAAAATCCCGGGCGCAACCTGCCCCTGGCCCTCGCCCTGGGCACGGGTGCGGTCACGCTGATCTACATCCTGATCAACGTGCTGTATCTCAAGGTGATCCCGATCCAGGAGCTGGTCACCATCAAGGGGAGCGTGCTCGACGTCGCCGCCGAGCGCCTCATCGGCGTGCGCGCCGGAGACGTCATGGGCATCGTGTCGATCATCGGTCTGGTCGCGAGCGTGAACGCGATGACGTTTGCCGGCCCGCGCGTGTACTTCGCGATGGCCCGTGATGGCGTGTTCTTTCCGGCCGCGGCCCGCGTCCATCCGGCTTACAAGACGCCATGGCTCTCGATCGCGGGGCAGGCCGCGTGGGCGACCATCCTGATTCTGACCGGCAGCCTCGATGCGCTGGGGAACTACGTGGCGTTTGCAATCACGCTGTTCGCGGGGACCGCGGTGGCGGCGGTGTTCGTGCTGCGCGCGCGCGAGCCGAACGCCCCCCGGCCGTTCAAGGCGGTCGGTTATCCGCTCACGCCTGCGATCTTCGTCCTCTTCAGCTTCGTGATGGTGGTCAACGCGATCTACCGCCAACCCCGCGTCACGGGCATCGGCCTGGTGCTGATCGGCGCCGGCATCCCGCTCTATCTCTGGCTCACACGCCGCGCGAAGAGCGCACGCTGAGCGCCAGCAGGGTCAGCAGCGCCAGCGCGCCGTCGCAGGCCGCAAACAGCAGGAACGACCAGGGAGAGCCCCGCAGCAGATAGTCGAGCACGAAGGTCACCGCTCCCGCGCCCTTCAATCCCGGTCCCATCACCCACATGTAGCCGCGGTAGCGCTCCGGCTCCCGCCACGGCAGCGCGTAGCCCGCGCCAACCGCCATCAGGAACAGCGCGTTCAGGTTGGAGAAGATCGGCGGGCTGGCTGGCGGCACTCCGAAAAGCGCCGCGAGTTGATCCGAAGCCAGCAATAAAAAGGCCCCTACGATGAAATCGTAGAGGCCTGAGATGGCAGCGACCGTGGAGAGCACGACGCTTGCGGAGCGAGAAGCGCTTACTGGATCCGGCGAAGCTCGCCCTTGTAAGTGGCCGTTTCACCCGGAGTGATCAGGACATCGAACGAGATTGTCTCGTGACCGGGTGCCTTGAGCTCGACGCGGTGGCTGCCGGCATCGATCCCGAGCTTCTGGAAGGCGCCATCGAACTCGTCGATCACACCAACGAAGTAACCGTCGACGTAGACCTGGGCCTGGCGCGGCTTGATCTTCAGTCGAAGCGATCCGGTGGGGCCGCGGCCATAGGAGCTCGTGCCCGTCCCATAGCCTCCGCCCTGATAACCGCCGCCGTAGGATCCGCCTCCGCCGCCGTAGGCGCCGGGGTAGTAGCCACCACCGTAGTAGTACGGGTCGTACCACCCGAAATCATAGAAGCCGAGCCCGAACGCGTAGCCCGGGTAGTAGCTGTAGGACGGGTAGTAGACGGGGTAGTAGACGTTCGAGCCGTTGCCGCCGCCGCCACCGTAATAGCCGGCAGGCCGATCCACCGCCGTTCCGGTAACCGGACGCCCGTCACGCGGACGCGCGTATGTCGGAACCGCCCGTTGCGACGGATTGGAATCGCCGTTCGAGGCGTTGGCCGTGCGCGACGGATTGCTCGGTGAACCGCCGACGTCCGAGCCGCGAGGAACCGCGCGCGAACCGTCCCGTTCTCCGCCGTCAGCACTCGGCCGCCGGCCGCCGCCGCCGCTCGGTGTTCTGCCCTGTGCCGTCTCACCGTCGCCGCGGTTCGGCCGGACCGGAGCGCTCACGTACGTGCGACCGGAGGAATTGGATGGGGCTGAGACTGCGGAAGGCGTGTAGCCACCGCCGGAGGCGTCCGCGCCGGTCGAACTCGACGCCGATGAGCCGCCGCCCGAAGAAACGGATCCGCCGCCTCCCGAGCTCGAACCGGAGCTGCTGGACCCCGCTGACCCCCGGTCAACAGAGCCTCCGGTCGCCGGGGCATCGCCCCGCTCCCGCTGTGCCCAGGCCGGCGTCGTGCCGAGAGCCCATGCCGCCACGGATACTGCCACCAGCAATTTGCCGCGAGTCATGACCACTCTCCTAGAGCTGCAATAGCAACGATTCTGCCACAGGCAGAGCTGCAACAGCGCTGGCATTTCTTCATTGTAAGGCCGTTCGTGCCGCGAAGGTGTCATACATCGGTAACAGTCCTGTCCTCGAAACCGGCCGGGCCGCCGGACGTGGCTGAACCGCCGGAGTCCTTTGATACGATCGACCTTCTGATGTTCCACGCCACGACAGTCCTGGCGGTGCGCCACCGCGATCAAGCGGTGATGGCCAGCGACGGCCAGGTCACCTTCGGCGAGACGGTGGTCAAGCAGACGGCCCGAAAAATCAGAAAGCTCTACAACGACAGGATCCTGGCGGGATTCGCCGGATCTGCCGCTGATTCCTTCGCGCTGTTTACGCGTTTCGAGGCCAAGCTCGAACAGCACCGCGGAAACCTCGAGCGATCGGTGGTAGAGCTCGTGAAGGACTGGCGCACCGACCGCATGCTACGCCGCCTCGAGGCGATGCTGCTCGTCATGGACGCGAAAGCCACCTACCTCCTGTCGGGCAACGGCGATCTGATTGAGCCCGACGACGGGATCATCGCCATCGGGTCGGGGGGCGCCTATGCGCTCGCGGCCGCCAAGGCGCTGGCGCGCCACACCCCGCTCGACGCGAAGCAGATCGCGTCGGAGGCCATGACGATCGCGGCAGCCATCTGCATCTATTCGAACGACAAGATCACGATCGAGTCCTTGTAACGATGGCGATTTATCTTCCCGAGACTACCAGCACGACTGCCGAGTCGCTGACGCCGCGTCAGATCGTCTCCGAGCTCGACAAGTACGTGATCGGCCAGGCGCAAGCCAAGCGTGCCGTGGCCATAGCGCTGCGGAACCGGACGCGCCGCCAGAAGCTCCCCGCAGATCTCGCTGAGGAGATTGCGCCGAAGAACATCCTCATGATCGGTCCCACCGGTGTGGGCAAGACCGAGATCGCGCGCCGCCTGGCGCGGCTGGCCCAGTCCCCCTTCCTGAAGGTCGAAGCCTCGAAGTTCACCGAGGTCGGCTATGTCGGCCGTGATGTCGAGTCGATGGTCCGGGATCTCGTCGAGCTCGGCGTCGAGATGGTGCGCGAGGAGCGGCGCGCCGAGGTGCGTGAGAAGGCCGCGCAGGCGGCGGAGGAACGGATCCTCGACCTGCTGCTCCCGCCGCTTCCCGCCGCCGCCGAATACGACGCCAGCGCCTCGACCGTGAGGGAGCAGGCGCAGCGCACCCGGGAAAAGCTGCGCGAGCAGCTGCGCGACGGCCGGCTCGATCACAAGCACGTCGAAATCGACGTGCGCGAGAAAAGCTTCCCGTCCTTCGAGATCATCGCGGGATCGTCGGTCGAGGAAGTCGACATCAACGTGAAGGACATGCTGCCCGGCCTCTTCCAGGGGCGATCCAAGAAGCGCAAGCTCCGGGTTCCGGAAGCGCGTGAGGCGCTGGCGCAGGAAGAAGAGCAGAAGCTGATCGACATGGACACCGTCGCGCGCGGGGCGGTGGAGCGGGTCCAGCAGTCCGGGATCATTTTCATCGACGAGATCGACAAGGTCGCGGGCCGCGAAGGCGGTCACGGTCCCGATGTGAGCCGCGAGGGCGTCCAGCGCGACATCCTGCCGATCATCGAAGGCACCACCGTCAACACGAAGTACGGGATGGTGCGCACCGACCACATCCTGTTCATTGCCGCCGGAGCGTTCCACGTCTCCAAGCCTTCGGATCTGATCCCCGAGCTCCAGGGCCGCTTTCCAATCCGCGTCGAGCTCGAGGCGCTCGGTCGTGAGGACTTCGTCCGCATTCTGACTGAGCCGAAGAGCGCGCTCGTCAAGCAGTACACCGCGCTGATCTCGACCGAAGGCGTGGAGCTCTCGTTCACTCCCGGCGCGATCGAGCGGATCGCCGACTACGCCACGATCGTCAACGAACGCACGGAAAACATCGGTGCCCGGCGGCTCCACACCGTGATGGAAAAGCTGCTGGACGAGGTGTCGTTCGACGCGCCGGAGCTCACCGACCGCACGGTGACAATAGACGAGGCGTACGTGGACCGCATGCTCGCCGACATCGTCCGCAACGAAGACCTCTCACGTTACGTTCTCTGATGGTCAGCCGGAGGTGGCAGAGCCTGACGCTGATCGCGCTCGGCTGGATCATGACGGCGTGCGGCCAGAAGGGGCCGCCGCTCGCGCCCCTGCACCTCGTACCGGCGAGCGTCTCGGAGCCGACGGCGCGGCGCATCGGCGACAAGGTCCGTCTGCGGTTCGTCCTGCCCAACAGAAACGAGAACGGTCCGGGCCGTCTCGAGCTCGATCGCGTCGAGATCTACGCGATGACGGTCGGCCCCGATGGAGAGCCGTCCGCTGGCGAAGTGATGTCCGAGGCGCACGTGATCGGACAGATTCCCGTCCGGCCCTTGCTCGAAGAGGGGCAGGAGCATGCCCCGGGGGAGAGCAGGCCGGAGCCCGGCACGCCGGTGACGTTCGACGAAGATCTGACTGCGGCCAAACTGAAGCCGGAACCCGTGAAGACGCCGGCGAAACCGGCCGTTCCGCAGCCTGGCGCCGCGGCGGCTGTTCCTCCGGCGGCCGGCGCGCCAGCGCCGCCCACTGCGGCCCCTCCTGCCCCTACCGCAGCCCCTCCTGCACCCCCTACGGCGGCGCCTCCTGCACCCCCTTACGGCGGCCCCTGCTGCAGCCCCGGCAACGCAGCCACCCGCGACCGCCGCGGCTCCCCCTGCCACCGCCGCCGCACCTGCGGCAGCGGCTGCGCCTGTTCGAACCTACGCGAGGCGCATCTACATGGCGCGCGGGCTGTCCAGGCGCGGCCGGCCGGGTCCCGCGTCGCCACCGTTGTCTATTCCGTTGGTGGACCTTCCCGCCTCGCCGAAGGATGTCAAGGCGCGAGTCACAGAGAATGCCTTGATTCTCGAGTGGGACGCGGCTGACAAGGCGACCGGTTACAACGTCTATCGCGGCGACGATGTGGTACAGCCGATCAATAAGTCGGCATTGACCGCCCCGACGTTCGAGCACGCGGGCGTCGCGTTCGGGCAGGAGCAGTGTTACCGCGTGCGGAGCATCGCGCTCGTCGGTGGCGTGAGCCTGGAAGGCGAGCCGTCGGACCCGCAGTGCGTCACCCCCCGCGATGAGTTTCCGCCGGCGGCGCCGCGCGGACTTGCGGCGGTGCCGACGGCCGGTCAGATCAGCCTGATCTGGGACGCCAACACCGAGAAGGATCTGGCGGGATATCTGGTCCTGCGCGGCGACGCGCCCGACGGGCCGCTGACGGCGATCACGCCGGCCCCGATCCGTGAAACCTCGTATCGGGACGAGACGGTCAAGCCCGGGATGCGATACGTCTACGCGATCGTCGCGGTCGACACCGCGACCCCCTCGAACACGAGCCCGCAATCGGACCGCGTGGAGGAGACCGCCCGATGACGCCATGAGTCCATTGCCAAAACTGCCAAAACTGCCAAGATTGCCAAAATTGCCAAAATTGGCAAGACGGGGGCAGCCGAACCGGCGAATACTGGCAGTGAGCATTTGGAATTCTGGCAATTTTGGCAATTTGAAGTGAGGTTCACCCTATGAAGCTCTTTATCGACTCCGGCAATCTCAAGGAAATCGAAGCACTGGTGCCGCTCGGCATCATCGACGGCATCACGACCAATCCGTCGCTGCTGGCGAAGGAAGGCGGCGACTATCGCGCGCTGCTGAAGCGCATCTGCGACATCGTCCAGGGGCCGACCAGCGCGGAGGTCGTGGCGACCGACGTCGACGGCATGCTGCGCGAGGGACGCGAGCTCGCCAAGATCGACAAGCACATCATCGTCAAGGTGCCATTCACCAAGGCGGGCGTTCAGGCGTGCAAGACGCTGTCGTCCGAAGGCATCCGCGTGAACGTCACGCTCGTCTTCACGGCGGCGCAGGCGCTGCTGGCGGCCAAGGTCGGGGCGACGTTCGTCAGCCCGTTCGTCGGACGGCTGGACGATATCGCGACGTCGGGCATGAACCTGATCAGCGAGATCGTCCAGATTTTCGAGAACTACGACTTCACGACCGAGATCCTCGTCGCCTCCACCCGCGGCCCCATGCACATCGTCGAGGCGGCGCGGATGGGAGCGGACATCTGCACGTGTCCGGCGGCGGTCATCGAGGCGCTGTTCAAGCACCCGCTGACCGACATCGGCCTCGAGCGGTTCCTGAAGGACTGGGAAAAGGCGCAGGCGGTCAAGGCGTGAATGGACCGCATCAAATACCTGGAGGATCTCGAGCGGCGGGCGGAGGAGGGGGGCGGCGAAGCGCGCCTGCGCCGTCATCACGAGGCCGGCAAGCTCACCGCCCGCGAGCGGATTGACCTGCTCTTCGACGTCGGGAGCTTCCAGGAAGTCGACAAGCTGGTCACCCATCGATGCCGCGACTTCGGGATGACCGATCAGGTCATTCCGGGTGACGGGGTCGTGGCCGGTCAGGGGCGTGTGGATGGCCGCGTCGTCTACGCGTTCGCGCAGGACTTCACCGTCTTCGGCGGCTCGCTGTCGGAGACCAACGCCGCCAAGATCGTCAAGATCATGGATCTGGCGATCAAGATGGGCGCGCCGGTCGTCGGCCTGAACGATTCGGGCGGCGCCCGGATCCAGGAAGGCGTGCTCTCCCTCGGCGGCTACGCCGACATCTTTCTCCGCAACACCCTGGCGTCCGGCGTGATCCCGCAGATCTCCGCCATCATGGGACCGTGCGCCGGTGGCGCCGTGTATTCGCCGGCGATCACCGATTTCAACATCATGGTCGACGGCACGAGCTACATGTTCGTGACCGGCCCCGACGTGATCAAGACGGTCACGCACGAGGAGGTGACCAAGGAGGAGCTCGGCGGGGCGATGACCCACAACGCCACGAGCGGGGTCGCGCACTTCGCCGTGCCCGACGACCGCGAGTGCCTGCGGCTGGTCCGCGAACTGCTCGGCTATTTGCCGAGCAACAACGTCGACGAGGCACCGCGGCGCGAGACGGCCGATCCGACAGATCGGGAAGACGCTGGCCTCGATCGGCTGGTGCCGGAATCGCCGAATCAGCCCTACGACATGCTCGATCTCATTCACGCGATCGTCGATGACGGGACGTTTCTCGAGGTGCACCGCTACTTCGCGAGGAACCTGGTGGTCGGGTTCGCGCGCCTCGGCGGCCGCTCCGTGGGAATCGTCGCCAACCAGCCGGCCTACCTCGCCGGCACCCTCGACATCGACGCCTCGGTGAAGGGCGCGCGGTTCGTCCGGTTCTGCGACGCGTTCAACATCCCGCTGGTGACCTTCGAAGACGTCCCGGGGTTCCTGCCCGGCACGCGCCAGGAATACGGCGGCATCATCCGCCACGGCGCGAAGCTGCTCTATGCGTTTGCCGAGGCGACGGTACCGAAGATCACCGTCATTACCCGCAAGGCCTACGGCGGTGCCTATTGCGTCATGTCCAGCAAACATATCCGGACCGATGTGAACCTGGCGTGGCCTACGGCCGAAATTGCGGTGATGGGTCCGGAAGGGGCCGTGAACATCCTCTATAAGCGCGAGCTCGACACCGCCGCCGATCCGGATGCGCTCCGCGCGGCCAGGGTTGCCGAGTTCCGCGAGAAGTTCGCCAACCCGTACGTTGCCGCGTCCCGCGGGTTCATCGACGAAGTGATCCATCCGCGACAGACGCGCGGCAAACTGATCGCGGCGCTGGCCGGGCTCGAGACGAAACGCGACAGGAATCCCCCCAAGAAGCACGGGAACATCCCGCTGTGACATCCCACCGCGAGGGTGCGCCGTGAGGGTGCTCATCGCCAACCGCGGCGAGATCGCGGTCCGCATCATTCGCGCCTGCCGGGAGATGGGACTCTCCACCATCGCGGTCTATTCCGACTGCGATCGGGATGCCCGCCACGTCCGCGACGCGGACACTGCCGTCCACATCGGCCCGAACGACGCGAGGTCCAGCTATCTCGACATCGACGCGATCATCGGCCGCCGCGAGGGCGGCCCGCGCCGATGCGGTGCACCCGGGATACGGGTTCCTTGCCGAGAATGCCGCTTTCGCCGGCGCGTGCGCCGTCGCCGGGCTGACGTTCATCGGACCGTCAGCTGACGCGATCGGGTTGATGGGCAGCAAAACCGCCGCGCGCACCGCTGCAAAGGCCGCGGGCGTCCCGGTCGTCCCCGGCACGGAGGCACCGTTGCCGGCAGGCGCCGACGCTGGCGACCTCGCGCGGGCGGCCGACGCCGTCGGCTTTCCGCTCATGGTCAAGGCCGTGGCGGGCGGCGGAGGCAAGGGTATGCGGGTCGTGGAATCCGCCGCCGGATTGTTCGCGGCCGTTCAAACCGCGCGCTCCGAGGCGGGGTCGGCCTTCGGCGACACGGCGGTCTATCTGGAGCGCCGCTTGACCCGGCCACGGCACATCGAGATCCAGTTGCTCGGCGATCATCACGGCACCATCGTACCGTTCGTCGAACGCGAGTGTTCGATACAGCGGCGTCACCAGAAAGTGGTCGAGGAATCCCCTTCGCTCGTGGTCACCCAGCCGCTGCGCGAGCGAATGGCAGCGGCCGCCGCGGCCGTGGCCAGGTCGGTGGGCTATACCAACGCCGGCACCATCGAGTTCCTGCTCGACGAAGACGGCTCGTTCTATTTCCTCGAGATGAACACGCGGCTGCAGGTCGAGCACCCGGTCACCGAGATGGTGACCGACATCGATCTGGTGCAATGGCAGATCCGGATCGCCCGCGGGGAACGGCTCGACCTCGATCCGGTGCGTGCGCTCACGCCGAACGGGCACGCGATCGAGTGCCGCATCTATGCCGAGGATCCGGATCAGGGCTTCATGCCCTCTCCTGGCTTGATCCGCGGCCTGCGCGCCGCCGCCGGTCCGGGGGTGCGCGACGATGGCGGGGTGGTTGCCGGGTACACGGTGCCGGTGTTCTACGATTCGATGATCGCCAAGCTGATCGCGTGGGCGCGCACCCGGGGCGAGGCCGCGACCCGCATGGCGCGGGCGCTCGCGGAGTATCAGGTGCTCGGCATTCGCACCACGATTCCGTTCTTCCTGTGGCTGCTGCAACAGCCGGAGTACCTCGAGGGACGGTACGACACCACCTATCTCGATCGTGTGCTGGCGGAGCGGAGAGGCGAGAGCTTCAGCACCTTCACCGCCGACGAGACCGAGGAGATCGCGATCGCCGCGGCAATCGACACCGTTCTACGAGCGGCCGCCGGCAAGGCGGACGGCAAGCCAGCATTGCGCAGCGGATGGACTCGGCTCGGGCGCCTGGAGGCGCTTCGGGGATGACGTTCGAGGTCGAAGTCGGTGGCCGCACGTTCACGGTCGCGGTCGAGCGAACCGACCGCCCGGGCCGGTTCCGGATCATGCTCGACGGGGCCCCCCGCCTGGTTGACGCCTCCCGGACGGGCGAGTTCGGACTATCGTTGCTGGATAGGGGGAGCGCCGCGGCGGTCCCCATGTCGGTCTCGACGGACGTGCAGATCGTCCCAGGTTCCGGTCCAGGCGACCTGCTCGTCGGGCTCCGTGGACGTACCATCGGAGTGACGGTGAACGGCCGGCGATCCGCGCACGCCGAGCGGGCGCTGCACGACCACGGGCAGGCCACGATCCTGGCGCCGATGCCCGGGCGAGTGGTTCGAGTGCTGGTTGCCGCCGGTGACCAGGTCGACGCGCGCCAGCCGGTGGTCGTCGTCGAAGCGATGAAGATGGAGAACGAGCTCAGGGCGCCGCGGGCCGGCCACGTCAGAGAGATTTCGGTGACGCCGGGCACGTCGGTCGAAGCCGGTCGCGTCCTTGCAGTGATCGACTAGTCAGACATCGCCGGCCGAGGCCGGCCGCACCCTGAAGCGCGGATTCGAATGGATACCAAGGCCCCAGACACCGACGCCGAGGCGCCCGCCGCCCCGGAACCCCAGGAGCCGCGGCGGCGCCGCCGCGTGCCGCGGGTCGTCGTCCGTCTCGCCGCGGTGCTGCTGGCCGTTGTCGTCTCCGTTGTGCTCACCGGGTTGACGGTCGATCTCGGTCCCGCGGTCCGGAAGCGCGCCGAGGCGGAAGGGTCGAAGTATCTTCTGCGGCCGCTCCACATCGGCCGGGTGTCGGCCCGGCTGGTTCCCGGTGTGTTCGTGTTCGAAGACTTGGTGATCGAGGGGTTGACGCCCAAGGACCGTCCGTTCCTGACCGCAAAAAAGGTCACCGTCCGGCTCCCCTGGTGGACGATTGCCAGCCGCAAGCTGATCGTCGAGTCGGTCGACATGACCGACTGGAACATGGTCGTCGAGACGTTCGCGAACGGCCGTCACAACTTCCCACGCGTGACGCCCGACCGCAAGAATCCACCCGGCCCCAAGCGGTTCACTACCACCGTCAAGGCGGTCCGCGCTGCCAACGGGCAGTTCACCTACGAAGACCACGTCACGCCGTGGAGCACGGTCGGCCGGCAGCTCGAGGTCACGCTCTATCGCAGCGATGTCTTCAACGACTATCGCGGACGCGCCTCGTTCACGAACGGCACGATTCAGATCCAGTCCTACGAGCCGTTCAGCGCGGCGATGCGCTCCCGTTTGAAGATCGCCGGGGGCAGGGTGGTCTTCGACCGGATCGATCTGAACAGCGACGGCGCTGTCTCCGTGCTCGACGGCGATGTCGATCTGGGGCGTTGGCCGGAGCAGATATACCGGATCAAATCGCACATCGACTTTCCCACCCAGAAAAACATCTTCTTCCACCGCGATCGCTTCGCGGCGTCGGGTCAGGGGGACTTTCAGGGCACCTTCCACCTCTTCAAGGGGGGCCGTGAGCTGAAGGGCACGTTCACGAGCCCGATGGCCGGGGTGAACGACTGGCGTTTCCCGCATCTGCGCGGTTCCGTGCTGTGGCTACCCGACCGGCTCGAGATTACCGACGCGACGAGCGGCGTGTACGGCGGCACCGCACGCTTCGACTATCGGATGGCGCCGTTCGGCAAGAAGGACGTCCCCACGATGGCGACGTGGGACGTCAAGTACCGCGAGGTGGACCTGTCGCAGCTCACTGACTTTTTCGAGACTCGAGGCCTCCGGCTGGCCGGCCGCGTCGCCGGCGAGAACCGTTTCGAATGGCCGGTCGGCAAATGGGGACTGAAGCGCGGAGGCGGCGCCGTGGACATCGCCGCTCCGCCGGGCGTCGAGACGATGACGCGCGAGATGCCGGCGGCCCGCCTCGCCGAGGACTTGCAGTACGAACCAGAGGCCGGACCGTTCAACACCTCTCTCGGGGTCGGATACGTTCCGGTGTCGGGCCGGATCGAGTACCGCATGGATCCCGACGGGATCACGCTGGGACCGAGTCGGGTCGCGACGCCCAAGACCTTCGTCGAGTTCCAGGGAGAGACCGCGTACGGCCAGCGCTCGAGGATTCCGTTTCACGTCACCAGTCTCGACTGGCAGGAGAGCGACCGCGTGCTCGCCGGCATCATGACGACGTTCGGATCGCAGACCGGCGCGATTCCGATTGGCGGTCATGGCGAGTTCGACGGCGTGATGCTCGAAGCGTTTTCGCGGCCGCGGATCGAAGGGGTGTTTTCGGGTGACCGGATGCGCGCGTGGAACGTGATCTGGGGCAAGGGCCGCGCAGACGTGGTCATCCAGAACAGCTACGCCGACGTGAAAAACGCGGTCATTACGAGTGGCGACTCCGAGATCGCCGCCGAAGGGCAGTTCTCGCTCGGCTATCCCCGTAAGGACGCCGGCGAGGAGATCAACGCGCGCGTGAAACTGACCCGCCGGCCGATGGCCGACCTGAAACGCGCGTTCGAACTGGACGACTACGACATGGACGGCGTGGTGTCGGGCGAGTACCACGTCTATGGCAATTACGAAACGCCGCTCGGATTCGGGAAGCTGCTCGTCGAGGAGGGGGTCGCCTACGGCGAGACCTTCGACTCGATGTCCGCCGGACTGCGGTTCGAGGGGAACGGGGTGCGGCTCGACACCATTCAGATCGCGAAGAGCACGGGAGTGGCGACCGGTGCCGCGTGGGTCGGGTGGGACGGCACGTACTCGTTCAACGTCGACGGGCGCGCGATCCCCGTCGAGTCGCTGCGGACGGCGGCATTTCCGCGGGCGCCCTTGTCGGGCCTGCTGCATTTCAATGCGACCGGGGCCGGGAATTTCGACGAGCCTCGCTACGACGTCAAGGTGCGCGTCGACGACCTGTTCGCCGGCGACGAGGGCGTCGGCCAGGTATCCGGCCGGCTCTCGCTGCGCGGCGAAACCGTCAACGCCGATTTCGAAGCCGCCTCGCCTCGTCTGTTCGTGTCGGGCTCGGGCCGGCTCGAGCTGACCGACGACATGGATGCCGAGATGTCCATGCGGTTCCAGGACACGTCGCTCGATCCCTACATCCGATTCTTCGAGCCGCGGCTCTCGCCGTTCACGACCGCGGTCGCGAGCGGCACCGTGCGTGTCGCCGGCGCCATCGCCGACGTCGATCGCCTCGTGGTCAGCACCACGGTGGAGCAGCTGGGACTCAAGCTGTTCGACTACGCGCTCGCCAACGACGGTCCAATCGAGTTGGCGCTCAATCGGCACGTCCTCGAGATCGGCCGTCTGCGCGTAGCGGGTGAAGGCACCAAACTGCAGATGGGAGGGCAGATTCAGCTCCACGATGCCGTGATCGGCGTGGAAGCGACCGGCGAAGCCAACCTGGGAATCCTCCAGGGCTTCTTCCGGAACGTCCGGAGCCGCGGCACCGCCGCGCTGCTCGGCCAAATCAAAGGACCGCTGTCCAAACCGCAGGTCTCGGGCAGTGCGCGGATCGTCGACGGGCGCGTCCGGCATCTCTCCGCGCCGCATGGGCTCGAAGCCATCAACGGCACGATTTCCTTCGATGGCAGCGGCATCCGGCTCGAGGACATCCAGGCGCGCGTGGCCGGTGGCGACGTGCCATCGGCGGGCGCGTCGCGCTGAACGGGTTTGCTCCCGGCGCCTTGAGTCTGACCGCAGTCGGGGAACAGATGCGGCTGCGCTACCCCGAAGGCTTCAGGTCGACCGTCGACGCCGACCTCTGGCTGCGCGGCGATGCCAGCGCACCGGTGCTCGGGGGATTCGGTGATCGTCCACGACGCGGTGTGGACACGGCGCTTCGAGGTGGACCCGAATATCTTCGAGCTCGGCGGCGGCGGTCCCGTGCTGCCCGCGGGGCCGGCGGCGAGCGGCAGCGTCCCGATCCGCTTCGACATCCAGGTGACCGCGAACAACACACTGCGCATCCAGAACAACCTTGCGGACGTCGTGGCCAGCGCCGACCTCAAGCTTCAAGGCACCTACGATCGGCCGGCGATCTTCGGCCGCGCCGAAGTCGCCCGCGGCAGTATCGTGTTCGAGGGCAACCGATACGTCGTCACCCGTGGCACCATCGATTTCCTGACACCGCCGACCGGCAATGTCGAGCCGCTGTTCGACATCGAGGCGGAGACGCGCGTCCGTGTCCCGTCGCAGACCTACCGCGTGACCCTGGGGGTGAGCGGCACGATGCGCAGCTTTTCGCTCGCGCTCGGCTCGGATCCGCCGCTGCCCGAGCCCGACATCATCGGCTTGCTGCTGGGGACGACGACCGACGTCTCGAATGCCGAGCTGCGCGCACTCAGCCCGACCGGCGCGACCCAGGCCGAGGAGGCGCTGCTGCGTTCCGCCGGGGCGCGGCTGCTGACGGGATCGATCTCCGCGCCGGTCCGCCGGGTGGTGGAAGAAACGCTGCGCCTCGATACCGCGCAGATCACGCCGAGCTTCGGCACCGAGTCCGACCCGTTGACCCCGTCGGCGCGACTCATTCTGGGCAAGCGGCTGTCGCCGCGCGCCTACCTGACGTTCTCTCGCGCGCTGGGAGTCTCCGCCGCGCGCGATCAAATCATCGTGCTCGAATACGACCAGAGTGATCGGCTCGGCTTCGTGCTCACGCAGACCGGCGACCGGACGTTCGCGATCGACTTCCGTGTGCGACGCACCTTCTGATGCCCCTTCGGCTGTTGATCGTCGCCGTCGTCTTGTGTGCGGCCGCACCGGCATTCGCGCAGTCCGCTCCCGAAACCTATTCCGGCCGTCCCGTCACCGCGGTCCGCGTGTTGATCGACGGCGCTCCAACCACTGATGCCGCGCTGATCGATCTGCTGGAAACGCGCCCCGGTCAGAACCTGTCGATGGCCGGTGTGCGCGAATCGATCGCGCACCTCTACAGCCTGGCGCGTTTCCAGGACGTCCAGGTCGAGGCCATCGACGGATCGAACGGCGCGCTGGAGCTGCGCTACAACCTGGTGGCGATTCGCGCCGTCGACAAAGTGGAATTCCGCGGCAGCCTGGGGCTGCCCGAAGGGGTCCTGCGTTCGACCGTGACCGAGCGCTTCGGCAGAACGCCGCAGCCCGGCCGCGCGCAGGAGGTCGCGCGTGAGCTCGAGCGGTTGTATCAGGACCGAGGCTACTTCCGCGCCTCGCTTCGTCCGGGATCTGCCGAACTGCACAATCCGGAACGGACGGTCCTCACGTTCGACATCGACGCGGGCCCGCAGGCTCGCATCGGAGAGATCGCGACCATCGGCGATCCCCGCGCTCCGCGGGAGGAATTGCTCGCCCGGCTCGAGGTCGCACCCGGTCAGCCCTACCAGCGCGATCGACTGAACACCCGCCTGGCGGACTACACGAAACGCCTGAAAGGCCGTGGATACCTTCAGGCTGTGAGCAGCCACACCGCCCGTGTCTCGGAGGATGGCCGCATCGCGGACATCACCATCGACCTGCAGTCCGGCCCAACCGTGACGGTCACCTTCGAAGGGGACCTGTTCCCTCCGGACAAGCGCGACGACCTCGTTCCGTTCGAGCGGGAAAGCTCCGTCGACGAGGACCTCCTGGAGGACTCGGTGCAGCGGATCCGTGACTACCTCTATCAGCAGGGGTACTGGAAGGCCGATGTCTCCTACCGGCAGCAGCAGGCAGACGATGCGCTCGCGATCGTTTTCACGGTGAGGAAGGGACCTGTCTATCGGGTCGCGGCGGAAGGCGTTCAGGTCACCGGCAACACGGGCATCTCTCTCGACGAAATCAAGTCGTTGCTCGTGTTGAAGCCGGGGGATCTCTACGTCGCTTCACACCTGGACGCGACCGTCGGGGCGCTGGTGCGTGTCTATCGAACGCGCGGTTTCCGGTGGGTGGACGTCAAGCCGTCGGAGACCGAAGCGGGTGCCGACGGCGGGAATGCCCTGATCCGGCCGGGCATCACCATCGTCGAGGGGCCACGGGCGGTGCTCGGCGAGGTGACGGTGACCGGTGCCAAAGCGCTGAGCGAATCCGAGATTCGCCGCGTGATGCAGCTCCAGTCTGGCCAGCCGTACTATGAGCCCTCGATCACCGCGGCGCGCGACGCGCTCCAGCTCGAGTATCTCAACCTCGGTTACTCCACGGTGCAGGTCGCACTCGCGCCGGAGTTGTCCGAGGATCGCACCCGGGTCGACCTCGCGATCAACATCGTCGAAGGGGCGCAGACGTTCGTCGATCACGTCATCATCGTCGGCAACCGCCGGACGTCCGAGGACGTCATCCGTCGGGAAGTGCTGCTGCGTCCCGGCGCCCCACTCGGTCTGAAGGATCTGTTGGAAAGCCGGCGCCGGCTCAGCGCACTCGGGCTGTTTCGGAGAATCGACGTGCGTCAGCTCGAGCACGGTCAGGCCGGCAGGCGCGACGTGCTCGTAACCGTCGAGGAAGGGCCGGCGACCGCAATCGGCTATGGCGGCGGCCTGGAGGCCTCGAGCGTCCTGCGCGCCGGTCTCGATGGAGGAGGAGCTGAAGAGCACCTCGAGTTCGCGCCTCGCGGCTTCTTCGACATCGGCCGCCGCAACCTGGGCGGCAAGAATCGCTCGATCAACCTGTTCACGCGTGTGGCGGTCCGGCCGCGGGACGTACCGGATGATCCGACGCTCGACGGCCGCGGATTCGGCCTCAGCGAGTACCGGGTTGTGGGCACGTATCGTGAGCCCGCCGCCATCTTCTGGAATGCCGATCTGCTGTTGACTGCCGCCGCCGAGCGGGCCGTGCGATCGAGCTTCAATTTCGTGCGCCAGGGGGTGAGCGCGGAGCTGACCCGTCGGGTGAGCCGGACCATTCGCGTGAGCGGCCGCTACTCGTTCGGCACCACGCGCACGTTCGACGAACGGCTCAGCGACGAAGAGGAGGCACAGATCGACCGGTTGTTTCCTCACGTGCGGCTGTCGGCGTTCTCGGGCGCGGTCAGCCGCGACACGCGCGACGATGTCGTCGAGCCGACCGGTGGCACGCTCCTCAGCGGCGAGGCCAGCGTCGCGGTTCGCTTTCTCGGCGGTGAGGTCGGCTTCGTGAAGAGCTACTTCCAGGGATCCTGGTTCAAGCGGTTGCCGGGAGAGCGTGGCATCGTCTTCGCGACCCGAGCGACCGTCGGCCTCGCCGACGGCCTTCCGCGCGAAACGCAACCGACCGACGACGAGGGCCACCCGATCGAAGGGCCTCCAATCGTGATCGAGGACCTTCCCGCGAGCGAGCGCTTCTTCGCCGGCGGCGATACCACTATCCGTGGTTTTGCGCTCGACACCGTCGGCACGCCGGAGACCATCTCGCCTCGAGGATTTCCACGTGGCGGGAACGGTCTGTTGATCCTGAACGCCGAACTTCGGATTCCGGTCTGGAAGGACTTCGGTGCCGCACTGTTCTCGGACGGAGGCAACGTGTTCGCGCGGGTAACGGACTTCGACCCTTCGGAGCTGCGCGGCAGCGTTGGATTCGGGGTCCGCTACCGATCCCCGATCGGGCCGATCCGTGTCGATCTCGGCTTCAAGATGGATCGCCGGTTGATTGCCGGTGAGCTCGAAAAGCGGACGGCGCTCCACTTCAGCATCGGACAGGCATTCTGATGGCAGGACTCCGCAGAGCCGTTCTCGGGCTGGCGATCCTGGTGAGCGCGTCCTGGTCCGTCCGCGCGGAAATCATCGATCGCATTCTCGCGGTGGTGGACACGCAGATCATCACCCTCTCCGACGTGCGGGCGGCGCTCAGGTTCGGACTCGTTCCCGAGGACGTCAGCGTGGACCCCACCGGGGCGGCGCTGCAGCGCCTCATCGATCGGCGGCTCATGCTGGTCGAGGTCGATCGCTACGCGCCCCCCGAGCCAGCCGAGCCAGCCGTCAACGCCAGCCTGGCGGCAGTCGAGCGCCGCTTCAAGGATGCGCTCGCACTCGAAATCGCTCTCACCCAGTTGGGGCTCACCCGCGAGGAGCTGCGCCGTCAGCTCCGGGATGCGCTGCGGATCGAGTCCTATCTCCAGCAGCGTTTCTCGGCGGCGGTGCAGGTCTCGGACGATGACGTCGTCCGCTACTATCGCGAGCACTCCGAGGAATTCATGCGCGAGGGCCAGCCGCGTCCGTTCGACGAAGTCCGTGAAGTCGCCCGTACCCGGGCGATCGAAAGCCAGCGCGCCGCGTCCGTGAGGCAATGGGTCGAGGGCCTGCGCCGGCGCGGATCGGTGCAGCTGTTGTACTTGCCAGCGGCGGGTGTGAAGTAGCTTCCGCCTTTCAGCCGGAAGCTCCTTTCCGCCCCTACCGCACGAAGCTCACATATTTCACGAGCTGCGCCAGATTGAAGCCCGCGTGGCTGATGATCGGCGCAATGACGCTCTGCCGGCGCCAATACAGCAGCCCCCAGCCCGCACCCAGGGTACCGGTTGCGATCGCAGCAGCGTACCCCTGTTCGATGTGTCCCAGACCGAAGACGACGCTGTAGAGCAATATCCCGACGAGGGCGCCGCCAAGATACTGATCGAAACGCCTGACGATGAAGGCCCGCTGAACTTCTTCGCGCACGCCGCCGGCGAGCATCACGACCACCGCGAAGATCGCCGCATCACGCGGTGTCTGCAGCATGCGCTCGAAGGGATTCACCGCCACGTTGTGCAGGGAGGGCCGGATCGCCAGAATCGCGGCGAGCACGACGACGACGAGCAGGAACGCCGCAGGAATGTACGCGATGCCGAGCAGCACTTCCCGCAGCGGACGGCGCGGTCCGAGCGCGAACCTGAATAGCGATTCGCCGTGCGCGCACAGGAACCCCCAGATGAGCAGCAGTACGAGCACCATGTCGATCAGGGCCATGCTGACAATGAAGGCCGGTGCCCAGCCCCCGTCGGCCGACCGTGACGCCATCCCGAAATAGGTGAGGACCTGGAATACCAGGAGCTGCGTCGGAAGTCCCGAACAGAGGAACACTTCGATGAGTGCGCCCAGCCGCTCGATGGGAAGCGTCGGCGGCGGCAGTTCTACAGGCGGTGTTTCGGATGGACCGATCGGCGGATACGACGGGATTTCAGGCGCCGGGTCCAGCACCCGAGCACTCTAGCGGAAATGCAGAAGGGGAGCCAGCACGAGAGAGTGGGGCGGGTCTGAAGACCCGCCCCGACGAGACGGTGTTATTGACGGCTACGAGGCGACTCGGACTCTGACGGTCAACGGCGACGCGAGCCGGACTGAAACAGGCGTGCCCGGCGGCAGTCGAATTTCCTTGCCGCGGGTGCTGAGGACGACGCCGGTCCCTGCCGCACCACCGATCGCAGCGCCCTTCGCGGCGCCGCTGCCGCCGCCGAGGATGCCGCCGATGATCGCGCCACCAGCCGCACCGCCGCCGATCTTCGCAGCGTCCTGCTTCTTCGTCGCTTCAGCCAGGCGCGACACCGTGTCCGTTCTCATGGACAACCGTTCCGCGTCTCCAGGCGGATCGATCGTGGTGAACCGGAACGCGACGCGCGCCCGTCCCTTGACTCGCGCCGACCGCTCGGCGGCCGTCACAACACCCGACACCACCGTGCCCGCCGGGAACGCCTGAACGCCCTGAACGGTCACTCCGCGCCGGAGCTTCCCGCGGACCGCATCCTCGACGCTGCTGGAATCCGACGCGACAGCGGTTGTCAGCTCAACCGGCAGCACGGTGCCTGCAGGCAGCGTGACCTCGCGGTACTCGGCAACGGGAGCAGGTGCCGGTTTCTCCGCTGCGGACGCCGGCGCGTCAGACCCGGCTGGCCGCTCGGCGGCGAGCGCCGTGCCGGCCGGCTGCACCGGAGCGCTCACCGACGCCGCGTCAGCGCGGAACGTGGAAATGTCAGCCCGGGCGATTTGCTTGCGTCCAGACGCCGTGTCCAGAACCACGTGCTCAGGCTTCACTTCGATCAGACGGCCCACCACCACCACTCCGTCCTTCTTCTCGACCGAGACGGCGCTGCCAGGCTTGATCTCCAGGCTCGCGCTCTCTTTCGTGCACGCCGCCGCCAGGGTCAGGACAGCGAGGACAACTCCCAATCTCTTCATGAATTCTCTCCTCCACCCCATCAGGAGCAACCGCCGTACCGTGGGGGAATTCCCCGCAAACCGTTCAAAAAGCCTCTAAATCGTGTAAACCTTACCCAGACAGTGTTAAACTTGCAGGGTGGATGTAACCGAAGACGCAAAAGTGCAATCGCTCTCAACCCAAGGGGTCGGTGAACGAGTGCTGATTGTCGAAGACGACGCTTCGACCCGAGAAGGACTGGCGGAGCTCGTTCAGACCTGGGGGTTTCAGACTGAAGAGGCCGCGGACGGCGAAGAAGGCCTCCGGAAGGTGACCAGCTTCCGCCCCGCCATCATCGTCAGCGACATGGTCATGCCGCGCGTCGGCGGCATGGAGTTGCTGCGGGCGCTCAAGGATCAACTGTCGGATCTCACGCTCATTCTCCTGACGGCACAGGGAACCGTGGAGACCGCGGTCGAGGCAATCAAGGAAGGCGCCTACGACTATCTGAGTAAGCCCGTCGATCCGCAGCGATTACAGATCTTGCTGCAGAAGGCCGTAGAACGTCAGGACACCCTGCGCGAAGTGCGGCACCTGCGGCGGCAGCTGCGGGAAGCCGGCACCTTCGGGCGCATCGTCGGCAACAGCCCGGCGATCCGTTCGGTGTACCGAGTCATCGAGCAGGCCTCGCCGACCCTGGCGTCGGTGCTGATCTCGGGTGAGTCGGGGACGGGCAAGGAACTGATCGCCCAGACGATTCACGAGCTGAGTCCGCGGTCGTCGTTCCCGTTCGTCGCAATCAACTGTGCGGCGATTCCCGAGACGCTGCTCGAGAGCGAGATCTTCGGGCACGAGAAAGGGGCCTTCACCGGCGCCCACGATCGGCGGACCGGCGTGTTCGAGCTCGCGCATCGCGGCACGCTGTTCCTCGACGAGATTGCCGAGATGGTGCCGGCGACCCAGGTCAAGCTGCTGCGCGTGCTGCAGGAGCGCACGTTCCGGCGGCTGGGCGGCCGTCAGGAGCAGACGGTGGACGTGCGGGTGATCGCCGCGACCAACCAGAACCCGATGGAGGCCGTCAAGTCCGGGAAGCTTCGCGAGGATCTGTTCTACCGGCTGAACGTATTCGCGATCGAGCTGCCGCCCCTGCGCGACAGGAAGGAAGACATTCCGCTGCTGGCCCAGCATTTCCTCACCGAGTTCAACGAGCGCAACGGCAAGTCGGTGCGCGCCGTCGACCAGGAGTCGCTGTACCTGCTCGAGCAGTATCCCTGGCCGGGCAACATCCGCGAGCTTCGCAACGTGATGGAGCGGGCCACGATCCTGGCGGAAGGCGATTTCATCGAGCCGAAACATCTTCCGCCGACGCTGGTGGCGAAAGGGGAGGAAACACTGCCAACCGTGACCCTCTCGCCCGGAACGACCGTCGACGAGGCCGAGCGCCGGCTGATTCTGCTGACACTCGATCACACGCGGAACAACAAGACCCGCGCCGCGGAGATCCTCGGGATCAGTTTGAAGACGCTCCACAACAAGCTGAACCGGATGCGCGATCAGGCCGCGGGCCGGCTCGGCGCCCTCAAGCGCGACTAGCGTGCGACGCGACGAAGGCAGACAGCGGGCTTGAGCATCAAAGCAAAGCAGGTTGCAGGCGTCACCACGCTGGTCGTGGCCGTCGTCCTGGTGCTGAGCGGGTACCAGCTCAGCACGCTGTCGGCGTTCCTGCTCGAGGAGACGGCGTCGCGAGCCGAGCTGCTGTCCAGTGCGCTGTTCCAGCGAACCGTCGAAGTGGTCCGCGAGAATCCGGCGGACCCCTATGCGGCGCTCCGCACCGACGGCGGCATCCGCTCGATCCTGGAATCCTCGATCGGCTATTCCGGAACCGTGGCGGCGATCGTGCGGCCGGACGGCGTCGCGATCGCGCACGCGTTTCCGTCGCGCGAAGGGGAAGTCGTTCCCGAGCAGCCGGATTTCAACGACATCGTCACCGCACGGCCGGTGACGCGGCTGTGGGCGGTGTTTTTGAAGGACCAGACCTACGAGCTGCGCAAGCCGCTGCTCGCCGTCGGCCCCTCGCAAGGCGGGGGCGATCAGCAGTTCGGGTCGATCCGGATCGGCGTCTCGACGCTTCTCGTGCGCGCCGAGCTGCGCGCGGCGATGCGGCGCGCGCTGACGATCGCGCTGGGCGCGCTGCTGATCTCGTCGCTCGTCGCGATGCTGCTGGCGCAGTGGCTGCTGCGCCCGATTCACGTGATCCAGAGCAGCCTGAGCCGGCTGGGGCGCGGCGAGCTCGACGTGCGGCTCGACCTGCCGGAGCAGGAGTTCAAGGACCTCGGGAACTCCTTCGATGCCGTCAGCGCACAGCTCGCGGCCATGGGAAAAGGCGGTCAGGCGGGGGAGGGAACGCTGCACGCCGGCGGCGGCGCCGACTACGAGTCGGTGATGGAGAACCTCGAGGACGCCGTCGCGTTGTTCTCACCGAAGGGTGAGATGAACTTCAGCAACGCCGCCATGCGCGCGTTCCGCTTCCAGGATCTGCCGGAGTCGCATCCGGCGCGCCAGCTCGTCGCGCGGACGTTGGCCACGCATCGATCTTCCGGGCCGGTTTCGGTCACGCTGCCTGCGCCAGGGAGCGGGGACAACGGGCTCGATTCTGCCGCGGGCCTCGCGGAGGGAACGGCCGGCGAGTCCGACGCCGAACGGCTGCTCGTGTGTCACGCGATCGAAGACAGCAACCGGCGGTTTCTCGGGGCGATGCTCGTGGCGCGGAACGTCGGATACCTGAACCAGGTGCACTCGACGTTGAACTACTCGCGCAAGGCGGCGGCGATCGGCCGGCTGCTCGCGGGCGTCGCGCACGAGGTGAAGAATCCGCTGAACGCGATGACAATCCACCTCGAGCTGCTCAAGCAGAAGGTCGGATCGATCAAGGAACCGATTACGGTGCCGGCGCCCGGCGGCGGACCGGCGCGGCCGCTGGATCTCGCGAAACACGTGAACATCATCTCGAGCGAGATCAAGCGCCTCGACGAAGTCGTCGCCGGATTCCTGAAGTTCGCGCGGCCCGACGAGTTGAAGCTGCAGCCGGTCGCGCTCGCCAACGTCGTGCAGGACGTGGTGCTGACGATCTCGCCGGAAGCGCAGCGCCGCCGGGTGACCATCCGGGAAGAGTGTCCGCCGCTGCTCCCCGAGATCAACGCCGACCAGGGCATGCTGATGCAGGCGGTGCTGAACCTGGCGATCAACGCGCTCCAGGCGATGCCCGAGGGCGGATCGCTCCGTCTCGGGTGCCGGGTCGCCTCACGCCGGCGGGTCGCGCTGTCGGTGGAAGACACCGGCGTCGGCATTCCGCCCGAGGATCTCCCGCGGATTTTCGATCTCTATTTCACCACCAAGGAGAAGGGCAGCGGCATCGGCCTCTCGATGGTCTTCCGCATCGTCCAGTTGCACGACGGCGAAGTCGAAGTGCAGTCGACCCCTGGGGGCGGGACGAAGTTCACGCTGTTCTTCCCGCAGGCCATCGCCCAGGAGTTGAATGCGGAACTGGGTCAAACCGTCGAGGCCGCCCGGTAGATGCGGCGCCGAGCCGCACGAGTGCAGATTGCCTGAAGAATCCGGTCGGCGAGTAGCGGTAAGATAGAGCCTTCACATGAACAGCCGGGTGGGCTTTCTCCTTGCAGCCGCGCTGCTGGCGTCGGCGTGCGTCACGTCGCGCGCGGCGACACCCGTGGAGCGCCCAGCCCTCGAAGTGCCGCCGGTGCCGCCGCGCATCGTGGAACCGGCGCCGGCGCCGGAAACCAGCAACCTGGAACCGGTCAGCGAGCTGCCCCCCGAAAAGCCCGCGGCGTCTTCCACGCGTGCCAAGCCAGCGGCGTCCCGTGACACGTCGCGCGACACGCAGAAGCCGGCGGACGCGAAGCCGGCAGACGCGAAGCCGGCAGACGCGACTCCGGTGCCCGTCGAGCCGCCGCCCCAGCCCCCGCCGAACACTGCGCCGCAAATCCGGACGCCCGCCACCGTCGATACCGCCGCGGCGGAGAAGCAGGTCCGGGAAACCCTGAACAGGGCCCAGCAGCGGCTGAACATCATCAACTACCAGCGCCTCAACGGTGGCGGGCAGAAGGCCTACAACGAGGCCAAGGACTTCATGGAACGGGCCGAAGCCGCGATCAAAGCGTCCAACTTCGAGCTGGCCAAGGGGCTGGCCTCCAATGCCGAGAAGCTCGCCAACGAAATCCAGAGCCGGTAGCCCGCTAACTCCCAACTCCCAACTCCCAACTCCCAAGCGTCGCCAACTCCCTTTGGAAGTTGGGAGTTGGGAGTTGGAAGTTGAAAATAGGTCAGTCAGAAGAACAGCCCGTCACTACGGTGTAAACGACCAAGATATTGAGGCCGAGCTAGTTGACGAGCCCCAATATCTAGTAGGATCGGTCTTGACAGGGCCCACATGGAGCGATATCGTTCCGGCCCGCGTCATTCGGACCTGCGAGCCTCCCAGCGCTCAGCAGACGCCGGGCTGGACGGCCTCCCGGAGGCCACCGGTGGGCTCACCGAGGAAAGTCCGCGCCGGATACGCGAAGAACCAGAAGATCAAAATTGTTCGTTGGGGTCACGCCGTGGGGACGGGCGATGGCCGCGCGCGGAGGGGGACGTATGCAGAAAGGCGTTGCCGCAGGCCAGAGCCAGAGCTCGGCCGGGTCACTCGAGGTCACAACCCCGCAGGCGATGGCCCGTACTCCGGGGGCGCCGGCGGGGGCGCCGGGGCTCGAGTTCGAGCGCTTTTTCAGCCGTGAAGGCATCGATCCGTTCGATGAGGTCGAGTGGGAGATGCGGTCGGCCGTCATCGGTAACGAGAAAGGGGAGCTCGTCTTCGAACAGCGGGACGTCGAGATTCCGCGGTTCTGGTCGCAGCAGGCGACCAACATCGTGGTGTCGAAGTACTTCCGCGGCCAGATTGGCACCCCCGAGCGCGAAAAGAGCGTCAAGCAGCTGATTGGCCGCGTCGTCGACACGATCACGACCTGGGCGCGCGCGCAGCGGTACTTCGCGAGCGAAGACGATCTGCAGGCCTTCAGCGACGATCTGAAGCACCTCCTCGTCTACCAGAAGGCCGCCTTCAACAGTCCCGTCTGGTTCAACGTCGGTTTCGAGAAGCACCCGCAGTGCTCGGCCTGCTTCATCAACTCGGTCCAGGACACGATGGACTCGATCCTGGGCCTGGCCAAGACCGAGGGCATGCTGTTCAAGTACGGCTCGGGCACGGGCTCGAACCTGTCGAACATCCGCTCGTCGAGGGAGCTGCTGGCGGGCGGCGGCACGGCGTCGGGTCCGGTCTCGTTCATGAAGGGTTTCGACGCGTTCGCGGGCGTCATCAAGTCGGGCGGCAAGACCCGCCGCGCCGCGAAGATGGTGATCCTGAACGCCGATCACCCGGACGTCGAGGAGTTCATCAACTGCAAGGTCGGGGAAGAGAAGAAAGCCTGGGCGCTGATCGATGCCGGCTACGATGGCTCGTTCACCGGGCCGGCCTACGCGTCGGTGTTCTTCCAGAACTCGAACAACAGCGTGCGGGTGACCGACGAGTTCATGCGCGCGGTGATGGACGACGGCGACTGGCAGACGCGGGCGGTGCTCGCGCCACACGAGGTGACCGGCACTTACAAGGCACGGGCGCTGATGCGCCAGATCGCCGAGGCCACGCACATCTGCGGTGATCCCGGCCTGCAGTTCGACACCACCGTCAACGACTGGCACACCTGCCCGAACACGGCGCGGATCAACGCCAGCAACCCGTGCTCCGAGTACATGTTCCTGGACGACTCGGCGTGCAACCTGGCGTCGATCAACCTGATGAAGTTCGTGCGCGAAGCCGACGGCGAGTTCGACGCGGTCGCGTTCGAGGCGGCATGCCGGACGTTGATTAGCGCGCAGGAGATCCTGGTCGACAACTCGAGCTACCCGACGCCAGGCGATCGAGCGGAACAGCCACGACTTCCGTCCCCTCGGCCTCGGCTACGCCAATCTCGGCGCGCTGCTGATGTCGCGCGGCGTGCCGTACGACAGCGACGCCGGCCGTGACTACGCCGCCACCATCACCGCCATCATGCACGGCGCCGCCTACGCGCAGTCGTCGAAGATCGCGCGCGATCACGGCGGTCCGTTCGCCGGCTACGAGGTCAACCGCGAGCCGTTCCTGCGCGTGATGCGGAAGCACCGCGCGGCGCTCAAGGACATCGACAAGACCCACGTCCCCAAGGAGCTGATGCAGTCGGCCAGGACGCTGTGGGACGAAGTCATCGAGATGGGCGAGGAGCACGGCTTCCGCAATGCCCAGGCGACCGTGCTGGCGCCGACCGGCACCATCGGGTTCATGATGGACTGCGACACGACCGGCGTCGAGCCCGACATCGCGCTGGTCAAGTACAAGAAGCTGGTCGGCGGCGGCCTGATGAAGATCGTCAATCAGACCGTGCCGATGGCGCTCGGCAAGCTGGGCTACAACGCGCAGCAGGTCAAGGAGATCGTCGAGTACATCGACGAGAACGAGACCATCGAAGGGGCGCCGCACATCAAGGACGCGCACCTGCCGGTGTTCGACTGCGCGTTCAAGCCGGCGCGCGGCGTGCGGTCGATCCACTACATGGGCCACATCAAGATGATGGGCGCGACCCAGCCGTTCCTGTCGGGCGCGATCAGCAAGACCGTCAACGTGCCGAAGGAAGCGACGCATCGAGGAGATCGAGCAGGCCTACATCGACTCGTGGCGGCTCGGCGCCAAGGCCGTGTCGATCTACCGCGACGGCTCGAAGCGGACCCAGCCGCTCAACACGTCGCGCGACAAGGAGAAGGTGGCGGCGGTGGCCGCCGACGCCGGCCCGGCGCGGCGCCGGCTGCCCGACGAGCGGCACTCGATCACCCACAAGTTCGACATCGCGGGGCACGAGGGCTACATCACCGTCGGCCTCTACGAGGACGGCCAGCCGGGCGAGCTGTTCCTGGTCATGGCGAAGGAAGGGTCGACGATCTCCGGCTTCGCCGACGCCTTCGCGCAGGCGATCAGCTACGCGCTGCAGTACGGCGTGCCGCTGCAGGACCTGGTCGACAAGTTCAGCCACGTGCGGTTCGAGCCGTCGGGCATGACCCGCAACCCGGACGTCCGCTTCGCGAAGTCGATCGTCGACTACATCTTCCGGTGGATGGCGTCGAAGTTCCTGTCGCAGGACGTGCAGTTCCGGCGTCGGCGTCAACAACCGCGAGGAGTCCGTGACCTCGCCGGAGCAGCTGCCGCTCGACGTCGCGGCGGCGGCCGGCGCGGCGCCGACCGGCGCGGTGTCGTCGAAGGCGATCTCGTCGTTCGCGGCGATCCAGAACCAGGAAGACGCGCCGCCGTGCTCGACCTGCGGCTCGATCATGGTGCGCAGCGGGGCGTGCTACAAGTGCTCCAACTGCGGCACGACGTCGGGGTGCGCGTAGAGTCGCGGGTTCGGGGGCTCGAAAAGGGCGGGGCTTAACCCCGCCCTTTTCTTTTACGCCGTGTCGTCTGACCGCGACCCGCGACCGTTACAGCTCCACCATCCCCCGCCTCAACGCCTGCCTCACGGCGTCGGTCCGGTTCGACGCCCCCAGCTTCCCGAATATCGCGCTCAGGTGGAACTTGACGGTCTCGTCGCTGATCCCGAGACGGACGGCGATGGCCTTGTTCGACAGGCCATCGGCGAGGTGCGCCAGGACCTCCAGCTCGCGCGCGGTCAGCGGCTCGACCGGCACCTCGGTCGTCGTCTTGCGGATTGCGGGACGACGAGAGTAGCCGTCGACGCCGCGGATTCTCCGCGCTTCGGCCACCGTCGCGGCCTCCGCCACGACCTCCATGTCGTCAGGTAGCCGCCCGCGCAGAGCGGCCCTGCGCGATGACGGGCCGACGAGGACTACCCGCACATGATCAAGGACGCGGGCGCGCCAGCCTGCGGGTTCGAGTGTCACTGCCTCTCCCCCAATCACGATCGACTGCTCCCGCGCCGCGCCGCCCCGCAGCGTGTTCAGCACGATCGTCTCCCCCACGGCGTGCTCGGACAGCCGGTCCAGCAGATCCTCGGGAGAAGACGACGGCTTGCCGTCGACGTCCAGGATCAGGTCGCCGACGTTGACGCCGGCGGTCTCAGCCGGGCCGGAGGCGCTGACTCCGACGACCAGCAGGGCGCGGTCGCGACCTTCCGGCCGCTGTGACGCGGGGATCTCGACTGGCTGCACGGCGACGCCGATGTAGCCACGGCGCGGCGTGCCGGACGTGAGCAGCTTTTCGGCTGCAGCCCAGGCAATGGAGGCCGGAATCACGACACCGTAGCCGCGGATCTGTGCCGCGGTGGCGATCCCGAGCAAGGCACCGCCGGCGTTGAACACCGCGCCGCCGGCGAAGCCGTCGTGGAGCGGCGCCGTCACGCGGATGACGCGTTCCAGCTGGCGGCGGCGTCCCGTCCGCAGCGGCCCGCCGACGACGGCGACGATGCCGGTGCTGGCGGTGATCGCATTGCTCCACGAGCGTGCGAGCGCCAGCGCGAACTCGCCGGGACGCGCCTCGTCCTTGGAGAGCCCGGGTGGCGTCAGGGTGATCGGGGCTCGCGTCTTCAGCAGGGCAACCCCGCTCGAGGGATCCCATCCCGCGAGATCGGCGTCGACCGTTGTGTCGTCCGGTAACCGCACCTGCAGTCCGTCCTCGCGGCCGATGGCCCGCGCGGTCGTGACGATGGTGTTTGTGCCGTGGACGACGCCGCTCGCCGGACGCCGTCCGGCACCCACCTGCACGACCGACTTTGCGCCCGCGGCGGTCAGTTCAGCGAGCTCGTTCGAAAGAGAAGCAAGAGTTGAAGTAGCCATGCCGGCATTCTGGCGCGAACGCCTGCGCTGGGGGATCACCCGGATGGGGAGGCCCGCCTTCGCGCTCCGCGCTCCGGCGCGGCAGGCTCCGCCTTCGCGCTCCGCGCTCCGGCGCGGCAGGCTCCGCCTTCGCGCCCTGGTCGCCGACCAGCCATGCTGGTATGAATGCTGGTATTGATGCTGGTATACTCGAGGCACCATGCGGCCCGAACGAAAAATCACCCTCAACGTGCCCGAAGAGCTCCTGGAAGCCGCTCAGCGCACCACCGGGCAGGGCGTCACCGAGACCGTCCGCCAGGGGCTTCGCCTCCTGGCCGCAGGCGAAACCTTCCGGCGGGTATCGAAGCTGCGCGGATCGATCAGGTTCACCGTGGACCTCGAACGGTTGCGGGAAGACCGGTGATCGCCGCCGATACGAGCTCGCTGGTCGCGTTTCTCCAAGGCGACCCCGGGGACGACGTGGAGATGATTCAGTCGGCGCTCGACGAGCATCAGCTCGTGCTGCCGCCGGTGGTGTTGACCGAGCTGCTCAGCGATCCCGGCCTGCCGGCCGCTGTGCGGTCGCTCCTGACCGCCCTTCCGCAGCTTCAACTGGAGCCCGGCTACTGGGAGCGTGCCGGGCTGCTTCGTGCAAAGGTGATCAAGCAGCGTCGCAGGGCGCGGACCGCGGACGCCTTGATCGCCCAGAGCTGCCTCGATCAGTCGGTCCCGCTGGTGACGCGCGACCGGGACTTCCGCCACTTCGCCAAAGCCGCGGGATTGCCGCTGATGTGACCCGCCTTCGCGCTTCGCGCTACGGCGGGCAGGCTCCGCCTTCGCGCGACGGCGCGGCGAACCCGCGAACCCGCGAGTCCGCTAGAGGCCGGCTGTTCGCAGCGACCGCGTCGTCCGCCCATAGAGCAGCCACATCATGGCCGCGACCAGCAGCAACAGCACGGATCCCGGCTGATCCCGCAGCATGAAGAAGGTGACCTGCCCGCCCCGAAACGCAAAGCTGAAGGGCAACAGGGTGAATAGGATCGCCGCCGCCAGGATCCAGCTCCGCCGGCGGATGGTCGCTCGCGTCTGCTTGATCGTCCGGCGTTCGAGCTCGCCGGCAGCCGTTGGCGGGAGGATCGCGCCAGCATCCTGAGTCGCCATCTGCGCCAGCGACGGATCGCGTCGCAGGAATTCTTCGATCGCCGCGCGGGTATCTTTGCTCGCCTCGCCCGACTGATACAGCGGCAGCAGATCGATCACGATGTCTCGGGTCACTTGCATGATTGCTCCTCTCGAGCGCGCAGGACTCGCACCCGCGCGCGATGAACGCGCACCTTAGCCGCGGCCACGGTGATGTCCAGGCTCTGCGCAATCTCCGCGTAGGACATGTCGGCGGCGCGCATGAGCAGCGCTTCACGATCGGCGGGCGACAGCACCGCCAGCGCCCGCAGCGCCGCCGCGGTCTCCGACCGGCGTTCGATCGGTGCCGCCACGCGATCGACCGGGTCCGCCAGGGAGTCGTCCAATCCGGTGGCGCGGCGGGCCTTCCGGAGGTGCGACACGAACAGATGGCGGACGATCGTGCAGAGATAGGCTCGGACCGTGGGCAACCGAATCTCACCCGGAGCCGTCCAGAGCCGGACGAAGGCGTCGGCCGTGAGGTCGTCGGCCAGCGCCCGATCGCCGGTCAGCCCGACGGCGAAGCGATGCACCGCTGGCGCGTGCTCTTGGTAGATCTGGTGGAAATCCACGGTCCTCTGTAGGGTTACGCGCGAGAGGAGGAATGGTTACCCGCCTTCGCGTTCGCGCTACGGCGGGCAAGCCCGCGACCCCGCGAACCGCGACCCCGCGTCAACCCCTCTTCGCCGTGATGCGGACCCGGTAACTGTTCTCAGCGTTCAAGTTGATCAGCGCAACGAAGACACGCCCTCGGGAGGTGCCAATCGTGGCTGCCTCCGAGACGCCGGAGACCTCCCATCCGGCTGGCAGCAGGACCGTATTGCGCAGGCCGTGCAGCGTGCGCTCGAAGATCAGATCCCCATTGCGAACGGTGTAGCCAGGGCCCGCCAGGGTACCGGTGATCTTCAGGTGCGCACTCTGACGGTCGTCGACGATGGGGACATCGAGCTTGACGGAGGTGTGGCCGGCGGCCTTGGACGGCGTCAGCTCGCGGGCCGTGTCGAGGTCGACGACCTTCAGATCCTGAAGCGGAAGGTAGGTGAGCGAGTCGAGCCTCGCGCGATCGCCTTTGCGGTAATCGCTGTAGGTCTGCTCGATGGATATCCGGCCGGTTTCCGGCGCCTGCAGGTCGTAGAGCGTCTTGATGTCGTCGAAAAAGATGTCGCTGGCGCCCGACGGTGCAAACACCGCCGTCGTCCGGCGTGCATGGAGGGTGACCGGGTTGCTCTGCCCGCTGGGATTGGCGAACGCCAGCTTCAATCGTCCGTCGGCCGTGGTCATGAGATGAGCGGCCACGTTCGACGAGAAGAACCCGTAGCCCTTGGGAAGGATCACGCCGAGCCTGTAGCCGCTGAGGCTGCGTACCCACACGATGTCGTCACCGTTCATCATGTAAGTGCGCGGATCCTTGTACGTCTTGTAGATCAGCACGCGTCCGACGCCGCCTTCAGTTACCGGGATCGGCAGCTGCGCACGGATCGCATGGCTCTCCGGATCGTTGCCCTCCTGCCCGTAGGTGAACTTGAGCGGCTTGCCGGTGCGCGGATCGTAGACCTCGATCCCCGAGCCTTCGCTGCCGCCACGGGTCGCGTTGACCAGCTCGGTGGCGCCGACGCGCGTCTCCTCGGGGAGAAACCGGATCCGGAACTGCTCGCTGCCTGGCTCGAGTAAGGCGTACTCCGTGTAGGCATCCTGCGTGAACAGCCGCGTGACCGGCGCCGACGGACGCAGCGAGCCGTCAGGATTGGTCCCGCCGGGGAACTGCGCCCCGCCCCGTCCCTGCTGTGCCGCCAGAGTAACGGCGGCCAGGACCAGCGCTGGCGCAAGCATCCTTCGCGTCTGTTGTTTCACCATGCGCGTAACTCTATCGCGGCCCCGGCACCGGATCGCGAACCCGCGAACCGCGAAGATAATTCATGTCTATGAGCACAAACCCCGTTCGTGACCTCCTCGGCCGTGCGCTGGCCTGGAAAGAGGCGCATGCCACCTTCGAGGATGCGGTCAAGGATATTCCCGCGAACCTGCGCGGCGCCCGGCCGGAGGGGCTCCCTTACTCGGCCTGGGAGCTGCTCGAACACCTCCGCATCGCCCAGCACGACATCTTCGAATTCTGCATCGACCCAAATTACAAAGAGATGAAGTGGCCGGACGACTACTGGCCGCCGTCGCCGTCGCCGCCTTCAGACGGCGCGTGGGAGGAGTCGATCCGCGAGTTCGTCGCCGACCGGAAGGCGATGCAGGAGCTCGCGGCCGATACCAGCCTCGATCTCGAGGCGAAGATTCCGCACGGCAGCGGCCAGACCTATCTCCGCGAGCTGGTGCTGACCCTGGATCACAACGCGTATCACATCGGCCAGCTGGTGCTCGTTCGCCGTCTGCTCGGTATCTGGAAAGGATGAAAGCCGCTCATTGCCTCGGCGCGATGCGGAACGCGAGCTCGCGCGTGGCGCGATCGGGGCCGAGCGCGGCTTCGATGACGAGGCGGTAGACGCCGGGCTCCAGTGTCGGCGGTAGCGGCACCTGGTGGACGGCACCAGCCGGGGCCGTTACATCTCCCTGCGTCGCTGAGGACGCCGGCAAGGGCACCGACGTATCCCCGCGGTGCAGGTGTGCCTCGAACCTGATTGGGCCCTGTGCCCTGGCGGCGACGCGAACGGGCAGCTGAGCGACGATCTGCGAGGTGCCGGAGAACTCGCGCGTGGCAAGCGGGACCAGCGGCAGCACGCGTGCCAGCGGCTCGGCGAGCCTCGCGGTCGTGAGCGTCGGAGAGCCGAGCGACAGGCCGCCAAGGGCGAGATCGTCGGTGAATCTCGGCACGACCACTTCGGTGAAGACGCTGCCCCCGGGGCCGTCCGCACCGATGGCCGCCACGCGAATCTGATACCTGCCCGGAGGCACGTCCACCCGGGATCCAAGACGCGTCCATCCCGCCGGCGCTGTGGTCGTCGGCTGGAAGCTGCTCTGAAAGCGCTGCCGGGCGCGGACGTCGCCGTTCACATCGACAGCCATCACCGTGAACGCGATGCTTCTGGCCCGGACCACGTCCGCGGCCGGCAGCTCGATCCCGACAGCAATCGTCGCGCCCGGTTTCTCCGCGAGCGGCGCCGGCACCGCCACCACCTTCATCGTCAGGCCGCGCGATTGAATCGGCGCGCCGATCAAGGCGTCGATCGGCGCCATCCCGGCGGCCGTCTTCGGGGCCTTCCGAGGGGAGATATAGCCGTCGCGCGCCCGCACGGTGAGCCCCTGTTCGCGGATGCGCACCTTGATGCGGTGGCGCTTGCCGTCATAAGGCAGTGCCGGCGAGGCGTATCCGACGAGGTAGTACCTGCCGTTCTCGGCAATCATCCGGTCGATGCTCCGTTCCGGCGCGTTGGTGTTGATCACGGCGAATCCACCGGTGTTCTCCGCCAGGCTCTGGAGGTTCTGACGCGAGTCGGTCGAGCAGCCCTGATCGAGGTCGAGCCCGCATGGATCCATGGGATAGATGGCGATGTTGTTGCGCTGCGCCGTGAGGATGAAGTCGCGGAACGCCTGGAACGCGCCGGTAGCGTTCGGGTTCGTGATCGCCTCTTCCAGGGAGTATGGCAGTCCCTGGCTCACCAGCAGGATCGCCTTGCGTCGATGCGGGATCGTGGCAAGCGTCGTCGACGCCTTGCTCAACGTGTCCATCGCCCACTGCGCCTTGACCTCATTCACGAACCCGAATTCGGATCCGGCTCCGCGACCGCCGGCCCGGCCCGTTCCGGCTTGTGCAGCGACACCGCCGGCGCCGTACTCCGCCTGCGGAAAGAATTTGCCAATGGCCTCGATCAGTCTCGCCTTGTCCGATGTGAATTCGGCCTGCGTGCTCTGACGTCCGCTCGTCGACACCACCGCCGCCAGATCGGACGGCCCCATGCGTTCGACCAGCTTCCGCGCGATCGCTCTCGAGCTCGCCGCACGCCCGGCGTCGAAGCTCACGTGGTAGTCGTCCATCACGATCAACAGCACGCGGCCGTCTTCGGCCTGATCGTTCGATGCGACGGCCGCCCCTGATCGATCCGCGGCCGGAATGACGGCCTCCGGCTCCGCGGCCGGGAGGTCGACGGCCGTGAAGGTGATCACCTCGACCGGCTTGCCGTCCTCGAGCACCTCGAAGTCCTGACGCCGCAGCCCACCGACGGGCACGCCTGCCCGATCCGTCACGATCACGTCGACTTCCACGAAGTTGACGCCTGATTTGAACGTTGGCTGCGACGCCGACTGTGCGAGAAGAACGAGCAGCAGCGCGGTGGGTTTCATGGTGAGTCCTGGCGGCTATTTTATGCCCCTGGGTTCGAACCACGAACTCGCGGCCCGCGAACCAGCGGCCCGCGAACCCGCGCCCGCTGAGATATATTTCACCGAGCATGCGGCGAGTCGTCTGCCTTGCGTTCCTGATTTCATGCGCCGTCAGTGCCCAGCCGCCGGCGTACGACCTCATCCTCCGCAACGGCCGCATCGTCGACGGGACCGGCAGCCCGTGGTACCGGGCCGACATCGCCATCAAGGGAGAGACGATCGCGCGGATTGCGCCGGCAATTGCCGACCCCGCCGCGCGCGTCGTCGACGTCGGCGGCCTGGTCGTCGCGCCAGGATTCATCGACATTCACACCCACGCGCGCCGCGGGATCTTCGAAGTCCCGACCGCCGATAACTATGTGCGTCAGGGAGTGACGACGCTCGTCGAGGGTCCCGATGGCGGGTCGGCGGTTCCGCTGCGGCCGTTCCTCGACAAGGTTGCCGGGACCCGAATTACGCCGAACTTCGCCAGCTTCATCGGGCAGGGATCGATCCGCAGCGCTGTGGTGGGCGAAGATAATCGCGCCGCGACGCCCGAAGAGCTCGAGCGCATGCGCGGGCTGGTCCGGCAGGGCATGGTGGACGGCGCGTTCGGGCTGAGCTCTGGTCTGTTCTACGTGCCAGGGACGTTCACCCCCACCGACGAAGTCGTCGAGCTCGCGAAGGTCGCCGGCCGCATGGGCGGCATCTACATCTCCCACATGCGGAACGAGGCCGACGGCATCCTCGACAGCGTGCGGGAAACGATCGCGATCGGTGAACGGGGCGAGCTGCCGACGCAGGTAACGCACCACAAGGTGATTGGCAAGAAATACTGGGGCCGCTCGATCGACACGCTGAGGCTGATAGACGAGGCGCGTGCACGCGGCGTGGATGCGACCATCGATCAGTACCCCTACACGGCGTCCTCGACGAGCATCCAGGCGGCGCTGCTGCCGGCGTGGGCGCAGGAGGGGGGACGCGAGGCGATGATGAAACGCCTCGATGATCCCGCCACGCGCGAGAAGATCAAGGCGGAGAGCGCAAGAATCATTCGCGAAGAGCGCGGCGGCGGCGATCCGCGGAATGTCGCAGCCTCGAGCTGCCGTTTCGACGCGTCACTGGCCGGAAAGAACCTGGCCGAGATCACGGCCAGACGCGGCCTCCCGGTCACCATCGAGAACGCCGCCGAAACCGCGATGTGGATCGTGATGGAGGGGGGCTGCCAGGCTATCTTCCACGCCATCAGCGAAGAGGACCTGCAGCGCATCCTGGTGCATCCCGCGACGATGATCGCGTCGGATGGGGAGATCCCGATCTTTGGACAGGCCGTGCCTCACCCGCGCAGCTACGGAACGTTCGTTCGGGTGCTCGGGGTCTACGTCCGTGAGAAGAAGCTTCTGACGCTGGAAACGGCCGTGCAGAAGATGTCGTCGTTCCCGGCGCAGCGGCTCGGGCTGGGGGACAGGGGGGTGCTCCGAACCGGTCTCAAGGCCGATCTGGCGATCTTCGATCCGGCTCGTGTCGCCGACACGGCCACCTTCGAGAAACCCCACAGCTATGCCGCCGGCGTGTCCACGGTGATCGTGAACGGCCAGATCGTGTTCGAGAACGGCGCGATGACATCTGCGCGCCCCGGCAAGGTCCTCTACGGCCCGGCCACGCTGACGCGCCCCTGATGCCCCTTCAACAGTCTCAGCGGCTGGCCGCCGTGCAGCCGCCCGTCATCCCCATCGTCGGCCGGTGGACCGCAGAGACGCCAGGGACGATCTCGCTCGGCCAGGGCATCGTGTCGTATGGACCGCCGTCCGAGGTCATGGAGGCCGTGCGATCGTTCGGTGGCGCGCTGACCGATCACCGGTATGGCCCGGTAGAGGGATTGCCCGAGCTGGTCTCGACCATCGAGGCGAAGCTCGAGCGCGAGAACGGCATCGTGGTGCGGCCCGCGAGCCGCGTTCTCGTCACGGCGGGGGGAAACCAGGCGTTCGTCAATGCCATCCTGGCGGTGACCGATCCCACCGACGAGGTCATCCTGCCCGCACCGTACTACTTCAACCACGAGATGGCGATCGTGATTGCCGGGGCGGTGCCGATCGGGGTTCGAACCGATCGCGAGTATCAGCTCGATGTGGATGCGATTCGGTCGGCAATGACGCCGCGGACCCGGGCGGTGGTGACCGTATCGCCGAACAATCCGACCGGCGCGGTGTATCCCGAAGCGGCGCTCAGCGCCGTCAACGCACTGTGCCGCGAGCGTGGGGTCTTCCACATCCACGATGAGGCCTACGAGTACTTCACCTACGCGCCGTCGCGGCATTTCTCTCCCGGGTCGATTCCGGGAGCGGCGGGACATACGATCTCGCTCTACTCGCTGTCGAAAGCGTACGGGATGGCGAGCTGGCGCGTCGGTTACATGGTGGTTCCGGCGGTGCTGGCCGAGGCCATCCACAAGATTCAGGACACGCTGCTGATTTGTCCGCCCGCGGCCTCGCAGCGTGCGGCGCTGGCCGCGCTGGCCGTCGGCGCCGCCTATCCGCGCCGGCACCTGGCGCAGCTCGACGCAATGCGCCACACGATTTTCGAGGCGCTCAACAATCCCGCCGTGCCTTGTGACGTGCCGGCGGTCGCTGGTGCCTTCTACTACCTGATTCGCGTGCACTCCACGCTGGATTCGATGACCCTGGTCGAGCGGCTGATCCGCGAGCACAAGGTAGCGACCATCCCCGGGTCCGCATTTGCGGATTCGGCGCCCTGCTCGATCCGAATCTCCTACGGCGCGCTCGATCCGCAGGCAGTGGCCGAAGGGGTGGGGCGGCTGGCAGGAGGGTTGAAGGCGCTTTCATAGATCCCGACAGGATCTGTGAGATCTGTGAGCTATTTCACCAAAAACAATCGATCCTGCCGCCGCAGCGCCCAGCGAATCTTGCCGTCCTTGTCGATGATCACGTCCTCTTCCTGCGCCACTCGCACCGGCTGATTGTTCCATTCCGGCACCGGGGTTGTGGCCTGCAGCTCGATCGAGAACCACATGCTGGGAATGACCTTCGCATCGCCCCGGCCGGGCACGCCATCCTGGTAGTCCCAGAGTCCGATCAACGGTCCGGCGCCGTGACCGTGGAGGCCGATCGGATGTGAATAGACCGTCCCGTCGAGGCCCTGCGATTTCATCCGCTCGCGTGACGTTGCGAGGATCTCGTTGCCGGTCCGGCCTGGACGGATCTCCTGGAGCAGGATGTCCTGCAGCGCGTTGGCGTTGGCCAGTGCGCGCTTCAGGCCCGCGGGCGCATCGGTCTCGCCGGGCAGCAGCACATACGCGTTGTGCTGCGTGTCGGTATTGAGGCGGGCGACCGTAATTCCGACGTCGCAGTGGAGAACATCGCCGCGCTGAATGATCGGATCGTCGCCCAGCCGCTCGTCGGTTGCGCCCTTGCGCTGGACCTCGATGCTGGGCTGGAACCAGGTGTCGAGGCCCAGGTCGGTGACCCGTTGCCGCCACCACCACACCAGGTCGCTCGTGCGGGTGGTTCCGGGCGTGATCACGCTCGACGAAAACATGGTCTGTGTCATCGACCACACGAGCTCCTGCATGCGGCGGAAGAACGCTTCCTCGTCGGGCAGGCGCGACGCAATCAGCTCGACCGGCAGGGCTTCCGCATCGCGGAACTTCGACGTCCACCGCTCGCCGAGCGCCGCGGTCATGCCTTTGAGCTCGCCGCTGGTCAGACCATCGGAGAAGGCGAACACCGTCGACCTGTTGATCGCGATGCTGCGCGGGTTGCGCTCTTCGATCAGCGTTTTGAGCGCTTGCCACTGCTCGTCGCCCCACAACTCTGCCTGCTGGCCGCGGCCGATGTTGCCGGCCGCCTGTTTCGTGGAGCGTCGGGCTTCGAAGACGCCACCCTGCGTGCTGCCCCCGAGGGCGATGCGCTGGACGCAGCTCGCGGCGGGCGGCCGGCCGGCGGCCGCGCAGCTGTCGAAGAACACGTAGATCGTGCGCCGCCGGGCCGCGAAGGTCTCGGGCGCGGTAATCGCCCTGAAGACCGGATCCTCGGCATACTCGCGCATCGGCACCACCCACATGTCGACGCCGTGTTTGCGAAGGAGCGCCGGCAGAAAAGTGTCGAGCCGCTCGCGGAGCCATCGCTGCTGCATGGCGGCGAGCTCGCGCTCGGTGCCGAAGGTGCGCTCGTTCGCAGGGGCCCCGGCACTGTGGCCAGCGGCCAGCACCTGGCCGAGGTCTTCGTATTGGTCGCTGGCGATGAACTCGACCCCGGCATCACGGGCGGCCTCCATGCGCACGCGTGCCGCGTCGACCGAGCCGAAGTTGTAGCTTTCGGTCCAGCCCTTGCTCTGGCCCTTCGGATGGCCGTTCAGGGTGTAGAACCGCACCCAGAGGCCGAGCGCGTGGGCCCGGGACACAATCGCGCGGAGGCGCTGTTCGTCTTCCTTCGTCCAGGCGCCGGCGTTGTTCTGCCCGCCGTACTCCACGGCCGCCCAGCCGAAGTTGGTCCAGCGGCGGTAGTTCGTCGCCCCGCTCGGAATCAACGTTTCAGGCGTCGCGGTGACTTGAGCCTTCGCGCGCTCTTCAGCTGTGTTCGCCGCGGGGAAGGACACCGGAGGAACCGTGCCGAAGATTCTGAGGCGCGCGCCGACCGGCACTCGGGCATGAAACGTCTCGACCTGGTGTTCGCCGGCCTCGGTAATCACCAGCAACGGACCTGGACGGAACGGCGTGACCCGGCTCTCGTCACCTGCGCGCTCAGCGGTCGTGAGCCAGGCTTCGTGACGGCCCAGCAGCTCCCAGAATCGCCTGATGATGCGCCGGCTCGTTGGTCTTGAAGTCGAGGTGCAGCACCATCAGTGGCCAGGTATCGCGGCGTTCCTCTTTGAGCGCCTTTTCCATCAGCGGCCGGACGCGCTCGAAGAAGTACGACTCGAGCGTCGGCTCGGTGCCGTCCGGCTTGGCGTCGTGTGAGACGACGGATCGTCCGCGCCCGGTAGAGGGGTCAACGAACCAGGCCACGTCCTGTTCGATGGCGATGTCCGATGACCGGACCGCAAGCGCGCGATCGAGCCGGTCCGCCCATTGCCCTTTCTCGGGGTAACAGTTGTGGGCGTGCAGCCACACCTGCATACCCGGCTGTAATCGATCGGCTGCCGACGGCGTCAGCGGCCACTGGACTGTGGCGGTGAGAACGACCGCGGCAAGCGCGGCGGTGAGGCGGAAACGCGGACTGGACATGCGGTCTGATGGTCTCCCGGCCGAAGCATGTCACATCCGCGGGCCGGGACCATAGGTGCCGAGAAAGGTGCGGATGGCCTGTTCGAGAACGGCGGCCGATTGCTCGATGGCCGCCATATGGCCGCCCCGCAATTCCACGAACATCTTTGCGCCGCGTGCCGCCTGATGAAGGCGCCTGCCTTCGCTGATCGGAATCACCTCGTCGTCCTTGCTGTGAAGGAACAGGATCGGAGCAGGGATCCCGCCGATCTTCTCGATCGAATCGAAGGAGCTCCGCATGAAGAACCGCAGCGGAAAGAATGGGTAGCGGCGGCCGGCGAGATCGACCAGCGAGGCCGGCGCCCCCTCGAGAATCATCGCGGCCGGAGGCACGCGGGAGGCCATGTCGACCGCCACGGCGGCCCCGAGCGACCAGCCGTAAATCACGATTGAGTGCGGTGGCACCCGGCGGGTGTTGCGAAGGTAGTCGTACGCCGCACGGGCATCGGCCTGAAGAGCGGCTTCGGTCGGCGCACCGGGAACGCCTCCGAACCCGCGGTACTCGGGAGCGAGGACGTTCAGGCCGGCGTTGCGCAGCACCCGGTAGTGCGCGATGTTGACCTGCGACGCCAGGTTCGAGGCATTGCCATGCAGATACAAGGCCCATGGACCGGCATCCGAGTCCGCGGTCCGCATCACCCACGCGAACTGCTGGACCCCGTCGGCACGGGGCACGTCGATCTGCTCGTAAGGAAAACCTGGACGGCCGGTCGCGAGCGTGCTGCCGGCCTCGAAGACAAGCTGCGTCTCGCGGCCGAGCAGCCACATCACCGCCACCGAATAACCGATGGCGGACAGCAACAAAAGGATGACCAGGACCCGGATGGGTCGCGGTCGCCAGCGGGGCCGCCGGCGTCGCTCGGGTCCGGTGTATTTGAGTGAGTGGCTCACAGGGGTCTATCAATCTGAACACGACTTCGCCTGCAGGGCTATCCGCAGGCGGGTGGCTCGGGGGACTGGATCAGCATTTATTAGTCTGCGGCGCCGGGCGAAACAGACTAAGAATGCTGTCCCGAGTCCCCCGAACTCCCGCCACTGCGAGGACCCCCACTTCCGAGCCCGCGAACCCCCGAGCCCGCGAACCGCGATCCCCCGGATATGATTCAATCAATGTCCGAGCCGTTGCGCGTCGCGTTCCTGGGATGCGGCTTCATCACGGGCGTGCACAGCAAGCACCTGGGGGCCCTCGGCGGCGACCTGGTGGCCTGCTACGCCAGCCGCGACCGGGAGAAGGCGTCGGAGTATTGCCGCCGGTACCGGGGCGCTGGCAGCTACGGGAACTACCTCGAGGCGATTGCCGACCCCGGTGTGGACGCGGTCGTCGTCGCCGTGCCGCCGCGGTTCCATCTGGACCTGACGCTTCGCGCCCTGCGGGCCGGGAAGCACGTGCTGGTCGAGAAGCCCGCCTTCCTGCGAATGGCGGACTACCGCGCCGTGCTCGAGGCGCGCAACCAGGCCGGGCGGATCGTGCTGGTCGGCGAGAACGATCACTACAAGCCGCTGGCGGTCCGGTTGCGGCGGCTGCTCGCCGAGCGCGCCATCGGCGAGCTGGTATTCGCGCACTTCGTGACGATCGCCAGGCGGCTCAAGGCTGAAGACGACTGGCGCAACGACGAGGCGATGGCCGGCGGGGACGCCTTCTTCGAGGAGGGGATCCACTGGCTCCACATCGCCGGCAGCCTCGGGCCGAAGATCGTGGAGGTCCGGGGCTACCGGCCGTCGGTCTCGCGCGAGGGGCCGGACCAGCGGGTGAAGAGCATGATGGTGGCGTTCCGCTACGACAACGACGCGGTCGGCTCGCTCTATTACTCGCGTGAGATCCCGTCGCTGTTCCGCGGGCTCCGGTGGTCCAAGTTGTTCGGGCGCCGCGGTGTGATCACGTTCGAGTCGAACGGCCTGTTCGTGTTCGTGCGCGGCCAGGGCTGGCCGCGATTGATTCTCCCGGGGTTTCGCGACATTCGCGGCTACCAGGCCATGTATCGGGACTTCGTCCAGTCGGTTCGGACCGGCCGGCAGCCGGAGATGAATCTCGAGCGCGCCATGGAGGACCAGAAACTGATGGAAGACGTGTACGCGGAGGCCGGGCAGCTCGCGTGACCGAACAGTTCGACGTGGTGATCATCGGGAGTGGCGCCGGGGGCGGGACGATGGCGCACGCTTTGGGTGAGAGCGGCGCACGGATCCTGATCCTCGAGCGTGGTGACTTCGTGCCGCAGGAGGACGAGAACTGGGATCCGGCCGCTGTATGGAAGGATCTCCGCTATCAGTCCAGCGAACGCTGGCTCGACGAGCGCGGCCGCGAATTCCGTCCTTACACCCACTACAACGTCGGAGGGAATACCAAGTTCTGGGGCAGCGTGCTCTATCGGCTGCGGCGCGAGGACTTCCAGGCGATCGAGCATCGCGGCGGCGTCTCGCCGGCCTGGCCGATCGACTACGACACTCTCGCGCCGTACTACGATCGCGCCGAGCGCCTTTACCAGGTGCGCGGTCAGCACGGTGTCGATCCGACCGAGCCCGCCCGCGGCCCCTATCCGTACAAGGCCGTCGACCACGCCCCGGCGATGGCGGCCATCGTCGACCAGCTGCGCGGACAGGGCCTGCATCCGTCGCCGCTCCCGCTCGGCCTGCTTCGGCCCGGCGAAGCCGATGGCTGCATCCTGTGCAATACCTGCAATTCGTTCGTCTGCCGGATTCACGCCAAGAGCGAAGCAGACATCTGCGCGGTGCGCCCGGCGATCGCACGTCCGAACGTGACGCTGTGGACCAAGGCGTGCGCACGCCGGCTCGTCACCGACGCGCGCGGGCGAAAGGTGCAGGCCGTCGAAGTCGAGCGGAACGGCGAGATCGTTCGGGTCCGAGCGCCGCTCGTGGTCGTGTCGTGTGGCGCGGTCAACTCTGCTGCGCTACTGCTTCGATCGAAGAGCGAGGCGCATCCCCACGGCCTCGCCAATTCATCGGGGCTGGTCGGACGCCGCTACATGGCGCACCTCGCGACCATGATGCAGGGGTTTCATCCGTTCCGGGTCAACTCGACGCAGTTTCAGAAGACCGTCGCGATCAACGACTTCTACCTGGCCGGTCCCCACTCCCGGTACCCGCTCGGCCAGATTCAGTCACAGGGCCGGACCCACGGGGTGATGGCGCAGACGGTCTATCCACAGGTCCCGCTGGGAGCCTACGAATGGTGGGTCTCGCGGGGAGTGGACTGGCTGGTGATGTCCGAGGACCTTCCGCGGCTCGACAACCGCGTCACCGTCGAGGCCGACGGGCGGATCCGGCTGCACTACCGGCCCAACAACCTGAAATCGCATCGCATCCTGGTGGGAAAAACCAAGCGAATCCTCCGGCGCCTTGGATTCTGGGCCGTGGTCAAGCACTCGCACGGCAACAGGAACACGACGCACCAGTGCGGGACGCTGGTCTTCGGGACGAACCCGCGCGACTCGGTGCTCGATCCCTTCTGCCGTTCCCACGACATCGACAACCTCTTCGTCGTCGACGCCTCGTTCTTCCCGTCGTCGGCGGCCGTCAATCCCGGGCTGACGATCATCGCCCAGGCGTTGAGGGTGGCGGATCACATCCTCGCGACGGAGCTCAGGCAAGGGAGTCAGCTGCGTGAAAGCCCGGTCTTTCAGTCATAGCGGGATCACCGTCTCGAATTTCAATCGCGCGGTGCGCTTCTGGTGGGACGTATTCGGCTGCCCGCTGGTCGGCGTCTCCGACGCTTCCCCCGAGCGCGTGCGCGGCTTCTTCGGCGTGGACGCGCCGCACGGCGCCTGCAAGATCGGCTGGATCCGGATTCCCGGCGGCGCGGTGATCGAGATTTTCCATTTCGAACCGCAGCAGCCGGCGCAGCCGGTGGTGTGGAACCGCCTCGGCCTGACGCACATCTGCCTGAACGTGCGCGGGATCCGGAAGTGGCACGACTATCTGGTCTCGAAGGGCGTGACCATCGTCAGTCCCCCGGAGCAGTCGCCGCGCGGCCACTGGTTGTTCTTCGTCCAGGACTTCGACGGCAACCTGATCGAGATCACTGATCTCGGCTACATGTATTACCTGCTGCAGTGGTTCGGCCCGCTCGGCGGCTGGATCTTCAGGCGGGGGATGTACAAGAAGTACTACGAGTGACGCGCCACATTGCCAACATTGCCAACATTCGAATTCCGAATCGCGCCGGGCGGACCGCACGTGGCTAAAGGCTGTAGCCAAGATCAATGTTGGCAATGTTGGCAATGCTGAAGCGCCTCGTCCTTGTCCTCGCCATCCTCGTAGTCCTCGCGGGCGGGCTGTATCTGGCCGCCGCGCGCATCCTCGGGTCCGACCTCGTTCGCTCCACACTCGAACAGCAACTCTCCGCCAGTCTCGGCCAGCCCGTGAGGATCGGCGCCGCGTCGGCGGCGATCTATCCGCGCGTCGCGGTTGATCTTCACTCGGTCACGATCGGGGAGCCCGCCAGCGTGACGGTCGACACGCTGCGAGTCGTGACGGGGCTTCGCCCGCTCCTGTCGCGGAGAGTTGAGGATGCACAGGTGATCGTGAGCGACGGCGAACTGCGGCTTCCGATCGCGTTCGATCTGATCCCTGCGTCGACCGGCGCGCCGTCGCCCGATCAGAGCGCTGCGCTGACGATCGTTTCGATTCAGGACATCGAGGTCCGCCGGCTGTCCCTCGTCGCCGGAACGCAGAAATGGCTGATGGACGCGAACAGCAGGATCGAGGGCGATCGCCTGGACGTGACGCGGTTGTCGGCACAGTCGGCGGTCACGCGGTTTCGGGGATCGGGCGCGTTGACGAGCCTTGCGCGCAACGAGGGCGAATTCACCATCACCGCGGATCCGCTCGATCTCGATGAGCTGATCGCCTTCGGATCGGCGTTTTCGCGCCCGGCCGCGAAGCCGTCGGCGACTCCGGCGGACGCGCCACCGTCGCCACTGCGGGTGAGCGTCAAGCTGACCGCGGCTTCGGGCCGGGTTGCGGCGCAACCATTCCGCGACCTGGCGACCACCGCGACGCTCACTGCCGGTGCGTTCTCCTTTTCTCCGCTCGCGGTGAGCGCGCTTGCCGGCCGTTTCGACGGGCGGCTGGATGCCGACACCCGCAAGTCCGTTCCGTTGCTGCGGCTCAGCGGACGGATCGACGGTCTCGACATCGTCGAAGCCATGAAGGCGGCCGGATCGCAGGGAGGAATCACCGGACGCCTCGGTGGCTCGCTGTCGCTGTCGGCCGCCGGCACCGACTCAGCCACGCTGCTGCGCACCGCCCGCGGGTCGTTGTCGGCCGCGATCACGAACGGGACGATGCCGAAGCTCGATCTGGTCCGGCCGATCGTGCTCGCGTTCGGAAAGCCGAGTGGCGCACCTCCGCCGGGATCAGGCTCGGGGTTTTCACGGCTCGCGGGAACGTTTGCGCTGGCCAACGGTGTCGTGAGCTCGAAGGACATCGCGATGGCCGCTCGCGACTTCGACATGAACGGTCAGGGCAGCGTCGAGCTGGCCAGCGGCGCGCTGTCGGCACGTGGCGATGTGGTGCTGTCGCCCGAGCTTACGGCACAGGCGGGCGTGGATCTTCGCCGCTACGCGCAGGAGGATGGAAGGGTCGTTGTCCCGGCGACGGTCGGCGGAACGCTGCAGCAGCCGGCGGTCGCGCTGGACATCGCCGCCGCCACGCGCCGGGCCCTGCAGAACGAGCTCGAGCGCCGCGCCAGGGGTTTCTTCGACGATCTCTTTCGAAGGCGCAAAAAGTAACGCGAACTTACGGGAACTGCCGCGGCGAATCCGCTATGCTCACCCGATGATGACGCAGGCGGTTTCAACGTCGAGGCGGATGTTCCTGCGCTCGACGGGTGTTCTCACAGGCGGAATCCTGGCGTCGCGCTACCTGCCCGATGCGCTTGTCGAGACGAGCGGCTGCCGCCGGCGTGCAGGCGCCGCCACAGGACCCGGCGGTCGAGAAGATGCGCGCGCAGATGGGATCGGCGGCAGTCGAAACCACGAAGCTTGCCGACGGATTGGTCATGTTGTCCGGTCCTGGCGGGAATGTCGTCGTGCTCTTCGGCCGCGAAGGCAAGGTCGTGGTCGACTCCTTCGTGCAGCCCGCGTGGCCGCGGCTCAAGGCCACGCTCGACGGGCTGGACGGGTCGCCGCTGAAAACGCTGATCGATACCCACTGGCACTTCGATCACTCGGACAACAACGCCAACTTCCGCTCGGCCGGTGCCGGCATCCTCGCGCACGAGAACACGAAGAAGCGCCTGTCGGAGCCGCACGATTTGCTGGGGATGCACTTCGAGCCTTCGCCGGCCGAGGCGCTTCCCACCGACACGTTTGCGGATCGCCGGACGGTCACGGCAAACGGCGATCAGATCATCCTGGCTCATGTGCCTCCCGCTCACACCGATACGGACATCCTCGTGCACTTCAGCAAGGGCAACGTGCTGCACATGGGCGATCTCTTCTTCAACGGCATGTATCCGTTCATCGACGCGAGCACCCGGGGCACCATCAACGGCATGATCTCCGCTTCCGATCGCGCCCTGCAGATGGTCGATGACAAGACGAAGATCGTGCCGGGGCATGGGCCGCTCGGGGATCGGGTGGCGCTCCGGAAATACCGGACCGTGCTGGCGACCATTCGCGATCGGGTCCGCGCTCAGAAGGCCAAGGGGGCAACGCTCGAGCAGGTCCAGGCCGCAAAGCCGACCGCGGAGTTCGACGCGGAGTGGGGCAAGGGGATGCTGGGGCCGAACGAGTTCGTGGCGCTCGTCTACGCCGGCGTCTGACTGAAGATCGCAACGTGCCGTTCAGCCATCTCAAGCTCCATCCGTCGCTCCTGAAGGCCATCAAGGAGCTCGGCTTCGTCCGCCCGACGGCCATCCAGGGCGAGGCGATCCCGCCGGCGCTCGCGGGCCACGACTTGATCGCGTGCGCCCAGACCGGCAGCGGGAAGACCGCCGCGTTCCTCCTCCCCATCGTCCATCGATTGATCGATCGGCCGCGTCGGACTTCGAAGGCGCTCGTGCTGGCCCCGACCCGAGAGCTGGCGGCCCAGATCCTCGAGGACTTCAATACGCTCGCCGTCCACACGCCGGTGACGGGAGCGGCCGTGTACGGCGGCGTCGGGATGGGACCGCAGGAGCATGCGTTCCGCAGCGGCGTCGACGTCATCATCGCCACGCCCGGGCGGCTGATGGATCACATGCGTGCGGGTTACGCCCGGCTGCGGAACATCGAGCACGTGGTGCTGGACGAGGCGGACCGCATGCTCGACATGGGCTTCCTGCCGGAAGTCCGGCGGATCCTCGCGCAGCTGCCGCCGCGCCGCCAGACGCTGTTCTTCAGCGCGACGATGCCCGCGCCAGTCGCGGCGCTGGCCGGTGAAATGCTGCGCAATCCCGTCTCGATCGCCGTTCAGCGCCAGGCGGCGCCGGCGGCCGGCATCACCCAGGCAGTCTATCCGGTGCCGCAGGAGCTGAAGTCGTCTCTGATCGTCCACCTCCTGCGCAACCGGACGATGACGCAGGCCCTGATCTTCACGCGAACCAAGCACCGGGCGAATCGGCTCGCCGACGTGCTGGTCCAGGCGGGGATCGACTCCGCGCGCATTCATGGGAATCGCTCGCAGGCACAGCGAACCGCGGCGCTCGCCGGCTTCAAGAACGGGACGTTTCCGGTCCTCGTCGCGACCGACATCGCCGCTCGAGGGATCGACGTCGATCAGCTCGGCCACGTGGTGAACTTCGACGTGCCGCAGGCACCCGAGGACTACATCCACCGCGTCGGCCGGACCGGACGCGCCGAAGCGACGGGCGAGGCGTTCACGTTCGTGGCCCCCGAGGAAGAGAACGATTTGCGCGACATCGAGCGAGCCATCCACCGGCGGCTTCCCCGGGTCACGGTGCCGGACTTCGACTATTCCGCGCGCTCCAAAACGCGCCTCGAGATCCCGCTCGCGCAGCGGCTGGCCGCGATCCGCGCGCGCAAGCGGGAGGACCGTGCCCGCGCCGACGTCAAGCGACCGCCGCGGCCGGGCGGCGGTCACGGCGCCGGATCCGGCGGGCGGCGCAGCGGTCGAGGCGGGGGTGGAGGCAGCCGCGGCGGGGGTGGAGGCAGCCGCGGCGGCGGGTCGCACAGGTAGAATCGAAGCCCTATGAAAAAGATCGCCTTTCTCGGACTCGGCGTCATGGGCACCGGCATGACCACGCGGCTGCTGGATGCCGGTTTCCCGGTCACGGTGTGGAACCGCAACGCGGCGCGGGCGGAGCCGCTTCGCGAGAAGGGCGCGGCGATCGCCGCCTCACCGCGTGAGGCTGCGGCCGGCGCCGACGTGGTCATCGCGATGGTCGCCGACGACGGCGCCTCACGCGCGGTGTGGACGGGGAAGGACGGAGCGCTCGCCGGACTGCGCGACGGTGGGGTGGCGATCGAGTGCAGCACGCTGTCACCCGCGTGGGTGACCGAGCTCTCCGGGCTCGTCGACGCGCGGGGCGCCTCGTTCCTGGACGCGCCGGTCACCGGGAGCAAGCCGCAGGCGGCCAGTGGTGAAGTGCTGTTCCTGGTCGGCGGAGATCCGGCTGCGCTCGCGAGCGTCCGCGACGTGCTGCGGCCGATGAGCCGCGATGTGGTTCACATGGGCGCCGGTCGGGAGTGGGGCGCGGATGAAGCTCGTGAACAACTTCATGTCCGCCGTCCAGGCGGTGGCTCTCGGCGAAGCGCTGGCGTTCAGCCACGAGTGCGGGCTCGATCCGGTCGGCGCGATGCACGTGCTCGCCAACGGAGCGCCGGGCAGCCCGCTCGTGAAGACCGTCGGCGCGCGCATGCTGGCGCGGGACTACGCCGTCAATTTCTTCCTGCGCCTGATGCGCAAGGACATCAGCTACGCGTCCGACGAGGCGAAGCGCCACGGAGTCGAGCTCCGCACCGCGGCCGCGGCGCTGGCACGCTTCGATCAGGCGATCGCCGCGGGCTGGGGCGACGCCGATTTCGCCGCGGTTGCCGAGGCGATCGCAGGACGGACGCGGGAGGAGATCGGGCGGGTCTAAAGAGAGAAGGGCCCTGCCCGTCTTTTCCCGTTCCCGTCCATTACCGACTTCACCGGCTGGCGGGAGCGCTGCTCGTGGACTTGACCGGCTCGAGGCGCAGAATGCCGCCAGGATTCGCGTCCACGGCCAGGTAGATGTATCCATCCGGCCCCTGGCGCACGTCGCGGATCCGCTGCCGCAGCGTGTCGAGCATCGCCTCACGGCCCATCAGCCCTCCCTTGGCGTTGAACGCAAAGCGGTGCAGCTGCAGGCCGGACATGCCCCCGGCGAACATCTGACCTTTCCAGTCCGGGAACTGATCGCCCGTGTAGACGATCAGCCCCGACGTGCCGATTGAAGGGATCCAGAGCATCATCGGCTCCTCGATCCCTTCCTTCGACGGCACCGCGCTCACCTTGGCGCCGTCCGGCGGGTACTCGCGTCCGTACGACGCGATCGGCCAGCCGTAGTTCTTGCCCGGCTGCGATGATGTTGACCTCGTCGCCCCCCTTGCGGTCCGTGCTCGGTCTCCCACAGCACGCCCGTTTCGGTGTTGAAGGCGAGGCCCTGCGGGTTGCGGTGTCCGTAGCTGTAGATCTCCGGCTTGTAGCCCGGCTTGTTCACGAACGGGTTGTCGGGCGGCGCAGTCCCATCGTCCTTGAGCCGCAGCACCTTGCCGCCGTGGATGTTCGTGTTCTGTGCGCGATCGCGATCGCCCCGTTCACCGACGGTCATGTAAAGCATGCCGTCGCGGCCCCACGCGAGCTTGGATCCGAAATGCGGGTTGCCGGTGTTGCAGTTGTCGGCGACGAACAGGTCGCGGCCCTCGGTCAGCGCCTTGCCGTCGAACTTCCCGCGATGGAGCGCGGTGGTCGCTCCCTTGTCGCACGGCTTCGAGTAGGTCAGATACAGCAGCTGGTTCTTTGCGAACTGCGGATGCGGCAGGACCTCGAGCAATCCGCCCTGACCGGTCGCCCAGACCTGCGGAATGCCGCTGACCGGCTGAGGATCGAGCACGCCCTTGCGAACGACGCGCAGGCGTCCCGGCTTCTCAGTGACGAGCATGTCTCCGTTTGGCAGGAACGTGAGGCTCCAGGGATTCTCGAGCCCGCTCACGACCGGCACGACGCGGAGCTTCGCACCGACGGTCTCGACCTCGCGCGGCGCGTCGGGGAAGGGCAACGTCGGCACGCGCGGGAATCCGCCCGGCGCGGGCGGTCCGCCACGTCCACCCGGCGGCGCGCCGCGCGAGCGCCCGGCTGCGCGCCGGTGTCGCCGGCGTCTGCGCGTCAAGGGTTTCGATTCGTCCCACAGTCCGATGGCCGCCGCGAGCACCAGCCCGGCCGTGGACCCGTCAGTCGCGTCTGTATCGTCCGCATCCGCATGTGCACGTCTCCTGGAATTGCTCAATCTAGCACGGTCGCGCTCGAGACGGCGCGGGGTCAGTCTCGAGCATGCCGGCGCTCACCCGAGCCGCTGCAGTCTCAGCTCGGTGATCTTCGCCTGCTCTTCGCGCCGCGATCCGAATCTCCGCCGGCCGCGTCGTTGCGGCAGCCGCGCGCGGAGCAGGGCGAGCATTTCCGCGGCGCTCTTGCCCGTAGCACAGACGATGAAGATGTAGCCGAACTTCTCTTCGTAGGCGCGATTGGCTGCGGCGAGATCCTCGAGCACCTCAGCCGACGCGTCGTCCACGCCGCTCTGTTCCTGCGCCGACAGGTGCGCGGTAGCAGCGAACCGGCGGGCGAGCGACGCACGATCGCCGATCTTCGGATGATGGCTGAACGCTTCGAGCCAGTCGGTGTGGGTCAGGTCGACCCAGGCCGCACGTGCGGCCGTCGCGAGACGTTCCGCACTGCCGAACGGCCGGCGGCGGACCATCCGTTCGACCCAGGCGCTGGACCCGCAGCAGGTGGCCAGCAGCCGGCGCGCCTCATCCGGCGAGGCGCGATCAATCCGTTCCCACGGTTCCATAAACACGCAGCCGGCTCACGCCGCCGTCAGGATAGATGTTGAGCCTCACGTGTGAGACTGCGCCGATCGGGCGCAGCTCACGTGAAAAGAAGTGGCGATGATGGGCCTTCAGCTTTGTCTGGGGCAGCAGCTCGCGCCACGCTGCCGACGCCAGGTCGTCGATGCGGGCGCCCGGCGCGAAGCAGCCCTCGATCGACGCGCTGTCGGGATAGTTCCCCTTGAAATGGTTGGTGTCGATCTCGATCCGTTCGAATCCTTCCGGGCCTCCCCAGCTTGACGATGGCCCAGTCGTGGCCCGGTCCGCGCCGCCGCCGCGTTTCCCAGCCGTCCCCCATGTTCCTGGCGCGGCCGGGCATGATCATGTTGTCCCTGGCGCCGAAGTGCATGTCGCTCGCGCCGAGCACCAGGCCACCGTTTCGTATCGAGGCCAGATCGATCCTGGTCCGCGCGCCGAGCCGCCGCCTCCCAGCTCACCGCGACCTCGCCGTAGACCCTCAGCCGCGCCACGCCGCCGTCCGGGAAGATATTCAGACGCAGGTGGGTCCACGCCCGGTCGCCTGTCGGGATCGCAAAGTAGTTGTGACTGTTGCCCAGGAGCGGCGATTTCTCGAGCAGCGTTGTCCATGGCGCGCCCTCTTTGGCTGCCAGGGACGGCCCGACGACGCGGGTGGTGTCGAGCGCGTCGATGGAGCAGTGCGAGGGGAAGTTGCCGGTGAAGAAGCTCGTGTCCACGTCGACCCCGCGGACGATGCCTCGCATGCCCAGCGCGATCACGCACCAGTCATGCCCGGGCGTGCGGCGGCGGCGTGATTCCCAGCCGTCCATCCACTTGCCTCGCGTCGTGAACTTGCCAGGGATGAAAATCGGCGGCTCGGCCTTGACCAGATTCGATCGCGACGCGAAGAAGTCATCGTTCGCGAGGATGGCCCTGCCGCCGACGCGGGCGGAGGCCAGGTCGGCAAGGGCGGTGAAATCCGGGGTGTTATGATGGCCGGCCCTTTCCTCGGGGCCGCTGTGTTCGGAGCTCTGCATGATCGTCCAATCTTCCTACGGTAAATCGCGCGTCCGGCTCGTCCAGGTGCTGAGACACGGCGATCGTCACGATCTGCGCGATCTCACGGTCGCCATCCGGTTCGAAGGGGACTACGACGCCTCGTATACCGATGGCGACAACAGCGCGGTGCTGCCGACCGACACGATGAAGAACACCGTCTATGCGCTGGCGGCGCAGCAGGCGGTCGGCGAGCCTGAAGCCTTCGGCCTGCGCCTGGCACGTCATTTCCTCGATCGCAACGCCCGGTTGAACCGTGTTGGTATCGATCTTACCGAGCACGCGTGGGGACGGATTCAACGCGGGGAGCGCGCGCACGGGCAGGCCTTCGTAAAGACAGGCGGAGGATCGAGAACAGCGGCGGTAGACGCCGGCCGCGATGGCGCGAAGGTGACCGCCGGGATCGCCGATCTCGTCGTGATGAAGACCGCCCATTCGGCGTTCACGGGATTTCCCCGCGACGAGTACACGACGCTGCCCGAGACGCGCGATCGCCTGCTGGCCACGGCACTCACCGCCACGTGGCGGTATCTCAGCGACGACCTCGATTTCGGTCCGACCTGGCGCGCGGCGCGTTCGACGCTGCTCGACATCTTTGCCGAGCACCACAGCGAATCGGTGCAGCACACGCTCTTTGCCATGGGCCAGGGCCTCCTCGACGCGATCGGCGACATCGCGGAGATTCATCTCGTCATGCCGAACAGGCACCATCTCCCCGTGGACCTCTCCCCGTTCGGCCTCGAGAACAGGAACGAGGTCTTCGTCGCCACCGAGGAACCGCACGGCCTGATCGAAGCCACGCATCGCCAGGGGGCGGTAACGCGCCGGCAACGTCCCCCTTTATGTCTGACCTCATTGTCTGCGGCGAGCGTGTCGTTCTTCCGTCCGGAATGCAGCCGGCGACCGTACATGTTCGGGACGGCCGCATCGTGGCGATTGGAGAGTATCGCGATCGCCCGGCGGCCGTGCCGGTTGTCGACGCTGGCCAGCTGGTGGTGCTCCCCGGGCTCGTCGATACCCACGTGCACATGAACGATCCCGGGCGGGCCGAGTGGGAGGGCTTCGACAGCGGCACGCGCGCGGCTGCGGCGGGCGGGGTCACGACGATCGTCGACATGCCGCTCAACAGCGTGCCTTCAACTGTCGACGTCAGCGGGTTGGATGCCAAACTGCAGGCCGCGCGAGGGCGCTGCGCTATCGACGTCGGGTTCTGGGGCGGCGTCGTCCCCGGGAACACCCCGGCGCTCGAACCGCTCGTCGCGCGAGGTGTCCTCGGCTTCAAGTGCTTTCTGTCGCCTTCGGGCGTCGACGAATTCGAACATGTCGGCGAAGGTGACCTCGAGGCCGCCCTTCCGATCCTCGCGAGACTCGGTGTGCCTCTGCTCGTCCATGCCGAGTGGCCTCAGGCCTTGATCGAGATCGATGGCACGAAGGACCCACGTGATTATGAGACCTGGCTGTCCTCACGGCCGCCGGTGAGCGAGCAGGCCGCCATCGATCTGCTGGTGCGCCTCGGCAGGAAGCACGGCGCGCGCATCCACGTCGTGCATCTCGCGTCGGCCGACGCGCTCGCGGCGCTCGGTGCGGCGAGGCGAGCCGGCGTGGACATCTCTGTCGAGACCTGTCCCCACTACTTGACCTTCGACGCCGAACAGATCACGCCCGGGTCGACCGCGTTCAAGTGCGCGCCGCCGATCCGGCAGGCGCGGCATCGGGAAGGCCTCTGGGCGGGTCTGGCCGCGGGAGACATCGACCTGATTGCGACGGACCATTCACCGGCGCCTCCGGCGTTGAAGTCCGTCGACGGCCGGAGATTTCGTCGCGGCCTGGGGAGGGATCGCATCGGTGCAGCTCGGCCTTGCCGCCGTATGGACCGGCGCTCACGCGCGCGCGCTGTCGCTCGAGCATCTCGCCAGGTGGCTCGCCGCCGCGCCCGCCAGGCTGGCAGGTCTCGACGATCGAAAGGGCGCGATCGCGCAAGAGCGGGACGCCGATTTCGTTTTCTTCGACCCCGAAGCCACGGCCGTCGTCGATCCGTCGACGCTGTTTCATCGCCACCCGGTGACGCCGTACGCGGGCATGCGATTGAGGGGCAGGGTCCACAAGACGATGTTGCGGGGGGAGGTGGTGTTCGAGGAGGGGAGGTTCCCGAATGCCGCGTCCGGGCGGGTGATCCTCGATCGCCGGGTCTAAAAACTCAGCAGAGAGCCTCGGCGAGCCCGCGAACCCGCGAACCCGCGAACCCACGGCGACTGCGCTAAGATCGCCTTTTCGTGAGCGCGATCACCACCCACGTCCTCGATACCGCCCGCGGGATCCCTGCCGCCGGCGTCCCGGTCGTCCTCGAGCGGCAGCATGAAACCGGATGGCAGGTCATCGGACGGGGAGAAACGGATGCCGATGGACGCCAGCGGGCGTTGATGCCGGAAGCTGGCTCGGCTCCGCCCGGGATCTATCGTCTGCGCTTCGATACGCGCAGTTATTTCGAAGCGTTGTCCCTCCAGGCGTTCTTTCCGCAGGTCACGGTGACGTTCGAGATTCCCGACGGCGAAGCGCATCACCACGTGCCGCTCCTGCTCAGTCCTTACGGTTACACGACGTACCGTGGGTCGTAGCTCATTGCATCCACGGCATGTCTAGTCCGGAGCGCCCGCCCGCGCCATCGCTGACGCCGGGCGAGCTCGAACCGATCCTGGCCGATCTTCGAGAGATGCATGCCGCCATCGGCGGCGCGTTTCCCGGCGATCCGGATTCGCGTCAGCCGGTGCATACCGTCTACGGCGGGGCGCATCTGTTCCGATCCGATACCGCCCCGAAGCTCGGCCTGCTCGCGGTCCGGGCTCTGGACGACTACGCTCCGGACGCGGAGACGCTGGCGCTCGCGTTGGGGCTATCCGACGCTACGCCACGCTACAGGGAGACCATCCGCGCGCGGATCGCCGGCAAACTGCGAACCGAAGCGGTCGAGGATTTCCGGATCGACTTCGAAGACGGCTACGGCCATCGTCCTGGCGACGAAGAAGATCGTCACAGCGTGGCGGCCGCCGCCGAGGCCGCCGCGGCCGCGCGTCAGGGAACCCTGCCGCCGTTCTTCGGGATTCGGATCAAGCCGTTGTCGCGCGAGCTGCATGCACGCGGCCTGCGTACGCTCGACCTGTTCGTGACAACGCTGGCCAGAAGGCCGGGCTCGTCGTTCCCCGGGCGTCTGATCGTGACGATCCCGAAAGTTGTCGCGGCGGGTCAGGTGTCTGCGGCAGCGCGCGCCTGCTCGCTGCTGGAGCACCGGCTTGGCCTGAGCCCGGGGACGTTGCGGCTGGAGCTCATGATCGAGACCCCGCAGGCGATTGTTTCGGCCGACGGCACGTCGCCGCTGCGCGCGTTCGTCGGCGCCGGCGATGGACGCGTCACCGGTGTCCACTTCGGGGCGTACGACTACACTGCCCTCCTGGGCATCACGGCCTCGTGGCAGGACATTCGCCATCCCGCCTGCGACTTCGCGCGTCACATGATGCAGGTGTCGCTCGCGCAGGCGGGAGTGCATCTCGCCGACAGTGTCACCACCGTCTTGCCGGTGGCGATTCACCGTGCCACGTCCGAGCGTCCGTTGACCGCCGTCGATCAGCGCGAGAATTTTGCGGCCGTGCACCGGGCCTGGAAGCTGCACTTCGACAACGTCCGCCATTCTCTGATCAACGGCTTCTATCAGAGCTGGGATCTTCATCCGGCGCAGCTGCCGGCGCGCTACGCGGCCGTCTACGACTTCTTCCAGTCGGCACGCGGCGCCGCAACGGCGCGGCTGCGCAATTTCGTCGAGCAGGCGACCCACGCCACCATGATGGGGGACGTCTTCGACGATGCCGCGACGGGACAGGGCCTCCTGAATTTCTTTGCCCGCGGCCTCGCGTGTGGCGCGTTGACCATGGACGAAGCCCGCGAGACCGGCCTCAGCGTCGGCGAGCTGCAGGGCCGCTCCTTCCTCACAATCGTCGAGAACCGCCGCCGGCTCCGCTGAACGATGGCCAAAGCTCCGATCTATCGCAGCCTCTACGCCCAGGTGCTCGCCGGCATCACGCTTGGCATCCTGGTGGGCCTGGTCGCTCCGGAGACCGGCGCGGCGATGCGGCCGCTCGGCGATGGCTTCATCAAGCTGATTCGCATGCTGATCGGGCCGATCGTGTTCACGACGATCGTGGTCGGGCTGGCGCACGTCGGTGAAATGCGAGAGGTTGGCCGGATCGGGCTGCGAGCGTTCATCTATTTCGAAGTAGTGTCGACGCTGGCCCTGATCATCGGTCTTGTCGTGGTGAACGTCGTGCAGCCAGGCGTGGGCCTCAACGTGGCGCCGAGCGCCGCCGACGTCAAAGCGGCGGCTGGCTACGGTGCCGCGGCATCCGAGCCTCACAGCACTGTCGCCTTCATCCTCAATCTGATCCCGACGACCATTGTCGATGCCTTCACGCGGGGGGACATTCTTCAGATCCTGGTGGTTTCGATTCTCGCCGGCATTTCGCTGCTGATGCTCGGCGAGCGCGCGCGCACGCTGGTCTCGGTGATCGAGCAGCTCGGCCAGCTGGTGTTCGCGATGGTCGGCATCATCATGCGGCTGGCGCCGATCGGCGCGTTCGGCGCGATGGCCTTCACGGTCGGCCGCTACGGCGTGGGCTCGCTGGTCTCGCTCGGAGCGCTGATGGCGGGCGTGTACCTGACCTGCGCGGTGTTCGTCGCGGTCGTGCTCGGCACTATCCTGCGGCTGTGCGGTTTGAGCCTGGTCCGCTTCCTCCGCTACATCGCTGAAGAAATCCTGCTCGTGCTCGGGACGTCGTCCTCCGAGTCGGCGCTGCCGCGGCTGATGGTGAAACTGGAGCGGCTCGGCTGCAGCAAGCCGGTGGTGGGCCTGGTCGTGCCGGCGGGTTACTCGTTCAACCTGGACGGCACGGCCATCTACATGACGATGGCCGCCGTCTTCGTGGCCCAGGCGAGCGGTGTGCACCTCTCAGCGCGCGAGCAGTTGTCGATCCTCGCGATCCTGATGCTGACGTCCAAGGGCGCCGCCGGCGTCACCGGTAGCGGCTTCATCACGCTCGCGGCGACGCTGGCCGCGATTCCGGCCATCCCGCCGGCCGCACTCGCGCTGCTGGTCGGCGTGGACCGGTTCATGTCCGAGGTGCGCGCCATCACGAACCTGATCGGCAATGCGGTCGCGACGGTGGCCATTGCCCGATGGGACAACGCGCTCGATCTGCCGCGGGCACAGGCCATGCTGCGGTCGCCGGCAGGGTCTGAGGACCCTGCCGCGGCCGCCGACGCCCAAGGCGCATCATCTTCCGGCTGAAGCCGGAAGTGTGACTAGTTGCCGGTTTTCGATGCCGTGCCCTGCGCCACCTCGCGACGTTTGACGACGCCCGAGTCGATCGTCTGTCCCCCGGCTTCGATGGCCTGGAAATACAGCTCGTCGCCGGTGATCTCGACGATCAGGAACGCGTAGCCGGTGTCGAAGCCCTTGGCGGTCATGCCGCTCGTGCCGATGTTTCCGCGGCGCAGCTTGGCGGCGCTGCCGGTGACGAAGTAGGTGATCCCCTTCTGGGGCTTGAGCCGCTCGTAGAAGTGTTCGTGGCCTGCAAAGACCACGTCGACGCCATACTTCACGAACAACGGCTCCAGCTGTTCGCGCAGAGTGACGTCGGCGCCGTGCTTCTCTCCGGACGAGTAGAGCGGGTGATGGAAGAACGGAATCTTCCAGCCCGAGCCAGCAGACTTGAGCTCCTTCTCAAGCCACTGGAGCTGCTCCGGCGACATGTAATTGCTGTCGAGCGCGAAGAAGCGCACGTCGCCGAGGATGTCAGGCCCCTTTTTCGGCGCCTTGAACGTGAAGAACCGCTCGCCGTTCATGTTGAAGTTCTTGTAGTAGCGCTGCGTCGGGTCGTCGTGATTGCCGAGCGCCGCGTAGAACTTCACGCCGGCGTCGAGCAGCGGCTTGTAAGGCTCCTCGAACTTTCGACGGAAATCGCCCGCGCTCTCACTGCCATAGAGGTTGTCGCCGACCATGATCGCGAACTCGAACGGAAAAATCTTGTAGACCTCGGCGATCCGGTTGGCGACCGCTCGCTGGTCGCTGCCGCCGGTACCGCTGTCGCCGATGACCAGGAACCGCACCGACCCGTCCTTCTTGGGCAGCAGCAATCGCGGCTGGAGGACCGCGGGAGCGGCGAAGACCAGCAACAGAACGATGGTTGAAATTGCGCGCCGCACGGGCTCACCTCCTTCTTGGCTATTGGATCGCGTTCGGGACGAAGTCCACGATCAGGTTGGCGTGGGTGTCGATCAGGATCATGTTGCGGTTGACGAAGCGGTACTCCAGATCCTCTGGCAGCTTCGGCAGTGCCGAGAGGATGTTGGGCGGCACCGTCATGAGCGGGGCGCTATCCGGATAGTCCGCGTTGACTTTCAGCGGTACTGCCTTGAGCTCGTGGCTTTCCTCGGTGATCGCCGCCTTCGTCTCCCGTCCCTCCGGCCCCTTGACCTCGGGATACATCAAGCGACGGAGCAGCTGACGAATCTCCGGCGTGAAGATGTCCCCTTGTTTGGCGTCCTTGCGCGCCTCGCGGATCTTCATCGCCAGCACGTCCTGCGACGCTTTGATCTTTGCCGGGTCCTTGGTCTCCTTCAGCGGTGGCGCTTCCTTCTCGAGCTTGTTGTGCAGCTCCATGTAACCGTCGATGCGATGCTTGAAGTCGACGAGCAGTTCCGCGTCGGGATTCGTTTTCGGCGCACTCTGGGCCGCCGGTTCTGATGTCCGGCTTGCGTGCGCGCCCTCTGACGAGCAAGAGGCGAACGCGACCAACGAGCTCAGCAGCACGACGCCGCAGCTCAACTGTCCCTGCATAGCTCCCTCCATCACGCCTTCGTTACACGCCCGGTGCCAAGACGTCAGGGGAGCAGGCTGACCGAAATGCTGAGAAAAACGCGACGAACCTGGACTGTTGGAAGTCCAGGCGTCAGTGGGATCGGGTGAATGGGCTACCGAGTGAGCACAGGCGTTCCACGCCTCGATGACCGGCTGATTGCGACAATCGTGGCGGAGTCGAGCGGGACGAGCTCGCGAACCACCTCGTTCTCGACGACGGCGATCGCCACGCCGTCCCGGTACACGAGGGTGTTGCGCGCGGCGGCCCGGATGCGTTCACCGGGGGTCAGGATGCCCACGAGGTTGAGCGGGTCCGCGGTGCTGATCATGTGCACACGGCCGTCCAGGGCAGTGCGCCGCACCTCGCGCAGCCGGTCGACGGCGTCGGGCAGCGCGAATTGTTCGCCGGACATACCGGCGACGAAGCGGCCTCCGCGGAGTTCACCGCGGGCTTCGAGACGGCGATAGGTTCGGGTCAGCTCGCGCCAGGGCGCCGCGTTCGGTTCGCGGGTGAGGAGCCGTCGGAAGACCACGCCATGGCGCCGCAGGAGCGCCCAGGCTTGAATCTCATTGGCCCGTTCCCGATCGCGATCGGCCGCGACGGCGGAGGTTGCCGTCCACCGTCCGGCGAACTGGCCGCGGCCGGTGCGCTGCATCGTTGATTCCGGCGATAACAGCCCGCGCAGGCCTGCGAATCCGTCGGAGGCGGCCAGCCCGCAGGCCACCAGCGCACCAACCGCGTAGCGGAGCGCGTCGCGATCGAGGTTGCACTGGACGGCCAGATCGTTGAGGAAGGATGGGCCGCGCTGCTGCAGGGCCGCGAGGACGTCGCAGCTGGCCGGTCGTAGCGCGCAGGGCGAAGGCGGGCCAGACCGCAGGCTCTCCTCCTGCCACGCCTCGCGATGCTCGCGCAGGAAGATCGAGATCGGCGTCGCGCCGGTCAGCTGCGGAGGTCCACCATCCGGTGTCGCCGATGGTCTCGAGAGCCGGCCCCATGCCACCTCGCCGGAAAGGCAGAGCATGTCGAGCAGCGACGGATCGTAGCCCTCGATGCGCGATGCGAGGACGCTCGTTTCCCAGGCGCCCGCGGCGAGCTCGACGCCATCGAGGGCGCTCAGCACCTCTCGCAGCCCGTCGGATCCGACCAGGCGCGTCGCCGGCTCGACGTGCTGCCAGCGAATCAGGAAGCGCATGAAGTCCGTCACACTGACCGGCTCGATCTCGGCCCGGAGTCGCGTGAGCGTGTAGCGATGGATGCGGGCCAGCAGCGAGCGATCGCACCACTCGAGCTCGGTGAGTCCGGGTGTGAAGCGGCCGCGCAGGATCGCGCCTTCGGACTCGAGAGCGAGCAAGCCGGCCTCGGTATCCGCACCGGTCAGGCCGAGCGAATGTGCGAGCGCCAGCTCGGTCACGGGACCGGTGATGGTCAGGCGGCCTCGGAGGAGCTCGCGTACGGCGTTCTCGCGCGACCATACGCGAGCGGCGCGTGAGGCCGGTGCGTCGATCCCGTCCGCGACGATTGCTGCAGGATGGATCGCCTTCAGCTCCGGGAGACGCTCGGCCGCCATCCAGGCGCTGACCGATGGACTGATGTCCACCGGTGCGGCTCGCCTCGTCTTGCGAAGCTCGCCCAGCAACGCTCGCGCCGGCGGCTCGAGGTCGCCTTCGAACAGGACGCCGACCGACATCAACGTGTCGTGGAGCTCGTGCGCATCCCTGGGATCCGGACGTTCCTCCTCGCGAACCCGATCGATGGCGGCCTCGTCCAGTGCGCCGAGGTCCCCGGCCGACGACACGTCGCCGGCGCGGCGCGAAAGCACCGCGTGCGCCCGTCGCTCCTCGAGCGGCGCATCATCGAGGAACGCGTACGGCCTGGCGTTCAGGATCTCGTGGGCGAACACCGATGGCTCGGGCGTGTCGCGGGCGACGAGCCGAAGGTCCCCGTTGTGGATGCGTTCCAGGACGCCGCGAAGACCTTCGAAGTCCATCGCCTCCTGGAGGCAATCGCGAACCGTCTGGCCGACCAGGGGGTGATCGGGAATCTGTCGATCGCCGGGGATGTTCTCGAGGCAGGCTGCAGCGTCGGGGAAGACGGCGGCCATGAGGTCGTCGGCGAGCATCCGCTGGAGCTGGGGCGCCACCTTCCGGCCGCCACGGCTGCGCGGCACTGCCAGCGCGATCGTCGTGTTCCAGCGCCACCGCGTCTTGAAGACCGGCGCGTCGAGGAATGCCTGCACGAGCACGTCGCGGGTCGTTTCCGGATGCAGGTACCGGAACACATCCGAGAGCGGGAAGGAGTGCTGCGGGCCGAGCGACAGCATCAGCGCGTCCTCGGTGGCCGCGGCCTGCAGCTCGAAGTTGAACTGGCGGCAGAAGCGCTTGCGCAGCGCCAGGCCCCACGCCTTGTTGACACGGCTGCCGAACGGTGCGTGCAGCACGAGCTGCATGCCGCCCGATTCGTCGAAGAACCGCTCGAGCACCAGCGTTTCGCAGCTCGGGATCACGCCGAGCGCACGGCGGCCCTCGGCGAAGTAGTCGGCCACTTGCTGCGCGCCGTCGCGATCGAGGCCGGTTTCACCGATCAACCAGTCGGTCACCGGGGTCGAATCGCCATGGCCACCCGGCGAGGTCGATGCGTGGCCAACCGCTGCGAGCGCGGCATCGGCGTCAGCGCGGAGGTCGCTCACCGCACGCGACAGCTCGTCGCTGCGCGCCGGGGCCTCGCCGAACCAGAACGGGATCGTCGGGGGTGAGCCCGCGGCATCGGCCACGCGGACGGTGCCGGCCGTCACCTGCAGGACGCGCCAGGAGGCATTGCCGAGTTGAAAGACGTCGCCGGCCGAGCTCTCGATCGCGAAGTCCTCGTTCAGCGTTCCCACGAAGGTTTCGTCCGGCTCGAGCACGACACGGTAGTCGGCCAGCTCGGGAATCGCGCCGCCGGAGGTCAGCGCCAGCAGCCGCGATCCGCGTCGGCCGCGAACCGAGCTGTTCACTTCGTCGCGATGCAGGAGTGCCGCTCGTCGTCCGCGTCTCGTGCTGAAGCCCTCGGCTGCCATCGCCACCACGGCGTCGAAGTCATGACGGGTGAGGCCGTGGTACGGCGCGGCGGCACGCACCAGATCGTAGAGCGCGGTTTCGTCGTAGTCGCCGCAGGCGCACTCCGCCACCACCTGCTGGGCGAGGACGTCGAGCGGCGCGTCATGATGGACGATGGCGTCGAGGTCGCCGCGGTGGATGGCGCGAAGCAGCGCGGCGCATTCGACCAGGTCGTCGCGCGTGACGGGAAAGAGCCGGCCTTTGGGCGTGCCCGAGACCGTATGGCCCGATCGGCCGACGCGCTGAAGCAGCGTCGCGATGCGATGCGGCGAGCCGATCTGGCAGACGAGATCGACATGGCCGATGTCGATGCCGAGCTCGAGGGACGCCGTCGCCACGAGCGCTTTCAGCTGCCCGGACTTCAGCCGCGTCTCGGCATCGATCCGTCGTTCCTTCGAGAGGCTGCCATGATGAGCGGTCACCGCGTCCTCGCCGAGCCGCTCGCTGAGATGTCGGGCGAGCCGCTCGGCCATCCGCCGCGTGTTGACGAAGATCAGCGTCGTGCGATGCGCCTGGATCAGCGCTTCGAGGCGGTCGTAGTACTCCTCCCAGACTTCGTGCGCCATCACCGCGTCGAGCATCGAGCGTGGGATCTCGATGCCGAGGTCCATGTCGCGGCGATGGCCCTCGTCCACGATCGTGCACGTGCCTTCGTCGCCGCCGACGAGGAACGTGGCAACGTCTGACAGCGGCTTCTGCGTCGCGGAGAGTCCCAGCCGGAGCAACGGACGGCCGCAGAGATGTCGCAGACGCTCCAGTGACAGCGCCAGGTGCGCGCCACGGCGCGTGCCGATCACCGCGTGGATCTCGTCGACGATGACCGTGCGGACCGTGCGGAGCATGGCGCGGCTTCGCTCCGAGGTGAGGAGCAGGTAGAGCGATTCCGGCGTCGTGACGAGGATGTGCGGCGGCGTCCGCAGCATCGCCGCCCGCTCCGACTGCGAGGTATCGCCGGTCCGGACCGCCGCGGTAATCCGGGGAGCAGGGAGGCCGGCGTCTTCCGCGAGTCGCCGGATCCCGCGCCGCGGCTCCGCGAGGTTCTTGTGGATGTCGGCGCTCAGCGCCTTGAGCGGCGACACGTACAGCACGCGGACTTCGTCCGGGAGCGGCCTCTCCAGCCCTTCGCGGAACAGCTCGTCGAGCGCGGTCAGAAACGCCGCCAGCGTCTTCCCGGACCCGGTCGGCGCGGCAATCAGCGTGTGCCGTCCCGCCCGGATCGACTCCCACCCGCGCCGCTGCGCCGGCGTCGGATCGCCAAGCTCTGCCGCAAACCATTGTCGGACCAGAGGATGAAACATGGGTCAGATCTCTATTTTCCACTTGTGCGAGGTCAGATCTTCGATTTTCAGGGGTCAGATCTCGAATTTCGATCGGCGTCGACGTCAGCCGCCAGACGCCCAGCCAAAAAATCGAGATCTGACCCCTGGAAAATCGAGATCTGACCCCGGAAGCCCTAGCGGAGGTCGAAGGCGGCCATCTCGGTGCCGTTGCGGATGATCAGGTAGCCGTCGCTGAGGGCCGGGTGGTTCCAGGTCTTGCCCTCGATCGCGGGGACCCTGAGCTAGCTCCTGATGACCGTCCGGGGTGGCGCGGACCAGGGCCAGCTCGCCGGACTCGGTCAGGACGATCAAATGCCCGCTCGCCAGGACGACCTGACCGTAACCGTAGCGGCCGCCCTTCCACTTGACGTCGCCCGTGGCCGCGTCCAGACAGGCCAGGATGGATTCGTCAAGCCCGTAGATGTAGCCCTCGTGCAGCAAGGACGCGGAGAACTGGTTCTTCATCCGGTTGTTGCGCCAGACCTCGCGCACGGACCACTTCTGATCCGCTCGCGTGACCTCGAGCATCGCCGCACCATGGCCGTAGCCGCTCGACAGGAACACGCGATTTCCTGGCACGATCACCGGCTGCGAGGCGTTGACGTCGTAGTCGGTCTTCCACGGATACTCCCAGAGCACCTCGCCGGTGACGGGTGTCAGCCCGACCACTCGCGCGGCGCTGAACATGACGATCTGCCGGACGCCGGCCAGTTCCACCAGCATCGGTGACGAATAGGACTGCTGATCGTCGAGCGCGGACCACAGCCGCTTGCCATCGCTCCTCGAATACGCCACGACCGAACCGCCGCCCGCTCCGCCGGGCAGCACGACGACAGTGTCGTCGACGATGAGCGGTGACGCCGCCATGCCCCATTGCAGGTTGTGGGCGCCCGCGTCTTCGAGGATGTTGGTCCGCCAGAAGCACCCGCCCGTTCGCCTCGTCCAGCGACCGCAGCTCGCCCGTGCCGCCGAGCGCAAAGACGCGGCCGTCCGCCCAGGCCGGCGTCGCTCGCGGCCCATCGCCGCCCATCGACTCGCGAAAGGTCGCTGTCCACGCAGTGGTCCACAGCTCGCGGCCGGTCCGAACGTCGTAGGCGGCGACGACTTCCTGCGGTCCGCGCTGTTCGATCGTGAACGCGCGACCGCGGGCGATGGCGAACGACGCATACCCGCCACCGACCGGCTGCTTCCACACCAGCTTCGGGCCGCCCGCGGGCCAGGCAGTCCGCACAGGTTGCTGATTGTAGGTGCCGTTTCGCTGGGGGCCCCGAAAGCCTGTCCAGTAGGCGGATCCTGACGGCCGCGGATCGGCGGCCGTGTTGGAGATCGTGGACGCCGCAGCGGGGGCCACATCGACCGCGCCCGCGTCTCTCGGAGGAGCCGCTGCCGCGTCAGCCGCGGATGGCGGCGTCACAGGTGTCGCGACTGGCGCCGCGGCGCGCTGGTTTTCACGGTGTCTCGCCAACTCCGCGGCGTGCCGATCTGCCGACGAGACGAACTCGAGATGGGGTGTTCCGCCGCCATACAGCACGATACGCATGCCGGCGGCATACAGGAGCGCCGCCGCTGCGATCCCGACCAGCACGATGACCGCGGCACCCTTCAGAAATCTGCTCAGCATCAGCTGTTGCACGGAAGACGGTGCCGGGGGCCCCGCGTTAGCACGGTCCACGAGCGAGCCGGTCTTCAGACGGATAAAGTAGAGACTGTTTCGGGATGGTACCATCAGCCCCAGGGAGACTCTTCACGATGCCCCGACTCGCCGGGATCCTGCTGATTGCTGCCGCGACGGTGACGCCGCTTGCCGCGGATGTCACCATCACCACCGTCACGACGATCGAAGGCGCGCTGATATCCGCGGGGCCTGGCGGCATCACGCCGAAGGTGGTGGTGAGGATCAGCGGTACGAAGTCGAGGATGGATGTCGACACCGGCGATCAGGTGATCGCCACGATTTCGGATACGGCCACCAATCAGGCCTACCTGCTGCGGCCCGAAGACAAGACCGCGCATCTGCTGCAACCGGAGCCCACCAGCTCCCCAGACGCTGCCGCGGGCCTCGTTCCGAAAGTCGATGCGTCGGTGACACCAACCGGCCAGAAGCGCGACATCAACGGTGTTTCCTGCGACGAGTACGCCGTCGTGATGAAGCTGGATCTGGCGTCCATCGCCGGAGGCGCTGCGCTCCCGCCAGAAACGGCAAGCATCCTGAAGGACGTGTTCCTCCACGTCAGCGGGTCGATCTGGTCCGCAAAGGATGCGCCCGGCGCCTCCGAATATGCGGCGTTTCAGAAGACCGCCGCGCGGCTCGCGGCAGCTGCCGCGGGACGGACCCTTCCCGGCGGAGCAGGACCACCCGCTCCGATTCCCGGCGGGATGGATCGACTGCTGGCCGGTTTTCCCGAAGCGGCCGGGATTCCGTATCTGACCGAGTTGACGACCAGGCTCGAAGGCACCGGCCCGCTCGTGGCGCTCATGCAGCAGATGGGACAGATGAAGATCACGGGCAGGGTATCCGAGGTCTCCACCGACCCGGTGCCGGCGGACCTGTTCAACGTGCCTGAGGGCTACACGATCCTGAAGTAATCGACAACTCCCAACTTCCAACTCCCAAGGGGAGCCCGTCGAACAAGGGGGCATGGTTTCTCCTTGGCAGTTGGGAGTTGGTAGTTGGGAGTTGACTTTAGAGGATCACCCGTTCATCCCCGACCCGCCGCGTGACCCGTTGCGTGTCGAGGTACTCGAGCAGCGGCACGGCGAACTTCCGGGAAAGCCCGGTCAGCTCCTTGAACTCTTTCACCCCGAAACTCTTGTGCGTCGCTTTCAGCGCACGAACGTCGTCGATCAGTTTCTGAAGGGCCGCGCGGTCGACGATCATTCCCTCGGTGATCTTCACCACTGTCTGGTCTTTCACCATCAGCTGGAGAATCTTCCTGGCGGGTGCCTGATCCAGCTGCAGATCGCGAATGATTTCGTCGGCTGACGGTGCCTGCAGGCCCAGGGCCCGGAACCGGACCTCCAGCTGTTCGCGGATCAGGGCTTCCTCGCCGCCGAGTGTGACCACGCGGCCGTGTTCATGGACGATCTCCTGATCGAGCGTGATCTGGTGGGTGTCGACCAGATGATCGAGCGCGGCGCGGAACAGGAGAGGCGAGGCATTGCGCAGGGTTCGACCTTTGAGGTCCTCGCGGCCGATGCCCTTGGCCAACGGCTCGGACCGGTGGAACTGCCGGACGGCAGTCACCAGCGCGGTGGCAGCCTCTTCCAGTGTCGCTGCGGCCACGACCACGCGCGGCGTCTCGCCGATGTCGCGGATCGTCCCTTCGCGGGCCAGCTCGTCGAGCGCGCGCTCGACCTGGTCGCGGCCGAGGCCGAGCCTGCCGACGAGCTCTTCCATGTCCATCGCCTGAGTGCCAGCGGCGTCGATGAGTGAGGCGATCCGCTCGTTCAAGGGAGATCCGTGCAGGATCTCGAGCCGCTCGGGCACCGCGGCATCCGATCGGCGATGCCGTTCCGGCCGCCCGTCGAGGATCTCGCCGCCGCCGAGCGTCAGCATCGGCGAGTATTGCCGGATGATGAAGCGGTCGCCGGGCAGCGCGAACGCCGGCCGCTCCAGCAGCACCTGGGCGAACGCCGCCTGACCGGGCTGCAGCTCGTCCTGCCCGAGCAGCACCACGTATCCCATCACCTCCGCGGTGCCGATGTGAAAGCGAATCCGCTTCCGGCGGACGATTGGCGCCGGCGCGGAGGCGAGCAGCTCCACGTGCACGTCGAACGCGCCGCTCGGCGCGAACACGCCGGGCGGAGTCACGACCATGCCCCGCTCGACCTCGTCGAGCTCGATTCGCTGCAGGTTGAGCGCCGTCCGCTGCCCCGCCCGCGCCTCCGCCACGCTGTCGCCGTGCACCTGAATGCCCCTGACCCGTGCGCCCCGTCGTCCCGGGAGAATCTCGACCTCGTCGTCGGTGCGGACTCTCCCGGCGATCAACGTGCCGGCCACGACCGTGCCGAAGCCTTTCATCGTGAACGCGCGATCGATGGGCAGCCGGAAGATCTGCGAGTCGTCTTTGCCCGGCACCTCTCTCGCGATGGTCTGCAGCGCGGCGGTCAACTGCGGAATGCCGTCGCCGCTCACCGAGCTGACCCGGATGACCGGAGCCCCTTCGAGGAACGACCCCTTGAGCAATTCGTGCACCTCGATCTCGACGAGATCGACGAGATCGGGATCGGTGGCATCGACCTTGGTCAGGACCGTGAGCCCCCGCTTGACGTGCAGCAGCGAGCAGATGTCGAGGTGCTCTCGCGTCTGCGGCATCACCGACTCGTCGGCGGCGATGACCAGCATCACCGCATCGATGCCGCCGACACCGGCCAGCATGTTCTTCACGAAACGCTCATGACCCGGCACGTCGATGAAGCCGATGGTCGTCTGGTCGTCGACGCGCAGGTTGGCGAACCCGATGTCGATGGTGATGCCGCGCTCTTTCTCCTCCTTGAGCCGGTCTGCGTCGATGCCGGTCAGCGCTTTCACGAGCGTGGTCTTGCCGTGATCGATGTGGCCGGCGGTTCCGACGATGATGTGCGGCATCGACGTCTATTCTGTGGCAGGAGCGCCTCGAGCGCAGGATAAGCTTTGAGACCATGACCAGACTCCGCTGGTGCCCTGGGTCCGCCCTCGCCACGCTGCTCGGCGTCTGGGCTGCCCTGACCTGTCCCGCCGCCCAGACCGCCACCCCTGACGTGTCTCGAATCATCGACAGCCCCCGTTTCCTGGAGGCGAAGGGTTTCATCCGGACCGATCATGACCGATTCGTGAGGGAGCTCGATCGCGCTCACCGAGATTCCGGCGCCGCCATTCAAGGAGGAACGCCGCGCGCGGGCCTATCTGGCCATGCTGCAGCAGCACGGGCTGAGCGACGTCGAGCGCGACGAGGAAGGGAATGTGATGGGGATTCGCCGCGGACGCGGCGGCGGGCCGATGCTGGCGGTCCTCGCGCACCTCGACACGGTGTTTCCGGAGGGTACCGACGTCAAGGTCCGCCGCGAAGGGACGCGCCTGATGGCACCGGGCGTGGGCGACGACACCCGGGGCCTGGCGCTGATGCTGTCGGTGATCAGGGCAATGAACGCGGCAAAGCTCGAGACGCGCTCCGACATCCTGTTCGTCGGAAACGTCGGTGAAGAAGGAGAGGGCGACCTGCGAGGCGTGAAATACCTGCTGCGGAAGGGGAAGTACAAAGATCGAATCAAGCTGTTCCTCGCCATCGACGGCGGCGAGCAGGGCACCATCACCCGCGGGGGCGTCGGCAGCAAGCGCTATCGCGTCGACGTTCAAAGGTCCCGGCGGGCACAGCTATGGCGCCTTCGGACTGGTCAACCCCGCCTACGCCATGGCCGCAGCTATCGCCCGCTTCTCCGACGTGCAAGTGCCGCGTCTGCCAAAGACGACGTTCAACGTCGGCGTGTTGAGTGGAGGGACGTCGGTCAACTCGATTCCTGCCGAAGTGAGCATGGACGTGGACATCCGATCCGAGTCCTGCGCAGAGCTCGCGAAGGTCGACGCGACGTTTCTCTCGATCGTCAAGAGCGCGGTCGGCGACGAGAACAAGGCGCGCTCCACGCGGGAAGGGCGAATCGAGGCCGACCCACGCGTGATTGGCGAACGGCCCTGCGGCGAAACGTCGATGGACAGCACCGATCCTGAAGACAACCGCGGCCGTGGTTCAGGCATTTGGTTTGAACCCGTCATTTACGGTCAGCAGCACGGACAGCAACATCCCGATGAGCATGGGCATTCCGGCACTGACCATCGGCCGCGGCGGGCCCGGCGCCCGCAGCCACTCGCCTGACGAATGGACCGACGTTGCACCCGCGGGCGTGGCGCAGTCGGCCGAAGTGGTCCTCGCGATCGTTCTCGCGCTGGCTGGATGACCCGTGTCGGCGGTTCAATCAACTGAGGGGTCGGCGCTATACTCTGCCGCTCCTGCGTACGCGGAGGCTCAGGACATGACTCGCGCCGCCATCGAGCAATGCCTTGCGGACCATCAGGCCGGTTTCCTTGGGCGTAATCCGGAGGCGCTCGCCGCCACCCATGCGCCTGACGGCACGTTCGAGAGCCCCGCGCACGGCCTGGTGCACGGCCGGGAAGCGATCCGCGGCATCTACCGCTACTGGTACGAAGCGTTTCCCGACTTCATGCTGATGTGGAGCACGCCGATCATCGAGCCGCCGCGGGCGGCGCTGTTCTGGAGATTCGACGGCACCACTACCGGTCCGTTCTTTGGTGACGTCCGACCCGGCACCAGCATCAAGATGAGCGGTGCCGCCGAGTACGTCTTCGGAGACGAAGGCATCGTCTCTGTGCGCCACATTTTCGATTTCTCGCAGGCCCTGGTCGCCGCCGGCGTCTTGAAGGTCAAACCGACGTCCTGAAGGGAAGGCCGGCCCTCTGACGGGACCCCTAGCGCCGCCCGCGAGCGGCGAGCTCGACGTACCCGTCGCCGAGGGTCTCGTCCGGCGTTGCGTCGAAGAGCGCCAGCAGCTCGGTAATCACGGCGGCCTTGTCGCGGGCGTCGCGCTGCGACCAGGTCCGGGACTTGATCTCGAGGAAATAGCCGTCGACAGCCGGCTCGATCAACCGATCCAGGTGGACGTAGAACTCGACGCCACGATAGGCCACCAGCCACCGCCGCCGCTCCTTCGTGACGACGTGCTCGGCCGCGGGCCGGAAGTACCTCGCGGTAGAACCGGGCTGAATGCGCGGCGGGAGCCAGATACCGCGAGCGGAAGAGCAGCACCGCGCCAAAGCGGTCTTCGCGGGTGCGGCCGGTCAGCGTCAGCCGCGATCGCTCGCCGGTCACCGCCCCGTCATCGTCGAGGAACTCGTCCTCTCGATGGCGCAGGCGGCCCTGATCCGGATCGTCGAACGACCAGTAGATGTCGTGCTGACGGTAGCGGCTCGAGCGGATCACCGTCAGCTCGGGTCCGGCGATCGTCTCGAGCACGCGCGCTTCGCTGGTGAGGCGTGCCTTGACCTGAACCTCGAAGCTTTCCTGCTCGACGGCGCCGCCAACCGCGACCAGTTTCTGCAGCACGCTGACCTCGCGGCTTCCCAGGAAGCGCGTCGATCCGCGTAGCCCTCTCGATCGCTTCCTGCACCAGCTCGGCTTCGTTCACCGTCTGCAGGACCCGATCGCGCATCAGCCAGCGACCGTTGCACATCACGTCCACGACGTCGGTGGACTTCGACGTGTAAACGATGCGCGCGTAGATGCCGCCTGGATCGCGGGCAAATGCCGGCAGGTTGTGCAGGCTGTGCCAGGTCGAGGACCATCAGGTCCGCGCGTTTGCCCGCCTCGAGCGATCCGGTCAGGTGATCCATGTGCAGGGCGGCAGCGCCCAGCCTGGTGGCCATGGCCAGCGCGTCACGCGCGGGAACGGCCGTCGGATCGCCGGTGGTGCCCTTCGCCAGCAGCGCCGCCAGCCGCGTCTCCTCGAACATGTCGAGGTCGTTATTCGAGGCCGCCCCGTCAGTGCCGATGCCGACGTTGACGCCGAGCTCCAGCATCCGCGTCACCGGGGCGATGCCGGCCGCCAGCTTCAGGTTGCTGCGTGGGGTTGTGAGCGACGCCGGCATTGAAGTTCTTCAGCGCGCGAATCTCGCCGTCGTCCACGTGAACGCAGTGCGCGGCCAGAACCTTGGCGCCGAACAGGCCATGCTTGCGGATGTAAGGAACGCCCGGCATGCCGTAGCGGTCGCGCAGTTCCTGCACTTCGAGCAGGGTCTCGGACAGATGGATGTGCAGGGGAACGTCGAACTCGGCCGCGAGCTCGGCGCACGACCGCAGGATTTCGGGCGTGCACGTGTAGGGGGCGTGGGGCGCCGGCGCCGGCACGATCAGCGGATGCCCCTTCCAGCCCTGGATGAACTCGCGCGCGCGGGTCAGGCCCTCCTCGTAGCTTCGGGCGTCGGGCGAGGGGAAGCGCAGCACCGTCTGCCCGCACAGCGCCCGCAGTCCCGCGTCGGCCGTGGCTTCGGCCACCGCCTCCTCGAAGTAGTACATGTCGGCGAAGCAGGTAACGCCGGAGCGAATCATCTCGGCGCATCCAAGCCGCGTCCCCAGCCGGACGAAATCGGGGCTCACGAACTCGCGCTCGACCGGCATCATGTAGCCCATCAGCCAGACGTCGAGCCGCAGGTCGTCGGCGAGGCCGCGCAGCAGCGACATCGGCACGTGCGTGTGCGCGTTGACGAGTCCGGGCATGACCACGCGTCCGCCGCAGTCGATCGCTGCCGCGGCGTCGAATGACGTCGCCTCGGGTCCGACCCCGACGATGGAGTCCCCCGTGATGGCAACCCCGCCCGACCGGTGGATGGTGAACTGCGCATCCATCGTCAGGATCACCGCGTTGGTCAGGAGAAGATCGCAGGGGGGCACGGGGGAATTCTAGTGGAGCCCGGAGGACCGCCGCCTCAGCTGAAGATCAGCCTCAACGCCGCGATCGCCGCGAACCCCAGCATCAGCATGTCGAACACACGCTGGGGAAGGCGATGCACGATCCATCGGCCGCTGAACACACCGACCATCACCGCAGGAAACAGGACGACATTCAGCAGCAGCGTGTTGGAGCGAATCAGGCCGAGGCCGGCGCTGAACGGCAGCTTGAACACGTTGATGATGAAGAAGAACCACGCCAGCGTGCCGACCACCTCGAACTTGGGCAGGCCCACCGCGAGGCAATACAACGCGATGATTGGCCCCGCCGCATTCGCCAGCATCGTCGCCGCGCCCGCCGACAGGCCGATCGCCCAGACCGCGGTCGCGTATGCGGCACGCCACCCATCCAGTCCGGCCAGCGCAGCCGCGCTGCCTGCATGAGCGCGAGGACCAGCACGATCCAGCCGATCAGCGGCTTGAAGCTGGTGTCGCTGATCTGCCCCATCAAGAGGGCGGCGAGGATCACGCCGACACAGGCCGGCGGCAGCATGCGGCGGACGTACTCCCAGCGTACGTGCTGATGCAGTGCGATGACGGCGCAGATGTCGCCCGCCACCAGCAGCGGCAGCACGTAGCCGGTCGATTCACGCGCGCCAAAGAGGAAGGCGAATACGACGACATGGAACAGACCGACACCGGCGAGCCCCGCCTTGCTGAGGCCGAGGCCCAGGGCGGCTGCGGCGGCAAGGAACCATTGGATTGGCGTCAGGCTTGGCATTCGCAGGGTGCCCTTCCAGCTCTCACCCGGCGAACCACTTGAACGCGTCCTGCGCGATTGCCTCCGGCACCGTGTGCGGTCCGTCGAATTCCTTGTAGGTCACTGCGTACCCCGCGTCTTCGAGCGCCGGGACGATGCGCCGGCTGCAGACGTCGATGGGCAGGATTTCGTCGGATTTTCCGTGAGAGACGAAGAGGCGGGGGCGGCCCTGGGGCCGCCGGTTCGCCGTGAACCCTGGAGAAAACGCGATCACATGGGTGAACAGCGTGCCGTTGTCGAGGCCCAGCGAGAGCGCATAGGTCGCGCCGTCGGAGAAACCGCCGATCGCGAGCTTCTTCGGATTCACCGCGCAGCGATCGAAGGTCTGCTCGAGAGCGCGGTCGATGAACTGGACATCCGCGCCGAACGGACCGCGGATGGCGTCCCACGTCGTGCCGCGCGAGTCCGGCACCAGCAGGATCACTCCGTGCTCGTCCGCCATCGGGAAACGTGCCGCGAGCCGGTCGGCCCTGCCGTTCGCGCCATGCAGCATCAAGATGAGGGGAGCTGTCTTTTCGGGCGAGTAGCCCCGCGGAACGACGAGCAGACCGTCGCGATCGCGGCCGAGCTCCAGGGCGTGGCGGCCGGGCGCAATCGATTTGGTGGGTTGTCGCGGCCGCACGCGGAGCAGGCTGTCGCCTCCGCGCGCCGATTGCACGGCGCGCAGCGCGACCGCCCCCGCCGCGAGCGTGCCGGCGCCGGCCGTCAGGAAACCGCGCCGCGTCAGCATTACCGGCCCGACGAGATCTGCAGGTTCTGCACCTTCTTCTCGCCGTCCCCAATCGTCACGCGGGTCGAGGCGGCATCGACCTGCTGGAGGAACGACGGATCGAACCACGCGCCGGGCTCGACGTCCACCATGGCGACGATCTTGTACTCGCCCGGCTGGGATCCCGATGAACGAAAACTGTCCGTCGGTCGAAGGCCGGGTCGATCGAATCCGCCGGGACTGCGGCACCCAATACCGTTCGTCGGTCGGGTAGAGGATCAGCGTCTGCTCGGGCGCCGGCTGGCCGCGCTGATTGGTGATCGTTCCGGTCAGCTGCGCCTGCTTGTCGGTGAAGGTGATCACCGCGCCCGAGGGCGCGGCACCGGGCTTCACTTCGAATGGAAAGTCGAGCGTGTCCTGGCCGTCGAGAACCGCCGATTCGATCGACCAGCCGTTTCCTGCGCCACCGGCGTTCAGCCGATAGAGCCCTGGAATCACGCTGGTAATCGTGAACTTGCCCGAGGCATCCACGACGCCGGCCGCATTCTGCGGGGGGCCGCCCGCCACGCCGGGATCGGCTGGCGAGAGGTTCACCCGGATTCGCGTCAGATCGGCGGGCGGCGGTGCGCTGCCCTGAAACCCGATGCGGCCGGACACGGTGAGCCCCTGTTGCAACGTGACGAGCACGTTGGTGAGGTTGCGTCCATCCACCGCCACGTCGACATTGCCCCAGAGCCTGACCGCCGTCGACATCGGTCCAAGTGGACGCACGCCGTCCCATTGGCCCCGCAGGACGCGAAGGGCTGCCGGGTTGCGAGACCGCGGCGCGCGCGATCAGGCGGTAGCTGCCGGGTGGAACGTTGGCGAGATGGAAGCGTCCGTCGCCGTCTGCTCGCACGCCCATCGTGATCGCGCCAGGAACCGATGTCGCGGCGTCGGTCAGCGTGATCTGGACGTTGTCGGTCGCCTGGCCGGTCGAGTTGACGACGGTGCCATCGATGCGAGCGAGCGGCACGCGCACCAGCTGGAAGTCCACGCTCGCGCGTTCTTCGCCAATGTCCAGCGTGACCGTGCCCGCCTGTGTTGCGGTGACGGTGCCGGGGAAGTAGACCGGCGCGTACCCGGTCGCCTGTTCCTCGGCCTGCGGAAGCTGACCCTGCAGCATGCTCGCGCGCGTCGCCAGTGCCCGTGCGGCGGTGCCATCGCCCGGCGCCGACGCGATCTGCTCACGCACCGCGGCGAGCTCGGACTGCAGGCGCGCCATGTCTACGCCGGGTCCGGCATTGCGCGGCACCGCCGAGACGATGTAGTCGCCGGGCTGGAGACCGTAGACGCGATAGATGCCACGATCGTCGGTGGAGCCGTTGCCCGCCTGCTGCAAGCGTACGGCGGCCGCCCTGCATGACGTACCGCATGCACGCGCACCTGCGTGCCGGCCGTCGACTCGCCGTACTCGTCGACCACCGTGCCGGTGATCACGCTGCCGCGCGGGAGCTGAAGGTTGGCCGCGAACTTCTGTCCGTCGGTCAACTGGATCGGAGTGCCCGGGCGTCCCGGCCGGGTCTGCCCGTAGGTGACACCGACGTGGCCCGTCTTCGAGACGCTGATGGCGTAGCGTCCGGCCGCAAGCTCGGTGAACGCATAGCGGCCCTCGTCGTCGGTCATCGCGGTGCGTGAGCCGCCGCCTTCGGTTGCATTGAGCGTGACGCGCGCGCGCCGCGCTGGCTGACCGGTTCCGGCAACGGCCACCGTGCCCGCGATGCTGGCGGTACCGGTCGCGCACCGGCTGGTTGCCTCGCGCGTCCCGCGGCTGCCCGGGTCCGCCCGGGCGGGGCCCTCTCCACGACCGCCCCGCCCGCCACCACGGCCCGCGGGCGGCTGCGCGCTGGCGATCGAGACGGACAGGACGGCGACGAAGGCCAGCAGCGACGGTAAACCAGGCGCGGACGTTGTGCATGCTCATGGTTAGACGCCCCACGAAATCGGACCGGTTTAGTCGTTCATGCTTTTGTCACGCCGCTTGTAGCCAGAGTACGTCGTACTGACGTTGAACTGAAACGGCCGGAAAATCAACGTCCGGCCGCTGGCCTCGTAGGTGGTCTCCGCCGGCAGCCAGGCGTTCTCGAAACGGCGCCGGACGTACAGAACGCGGGTGCCCTTGTAAATCCGCCCGACCACGCCCCAGCCGATCGTGACGTCGCTCACCGCGCGCATGTCGACCTTGACCATCTGATCGTCGGCCTCGGCGATCCAGAGCTGCCCCTCGAACTGCTTCATCCAGCGCCCTTCGCGTGTCGCCACCTCCGCGTCCTTTCGGGGCGTGAGGTGCGCGATCAGAACCGGATGGCCGTCGACGGTCGTGCGGCCCTCGATCCGCGCCTGGTACACACCGAAACGCATCGCCCAGGATCTGCTCGCGCTGCCGGTGCTCGGACGTGGCCCGTTCGAGCCGGTCCGATTTCTGAGCGGGCGTTTCTCGACGGATACGCTCCTGCGCATCCGCGATGTCCTTCCGATGTTCGGCGTCGCGCCGCGCGAGCTCCTCGGCCGGGAGCGGAACGCCGTTCTCGGCGATGAGCCGTTTGTAGGTCTGACCAGGCGTCGGATCCGGCAGGACCTGGAACGTCCGCGGCGGCCCGATGGTGACTTTGCCCAGCTTCGAGATCTTCACATCACGGCGCTGCTCGAGGTAGGTGAACTCGCTCTGAATCCGATCGTCGAGCTTTACGGCTTCGCGAACCCGGCGCGACAGCTCGTCCGGGGGCAGATCGGGCAGCGGCGGACGCAGGCCCTGCGCCAGGACGGCGCACAGCAGCGTGGCCCCGAACGTCCGTGCCGCGCCGATCATTCGTCACCACTGATCGGCCCGCGCGCCAGTTTCGTCCTGGCCCGCCGCTGCTTGCTCTCGACCCGCCGTTCCTTCGAGGCGCGTGTGGGAGCCGTCGCCCGGCGACGGCGGGGTGTTCTGGCGGCTTCACGAAGCAGGGTTACCAGTCGCTCGCGGGCATCCTCCCGGTTCTGCGACTGCGTGCGATGGCGCCGCGCCTCGATCACCAGCACGCCGTCCGCGGTCAGCCTCGTCCCGGCCACCGCGCGCAGGCGATCGCGCATCCGATCGTCGATCGCCGGGGAATGCCACGCATCGAAGCGGAGCTGCACGGCGGTGGCGACTTTGTTGACGTTCTGTCCACCGGGACCGGACGAGCGGATGAACCGTTCCTCGATTTCGGCCTCGTCGATCGCGATCTTGGGCGTGACCTGGAGCATGGCTTATCCAGTATTCCTCATGCGGAGCAGGATCAAGCTCAGCTTCTTCCATTGCCAACGTTGCCAAGATTGCCACATTGCCAACATTGCGGGGGTGGGAGGACTTGCAAACATCAACTGCGTTGTCACGCAGAGATCCGCTGCGCGTTCGAGGCTCGGACGGTCGACCCAGCTAGGACGCCAGGAATGTTGGCAATCTTGGCAATGTTGGCAATGGTTACTCTTGATGTCCCAGGAGTCCATACTCGTCGAGGAACGCCCGGATCGCCCCGAAGAAGACAGCTGTGTCCACCTCGGTGGTGTCGATATGGCCACCGCGGACGTCGACGAACCGTTTCGGGGGTTTGGCGGCGTCGAAGAGGCGGCGGCCTTCCGCGTAAGGGATGATCGCGTCCTCGGGACTGTGCAGGAAGAGCGTCGGGGCGTGGATGCGATCGACCTTCTGGATCGAGTCGAACCGATTGCGCATGATCAGGCGGACCGGGAAGAACGGGTACCGCTGCGCTCCGACCCCAGCCACTGAGGCGGGCGCGCCTTCGAGCACCACTGCTGCCTCGTCTGCATTCGCCGCAAGATCGACCGCTACTGCCGATCCCAGCGACCACCCGTAGATCACCACCCGCGTGGGCGAGACGTGCCGGGTGTTGACGAGATAGTCGAATGCGGCACGCGCGTCCGCATTCAGGCCTGGCTCACTCGGAATTCCGGAAAGGCCGGCGAATCCGCGATATTCCGGCGCGAGGATGCTCAGCCCCAACCCCCGCAGCTCGCGGTAGCGTGCGATGTTGACCCGGCTGGCGATGGTCGCCGCATTGCCGTGGAGGAAGAGCAGCCACGTACGGGCATCCGGATTCTCCATCACCCAGCCGAACTGCCGCGCGCCGTCCGCCCGCGGGATGTCGACCTGGGTGAACGGAAAAGGCGGCCGGCCCTCGCCGAGCGGCCGCCCGGCCTGGAAGACCAGGCGCGTCTCCTGCGACATCAGCCAGAAAATCGCGGCGATATAGCAGGCCCCTGCTGCCGCAAGAAGGGCGAGGATGAATCGCCGTATTGCCTGCGTCGTCACAGGACGGCCTCGATCGCGTCCGCGAACCGGACTGCGGCGTCGGCTGACATTCCAAGGAACAAATATGGTTCGTTGATCTCCAGCTCCATGAGCATGAAACGTCCTGAACGCTCCACGCCGTCCACGCGCGCGTAGAGCAGCGGCGACGGCGAGAGGGACAGGATATGCCGGGCAGCGTCGATCAGGTGATCCGGAGGACGTGCTGGCGCGGCGCTGCCGCCCAGCTCCTCCTGCACGCGAAAATCCCCGGCGGCCGGCCGCTTGAGGGCCGCGTGGCTGTATTTGCCCGCAAAGAACACCAGCGACCATTCGCCGCGGGTCGTGATTTCCTCGATATGTGGCTGGACCAGAACCTCGTGGCGGCTCGACTCTTCTTCGAAGACCTGCTGATCCCGATCCGCCGTTGCCAGTGACGTACGCCAGGTGCCATAGGCGCTGGCCGATACGGCAGGCTTGACGACCGCCTGATCCCAGCCGCGGCGCTCGAGCAGCAACCGCAGGTTCTGCCCGTGCCGGATGTCGAGATACTCGGTCGGCACGACTTCGACGCTGCGGTGGGCGAGGTCCGAGAGATATCTCTTGTTCATATTGGCGAGCACCGCACCCGGCGGGTTCCAGAGCTTGACGCCATCGGCCGCGCATTGCCGGAGCCAGGCGGCATAGCGGTCCTGCTCGTGGTGGTAGTCCCAGGCCGACCGGACCACGACGCCCGCATACCCGCGCCAGTCCACCGCCGGATCGTCCCAGACCGTCGATTCGACCGTGAGACCCCTGTCACGCAGCACGTCTGCCACGAGCCGGTCGTCGGCGTGCATTTCCGGCAGGTTCCGGCAGGTCACAAAGGCGACTTCCACGAACACGTCACTCCACAGGAATAATATCGACGCCGCCGGGTTGGCACCTGTCATCCTCAACCCGCAAACGACTGAGTGCGTGCGAGATCACTGGGGTCAGATCTCGATTTTCCAGCCCTGGCGGCCTGGAAAATCGAGATCTGACCCCAACTGAGTAGCGACTGAAACGAAGGAATCGCGAGGTTGTTCGGCGACTCGTGAAAGTCATGTTGATCGCCGTGCTTGCGATCGTCGTATTTGCCGCCGGATGGCTGACCGGGAGGATGGGAATCGGCTCGGTCGTCGATCCGGCATCGCTGACGGAGGCCGAACGACAGTTCGCGGAACGGATGCGGAATGTGAGCATGGTGGGGACGTTCACCGTCTGGGGACGGGAGGAGCGCGCGCCCCGCACCGATCATTACGCCGGGACGTGGCAGAACCCGAAAGTGGGCGGGTTCATGTCCGGCCGGATCGAGAGAGCGGCCCCCGCTTACGGATGCGCGCGCGCGCCGCGGCGGCCGACGAGCCGGCCAAGACCGGCGCTCGCACGCTCCCACCGCCGGGCCACGCGTCCCCAGGCCGGAGACTGTGAGGCATCTTCGAAGAGCGAATAGAACACCGGCACCGCGAGCAGCGTCAGGAGCAGGCACATCGCCTGACCGCCGGCGACCAGAATGCCGATCGACCGGTTGGTCTCCGCGCCCGGGCCGCTGCCGATACAGAGCGGCAGCATGCCCGCGATCAGCGCGAGGGTGGTCATCAGGATCGGGCGCAGCCGGTCCCGGTTGGCCTGGATGATCGCCTCGTAGCGCTCCATGCCCTTGGCGCGCAGGCCGATGGTGTGATCGATCTGCAGAATGGCGTTCTTCTTCACGATGCCGAAGAGCAGCAGCACGCCGAGCGCCGAGTAGATGTTCAGCTGCTGCTTGAACATCAGCGACGCCAGCAGGCCGAATGGCACCGCCAGCGGCAGCGTCAGCAGGATCGTGACCGGGTGGATGAACGACTCGAACTGCGCCGCGAGCACCATGTACATGAAGACGAACGACAGCGCGAACGCGATGCCGAAGTAATAGGCGGCGCGACCGAGCTCGCGCGACTGCCCGCTGGTCACGAGCGCGTATCCCGGCTCCATGTCGAGCGAACGGAATGTCTGTTCGACGACCGCCTGGCCGTCGGCCTGCGCGCGGCCGGGCGCCGGGTTGGCGCTGATCGAAATCTGCCGCTGCCGGTTCAACCGCTCGATCGCTGCCGGCCCCGCGCCTTCGTTGAACGTGACCAGGTTGCGAAGCTGCACCAGCTCGCCGGTGCCGGTGCGCACTGTCGCGGCGGCGATCGAGTCAGGCGTGCGGCGAAAGGAGTCCTGTGCGCGCAGGACGACGTCGTACTGATCAGAGGCCGCGTTGAAGGTCGTTACCTTCTGGCCGGCGACTAGCGCGTTTACCGTCTGCGAGACGTCCTGGACGCGGACGCCGAGATCGCCCGCGCGCCGGCGGTCGATGTTCAAACGCAGTTCCGGCCGCCCCGGCAGATACGTGCGATCGACGTCGACCAGCGTTTCGTTCTTGCTCAGAATCTGCCGCGCCCGTTCCGTGTATTGATCGAGCTTCTGCAGATCGGGGCCGACCAGGCGTACTGGATCTGCGCACCACGCCCGCTGATCGCGACCAGGCCGCCGGCGCTCTGAATCGAAATCACCGCCGACTGGCGGTACGGCTGGATGAGCCTGCGCGCCCTGACGATCAGCTCCTGCTGCGAGAACTCGCGTTCGTCGATCGGCTCGAGCCGGACGAACAGGCTGCCGGCGTTCGTCTGTCCGAACCCGCCGCCGCCGCCGCCCGGGAACGACAGCGTGTCCGAGACGCCGGGAAGCTGTTCGCGCATGTCGCGCGCGATCCGCTCCATCAGCGACGTGGTCGCCGCCAGGCTCGAGCCGACCGGCAGCCGGACCGAGACCTGGAACCGCGATTCGTCTTCGTTGGGCGTGAAGTTGATGCCCGACGCGCGGAACAGCGGGACCAGCGACGCGATGACCATCGCGCACATGCCGACGATGACCCAGCGGTGCGCCATCGAGAACGTCAGCATCCGCGTGTAGGCGCGATCGACGTGGCGGTAGAACCCGCGGCGCGATTCGTCGCTCGCCCGGGTGTCGTGGTCGTGCTTGATCCAGCGTGACGCCAGCATCGGCGTCAGCGTGAATGACACGATCAGGCTGATGGCGATCGCCGCGGCCGACGTCAGGCCGAACGAGGACATGAAGCGGCCGATGATCCCGCCCAGGAACCCGACCGGCAGGAACACCGCCAGGAGCGACATCGTGGTGGCCATGACCGCGAGGCCGATCTCCTTGGTCGCTTCGACCGCGGCACGCCGCGGCGTCATCCCCTTCTCTTCCACGAATCGATAGATGTTCTCGAGCACCACGATCGCGTCGTCGATGACGATGCCGACCATGAGCGTCAGGGCGAGCATGGTCATCTGGTTGATCGTGAAGTCGAGCGCTGACATCACCCCGAACGCGCCGATGATCGACGCCGGGATCGCGACCGCGGCGATCAGCGTCGAGCGGAAGTTGCGCAGGAAAATCAGCACGATGATGGCGGCGAGGATGCCGCCGAGAATCAGGTGTTCCTCGATCGCCGCCAGCGAGGCGCGGATGAACTCCGAGTCGTCGCGGATCAGCCGGACCTCGAACGTGGGCGGCAGGGTCTTCTCGACTTCGGCCATCCGCTCACGGATGGCATCGGCGAGCGCCACGGTGTTGACGCCGCTCTGTTTGCGGATGGCCACGGAAATTGCCGACTTGCCGTTCAGCATCGACACCGAGAGCGGATCGGCACCGCTGTCTTCTACCGTACCGAGGTCCTTGATGCGGATGGGGATGTTGCCTCGGGTGGCGACGACGATCTCGGAGAACTCCTCGGGACGCGTCAGCCGGCCGACCGTGCGGACCGAGAGCTCCCGCACGCCCTGCTCCAGACGGCCGCCCGGCAGCTCGAGGTTCTGCGCCCGCAGCGCTGACGCCACGTCCGAAGTCGCAAGCTGGTACGCGTTGAGGCGATCGGGATCGATCTTGACCTGGATCTGCCGGCGGCGCGCCCCGAACAGGATCACCTCGCCGACGCCGTTGACCGACTCCACTCGTTTCTGGACGTTCTGCTCGAGGAAGCTGGTGAGCTCGACCGCGGGCATCGGCGCCGAGATCGAGAACATCATGATCGGCATCGAGTCCGGGTCCTGCTTCTGCACGACCGGCGGGTCTGCGGTCTCGGGCAGGTTGCGGATGACCGGATCGACCTTGGCCCGCACCTCCTGTGCCGCGATGTCGGGGTTCTTCGACAGCTCGAACGTGATGGTGACGCGGGACTGGCCTTCGGTCGACGTCGACCGGAGCTCGTCGATGCCCGCGACCGTGTTGACCGCAGCCTCGATCCGGTCGGTGACCTCCTTCTCGATGCTCTCAGGAGTGGCGCCCGGGTTGGAGGTCGTCACCGACACGACCGGCGTCTCGATGCGCGGGTAGCGATCGACGCCGAGCTGCGTGAAGCTGACGCCACCGATCACGACGATGGCGGCGATGAGCATCGAGGCGAAGACCGGCCGGCGAACGCAGACTTCTGCGAGTTTCTGCATGACGTTTCCTCGGCTACCGGGCGCGCCGCCCGGTTCCTTCCTTTCGTTCAGGTCGTTCGGGCGCCCCGTCGGCACTGGCGGCAGGTGCCGCGCTGCCCGGGGTCACCACTGCGCCGTCGTACAGGTCCGCCAGGTTCGACGTGGCGACGCGTTCGCCTTCCTTGATCCCTGTCAGGATCTTCGTGCTTTCGGGCTGGTTCTGCCGGGCGGCCAGCTGCACCACGCGCACGCGGGCCTTGTTTTCCTTGTCGACGACGAAGACGCGGAAGGAGTTGGTGTTGACGTCCTCGATCACCGCCCGCTTCGGCACGAGCATCGCCCGTTCGGTCCGCCCCTGATCGATGGACGCGACGGCAAACATTCCGGGCTTGAGCTCCCCGTTCGGGTTCGGGACCTTTGCTTCGACGATGAACGATCGCGACTCCGCCGCGATGAGCGGGTTGACGGCGCTGATCCGGCCTTCGAAGGTCTTGCCCGGGAAGGCATCGACGCGCGCCGTCACGGCCTGGCCGACGGCGATCTGGGCAGCCTGGACGCTGGGGATGGTGAGCTGCAGGCGGAGCGGATCGATGCGGAGCAGGGTCACGACTGCGGTCGAAGGCTGGACGAACTCACCCATCGCGACTTGCCGCTGGCTGATGTATCCGGCAAAGGGCGCGACCACGACCACGTCGTTGACCGCCTTCTCGGCCAGCGCCAGCTGCGCGCGCACCTGGGCGAGCGAGGCGCGGGCGACCAGGACGTTGTTCGCCGAGGTCTCCGCCTGCGTGCGTGCTTCGTCGGCCGTGGTCTGGGGAATCAGTCCGCCCTTCAGGAGCGCTTCGTTACGTTTGGCGGTCGTCTGCGCCAGGACGTTCTGCGATTCGGCCAGCTTGAGGTTCGCATCTGCCCGCTGCACCGCCGCGCGCGCTTCGTCGAGCCGCAGGTTGGCGTCGACGGCCTGGATACGAATCAGCACCGCGCCCTTCGGAACATGCTGTCCCACGTCCACCGGGGTGGCCATCACCCGTCCAGAGCTCTCGGGGGCGACATCGGAGGACTCGTCCGCTTGAAAGCTGCCGGTGGCCTCGACGATCACGGGTTCGTCCACGCCCTTCACCGGCGCGACCGTAACAGCGGCCGGCGGCCGGGCTTCTGGTGGGGGCGTCGCGGATTCCGTCCGGTTGCAGCCAGCCGTCAAGAAGGGAATACATGCAACGCAGGCGGCGACCGCCGCGGGGCCAATGCGCACCAATGTCTCCTGACCGAGAAAAAATTGCCCAGACATTGTAGGACGCCCGCCTCCCGCCAATCGTTTCGCCGGGGTCAGATCTCGATTTTCCAGGATTCCTCTACGCCGCCCCTCACTGGGTCGCCCAGGCCGCCCTGGGGTCAGATCTCCATTTTTCGGCGGTCGAGGCGGCCTTCGACGCTCCGAAAAATCGAGATCTGACCCCACCGGGCGGCGGTCGTCTTCCAACTTCGACAATCGAGATCTGACCCAGCCCGAAAAAAAAGAGATCTGACCCCAACCTGGCAAATCGAGATCTGACCCCGGGCGGAGATAATCGGCGCATGCGGTGGCTGATGGCGTGTGTGGTGGGGGGGTGGATGGCGACCCAGGGCACGGGGCAGCCGGACTGGGCGCGCGTGAATGCCGAGACGCTCCAGCATTTCCAGGAGCTCGTCCGGTTCGATACCAGTGACCCTCCGGGGGGCGAGGCGACGGCGGTGGTGTACCTCAAGGCGGTACTGGAGAAGGAGGGCATACCGATCGACGTCTTTGCGCTGGAGGCCAATCGCCCGAACCTGGTCGCCAGGCTGAAGGGGACCGGGAAGAAGCGGCCACTGCTCATCATGGGGCATACCGACGTGGTCAACGTCGATCCCAAGAAGTGGACGCACCCGCCGTTCGGCGCCGTCCGCGATGGCGGGTACATCTACGGCCGGGGGACCGTGGACGACAAGGACAATGTCGTCGCGTCGCTGATGACCATGCTGCTGCTGAAGCGTCTGAACGTCCCCTTGGACCGGGACGTCATCTTTCTCGCCGAGGCCGGCGAGGAAGGCTCCACGCGTGTCGGCATCAGGTACATGACGCAGGAGCACTTCCCCAGCATCGAAGCGGAGTACTGCCTCGCCGAGGGCGGCGGCGTGAGCCGATCCGGCGGTAAGGTGAAGTTCGCGTCGGTGCAGACGCTCGAGAAGACGCCGCGCGCCATCGACCTGGTCGCACGCGGGGTCGCAGGTCACGGGTCGATCCCGCTGCGGACCAACCCGATCGCGCACCTCTCGGCCGCGGTGGGGCGCATCGCCGAGTGGAAGCCGCCCATCCGACTGAACGACACGACACGGGCATACTTCAAGCGTCTCGCCGCCTTGTCGACGCCGGCAGATGCGAAGCGCTACCTCGACATCATCGGCGCGGATCCGAAACTCGCCGCTGCGGCCGATGAGTACTTCCTGGAACACGAGCCACGCCATGCCTCGATGATCCGGACCTCGATCTCCCCGAACATCATCCAGGGCGGGTATCGCGTGAACGTGATTCCATCGGAGGCGCGCGCCACGCTCGACGTGCGGACCCATCCGGATGACACGCCGGAGCAGCTGCTGGCGGAGGTGCGGAAGGTCGTGAACGATCCCGCCATCGAGGTGACGTGGGGACAGCGTGATGTCCGGCCGTCAGCGAGCAGCGCGGAGCTCGACTCGGAAGCGTTCACCGGGATCGAAGCCGCGATCACGAAGCATTACGCCACGGTGACGTTGCCCACGATGAGCACGGGCGCGACCGACATGGCGTACCTGCGCGCCCGGGGCATCCAGTGCTTCGGCGTGGGGCCCGCCACCGATGCGGAAGACGGCCCCAAAGGCTTCGGCGCACACAGCGACCAGGAGCGCATCCTCGAAAGCGAGCTCTACCGGTTCGTGCGGTTCTATTACGAACTGGTGCGGACCCTGGTGCAGAGCGGGGTCTGAGGTCCGTTGCCGGGGTCAGATCTCGAATTTCTACCCTCACCAAAAATCGAGATCTGACCCGGCCTGTGCGCCGGAGGTGGAAATTCGAGATCTGACCCCGCCTGTGCGGCGGAGGTGGAAATTCGAGATCTGACCTCGCCTGTGCGACGGAGGTAGGAAATTCGAGATCTGACCCCGCCCCTGCGGCGGACCTGGAAATTCGAGATCTGACCCCGGCTACTCGTATCTGAGCGCCAGCATCGGATCGACTCTTGATGCCCGGTGGGCGGGGATGAATCCCGCGCCCAGCGCGACAATCGTCAGCACCACGACCGAGACCACCAGGACGATCGGGTCGTGCCCTTCCATCTGATAGAGGATGGCCTTCGCGGCACGGCCGGCCCAGATCGCCGCAACCAGGCCGATGCTCCCCCCGATCAGCGTCATGATCGCCACCTGCCGGAGCACCATGGCACGGACGCGGTTCGGCGCGGCGCCGAGCGCCATCCGCAGGCCGATTTCACGCGTCCGCTGGGCGACCGTATAGGCCAGCACGCCGTAGAGGCCGACCGCGGCCAGCAGTGTCGCCAGCACCGCGAACCCCGCCGACATCGTGCTGATCATGCGATCCAGGAACACGTTGTCGCGAACCTGCTGCGTCATCGTCCGCAGATCCTCGACCGGGAGGTTGGAATCGACCGCGGCCACCACCCGCCGGATGGTCTGGACGATCTGTTCCGGGGCGCCGGACGTGCGAACGTAGAACGCGAGCGATCCGACCCTGTCGTCCTGGCGGTACGGCTGAAAGAACAGCGGCGGAATCGTGTCCTTGACCTCGCTGTACTTCGAGTCCTTGACGAAGCCGACGATCTCCACGTCGAGCTTGCCGTTCTGCCCGTCGGTGCCGAGCCGCTTTCCGACGACGTTGGTCCCGAGGTTGAACTTCTTCGCAAACGTTTCATTGACGATCGCGACCTTGGAAGCGCCCAGCTTGTCAGTGCGCGTGAACTCGCGCCCGGCCAGCATCGTGATGCCCATCGTCTTGAAGTAGTCGGGAGCCACTTCGTTGAAGCGTGAGTTGGTATCGATGTCGGGCCCGCCTTTGAATCCCTCCACCGCGACGTCGGTGCCCCAGTTGCTCCCGCCCAGGGCCGGCACGAGCGAGGCCGTGACGTTGGTGACGCCGGGCTGCGCCGCGAGCTCGTCTTCGAGGCGCTCGAACAGCTGCTTCGACCGTTCGGACGAGTAGCCGTTCAACTCGGGTGACACACCAAAGGTCGCCAGATGCTCGACGTTGATGCCAAGCTCGACGCGGCTCACGTTCATCAGGCTTTTCGTGAACAGTCCCGCGCACACCAGGAGAGCCATTGAGATCGCAATCTGCGTGGTCGCCAGCGAGGCGCGGAACCACTGCGCGGATCGCCCGCCGCCGGGCTGTCCGGCCTGCCCCTTGAGCGACGAAAGCAGATCAGGCCGTGTGCTGTGCCAGGCGGGGAAGAGGCCAAACAGGACGCCCGTCCCGATCGTGACCGTTGCGGCGAAGAGCAGCACCATCCCGTCCATCTTCACCTGGAGCGTCTCGGCCGCTTCGGTCGGCAACATGGCAAAGATCACGTCGAGCGTCCATCGCGACACCAGCAGGCCGGCGAGGCCGCCGCAGACCGCGAGAACGAGGGACTCGGTCAGCAGCTGGCCGATCAGCTGACGGCGATTGGCACCGATCGAGAGCCGGATGGCGATCTCGCTGGATCGCGCGGCAGCTCTCGCCAGCAGGAGGTTGGCGATGTTCGCGCAGGCGATCAACAGGACCAGCCCGGTGACCGACAGCAGGAGCAGCAGCGGAATCCTCGCTTCGCGATCGACGGACGTCTGTCCTCGTGCGCCGGGCTCGACACCCAGCGTGCGGGCCCTGAAGCGCGCCATCGTCTGATCGCTCAGGCCTTTCTGCAGTGGCGCCTCGACATCGTTGATGATGGCGCGATATTTGACGTTCAACTGCGCCCGCGCCTCGTCTATTGTCACACCCGGCCGCAGCCGCGCGAACAGATACGCCCAGTAGTTCCGGCGGTTGTCGAACTGATTGAAGCGGCCATTCATCGTGCCTCGCAGCGTGATCGGCACGAACACCTGCGGTTTTGCCCCCAGCGTCGTGCCGTCGAAGCCTTCCGGCGCGACGCCGACAATGGTGAGGTGCTGGCCGTTCACGATTAACGTGTCGTTCAGCACCCCAGGATTGCGGTCGAACCTCGTCGTCCAATAGGCGTGGCTGAGAACCACGACCTGCGATTCGCCCTGTTTCTGATCGTCCTGCGGGGAGAGCAGCCGGCCGATCGCCGGTTTGAGCCCGAGGACGGGAAAATAACTGCCCGAGACCAGCAGGCCCTGGCCGTTCAGCGTCTGGTTGTGGAACGACAGGTTGGCCCCGAACAGGACGTGGGCGGCGATGTCCGTGAAGGACGTGTGCGCCTTCTGCAGATCGCGGAACATCAGGTAGCTGAAGACGTGCTCGCAGTCGCCGGCCTGGTTGCACGAGTTGGACCCCGGCTTGGGACCGGGGGCCGAGAGGTTCACGAGCTGCGCTGGCGCGGGCACCGGCAGCGGCCGCAGCAGCATCTGGTTGAACAGCGAGAAGATCGCGGCGTTGGCGCCGATGCCCAGCGCGAGCGACAGGATCGCCACGGAGGTGACAAACGGTGCCTTGAACAGCCGCCGGATGGCCAGCTTCAGGTTCGTCATGACCCAACAGTAGACGAATTTCGGCCCGCGAGCGTTGAGGAAGGTGTAACGTGACCGCCGGAAACGGCGTATTCGGCGGGTAGGCTCCGACCGTCACCGCCCGGGAGCCGCTCTCTGACAGTGAATGAGGAGGACTTGCGGATGCGTACGAAGATCCTGACGACGCTAGGAGTAGTGGCGCTTGCCGGGGTGGCGAGCTACTGGATGGCTGCCGGGGTGCCGGTTGCCGCGGCGGACGCGGGTCCGCAGATGACGTCCATTGGCCCGTTGACCTTCGGGCCCGACGGCGTTCTGTTCGCGGCGGACACACAGGCCGCCACCATCTATGCCCTCGAGCTCGGGGACAAGGCCAACGGGGGAGCTCAGGGTACGCAGGCCGTGGACGCGATCGACCAGAAGATCGCCGCGCTGCTCGGAACCGATGCGAAGGAAATCATCGTCACCGATATGGTCGTTCACCCGCGCACGAAGAACGCCTACATCTCCGTGATGCGCGGCCAGGGGACGGCGAGCAAGCCGGCGCTGCTCCGCGTCGACGGCGCAGGCAAGATCGAGGTCGTGTCGTTCGAGAACCTCAAGCATACGAAGGTCGGGCTGCCGAACGCGCCGAACGCCGGCACCAACCCGCAGCGCGATCCGCGCCAGCAGTCGATCACCGACATGGCGTTCAGCGACGGGCGCCTCTACATCGCCGGTCTCTCGAATGAAGAGTTCGCCTCGAAGCTGCGGTCGGTGAAGTATCCGTTCGCGTCCGCCGACAACGGCGCCAGCGTCGAGATCTTCCACGGCAATCACGGCCAGCTCGAAACCCGCTCGCCTGTGTACGCGTTCCTGCCGTACTCGATCAACAACACCCCGCACCTGGTGGCGGCCTACCTGTGCACGCCGCTGGTGAAGTTCCCGGTCGCCAGCCTGCAGGCCGGGACCAAGGTCGTGGGCACGACGATCGCCGAGCTCGGCAACCGCAACCGGCCGATCGACATGGTGCTCTACAAGAAGGACGGCCGTGAGTTCCTGCTGATGTCGAACACGGCGCGCGGCGTGATGAAGATCCCGACCGATGGTTTCGCGAATGCGGCGCCGATCACGCAGCCGGTGAAGACCGAAACCGGCGGCATCGCGTACGAGACCATCACCGCGATGAAGGGCATCGAGCAGCTCGATCTGCTCGACGGCAGCCGCACGCTCGCGCTGTCGCGCACCGACGCCGGGCTGAATCTGGTGGCCGTCGCCCTGCCGTAACCATCGAATCGGGGTCTGTGGGCTTTCCATTCCGCATCCTGGCGGCCGCCGCAGCCGTGCTGCTGGCGGCCGCCTGCAGCCGTCAGGTCCCTCCGTCAACTCCCGAAATCACCCTCGTCCAGCACCCGACCAATCCTGCGGCGTCGTACGTCGCCGTGAAAGGCATTGGCTCGCGAACGGCAACGGCACTGAAGCGCCTGCCGCCGGGCGGCGAGGAATGGACCCGCGTCTTCACCGTCCGGGTGCTCGGGCCGGGCAACGCCGCGAGCGCGACACCGATCGCGGGCAAATATGTCGTCGACGGCGACGCCGTGCACTTCACGCCGATGTTCCCGCTGGATCCTGGGCGGAAGTATCAGGCCCGTTACGAAGGCGCGGAGGTTCCGTCAGGGGAATCGCGCCAGCGCGCTGAGGCCATCGTGGCCCTGCCCGCGCCAGCCGCGGCGGAGCCCGTGCACGTGACCGGAATTTTTCCGAGCTCGGATCAGGTCCCCGAGAACCAGCTCCGCTTGTACATTCACTTTTCCGGCCCGATGGGTCGCCGTGGCGGCCTCGAGCACGTGAGCCTGCTGGACGAGCGCGGCGAGCGTGTCGTCGATCCGTTTCTTCCGGTGGATGGCGAACTGTGGAACGCCGATCGCACGCGGTACACCGTCTTCTTCGATCCCGGTCGCCAGAAGCGAGGCATCCTGCCGAACCGCGAACTGGGGCCGTCGCTCGAGGCGGGGCGCAAGTACACGCTCGTGATCGATCGGGAGTGGGTCGACGGGCATGGCAATCCGCTGCGTGAGTCGTACTCGAAGTCGTTCCACGTCACCCCGCCCGCTCTTGCTCCTCTCGAGGCCAGGACCTGGAAGATCACCCAGCCCCACGAAGGGACGCGCGATCCGGTTTCGGTGACGTTCCCCGGCCCGCTCGATCACGGCCTGTTGACCCGTGCGGTTGGTGTGCGCCGCAACGGCGCTCCGGTCGTCGGCGACGTGCGCGTGGACGCGAACGAGACGCGCTGGACGATGACCCCGAACGAGCCGTGGACCCCGGGCAGCTACACGGTGATTGCGCTCGCCATCCTCGAGGATCTCGCCGGCAACCGGATTGGCCGCGCGTTCGAAGTGATCGGCAAGGACGACACAGCCGAAGACGATGCGGCCGTCACCGCGGTGCCGTTTTCGCTGCTGCCGCCGGCGCGCTGACTGGCGTCGAGAGAATCTCGGTCAGGATCCTTCCCTGTGCGTCCGGCATGTGCAGATCGAGCAGCCGGGCAATCGTCGGCGTCAGATCGAGATTCGAGACCGAGTCGAGCTTCACGCCGCGCTTGATCCCGCGTCCGGATGCGATGAACAGCGCCTGCAAATCGGGATCGCTCGCCAGGTAGCCATGTGATCCCAGGCTTCCTGGCGGCGCGTCGACAACGGGCTGGTCGCCGACATCCCCGGTGAACGCGTAGCCGTCTTTCGCGGTGAGCAGCAGCGCACCCATTTGACCCGTCGCGGTCGGCTGCGGCAGCCCGTATGTTCCAAACTCCGGTGCCTCAATCACCGACGCGATCCCCTCCAGTCCCTTGAGCGCTTCGCTGGCTTGTTTCAGCAGCGCACCTGACTCGTCCGGCACCGTCACATACACGAGCGCCGTGCCCCCCTCGGGAACTGAGTAAACGCGTGCGCCGGTGATCTTGCCTGCCGCGAGGGCGATCAGGCCGGTTTTGGCGAACACGACGTTCGGCCGAATCTGCCGCTTGACGGCTTTGAAGCCGTGATCAGAAACGACGAACAGCGTGGTGCGAGCCAGCAGGCCGGTTCTCTCCAGTGTCGTCACGATGGTGGCGACCTGCGAGTCGAGGTGGGCCATCGCGTCCATCGCCGCCGGCGTGCGCGGACCGTAGCGGTGCTGCGTCGAGTCCAGGTTGAGCAGGTGGAACAGCAGCAGGTTCGGACGGTGCTGCCGCAGGATGTGCGCGGCTGCCTGGGTCCAGATGTGATCGCGCCACAGGATGTTCCTCGTCTGGAAGGTCTCGAGGTCCGCCTGCGACAGGATGCCGGCCTTGACGGCTTCCTGCGCGATCGACGCCCTTCGGGATCCGGCCGCTCCGGGAATTCCCACGTGATCGTCGGTGCGTTCTGAATCGCGACCCAGTCCACCTGCGCCGTCGTCAGGCGGCGCTCGTGGGCCGCGTCGTAGAGCGTGCGCGCGTGCACGAGCTCGCTCTTGTCACGCCAGGGTTCGACGCGCGGCGGGACGCCGGGCTCCCGAATCAGGAGGCCGTTGTAGATCACGCCGTGTCGGGCCGGCGGCACGCCGGTGACCATCGATGTGTGGTTCGCCCAGGTCACCGTCGGGTCGACCGGCCGCATTCCCTTCGCGACCGCGCCGGCCGCCGCCAGGCGCCGCAGCGTTGGCACCGGCAGGTAAGGATCGTCGAGGGCCCACCCGCCGAATCCGTCGAGGCTGATCGACTACGACGTGATTGGAGCCGGGCGGCGTTCGTGGTGCTTGAGCGTCGAACTGTGAAGCCGGCGCGACCAGCATCAGGCACACAAGAGCGAGCGGAAGTCGTTTCATGAAGTCATTCTCACATTAGGCGAGCATAGTTGGCTTATTGGTGGCTTCCGCCTTCAGGCGGAAGGCTGCTTGTCCTTCCGGCTAAAGCCGGAAGCCACGCAAGGGGCCGGAAGCCAGCAAGGGTAAAGGCGGAAGCACAAAGACGTGGCCCCTACCTGTGCAGCCGTCGCCGCCGGTCGAGGGCGAATCCGGCGCCGAGCGTGACCAGGCCCAGTGCAATCACCGTAACCGCCCATGCCGGCTTGTCGAACCAGTCACGATGACTGGCGATTAGAAAGAGCGCCGCGCCGGTGTTCATCAGCCCGGCATAGTAAAAGGCGCGTCGTTGTCGCCGCTGACTGATGATGGCGGTCGCGAGCGCGGCGATCAGGTACAGCCAGTCCCAGCGCGGTGAGTACTCGGCCGTCCTCACCAGATAGCCGAGAGGCTGCAGCAGCGCGAACGGCGCGATGACGAAGAGCAGCCGGGCTGCCTGCGCCTGGAGCTCGGTGCCGCGCCGCTCGAGCATGTCGGCGATCAGATAGAAACAGAGGCCATTCAACGTCATCGCGGCGAGCGTATCGAGCAGCAACGGATCGCTGACCGTCCGCAGCTGCAACCCCTGCAGCGAGAAACCCAGATAGTGGAAGGTCCGGCCGTTCAGCGCCAGCAGTTCGAGCACGAGAACAAGGCGGACGCGGCGGCCTGATACGGGGGGCGCGCCAGCCACGCCGCGCCCGGTCCGCTCGGCGCCAGCGCCCACGGCTCCGTACACCACGACGAGTGGAAACGTGTGCAGCGCCAGCAGGTCCCACCGGCCGGCCACGATCCATGCGCGCAGGCCGAAGTCGCCGAGGACCGCGATGGCCGAAGAGACCTACGAGCGCCGTGAACACCGTGCTGAGCGCGGCGGTGCGCGTCGCGAGTGCCAGCCGTCCGCACCAGAGCGCCGCAACGGCGGTCGTGACCTGGAGCTGGCGGTTCGACATCGAGCCGTCGAGAAAGAGCTGCCCTGGCGTCTCCGGCCGGACGACGAGAAAGCCGGTCTCGTCGAACAGGATCACCAGCAGGAGCGGCAGCAAGGCCACCGCGGCCAGGTAGAAGGCGACCGCCACGGCCTTGTGATCGCGGCGGTGCAGCCGGTGCGCGGCCAGATTCAGGCCGACGAACGGCAGGCCGAGGACGAGCAGCGGTGCGTCAGGCCGTCGCACGGCGCCGTACCACCGCTCGGCCGCGAAATAGAACAGGCTGCCGGCAATCAGCAGGAACGCTCCCAGGTACAGCGCGATCTGCGGATAGGTCAGGGCGCGGCTCTCGACGATCCAGTCGTCTTCGCGCGCATCGAGCGCCCGGTATGCGGCGCGCAGGACGCCCGCCTCGTGCGGGTGAATCAGCCGCAGACGCAGCCATTCCGCAGATTTGTTGCAGGTGCGCGCCAGCGCGGTCCGCCGAGCGTGGTGGTGTAGACCGATGGCCGCGCCAGCACCGGCACGCCCGTCGAGATAGCGTTCGAGTCGGCGGCCATGTCCCGTGCGCTGGGTAGCGTCTCGACGGCTCGCGCTCCATCGCCTTCAGCGCGATGGCCTGCAGACGGCTTCGGGGACGTCGATGGCCAGTTCGATCGGCAGGCTCGGCTGACCGCGCTGGATGCCGGTAACGATCTCGTCGGACGTTCCGGTGTACGGCGGTCGGCCGCACAGGAGCTCGTAAAGGATGACGCCGAGCGCGTAGATGTCTGTGCGCTCGTCGATCGGTTGGGATGGCTCGAGCTGTTCCGGCGCGACGTACTGCAGCGTGCCTTTGAGGTGACCGGCGCGGGGATCGCCGCCGCTCAGGCCGAAGTCGAGGATCCGCGGAGACAGCTGAGCGTCCACCATGATGTTCGACGGCTTGAGGTCGCGATGCTGCAGCCCGAGCCCGTGAGCATGCCCAATCGCCTGCAGACCTCGAGCAGCGACACGTGCCCGCTGCCGGAACTCGAGAGACGGGCCGATCCGGCCGAGTTCGAATCCCTCGACGTACTCCATGATCAGCACGGGAGGGCTGGTATTCGGGCGGAACTCGAGAAGGCGGACGATGCGGTGATCGGAGAAGAGCGCGAGCGATCTGGCTTCGCTGAGGAAGCCCGCCGACGCTCACCGGCACGGCGGCGTCCGGGCGGACGACCTTCCCGGCCACGATGCGGTCGAGGCGCAGGTCGCGGAGCTTGAAGACCTCGCCCATGCCGCCGGCACCGACGCGCTCGATAGTCTGGAAGCCGTCGAAGGCCGGCAGCGTGGCTGCGCCGGCAGGCGTGTAGACAGCGCCGGACGGCTCTCCGTCGAGCGTTCGGGTGAGCTCACTGTATTCGGCGATCAGGGACTGCAGCGGCTGCGATCAGTTCGGCCCGCCCGGCACACAAGATGCCGCGTCAAGGACTTTGCCGTGCAGCACGTGCTCCTCGATGTAGCGCTCGAGCAGCACCTGCAGGTCCGTGGACGCGGTCACGTCGTCATTCACCGGCCAGCCGTAACGTGAGTGAGGTCAGCGCGCGGGCAAGCAGCATCCGGCAGGCGTCTTCCGATTTCTCGAGGCGTGCGGCGATCTCCTTGAACGGCAGTTCCTGAAACTTCCGGAGCAGGATGATCTCACGGTGGGCGTCGCTCAGACCCTCCATCGCGGCCGCGAGCTTCTCGGCGCGTTCGTCGCGGATCATCCGCGACAGGACCGAGGTGACCCGCGCTTCGAGCCCGTCCTGGCCCTCGATTGGCGTCTCACGCAGGCTGCTGCGTCGGGCGCGTTGATGGTAGTCGGCGCGATCCAGGATCTCGCGTTCGGCGATCCGAGCCAGCCAGGCCATCAGAGCGGGGGCGCCGGATCCCTGAAATTCGCCGAAGCGCTGGAAGGATTTGAGGAGCGTGGCCTGGAGGATGTCGCGCGAGTCCAGTCGAGAGCGGAGCGACCGGCCCATCCGGACCCGCACGTAGGCCAGCACCCGCGGCGCGGCGCGCGTGTAGAGGGCGTCCAGGGCGTCCGGCCGCCCGGCGATCGCCTCGCGCACCAGATGGTCGGTGGGACCTCCCGTGGGCGGCGCCATCGGCGGACACGTTACCACTAATAGATCCTCTGGTGGCTTCCGCCTTCAGGCGGAAGCGGCTGATCTCCGGCAAGCCGGAAGCCACAGTCCGGTGTTGCGTGGCTTCCGCCCAGGCGGAAGGCTGGGGCCGGCGGTGAACTTCCGCCTGATGGCACAAGACACACGGGTTTTCCTGCGTGCCGTTCGGTTCCCGGGACCGATGCCGTCTTCATGGGCAGAGGAGATCCCGATGCGACGTGCTGCCCTGACGTTCCTGCTGGCCGCTGCCGTGGCCGGCAGCGCGTGCCTGAAGACCGAAGTGACCCATGTGCTTTACCTGTCGCCTTCTGGCGCCCTGACATGGTCAGTGCATGACCGGGACGTACACTCCGACGATCAGGATCGGGCGAGACGGATACAGGAGGAATCCGAGTTCGTTCGCGCCGTCGAACAACGCACCCACGCGCCGCTCGTGGCGCTGGAAACGCTGGGAGGTCGCGACGCAGCGACCCGGCTCACACGCACGGAACGGCCCTTCGAGGCGCTCACGTCGGCTCGGTTCGAGCGGGCTGACACGCTCGCGGCGTCGTTTCTCCGCCAGCTGGGGATCGCGGGCACTGCCAAACAGGTCGTGGCGGGCGACCGGGTCACATTGACCGTCGACTGGGCGTTCGACGGCGCCACCGTTGACGAAGGCCCCGTGCTTGCGTTGGTCGAGGACCTCCCGGCTTACCGGATCGTGCTGACCGAGGGCCGGTTCATCGCCGCCGACGGGTTCAGGATCTCGGAGGACGGAAGAACGGTGACGCCCCTGGATCAGACCCCTGCACCCGGCGTACCGTGGCGCATTTCGCTGACGTGGACGGTTCTCCCGCAATCCGCAGTGCGCTGAGCCTCGGCACTACAATTCAGGCTGTTGACGCCATACACGCTTTTCGTCTGGATACTGACCTGCGCGATCTGGAGCACGGTCTGGCTGTTCATCAAGCTGGGCGTCCGTGACGTGCCGCCAGCCGCGTTCGCGGTGTATCGCATGGCCATCGCGCTCGCCGTGCTCGTCCCCCTGATCGTGCTGCGGCGTACGCCATTGCCGCGGGGACGGTCGGAGTGGACCGTCATCCTGAGCACGGGGTTCATCCTGCTCGGCGTCAATTACGGGCTCCTGAACTGGGGAATCCAATACATCTCGTCGGGGCTGACCGCCGTGCTGCAGGCGATGACGCCGGTTTTCGGCTTCGTTTTCGCTCACGTGCTGTTGCACGACGAGCGGATGACGGCGTGGAAAGGGCTCGCGCTGATGCTCGGTGTGGCCGGTGTGGGCGTCATCTTCTGGGATCAGATGGCCGCCGGCGGCCGTCCGGTCCTCGGAAGCATCGCGGTGACCGCCGCGGCAGTCTGTGTGGCGCTGGCCTATGTCGTGATGAAGCGTCGCGGCGCCAGTCTCGATCCGAGCGTGATCCTCATGGGTCAGCTGCTGGCGGGCGCGGTGCCGCTGGCGGTCTATAGCCGAATCGTCGAAGGCAATCCCTCGGGGTTCCACTGGAGCCGGACCGCGCTTCTTTCGGGCCTGTATCTCGCGCTGCTGGGTTCGCTGGCCGGGGGGTGGCTCAATTACTGGCTCCTGAAACGGATTGGAGCGACCAGGCTCTTGAGCATGGGACTGATCGAACCACTGATTGCCGTTCTCCTCGGCGCGGTGTTTCTCGCCGAGACGGTGACCATCCGGACCACGCTCGGAGGCCTGTGCATCCTGCTGGCGGTCGCGGTCGTGCTCGATCTGGTGAAGGCGCCGAAGGGGAGACTGGCCCGGCGCCCGAATCACGTAACATCGTGAGTATGCCGCTTCCCCCGATCGCCGACACGATCCTCGACGTCATCGGCAACACGCCGATGGTCCGCATCAACCGCATCACCCGCGGTGTGATCGACGCGGACGTGCTGGCGAAGATCGAGACGTTCAATCCCGGCAACTCCATCAAGGATCGGATGGCGGTGCGGATGATCGAAGACGCCGAGCGGGCGGGGTTGCTGAAGCCCGGCGGCACGATCATCGAAGGCACGTCCGGCAACACCGGGATGGGGCTGGCGATTGCCGCGGTGGTGAAGGGCTATCGCTGCATCTTTACGACGACTGACAAGCAGTCCAAAGAGAAGATCGATGCGCTCAAGGCGTTCGGAGCGGAAGTGATCGTCTGTCCGACCAACGTCGATCCTGAAGATCCACGCTCGTACTACTCGGTCTCCTCGCGCCTGGAGCGCGAGATTCCGAATGCCTGGAAAGCCAATCAGTACGACAACCTGTCGAACACCGCCGCGCACTACGAGGAGACCGGCCCGGAGATCTGGGAACAGACCGGGGGGCGGGTCACGCACCTGGTGGTGGGCGTCGGCACCGGCGGGACGATCAGCGGCGTCGGCCGCTATCTCAAGGAACGCAACCCGAAGATCAAGGTGTGGGGCATCGACACCTACGGATCGGTGTTCAAGAAGTACAAAGAGACCGGAGTCTTCGACAAGAACGAAATCTACCCCTACATCACCGAAGGGATTGGCGAGGACTTCCTGCCGAAGAACGTCGACTTCGATGTCATCGATCAATTCGAGAAGGTCACCGACAAGGACGCGGCGCTCATGACGCGCCGCATCGCACGTGAAGAAGGGATCTTCGCCGGCAACTCGGCCGGCTCCGCGATGGCCGGCCTGCTGCAGCTGAAGGATCGCTTCGTCCCGGGCGACGTGATCGTCGTGATTTTTCACGACCACGGCTCGCGCTATCTGGGGAAGATGTTCAACGACGACTGGATGCGCGAGAAGGGGTTCTTCGAGAAGACCGGCCTCACCGCCCGCGATCTCGTGGCCTCAGGTGTTTCGGGAGAGCTGCTGGCGCTCGAAGCGGGCGAGAGCGTCGAAGCCGCCGTGCGGCTGATGTCGCAGCACGACTTCTCCCAGATCTCGATCACCAGCGACAAGCGCCTGGTCGGGTCGCTGAACGAGGCGCATCTCTATGGCGAGCTCGTGCGCGATCCCGAGATCAAGAGCCGCCCGGTCGAAACGATCATGCTGCCGGCGTTCCCGTTCGTCGACATTTCGACGCCCCTGGAATTGCTGTCGACGATGATCACGTCGGCCAATCCCGCGGTGTTGGTCCGCGACTTCAAGACCGAGAAAACATTCATCATCACGCGGTCGGATGTGATTCGGGTGCTGTGTTAGTTCGAAGTGGCCAGTTCCACTCCAGTCTCCAGGAATCCGGCCCGAGCTGGGAACCGGCACTGGTAACTGGTAACTGGCTACTGGCGACCGTCCTGGGGTCACCGGTCACCCCGGCATGTTATTCTTGAAGGCGGCCCAATCGCAGGAATCGCTGCAGGGTCATGATTTTACGCACGTAATGCCTGGTCCTCTCGAGCTGACGCTCGAGCTCACGCCTCGGGCCCGCGTCGACGTCATCGACGTGCGGAACGCGTTGTCGGTGCGGTTCGGCAATGTGCTGGACGCCTATCCGCGCGCGCTTTGCTGTTCCTTCCACACTACGGCGGGGTATCTCGATCCCGGCGTCGCCAGCCGGCTCAACCAGAGCCGGGAGGGTGTGATGCCCTATATCGAGGTGTTCCGGACGATGTTCCCGGAAGGCGCCGGATACGAGCACGACAAGCTGGACCGGCGCACCGAGCTCTCCGAGGCTCAGAAGCCGATCGAGCCCCAGAACGCGGATTCGCATCTGGCGTTCATGGCCGGGGCCCTGCGGACCTGCGTGACCTACCAGAACAAGCCTGGCGCGCCGGTGTCGTTCATCGATCTCGATGGCGTGCACAAGGGGACGCCCCGGCGCCGGGTGACATCGGTTCTGGGCTACACACATCGAGGAACCCGTGGCGCAGACGCGCCTGAGCGTGCCCGTCTCGGGCCACGCGGTGGACTCGGTCAACCTCAAGAATCCCAAGTTCGCCATCTACGAGCAGTGCACCGAGCTCGTGAAGCAGTACGGCGTCACCAAAGGGCGGCTGCGCATCACGCTTGCGCCCGGAGAGCGGCACGCCGGACTCACCGTGAACGAGTACGAAACCCTCCTGATGCGGCACGATCTCTCGGAGGTGCTGCGCGATCCGCTCCGCTTCATGGCTGAGAAGGCCGGGCACATCCTGGGGAACCCTCGCGCCATCCCGGCGAAGACGCTCGACTACGCCAAGTACGATCTGGTCCGGGTTTTCAACCGGCTGCTCGACGCGATGGGATTGCGGGAATCGATGGTCGAGACCGTGCTGTCGCAGGCCATCGCCATGCCGGCCGCGCGTTTCTTCCGGATGAAGCGATCCATCAGCCTGCTCGTCTCCGATCGCCAGTCGCCCGGCACCGGCACCATCGTCGAAGGCACCTACCAGAGCCCGATCCTGGTCCAGTGGCACCGCGGCGCGAAGCGAGTCCGCACCCTGGACGTGACACTGACGAGGTTCGTGTGAAGACCGTCCTCGAGCCGCTGGTCCGCTAGGCCGCTGGGCCGCTCCGATCTCCAGAATCGATTCCGATGTAGGTCTGAAGAGCTGGTTGTCCTGTCCTCTGAGTAGCCCGTCCCGCAGCCCGCCAGCGGCCCGAGCGGCCCAGCAGCCCAGCGAACGATATACGATTACCCCTATGCCCCGGACAGCATGCCTCGCACTTCTGCTCGTGGCGCTTTGCGCCGGAGCCGTGCTGCGGTCCCAGACGGCCGAGACGGTTCCGCCCTTTCATCGGCCCTACGATCAGATCATCGATCTCCACGTCCGCGATGGCCTGGTCTACTATCGGGCGCTGCGCGGCGAACGCGCCCGGCTGGATCGCTACGTCGCGTCGCTGAACGTGCCCGCTGCCACTTACCAGGGCTGGTCGCGCGACGAGAAGGTGGCGTTCTGGCTGAATGGCTACAACGCGATCGTCCTGCAGACGGTCATCAACAACTATCCGATCCACGGGAAATCCAGCCAATATCCGCAGAACAGCATCCGGCAGATTCCCGGGGCGTTCGAGCAGGCGAAGCATCGTCTCGCCGGACGGTCGTTGACACTCGACGAGATCGAGAAGACCGTTCTGCCGGAATTCGCGGATCCGCGCGTGTACCTGGCGCTCGGGCGCGGCGCGGTCGGCAGCGGACGGCTGCGCAGCGAGGCCTACGCGGGGCCCCAGGCTGGAGGAGCAGCTCGGGAGAGTGCAGTCGGAATTCGTCTCCGAGCAGACGATGCTGAAGATCGACGAGCTCACCGGCCGCGTGACCGTCACGCCGATCATCAGCTGGCGCGAGGCGGAGTTCGTCAAGGCGTACGACAAAGGCGCTGAGGGTCCTTACGCGCAGCGGTCGCCGATCGAACGGGCCGTGCTGGCGTTCATCACCCCGCACCTGTTCCGGATCGAGAAGGAGTTCGTCGAGAAGAACGCCTTCCAGATGTCGTTCCATACGCTCGACTGGCGTCTCAACGACCTCACCGGCGGACGCAACGACTGAGCGGCCGCCGCTTCCCGATGGACCTCGGCCTCACCGACAAAGTCGCTATCGTCACGGGTTCGAGCCGGGGCCTCGGCCTCGCCAGCGCGAGGGCGCTGGTCGCGGAAGGGTGCAAGGTGTGCATCTGCGCGCGAGGCGAAGAACGTCTCGCGGAGGCGGCGGTCGAAGTGGAGGCCGTCGCCCGCAAGCCGGGCATGGTGCTCGCGGTGCAGGCCGATGTGTCGACCCTGGCCGGCGTGGAGCGCGTGATCGACCGTACGGTCGAGACCTTCGGCGGCGTGGACATCCTCGTCAACAACGTGGGCAAGGCCGGCGGCTCGCGATCTGCTGGATACCTCGGATGCCGAGTGGCAGGCGGCGATCGACGAAACGCTGTTCCCCGCGATCCGCGCCTCGCGTCTCGCCGTGCCGCTGATGCGTCAACGAGGCGGCGGCGTGATTGTTCTGATTGCCTCGATCTGGGGACGTGAGTCCGGCGGCCGGATGACGTACAACGCCGTCAAGGCAGCGGAGATCAGTCTCGGAAAGGCGCTCGCGCAGCAGCTCGCGCCGCAGAACATCCGGGTCAACAGCGTCGCGCCGGGGTCGATCCTGTTTCCCGGCGGCTCGTGGCATCGGCGCCAGCAGGCGGATCCGGACGGAATCGCGCAATTCATCAGCCGCGAGCTGCCGTTCGGCCGCTTCGGCCGGGCCGACGAGGTCGGGTCAGTCGTCGCGTTCCTCGCGTCCCCGCGCGCCAGCTGGGTGAGCGGCGCCTGCGTGACCGTCGACGGCTGCCAGTCTCGATCGAATATTTGAAAAACAGCTCTCAGCTCTCAGCTTTCACATGTCAGAAGTGTGCCAATGTGTCGTTCGTGGCGCTGTTTGCCTGAGGCTTTCAGCTGGAAGCTGGCAGCTGGCAGCTGGTAGCCGATAGCTCAAAGATACAATTGCTCTTACATGCCTGACGCGATAGGTCCCTACACCATCGTTCGGGAAATCGGCCGCGGCGGCATGGGTATCGTCTACGAGGGGTGGGACGAGCGTCTCTCTCGGGCCGTCGCGATCAAGACCATTCTCCGCACGTCGGATCCCGGCATGCGCGAGCGGTTCGTACGCGAGGCGCGCGCGGCCGCTGCGGTCAGCCACCCCAACATCTGTCAACTCTTCGACATCGGCGAGCATGCGGGAGAGCCGTTCCTCTGCATGGAGCTCCTCGACGGCAAATCGCTCGCCGAACGGCTGACCGAGGGACCGATGCCGGTGCCGGAAGCCGCGACGACTCAGCTTGCCGTGCTCTCCGCGCTGGCGGCCCTGCACCGGCGCGGGATCGTTCACCGCGATTTGAAGCCGACCAACATCTTCCTCAGCGCGAACGGGGTCAAGCTGCTCGACTTCGGCCTGGCACGGGCGACTGTGGCCAGCCTCGACGAGACCGCGGTGACGATGCCCGGGATGGTCATGGGCTCGCCGCGCTACATGTCCCCGGAGCAGGTGCGCGGGGAGGAAGTCGACGGACGGACGGACATTTTTGCGGCGGGGCTCGTTCTCTACGAGATGCTGAGCGGGCGCGCCGCGTTCGGCGGCACGTCGGCGGTCGACGTGCTGCATGCGGTGGTGCACGAGCATCCGCCGGCGCTGGTCGGGTCGTCTGCGGTGATCGATCTCGATCGGGTCATCCAGCGGGCGGTCTCGAAGACGCGCGACGATCGCTACCAGTCGGCCGAAGACATGGCGACCGATCTGCGCGCGTCGATCTCGGGCGTCGACGCCGGCGAGGTTCCCCGGGCACGCGCGACCAAGCGGCTGGTCGTCCTTCCATTCCGGGTGCTGCGTCCAGATCCGGAAGTCGACTTTCTCGCCTTCAGCCTTCCGGACGCGATCACGATCTCGCTCTCGGCGCTCGACTCGCTGACGGTGCGCTCGAGCCTCGCGGCGGCGCGATTCACCGAGGGGGCCCTCGACCTGCGAGCGCTCGCGTCCGATCTCGGCGTTGAGGCGGCCATCACCGGCACGCTGTTGCATGCCGGCAAAGCCGTGCGCGTGGCCGTGCAGCTGATCGAAGTGCCGTCCGGGACGGTGCGCTGGTCGCACACGGCGCAGGTTCCACTGGACGATCTCTTCACCATCCAGGATTCGGTCTGTTCGGCGGTCGTCGACGCGTTCGCGTTGAAGCTGTCCAAGAAGGAGCACGACGGCCTGCGCCAGGACGTCCCGGCGAGACCCGAAGCGTACGAGCAGTACCTGCGCGCGAACCGTCTGAGCACGTCGGCGGCGCAGTGGCCGCTCGCACGTGACCTCTACATGCAGGCGGTCGAAGCGGATCCATCCTACGCCCCGGCCTGGGCCCGGCTCGGACGCGTGCTGCGCAACATCGGCAAGTACGGGCGGACCCCGGAAGCGCGGGCGAATTATCACCGCGCGGAGGACGCGTTTCAGCGCGCGTTCGCACTCAATCCGGATCTGGCCCTCACGCACAATCTCTACACCTACATGGAGGTGGAAACCGGACGGGCGTTCGACGCGGTGCAGCGGCTGCTCGGGCGTCTGAAAACGCGTACCAACGACCCGGATCTCTTTGCCGGCCTGGTCCAGGCCTGCCGGTATGTCGGCCTGCTCGAGGCGTCAATCGCCGCCTACCATCGGGCGACGCGGCTCGACCCGGCGATCGTGACGAGCGTGGCGCACTCGTACTTCATGCTTGGGCAATATCAGCGCGCGACCGAGGTCGATTCGGATCAGCCGGCCTACGTCTCGGTCATCTCGTTCATCGCGCTCCGGCAGTTCGAAGAGGCCAAGGCCCTGTCCGAGGCCGCCAAGGCGCGCCCCGGCGCGCATCCTCACGTCGAGCTGATGGTTCAACTCTTCGAGGCCATGCTCGATGGAAGAATGGCCGACGGACGGCAGGTCCTTGCCGAGCTCACGGACTTCGCGGGCTTCAATGATCCGGAAGGCTGGTTTTACTGGGCACAGGGCGCAGCGTTCCTCGAGGACCCGGACTTCGCGCTGGAGCTCTTGAACCGGGGCGTCACGACCGGATTCGCGTGTCCTCGCGCGCTCGAATCTACCCCGCTGTTCGACGGGCTGCGCGGATCCTCCGAGTTCACGCGCCTGCTCGCGCAAGCCCGCGAAGGTCACGAAAAGGCCGCGATTGCCTTTGCGCAGGCCGACGGACATCGGCTCCTCGGCCTGCCGCGGGCATGAACGCGTCCACCGCGAGCCTCGCCAATCTGATCCAGTCCGCGGCCGACTGGGTCTTCATGCCGTGGGTCGTCGTCGTCCTGCTGGGGACCGGTCTGTTCGTGACGTTCCGGACCGGCGCCGTCCAGCTGCGGCGGTTCGCCGATGCGTGCCGCGTCGCCTTCGTGCGGCAGGAGCAGCGGAGGGGAGGGCGCCCTGACTCCGTTCCAGGCCTTCATGACCGCGCTGGCCGCGTCGATCGGGACCGGCAACATTGCGGGCGTTGCGACAGCGATCGTGTCGGGTGGGCCGGGGGCGCTGTTCTGGATCTGGGTCTACGGCTTCGTCGCGATGGCGATCAAGTTCGCGGAAGCCGTGCTCGGCGTCACCTATCGCGAAGCGCGAGGGGACCTCGTCCTGTCGGGCCCGATGTACTACCTGCGCGACGGCCTCAAGTCGCCGGCCATTGCCTGGACCTTCGCGTTCGTCGCCGCGGTCGCGGCGCTCACGACCACGCCGTTCACGCAGCCAAACTCGATGGCGCTCGTCCTGAACAGTGTGGCCGGTGTTCCTCGCCTGGCGTCGGGCCTCGTCATTGCGGCGCTCACGTGGCTGGTCATCATCGGCGGCATCAAGGCGATCGGGCGCGCAGCGGAGCGGCTCTCGCCGCTGAAGGTGGGGCTGTATCTCGCCGGCGGCTCGATCGTGATCCTGACCAACGCATCACGGCTCCCCGCAACCCTGTCGCTGATCGTCGAGTCCGCGTTCTCCATGCGCGCCGCCGCCGGAGGAGGGCTCGGCATTCTCGTGGCGATGCGCTACGGGATCGCCCGCGGCATCTATGCGAACGAGGCCGGCTATGGCACTGCGGCGGTTGCGTATGGCACCGCCCGGAGCAACCGGCCGGTGCAGCAGGGACTGAACGCGGTGATCGAAGTGTTCATCGTCTCGTTCGTGACGTCGACGATCAGCGCATTGACCATCCTGCTGACCGGCGCCTGGCAGTCAGGCCTCACCAGCAGCGCCGCGGTCGCAGCCGCCTTCAACACCTCGATGCCCGGCGTCGGCGGCTACGTGGTGGCGTTCTGCGCGTTCCTGTTCGGGTACACCACGTTGATCGGATGGGCGTACTACGGCGAGCAGTTCTTCGAATACATCCTCGGGCGGAAGGTCACCCGGCCGTACCGGTGGATTTACTGCCTGCTGATCCCCTTCGGCGCCGTCTCGCGCGTCGAGGTGGTGTGGGCGTGGGGCGATCTGATGAACGCACTCCAGATATTCCCCAACCTGATCGGCGTAGTTGGATTGAGCGGCGTAGTTGCCGCCGTCTCGCGCCAGCCGCTGCAGCCAGACTCGAAGACGTAGCAGTTTCGCTTCTTGATCGCCGGATGTTCAGCTGCTACCATCGTCCCCGCCTTCGCTGAAGCTTCGGCTCGTGTAAGCCCTCGGTGACAGGCAGCGATTCACAGTTCTGCGGCACTTTGCCCATGGCTTCCCAGACCCTTCCTGTCATCACCGGCGACAAGGACCGATCTCTTCAGGAAGTGCTGAGCCGGCTGACCAGCTCCCGGGCTCCGCTCGGCCGGGACGCGGACCCGATCGTCACCGCCGCCCATCGGCTACCCGCCGTGACGCCCTCGTTTGCGCCGTTCCCGGAGGCGACCGACGAACGGCTCCGCGGCGCGCTGGCGGCCCGCGGGGTCGAGCAGCTCTACACGCATCAGGCCCAGGCATTCGAGCACGTGCTGGCGCGCCGTAACATCGTCACGATCACGCCGACGGCGTCGGGCAAAACGCTTTGCTACAACGCGCCGGTGCTGGACGCCATCCTGAAGGACCCCTCCACGCGTGCGCTCTACCTGTTTCCGACCAAGGCGCTCGCACAGGATCAGCTCGCCGAGCTGCATGCCCTGACCGAAGCCGTTACGCACGGCACCGATGCCCGGATCGGGGTGTTCACCTACGACGGCGACACACCGGCCGACGCGCGGCGCGCGGTTCGGGGCAAGGCGCACGTGGTGCTGAGCAATCCCGACATGCTCCATTCGGGGATCCTGCCGCACCATCCGCGCTGGGCGAAGCTCTTCGAGAATCTGCGGTTCGTTGTCATCGACGAGCTCCATGCCTATCGCGGCGTCTTCGGGAGTCACCTGGCCAACATCCTGCGGCGGCTGCGGCGGGTCTGCCGGCACTACGGCTCCGACCCCGTGTTCATCTGTTCGTCGGCAACGATCGCCAATCCCCGGGAGCTGGCCGAGGGGCTCACCGGAACCTCGTTCGAGCTGATTGAGAAGAGCGGCGCCCCGCGCGGCGAGAAGTTCTTCCTGTTCGTCAATCCGCCGGTCGTGAACGCGGAGCTCGGGATCCGGCGGTCCTATCTGGCCGAGGCCCGCCGCGTTTCGCTGGAATTCCTCCGCCACAACCTGCAGCTGATCGTCTTCGCGCAGAGCCGGCTGGCGGTCGAGATCCTGACGACCTACCTGAAGGATGCCTTTCACGGACCACCCGGCGCGGCTGATGTGATCCGCGGGTATCGTGGCGGATACCTGCCGAACCGCCGCCGGGAAATCGAGCGGGGGTTGCGCGAGGCGCAGGTGCGGGCCGTGGTGTCCACCAACGCGCTGGAGCTCGGGATCGACATCGGGGCGCTCGACGTCAGCGTGATGGCCGGCTATCCGGGCACGATTGCGGCGACCTGGCAGCGTGCCGGCCGGGCGGGCCGTCGCACGACGCGATCCGCGGCCGTTCTCGTCGCGAGCAGCGCGCCGCTCGATCAGTTCGTGGTGCGGAACCCGTCGTACTTCTTCGACGGCTACGCCGGAGCACGCGCTCATCAATCCCGACAACCTGCACATCCTGGTCGATCACGTGAAGTGCGCCGCCTTCGAGCTGCCATTTTCAGACGACGAGCAGTTCGGGGGCGTGGACGTTCAGCAGGTGCTCGGGGTGCTGTCCGAGGAAGGCTTCGTTCATTACGCCGACGGCCAGTGGAACTGGACCAACGAGTCCTATCCCGCCGATGCCGTCAGCCTCCGTTCGGTGTCGTCGGACAACTTCGTGGTCGTCGACACGACCAACGGTGAACGCGTGATCGGCGAGACCGATTTCACGAGCGGGCCCTCGACGCTCCACGAAAAGGCCATCTACATCGTCGAAGGCGCGCTGTTTCAGGTCGAGCGATTCGATTTCGAGGGCAGAAAAGCGTTCGTGAAGGCCGTGGATTGCGACTACTACACGAACGCGATCACGTACACGAAGGTCACCATTCTCGATACGTTCGAGTCCGAGGCGCTGGCGGTCGCGGGCCGGCACCACGGGGAGGTGCACGTGGTGTCACGTGTGGTCGGGTTCAAGAAGATCAAGTTCTACACGAACGAAAACGTGGGTTCGGGGGAGCTCGATCTCCCGGAACAGCAGATGCACACGTCGTCGTACTGGCTGACGGTCCCGGCCGCCGTGATGCAGGCGCTGCCGTTCGGCAGCGACGACAAGCGCGACGGCGTGGTCGGGCTGGCGTTCGCGATGCGCAACATCGCCCAGCTGCTGCTGATGTGCGACGGTCACGACATCGGCATCTCTGTCGACGGCGGTGCGATCGAGCGTCAGATCAGGACCGGCGGGGCAGGGTCGACGCCGGCCGAGATCGCCGCCGAGCCGCACATCTTCGTGTACGACAACTATCCCGGCGGCATCGGTTTCAGCCGGCCGTTGTACCAGATGCACCTGCCGCTGTTGCAGCGCAGCCGCGAGCTGATTGATGGTTGTCCCTGCGCGTCGGGATGTCCGTCGTGTGTGGGACCCGAGGGTAATACCGGCCCGCATGCCAAGCAGGTGGCCTCGATGATCCTCCAGCAGCTGCTCGAAGGGGCGCCCGCCTGATGGATCTCGCCTCCCGCTTGCGATCGGTGATCCGGCCGGGTGCGTCAGCCCAGACCGGCAATCCCGCGCCGCCCAGCCGCGAGCTGACCTACGAGCCCGATGACGGCCGGCGCTACGAAGCGCAGCTCGACGTGGACCGCGTCGCCGACGCGCTCGGTGGACGGCTGCTCACCACGACTTTCGGGCGCTGTCTGGCGATCGATCGCCGCTACGAGTCGGATCGCTGGCACGGCGACGTCCAGATTGGCGACTGCGAGCTGAACGACTTCGACTCGCTGCGGATCCTGGATTCGGCGATAACGCCACACGGCGGGAATGCAGCTCCTCGCGCCGTGTTCATCGATCTCGAAACGACGGGATTGAGCGGCGGCGCCGGCACCGTCGCCTTTCTCGTGGGCTGCGCCTATTTCGATGCTGGCGCGCTCCAGGTGCGCCAGTTCCTCCTGAGCAGCTTCAACGCCGAGCGCGCGCTGCTCTCGGCAGCCGCGGAGTTGTTCGACGCGGCGGACCTGATCGTGACCTACAACGGCAAGACGTTCGACGTGCCGGTCATGGAAACCCGCTGGGCCTTTCACCGCATGCCGGCAGCGCTCGACGAAGTGCCGCACTTCGACATGCTCCACCCGGCGCGCCGGCTGTGGCGATCGCGCTCGACGATCGCCGCCGGACTTCCGCCTCGAGGCGGAAGCCACGAAGATGCTGGAGGCTGCCGGTTGACCACGCTGGAGCGTGTGCTCCTGAATCTTCGGCGCGTGGGGGACGTGGACGGGTTCGAGATCCCTGGACGGTTCTTCCAGTTCCTGCGCACCGGCGATGCGCGTCCGCTCGAGCCGGTGCTCGAGCACAATCGCCTCGATCTGGTGTCGCTCGCTGCGGTCACGAGCCGCGCGTTGAGGTTGGCGGGCGCGGGGGAGCCGGCGTGCCGCGACGGAATCGAAGCGCTCGCGGTAGGACGGGTTCTCGAACGCGGTGGCGCGCTCGAGCGCGCGGAAGCCTGCTACCGCCGCGCCTCGGAGTCACAGTGCCTCGAGACCAGGGCTGAGTCGTTTTATCGCCTTGGACTGAGGTGCCGGCGCTCCGGCCGGTTCGAGGAAGCCGCTGGATGGTGGCGTCAGCTCGTTGCCCTGACCGAGACGGTCCGGCGTCGCGACCACGGGCTCGACAGCCTGCGCGAGTTCGCCATCGAGGCGCTCGCCATCCATCAGGAGCATCGCGCCCGCGACCTCCACGCGGCCCGCGAGCTGGCGATCTTTGCGCTCGAGGAACACAGCAGTCCCAGGCGCGCCGATGGCATGCGCCATCGGCTGGCGAGGCTGGATCGGAAGCTGGCGAAAAAACAAAACGCCCAGTTCTTTTTCGAGAGCTGAGCGTTGGGTTGGGCCAGGGTAATCCGCCGGGTCAAGAGACCCGGCTCTACGACGGCCGGGTCTGAACACCCGGCTCCGACGTCTATTTCGCGGCCGCGGCCGGCTTCTTGGCCGCCTTCTTGGCAGCCGTCGCTGCCTTCCGGCTCTCCGAGGTCTGCGCGCCGAACCGCTTGGTGAACCGCTCGACTCGACCTTCGGTATCGATCAGCTTCTGGCGGCCGGTGAAGAACGGATGGCAGTTATTGCAGATTTCGAGGTGCAGCTCGGGCTTGGTCGAACGCGTCTTCCACAACGCGCCGCACGCGCACCGGGCCTCGACCTCGTGGTACTTGGGGTGAATCCCTTCCTTCACGGCTTGCTCCTTGGCACTTTCGGGAAAAGGAAAGTATAGCAGCCAGGCTCATTCCCAGTCCACGGTCCTGTCCCACCGGTGCCCCTTCAACTCTTGGACGACGGTCGGAGATAGGCCGGTCCCGTCGCTGACGCCGATGTTCTGTTCCACATGGCTCAGCTTGCGCATCCCCGGAATCACGGTCGTGACGGCCGGGTGGTCCAGGATGTGCCGGAGCACCATCTGGGGCATGGTCATGCCGGCAGGGACGACCTGGCGGAGGCGCTCGATCCGGGGCAGCGTTGCCCGGAGGTTTTCGGGGTGGAAATACAGGTTCCGGAAGTCTCCCTCGGGCCAGCGGGAGTTCTCGGTCAGGTTGCCGGTCAGGCTGCCCTCGTCGAAGGGGACGCGGGCGATCACCGCGATCCCGCGTTCCTGACACACCGGGAACAGCTCATCCTCGGGGTTCTGGTCGAGGGTGTTGTAGACGACCTGCACCGCGTCAATCAGCCCGGTCTCGAGCGCCCGGAGCACGTTCGCCGGCTGAAAGCGGTTGACGCTGATCCCGAGCGCCTTCACCAGCTTCTGCTCCTTCAGCGACGCCAGCGCCTTCTGCCAGCGGTCGTCTGACGCCCAGCCATCGTTCCAGACGTGGAGCTGCTGGAGGTCCAGCGAGTCGACGCCGATGTTCTCCAGGCTCTTCTCGGTGTATTCGCGGATGTAGTCGGGAGGGTAGACGTCTTCGAGCTTGTACCTCGGGACGCGCCGGCCACTTGCGGTTCTTCGGCGGGATTTTCGTCGCGACGTAGAGCCGCCTCCCGGAATGCCGCTTGAGCGTTTCCCCGAGGAGCCGCTCGCTGTGGCCGTCGCCGTAGGCCCACGCGGTATCGAAGAAATTACATCCGAGCTCGATGGCCCGGTCGAGCGCAGCGAACGACTCTCGATCCGCGCTGCCGGTCCATCCGGCCATTCCCCACATGCCGTATCCGATCTCGGAGACGGACCATCCCACGCGGCCGAAGCGGCGATATTGCATCTCTTGATGATATTGCCAATCGTCCCTCGACGAAGCTCGGGGCGACCCTGAGCGCAGTCGAAGAGTCGCGGTTCTCGGGCTCGCGTTTCGGGGCTCGGGACTCTGGACTGGGGATTCCGGACTGGCGATCAGCGATGAGGGATTCGAAAACCCACGAGCCGCGAGGCTCGTGGGTTTTCGCGCAGGGTGCTTTGACGGATCTGCTTCTCAGTGCGGTCTGCCGACCGCCGGCATCTCCCATTTCCGCCAGTCGTCCTGGCGGCAGATCGACCAGATCACCTGGTCGTGATAAATGCCATCGCGCAGGAACGACCTGCGCAGCACGGCTTCCCGCGTGGCTCCCAGTTTCTGCAGCGCGCCGTTGCCGCGGCCGTTGCGGACCGCGGAGCGTGCCTCCAGGCGGTGAACGCCGACGTCTGTAAAGACGAACGCGAGGACCTGTTTCGCAGCCTCCGGGAAAATACCGGTGCCCCAGAAGCTGGAGCCCATCGCAAATCCCCATTCGGCGATGTCGAAGCCAGGCGCCAGCGTCCGCACCTGGATGATCCCGATCGCCTGCTCGAGCCCTGCGGGCACGATGCCGAAGCAGATATAGCGCCCGGCAGCGCGCTCACGGTGGGTCCAGTCGATGAATCGCTCGAAGGCCTCGACCGAGGTCGGCGGCGGCGAGATGAACCGCGCGACTTCATGCGTGGTCAGCCTCTCGAGAAGCGACGGGGCGTCGGACAGCTGCAGCTCCCGCAGCGTCACGGCGCCGGCCTGAAGGACCGGCAGCGCCCGGCGCCAGTCCGTGGTGTTCATGGCCGCTGGTTGTACTGGCATCGGCGCGGCCGCCTTCGTTATCGACCCGATCACAGTCCACCCCCAATGCTCGTCCCCAGGATCGTCACCTTGTTCGCCGAGGTTCCCCACACGATGTTGTCCTCGAAGAGCGTGCCCCACACGATGTTGTCGGCGTCGTCGGCCATCGTGCCCCAGACGATGTTGTCGCCGTCGAACACGCCGATGAGGCCCGTGCCCCACACGATGTTGTCGTCCCAGGCCATCGAAGTGCCCCAGACGATGTTGTCGCCGAACGCGGCGTTGCCGAGAAACAGGCTGGTACCCCAGACGATGTTGTCGTCCCAGGACGTCGAGGTGCCCCAGACGATGTTGTCGTCGTCGGCCGAAAACGTGCCCCACACGATGTTGTCCAGCTCGCCGGTGCCCCAGACGATGTTGTTGGCCCACGCGAGTTGATTGACCTCGACGAGGCTGCTGCCGCGCATCAGCCGCGTGCCCCAGACGATGGTCTCCGACCAGGGCTCTTCGACGCCGCCGAAGGTCGTCATCGGAGGCCAGTTCGTCGTCATCCAGTAGTTGCTGCCAGCCTGGGTGGTGTCGGCGAAGTAGGCCAGCGCGAGCGCGCCGACACCGTTGACCTCGCCGCTCCCCTGGGTGAGCGCATCGAAAGGTATGCCCTCGGCGTTCCGCAGCGGAGTGGCCGAGTACTGCAGCATCGCCTTGAGCGCGTTGGGCGTGAGCGCCGGCACGCCCGCGTACGCGGTGCGTTGATTCTTGCGGAGCGTTTCCTGTACTGACTGCCAGCGCTGGTACCCGCCGGAGTTGTTGGCCTCGATCATCAGTGCAACGAGGCCGGAAACGACCCCGGTGGCCATGCTCGAGCCGTTGAGGCGGAGATACGTCGACGTGCCTTCGCGGACGATGAGCGAAGGACAGGTCGTCGCCAGCATGCTGCCGTCAGCCTCATTCGAAACCAGCGCAAATCCCGGCGCAACCACGTCGGGCTTGGCGATTCCGTCGTACCAGGCCGGACCGCGCGAGCTGAACGTCGCAACCTGATCGTCGGACCGGACGTCGGTTCCGCCGGTCACGGCCGCGCCAACCGTGATGGCCGAGGGGGCGTTGCCGGGCGACGCGATGCCGGCGTAACCGGGCTGACCGGTCGTCGGATTCGTTCCGTTGTTGCCGGCCGCAACGACCACGACGATGCCGGCGCGGACCACCGCCTCGACCGCCTGCACGAGCGGATTGGTCGCAGCCGACTCAAAGATTGGATGACCGAGCGACAGGTTCACGATCCGGATGTTGAAGCGATCCTTGTTCGCGATGGCGAACTCGAGTGCGCTGATCACGTCGCTCGTCTTACCCGAGCCCTCCTTGTCGAGGACGCGCAGCCCGAGAATCTTGATGCCCGGCGCCACGCCCGCGTACTTGCCGTTGGACGAGGCCCCGCTCGCCCCAATCAGGCCCGCGACATGGGTGCCATGCCCGTACTCGTCGATCGGCGCCGTCGCGACTCCGCCTTTGCCGGCGACGAAGTCATAGAAGCCGACGATGCGGTTGCTGAAGTCAACGCTGGACTGGACGCCGGAGTCGATCACCGCGACCGTCAGGCTGGAGCCGCTGTACCACTTCTCGAGGCCGAGCGACTTCTGAACCACGCTGACCGGCCAGGCCTGCGTGCTGAAGCTGGTGGCGGAGCTGATGTCCGTTGGCGTGGTCGTGCCGGATACGGTCGTGCTGCCGCCGCCCTTCGAACCCGAAGCGGACGACGTCACGTCGGCGTCGGTGGAGATGGACAGGACGTCCGGATCGCTCGCGAGTTCGGCAATCTCACGCGCGTCCAGCTCCGCGCTGGCCGCCGAGATGACCTTGTGGAAGACTGGCCCACGTCCGCGACGCGGCAGGCGCTTCCCGATTCGCTCCCTGGCTTCCGGCCTGACCCGGATGATGACGCGCTGCGCGGACCCGGACGGTCCGTCCTGCAGCAATCTATCGACATTGAGAAGCTTGCCCGAGGCGGACGCGGATGTTGCCGGAACGAGCACCGACAGCGCAATCACCGCTCCCCAGACAGCCTTTCGACCGAGTGTCCCCATTTCCCCTCCGGATTCCCCCCGAGCCCGAAAAGGATCGAAGCAAAGACAGATCCGTTGAGCTTGTGCTGATGATCTTGTAACTATTTGATAATTAAGCGCTTACGTTCTTACTCGACTGTAATCACCTGACGATTCTGTCCGAGTGTCTCGTTCTGAAACTTCGCTTTCGCGGCGGATCCTTCCAAGTAGCAGTGAGCAGGCAGGTTAGGGCAGCATCCTCAAAATGAAACACGCCGTTGTAAGAATGTCCCATTTTGATCCGCATCACACCGGGGACGGCCCTAAATCCAAGGTTGAAAAGCAGGATTCGCCTAAGTGGCTTCCCCCGCGCTGCCCCAGCGTTAGAATCGCCCGGTGTGGTCGTGCCGCAGCCTCGTCGTCTGGGTGTGCCTCTCGTTGGCGGTTGCCCGGGCCGATGCGCAGACGGGGTCGGCTGGCGAGGCCGCGCGCCTCAAGGAGGCCCGCGATCTGGCCGCGGCGGGCCGGACGGAGGCCGCAGAGCAGGCGGTTCAGAAAATCCTCGCTGCCGAGCCGCATAGGTACGACGCCCTGGTGATGCTTGGAGAGCTGCTGGAAGCCCGCGGGGAACTGACCGGTGCGACGAGCGCCTACGAACGCGCGGTGCGGGCGCGGTCCGGCAGCGCGGTCGCGCATGACAAGCTGGGCTTCGTGCTCGGACGCCAGAATCGCATTCCCGAGGCTCTGGCGGAATTCGCCCGCGCGATCAAGCTCGATCCCACGCTGTTCGACGCGCAGTATCACCTCGGCGCCACGAGATGGTGGACTCGTGATCTGGAAGGTGCGCTCGGACCGTTGCGCGCGGCGGTCCGTCTCCGGCCCGATCATGCCGAGGCCCGGTACTACCTTGGCACGACGCTGCGTCAGTTGGGCCGGATTCCGGAGGCAGTGACACAGCTGCGCGAAGCGGTCCGCCTCTCACCGTCGCTCGCCCAGGCGTATCTGCAGCTGGGAGTGGCGCTGCAGGGTCTCGGTGATCTCGAGGGCGCCGTCACGACCCTGCGGCGGGCGGTGGCGCTCGATCCATCGGTTCCCGACGCGCTCAACAGTCTGGGGCTCGCGCTGATGCAGAGCGGCAATGGCGCGGAGGCTGTCGACACGTTCCGCAAGCTGATTGCTGCGCATCCGTCCTTCGCTGCCGGCAGGCTGAATCTCGCAACCACGCTGATGCACCAGGGAGACCTGGCCGGGGCCGTCGAGCTCCTCGACGGCCTCACCAGCGAGCAGCCCGACAATGCCGAGGCCTTCTACAACCTCGGGGTCGCGCTCAAACAGCGGGATGACTTCGATCGCGCCGAGGTCGCGTTGCGCCGCGCGGTCGCGCTCGATTCCCATCTCAGCGATCCGCCGTTCACGCTGGGCGTGGTCCTCTGGCAGACCGGCCGGGCCGCCGAGGCCGAACAGCTGTTCAGGGAAGCCATCAAGCGCAACAAGGACTCCGCCGATGCGCACTACATGCTCGGCACGCTCCTGAGAACGGGCGGGCGGACGGACGAGGCCCTCGCCGAGTTCAAGGAGGCCGTCCGGCTGCGGCCGGACTCGATCGAGGCGCACCAGAGCCTGGCGCAGGTGCTGCAGCAGAAGGGCGACGGCCCGGGCGCGAACACGGCGCGTCACGAGGCGGACCGCCTCGCTCGCCGCAAGGCCGACGCCCAGGCGTCGGCGTTCGCACTGAGCGTCGGCCGGCAGAAATTGAAGAGCGGCGACCGGGCTGCGGCGATCGCACAATTCAGAGAGGCGATTAAACTTGCCGCCGACAACGCCGAGGCGCACCACGCCCTCGCGCTCGCCCTGCAGCAGACGGGCGCGGGTGCGGAGGCGCGGCAGCACTTCGAGCAGGCGCACAAGCTGGCGCCTCATCTCTATCCGCGCGAGGAACGCCCGTGAGTGGATCGATCCGAGGGTATGCGCTCGCGGCCACGCTGGTCGCCGCCGCATCGGCGCTGACCCGGGTCGACGGCCGGCAGCCGGCGCCCCTCACGTTCTCCTTCACCGAAGTCGGCGCACGGGCCGGGCTGACCGCCGTCACGGTGTACGGCGGAATGAAGACCAATCGCTACCTGCTCGAGACCACCGGCAGCGGAACCGCCGCGTTCGACTACGACAACGACGGCTGGCTCGACGTCTTCGTCGTCAATGGGACCACGCTCGAGGGTTTCCCCAAGGGCCAGGAACCGACCAGCCACATGTACCGCAACAAGCAGGATGGCACGTTCGAGGACGTGACGGCGAAGGCAGGCCTCGCCCTCACAGGATGGGGACAGGGCGCCTGCGCGGGCGATTACGACAACGACGGGAACGAGGACCTGTTCGTCACGTTCTTCGGGACCAACCGCCTGTTCCGCAACCGCGGCGACGGGACCTTCGACGACGTCACCAAACGGGCGGGGCTCGACACCGTGCGCTCGCGCTGGGGGGCCGGCTGCGCGTTCTTCGACTACGACCGTAACGGCCGCCTCGATATCTTCGCGGCCAACTACATTGATCTCGATCTCGCGTCGGCGCCGGTGCCCGAGTCCGGGCTGTGCCGCTACAAGGGACTGCCCGTCGCCTGCGGCCCGCCGGGCCTGCCCGGCGGCAAGAACATCCTCTACCGCAATCAGGGCGACGGCACGTTCGCCGACGTCTCCGTCGCGTCCGGCATCGCCCGCGCAAACGGGACCTACGCGCTCGGCGTGAGCACGCTCGACTTCGACGACGACGGGTGGGTGGATCTCTACGTGGCCAACGATTCGAATCCGAGCGCGCTCTATCGGAACAATCGCGACGGCACGTTCACCGACATCGGCGTGACCGCGGGCTGTGCCTACAGCCAGGACGGCAAGCCGCAGGCGGGGATGGGCGTCGCCATTGGCGACTACAACCACGACGGCAGGATGGACATCTTCAAGACCAACTTTGCCGGCGACACGTCGACGCTCTACGCGAACAACGGAAACGGCCTGTGCGAGGACCGCACCTTTGCGAGCGGCTTCGGGCGCAACACGCGCTGGCTGGGATGGGCCGTCTCGTTCCTGGATCTGGATCTCGACGGCTGGCAGGATCTCTTCCTGGTGAACGGGCATGTCTACCCCGAAGTGGATCAGGTCAAGACCGAGGCCGGGTACAAACAGCGCAAGGTCGTGTATCGCAATCGCGGCGACGGCCGGTTCGACGACGTGACCGAGCAGCTTGGTCCACCTGTCACCGTGCCCAAGGCCGGTCGCGGTGCGGCCTTTGCCGATCTCGACAACGACGGTGACGTCGATGTCCTCGTGAACAACGTGCACGACACGCCCGAGCTCTATCGCCTCGATCAGCGGGGGCCCCGGAGCTGGTCGGCGCTGCGGCTCGTCGGCGTTCAGTCCAACCGCAGCGCCATCGGCGCGCGCGTCGTCTTGAGCGCCGGCGGGGTCACGCAGGTGAGCGAGGTGCGCGGCGGCGGCAGCTACTACTCGCAGAACGACCTGCGGCAGCATTTCGGTCTTGGATCGGCAAAGACCATCGACCGGGTCGAGGTCCGGTGGCCGAACGGGAACGTCGAAGTGTGGACCGGAGTCGAGCCGAACCGGATCGTCACGCTGACCGAGGGTACGGGCCGGCCGCTGCCCGCCAAGACGGGCGGGCCGTGATCGGCACGCTGTCGCTGCTGCTGGCGCTCTGCCTGTCTCAGGCCGGTGACAGCGCTCTCTCGGAGGCGCGCCGCCTCATCAACGACGGGCAATCGCGCAAGGCCATCGAACAACTCCAGTCCCTGAAGGCGGGCGCCGACGTGGCGCTGCAGCCGCAAATCGATCTGCTCCTGGGCGTCGCCTGGTATCACGCCGACGAGCCCGCGAAGGCAGTCGAGCTGCTGGCGCCAGTTGTCGATCGCCTGCCCGCCGACTCGCTGGCACGCCGCGAAGGCGAGCAGGTACTCGGGCTCGCGGCGGTCGTCATCGGAAAATTCGCCGAGGCAGTCCCGCGGCTGGAAGCGACCCGGCGATGGGCACCCGACAACCAGGAGCTCGGGTATGCCCTGGCGCAGGCTTACATCCAAACCCAGCGGCCGGACTCGGCGCGCGCGACCGTTGCCTCCATCTACAGCGTTCCACCCGATTCGGCGGCCGCGCATCTTCTGGCCGCCCAGCTGATGATCCGGCTCGAGATGGAGCCTCAGGCAGAAGTCGAATTGACGAAAGCGGTCGAAAAGGACGCCCGGCTTCCAGGCGCCAACCTGCTGCTCGGGCAGATCGCGCTCTTCCGCGGAAGGCTGCCGGAGGCGGTCTCGCTCACCCAGCGCGAGCTCGCGATCAGTCCGGCCAATGCCATGGCCCTTTCGCAGCTCGGCGATGCGTACGTGCGCCAATCGAAGTGGGACGAAGCGATCGCCGCGCTGCAGAAATCGATCTGGCTCAATCCGTACTACAGCGCGCCCTACATCCTGCTCGGCCGGACCTACGTGAAGAAGGCGCAGCCCGCGGTTGCCGAAGGCATGTTGCGCCGGGCCATCCAGTTCGACCCGAACAATCGCACCGCGCACTATCTCCTCGCGCAGCTGCTGCAGCAGGCCGGCCGTGAAGAGGAAGCCAAACGCGAGTTCGAGATCGCCGAACGGCTGAAGAGCCCTCGCGATCGATGATGGCGGCGCAATTCTTCCGCCTAACCAGCCTTCGCCAAGGCTATGGCGGTCCGCCGGAGCGCTTCGCGCGAAGGCGGAAGGCGGAAGCCACACATCGGCTCTCGTGGCTTCCGGCTTTAGCCGGAAGGCTGCGGGCGGCGGTCAACTTCCGCCTGAAGACGCAAGCCACGACACTCTCTGTCTCCATCTGCGCCCTCGCTGTCGCAACGATCGTGGCCGGCCAGTCCCCTGATGTCTCCTGGCCAGTCCGGTTCACCGATGTCGCCGAGAGCGCCGGGCTCACGCACCCGACCATCTACGGCGGACTCGACCGCAAGCGATTCATCCTCGAGACCAATGGCTGCGGAACCGGGTTTGTCGACTACGACGGCGACGGCTGGCTCGACGCGCTGGTGTTGAGCGGGACCAGGTTCGAGGAGGGAAGCCGTCGCGAGAGGAGCTGGTCAGCGGCGGAGCGGCCCACCAGCCGGCTCTACCGGAACCGCCATGACGGCACCTTCGAAGACGTGACCGCGAGGGTGGGGCTCGATCGCGTGGGTTGGGCCTCGAGCGTGTGTGCCGCCGACTACGACAACGATGGCTGGCTCGATCTGTTCGTGACCTATTTCGGCCACAACACGCTCTATCGCAATCACCGGGGCGAGCGTTTCGAGGACGTGACCAGGGCCGCGGGGCTCGAGCGTTCCGACGAGCGATGGGGGTCGGGCTGCAGTTTCCTCGACTACGACCGCGACGGGGATGTCGACCTGTTCGTCGCGAACTATCTGAAATTCGATCCCGCGTCAGCGCCGGAACCCGGGCAGGGGGCCAACTGCGTGTGGAAGGGAATACCCGTCAACTGCGGGCCCAAGGGACTGCCGACCGACACCAGCCAGTTCTATCGCAATCGTGGTAACGGCACGTTCGAGGACGTGTCCGGCGCGTCGGGCATCGCGAAGGTCACCGCGCGCTACCCGATGACGGCCGTCGCAACCGATCTGGACGAGGACGGATGGCCAGATATCTACGTCGCGTCGGATTCCACGGCGGCCATCTTCTATCGCAACAACCGTGACGGCACGTTCTCAGACGAGGCGCTCCGGAGCGGCATGGCGTTCAGCGAGCAGGGCAGCCCGCAGGCCGGGATGGGCCTGGCCGTTGGCGATGTCAACAACGATGGACGCCTCGACCTGCTCAAGACGCACTTCGCCGATGACATCCCGGCGTTGTATCAGGCGCTCGGCCGCGGTCTCTTCGAGGATGTCGCAACCGCGGCGGGCCTCGGCGTTCAGAACCGGTACGTCGAATGGGGCGCTGGCTTGCCCGACCTCGACAACGACGGGCGGGCGGATGTGGTGTACGTCACCGGACACGTGTACCCGGAAGTCGAGCGAACGCTGCCGCAGTACCCGCACCGGGGGCCGCGGATGATCTTCAGGAACACCGGACAAGGACGGTTTGTCGATGCGACAGGCGCAGCCGGTGGCGCCACCGACCCGCGCTCGAGCCGCGGCGCCGCCTTCGGCGACTTCGACAACGACGGCGACGAGGACGTGCTCGTGATGAACATGAACGAGCGACCGTCGCTGCTCCGCAACGACTACAAGGGTCCGAATCGCTGGCTGTCGATCCGGCTCATCGGTACGCGATCGAATCGCGCGGCCATCGGTGCGCTCGTGATGGTGACGGCTGGGGGAGTCCGGCAATCGCGTACCGTCGTGAGCCAGGCCAGCTACTACTCACACGATGATCTCCGCCTCCATTTCGGTCTTGGTGCGGCGACGGCCGCGGATCGCATCGAGATCCGCTGGCCGAACGGCGCCACGCAGATCCTGACGTCAGTCGCCGCCAGCCAGCTCATCACCATCACGGAACCGGTTCAAGACGCCCACGCGATTCTTCAGCGGTGATGTTGCTGACGCCGAGCTTGGCGATCCACCTCATCCGAAACCGAACGACCTCCCAATCAGGTGTGACGAAGCGCGCACTTGGACCATGAATCCGCTTGACGCTGGTGTGACGGGTCCATATGTTGAGGGACGACTCGTCGGCGTCGGATTGATTGGAGGGCCCGTCATGGCAGTTGTCCGTGTCCGTGCCCGCGCAGTTTTGGGCGCGGGCTCACTCCTCCTCCTCCTCTTCGCGCTCGTAGTTCTTCCGTCCTCAGTCAGCGCGCAAGCGGTCTACGGCAGCATCGGCGGCACGGTGAGAGATCCCAGCGGCGGAGCGCTGCCGGGCGTCACCGTCAATATCACCAGCCTCACGCGACAGACCACCGACACGGTGGTGACCAACGAAAACGGTCTCTTCCTCAAAGAGCGGCTGCTCCCCGGCGCGTACAAGGTCCAGGCCGAGCTCACGGGATTCAAGGCCGCAGTCGTGCAGCGGGTCGAAGTCGGCGTCGATTCGCAGACCCCCGTGGAATTCGTTCTCCAGGTTGGCCAGCTGACCGAAGAAGTGACCGTCACTGGCGGCGCCACGCTGCTCACGACCGACCGGGCCGACGTCGCCACCCGCTTCGACGCGCGGCAGCTCACGGATCTGCCCGTGCTCGATCGCAACTTCACCAAGTTCCTGCTGCTGACGCCAGGCACCCAGCAGCTCCAGTGGCAGCATGCGGCGAGCGAGAATCCGCAGGGCTCCACTCAGACGATGGTGAACGGCCAGCATTTCAGCGGCACCAACTATCAACTCGACGGAACCGAGAATCGCGACCCCATCCTCGGCATCATCGTCATCAATCCCACGCTGGAATCGATCGGCGAGACCAAGATCACCTCTCAGAACTACGATGCCGAGTTCGGCCTCGCGGTCGCGGGAGTCGTGTCGGTCCAGACGCGGTCCGGGCGGCAACTCGCTTCGCGGCAGCGCCTTCGAATTCTTCCAGAACGACGCGCTGCAGGCGCGCAACCCGTTCACGCAGTTCCAGGCCGACCCGCTGACCGGCCGGTTCCTTCCCGAGACCAAGCGCAATCAGTTCGGCGGGTCGGTAGGCGGCCCGATCGTGACAGAACCAGTGGTTCTTCTTCGGCGACTACCAGGGCACGCGCGCGACGCAGGGTGGTTCGCGCCTGCTGACCGTGCCGACGGCGGCTGCCCGCGGCGGGGACCTGAGCGCGTACGGCGTGAACATTTACGATCCGCAGACCGGGGCCCAGTTCCCTGGCAACCGGATCCCGCAGGGCCGGCTCTCGGCGCAGGCGCAGCGCATCCTCGACCTGATCCCGAGGCCGAATGCGCAGGGCCGCGAGAACAACCCGCGAGATAACTACGTCGCATCGGCATCGGAATCGTTCGAGGAGAACTCGATCAACGTCCGCATCGACGGCCGGCTGGGCGACAAACTCAACATCTTCGGCCGCTACAGCCTCGGCGACTTCTTCAGGGACGGGCCGACGTCGTTCGGACAGGGCGGCGGGCAGGAACTGGTGAGCCTTGGCGGCGTCTCGGACGTCCGCAATCACAGCCTCGCCTACGGCATGGACTACACCATCTCGCCGACGATGCTCGCGGACTTCCGGTTCGGGTTCTTCCACTACAAGGTAAACGTGCTGCCGTTCGACTTCGGAACCACGCCGGCGGCCGACGCGGGGATTCCCGGGCTGAACATCGACAACACGTTCGCGTCCGGGCTGCCTGCCGGCTTCATCGACGGCGACAACTCGACCGAGCCCGGCGCCTTCGAGTTCGGATCGGGGCTCGGCGTCAACCGGTGCAACTGCCCGCTGGACCAGAACGAGAAGCAGTGGCAGATGGTCGGCAACCTGACCAAGCTATACGGAAATCACAGCTTCAAGTTCGGCATTGACGTCAGGCGTGCCTACAACCTGCGCGTGCCGAGCGATGCGCACCGCTCGGGCGAACTGACGTTTGCGAGCGACCGCACGTCGCTCAACGGCGCGGGCGGCCTCGGGCTGGCGACATTCCTGATCGGCGACGTGACGCGGCTGCGCCGCTACGTCAGCGCCAACACCGACGCGCGCGAGCTCCAGTGGCGCCACTTCTACTATGCGCAGGACACCTGGCGCGTGAACAACAAGGCGACGATCAACTACGGGTTACGGCTCGACATCATCAACCCGCAGTCGATCAACGATGCCGGGAACGCCGGGTTCCTCGATCTGAACACCGGGGAAATCGGCGTAGTCGGCGTCGGTGACATCCCGCTGAACGGGGGAGTCGAGAACAAGTTGAACTGGGCGCCGCGGCTCGGCGCGACCTACCAGATCACGGAGAAGACCGTCCTGCGCGGCGGGTATGGCCGCGTCTACGACATCGGCGTGTTCGGATCGCTCTTCGGGCACAGCGTCACGCAGAACCTGCCGGTCCTCGCGGTGCAGGAGCTGAACGCGCCGTCGAACTTCGATCGCGTGTTCACGCTGGCCTCCGGCCCGCCGGCGCCGACCTTCCCAACGGTGCCGTCGTCGGGCCGCTTCCCTCTGCCGGACGGCGTGTTCGCGCGGGCGCTGCCAACGACTCAGCGGCCGCCGACGGTCGACGCGTTCAACGTCACGGTCCAGCACCAGCTCACGCCGACGATGTCGATCGAGGCCGGCTACGTGGGCAACCGGGGACGCGACGTGTTCGCAGGCGACGGGCCGGCGATCAACATCAACCAGGCGTCGCTCAACGGCTTCGCCCAGGGCGTCCCGCAGAACAACCGGAAGCCGTTCTTCAACAAGTTCGGCTGGACGCAGGGCATCGACTACTTCTGCAACTGCGCCACCAACTCCTACGACTCGCTGCAGGCGAAGCTGACCAAACGGTTCGCGCAGGGCTATTCCGCCAATGTGAACTACACGCTGCAGCGGGCCGCGGCAGCACGGTGGCGACCAGTTCGAAACCGATCTGCCCGAGCATCAGGGCCTGTACAACAGCGATTTGGAGTTTGGGCCGCCGGACTGGGATCGTGTCCACAGCTTCGTCTTCTCGCTGGTGGCGGAGTTGCCGTTCGGGCGGGGACGGGCCTACGCGTCGGACTGGTCACCGGTGATGGAAGGCATCTTCGGCGGCTGGCAGTTCAACACGAACACCATCATCCAGAGCGGCCTGCCGTTCAACGTGACCTATCGTGACGCCGGGGCGGATCGGGACACTGGTCCCAACCGGCCCGACCTGATTGGGGACCCGTCCGGGCCGGGGACACGGGATCAATGGTTCAACGCGATCCCGATCGGCTCGAGCGGGAGCGCATTCGGCCGGCCGGCACGCGGCACCTTCGGGAACCTCCCGCGCAATGACCTCCGCGGCCCGGGCTACTGGCGGACCGACGCCTCGTTCTTCAAGCACATCCCGCTCGGCGCGGATCGAAACTTCGAGTTCCGGGTCGAGGTCGTCAACCTGTTCAATCACGTCAACCTGGGGAACCCGAACGGGGAAGTGGGCGTGCCGGGGAACAACAACCCGGATGCGGGGCGGATCACGGCTACCGCGTACGGCAACGCCGATCCGCAGAGGAACTTCCAGTTCGCGGCGAAGTTCAGATTCTGAGGTCGCGGGCTCGCGGGTTCGCGGGCTCGATATCTCAAGAGGGAAGGCCACACGAAACAAGAAAGCCGCCGGGGTTTCACCCCGGCGGCTTTGCGATCCCGCGACCCTGCGAACCGCGAGCCCGCGATCTTAGACTCTTCCTTGCGCCATCGACCCGAGGAACTCGCCGTTGTCCTTGGTCTTGCCCATCTTGGACAGCAGCAGTTCCATGGCTTCGCCCGGCGACAGCGGCGTGAGCACCTTGCGCAGCACCCACACCCGGCCGAGTTCCTCCTTCGGGAGCAGCAGTTCTTCCTTCCGTGTGCCGCTCTTCTGGATGTCGATGGTGGGGAAGACGCGGCGATCGGCGAGCTTGCGATCGAGGTGGATCTCCATGTTGCCGGTGCCCTTGAACTCCTCGAAGATCACTTCGTCCATGCGCGAGCCGGTGTCGATCAGCGCGGTCGCGATGATCGTCAGCGAGCCGCCTTCCTCGATGTTGCGCGCCGCGCCGAAGAAGCGCTTCGGGCGCTGCAGCGCGTTGCTGTCGACGCCGCCCGACAGCACCTTGCCCGATGGCGGCACGATCGTGTTGTAGGCGCGGGCGAGGCGCGTGACCGAGTCGAGCAGGATGACCACGTCCTTCTTGTGCTCGACCAGGCGCTTGGCCTTCTCGATCACCATCTCGGCGACCTGCACGTGCCGTGTCGCCGGTTCGTCGAAGGTCGAGGAGATCACCTCCCCTTTGACCGACCGCTGCATGTCGGTCACTTCTTCCGGCCGCTCATCGATCAGCAGCACGATCAGGTAGATCTCCGGGTGGTTGGTCGTGATGCTGTTCGCGAGGTTCTGCAGCAGCATCGTCTTGCCCGTGCGCGGCGGCGCGACGATCAGGCCGCGCTGGCCCTTGCCGATCGGCGTCATCAGATCCATCACCCGCGCCGACAGGTTGTCGGACGCGGCTTCGAGCTTGATCCGCTCCTGCGGGTAGAGCGGGGTCAGGTTCTCGAAGAAGATCTTCTCGCGCGTCTTCTCGGGCGGTTCGAAGTTGACCGCCTCGACCTTGATCAGCGCGAAGTAGCGTTCGCCCTCCTTCGGCTGCCGGATCTGTCCGGAGACCGTATCGCCGGTGTGGAGGTCGAACTTGCGAATCTGGGAGGGAGAGACGTAGATGTCGTCGGGGCCGGGCAGGTAGTTGTAGTCGGGCGCGCGCAGGAAACCGAAGCCGTCGGGCAGGGTCTCGAGCACGCCTTCCGAGAACAGCAGGCCGCTCTTCTCGGCGCGGCCGCGCAGGATCTGGAAGATCAGCTCCTGCTTGCGCATCCCGGTAGCGCCGGGCACGTCGAGCTGCTTGGCGATCTTCGTCAGCTCGGTGACGCTCATGTCCTTCAGCGTGCCGAGCTCGACGACGTCCTGCGCCCCGCCGCCGTCGCGGCCGGTTGGCGGCTCGGTGGCGGCCTGCGGCTGGTTGCCGTTGTCGCTGACCGGCTCGACGCTCTCCTGGCGCTCGGCCCGGTCACCGCGATCAGCGCGCTCGCCGCGGTCGTGGCGCTCGGGGCGGTTGTGGCGCTCGTGGCGTTCGCCCCGTTGGCCCCTGTCGTTTCTCTCGACAGCGCCGGCGCGGCCGCCTCCGCGCCCCGATTGTCCGTTCATGCGTGACCGGTTCTGGCCAGGCTGGCGATCGTTTTCCACAGTGTTTCCATTCCTTCGCCGCTTGCCGCCGAAACCGGCAGCGCGGCCATGCCAAAAGTAAGTTCGAGCGCCTTCAAGTTGCGCGCGCGCTCGGTGCGCGACAGTTTGTCTATCTTCGTCGCGACGACGCGGAAGTCCACGTGCATCGCGGTCAACCAGTGAGCCGCCTGAATGTCCGATTCGAGGCCGGGGTGGCGGCTGTCCACCAGAAGTAAGCGCGTGTCGGGACGCGGCCCCTCGACCGATCGCTCGGCCCCGAGTCCCGAGCCAGAAATACGCCTCGGCCACGGCCCTCAGCTCCTCCGCCGCGTCGCCCCGCCCCTCGCGTAGCCGTATCCCGGGCAGGTCCACCAGATACAGGCTCCACTTGCCCGGCCCGCCGCCTTCGACCGTGACCCGGTAAATGTTCGCCAGCCGCGTCTTGCCTGGCGCGGCGCTGGTGCGGGCCACCTTCGACCGGCACAGCGCGTTGAGCAGTGTCGATTTGCCGACGTTCGATCGCCCGGTCATCGCGATCTGCGGCAGGCCGTCGCGGGGAATGCCCTGTCGCTCGCCACCGGCAGCGGCGCTCGTGACGAACTCGGCGGATATGACTTTCAAACTTGACTCGTCGGGGTTCGGGACTCGGCGGGCTCGCGAGATCCGACGAACCCCAGTCGGCCGTTGAGTCTTCCGAACCCCCGAGTCCCGAGCCCCGAGCCCAGCGGAAGTGTCAGTGAGTAATGGTGTCGTCGGTGATGGCGGGCTGGACGGTGGTGTCGGCGGCGGCGCGGTCGGCCATGCTCGGGAGCGGCCGGGCCAGCGCGATCTTCAGCACGTCGTCCATCGTTTCGACCATGTAGATCCCGAGCGTGTCGAGAACGTTCTTCGGAATGTCCGCCAGATCCTTTTCGTTGTCCTTCGGCAGAATGATGTTCTTCAGGCCGGCGCGGTGGGCCGCCAGCACCTTCTCCTTGACGCCGCCAATCGGCAGCACCTTGCCGCGCAGCGTGATCTCGCCGGTCATCGCCACGTCTTTCCTGAGCTCGATCCGGCCGAGCGCCGACACCAGCGCGCTGGCCAGCGTGATCCCGGCCGACGGGCCGTCCTTCGGAATCGCCCCCTCCGGGATGTGGATGTGCACGTCGGTCGTGCGGTTGAAGTTCTTCGGGATGCTGAACTCGTCCGCCTTCGACCGCACGTAGCTCATCGCCGCCTGCGCCGACTCCTGCATCACGTCGCCGAGCTTGCCGGTCAGCGTGAGGCGCCCCTTGCCGGGCATCAGCGTCGCCTCGATGACGAGAATCTCGCCGCCGACCTCGGTCCAGGCCAGACCGGTCGCGACGCCGATCTCGTTCTTCTCCTCGGCGAGGGTCGGCCGGAACCGCGGCACGCCGAGGTACTCGGTGACCTTGGCGGCGTTGATCTCTTCCTTGAACTGCGCCCCTTCGACGACGACCTTGCGCGCGACCTTGCGGCAGATCGAGTTGATCTCGCGCTCCAGGTTGCGGACGCCGGCCTCGCGCGTGTAGCGCTGGATGATCGTCTGGTAGGCCTCGTCCAGCATGGTCACGTTCTCGGCGGTCAGGCCGTTGCCCTCGATCGCCTTCGGCCCGAGGAAGCGCTTGGCGATCTCGACCTTCTCCTGCTCGGTGTAGCCGGCGAGCTGCAGCACTTCCATGCGGTCGCGCAGCGCCTGCGGAATCGTGTGCAGCACGTTGGCCGTGCAGATGAACATCACGTTCGACAGGTCGTACTCGACGTCGAGGTAGTGATCGAGGAACGCGTTGTTCTGCTCGGGGTCGAGCACTTCGAGCAGCGCCGCCGACGGGTCGCCGCGGAAGTCCATCGACATCTTGTCGACTTCGTCCAGCAGGAAGATCGGGTTCATCGTCCCGGCCTTCTTCATCATCTGGATGATCTGGCCGGGGAAGGCGCCGATGTAGGTGCGGCGATGGCCGCGGATCTCCGCCTCGTCGCGAACGCCGCCGAGCGACAGCCGCACGAACTTGCGGTTCATCGCGCGCGCGATCGACTTGGCCAGCGAGGTCTTGCCGACGCCCGGAGGGCCGGCGAAGGTCAGGATCGTCGCCTTCGGCTTCTTCACCAGGGCGCGGACGGCGAGGAACTCGAGGATGCGGTCCTTGATCTTCTCGAGGCCGTAGTGGTCCTCGTTGAGGATCTCTTCGGCGCGCCGCAGGTCGCGGCTCTCCTTGGTCTTCTTGTGCCAGGGGACCGCGATCAGCCAGTCGAGGTAGTTGCGCGAGACCGTGGCTTCCGCCGACATCGGCGGCATCGCCTCGAGGCGCTTCAGCTCCTGGATGGCCTTTTCCTCGACCTCCTCGGGCATCTTCGCCTGTTCGATCTTCTTCTTCAGCTCCTCGACCTCGTTGCCCTTGTCGTCCTTGCGGCCCAGTTCCTTCTGGATCGCCTTCATCTTCTCGTTGAGGTAGTACTCCTTCTGCGCCTTCTCCATCTGCTTCTTCACGCGAGACTGGATGCGGCGGTCCACCTGCAGCTTGTCGACTTCCGCTTCGAGGATGCCGGCAATGCGGTTCAGGCGCTCAACCGGGGAGATGATTTCGAGCAGGTTCTGCTTCTCGTCGACGCCGACGAGCAGGTGCGCGGAGATCGTGTCGGCCAGCTTGCCCGGATCGTCGACGCGGACGGCGGCGATCATCGCGTCGTAGTGGAGGTTGTTCGACAGCTTCACGTACTGCTCGAACAGCGACACCACCCGGCTCATCGTCCCCTCGGCGTCGATGCCGGTTTCCTTGTGCTTGGGGACGATCTTCACGACGACGCGGAAGAAGCCCTTGTCTTCCTTCCACTCGACCGCGCGGGCGCGCTCGACCCCCTCGACCAGCACCTTGATGTTGCCGTCGGGCAGCTTCAGGCTCTGGACGATGTTGGCCACGCAGCCCATCGTGTAGATGTCGGCGGGCTGCGGGTCGTCCATCGCGGCGTCGTGCTGGGCCGCGAGGAAGATCCGCTTGTCCTTGAGCAGCGCGTGCTCGAGCGCGCGGGTCGACGACGGCCGTCCGATGACGAACGGCATCATCATGTGGGGGAATACGACGACGTCCCGGAGCGGGACGATGGGCAGAGTCTCGTAGAGTTCCATGATTAAGTAGCTTGCCAGTGCCAACTTGCCAGGTCAAACTGCGCTGATCTGGCTAGGATTCCGAGCTGCCGAGCCGACTCGCGAATGCGGGAATCTGGCACTGGCAAGCTGGCAGCTGGAACTGCGCTTAGCCGGCCTTTTCGATCAGCGTGATCGGCTTTTCCTTCGACTGGACGACCTCGCGCGTGATCACGCACTCGCGGACCTTTTTCTGCCCGGGCAGCGTGTACATCAGGTCGAGCATCAGGTCCTCGATGATCATCCGCAGGCCGCGGGCGCCGATCTTGCGCTGCAGAGCGGCTTCCGCGATGGCCTCGAGCGAGTCGTCCGTGAAGCGCAGCTTCACGTTCTCGTACTCGAACAGCTTCTGGTACTGACGCGTGATGGCGTTGCGCGGTTGCGTCAGGATCTGGACCAGCGCCGCCTTGTCCAGCTCGTGGAGCGTGCCGACCACCGGCAGCCGGCCGACGAACTCGGGAATCAGGCCGTATTTGATCAGGTCCTCCGGCTCGACCATCTCGAGCGTGGTGCCGATGTCGCGGTTGGACGAGCGACTTCACGTCGGCCTTGAAGCCGAGCGTTTTCTTGCCGATGCGGCGGTCGATCTGCTTGTCGAGGCCGACGAAGGCCCCGCCGCAGATGAACAGGATGTTGGTCGTGTCGACCTGGAAGAACTCCTGGTGGGGGTGCTTGCGGCCGCCCTGCGGCGGCACGTTGGCGACCGTGCCTTCGAGGATCTTCAGCAGCGCCTGCTGCACGCCCTCGCCCGAGACGTCGCGGGTAATCGACGGGTTCTCGTCCTTGCGGCAGATCTTGTCGACCTCGTCGATGTAGATGATGCCCTGCTGGCACTTCTCGATGTCGCCGCCGGCCGCCTGCAGCAGCTTGAGGATGATGTTCTCGACGTCCTCGCCGACGTAGCCCGGCCTCGGTCAGCGTGGTGGCATCGACGATGGTGAAGGGGACCGACAGCAGCTTGGCCAGCGTCTGGGCGAGCAGCGTCTTGCCGGTGCCGGTCGGGCCGATCAGCAGGATGTTCGACTTCGTGAGCTCGATGTCGTTCCGGCTGCGCGACTGCTTCTGGATCTCGATGCGCTTGTAGTGGTTGTAGACCGCGACCGCGAGCTTCTTCTTGGTCTGTTCCTGGCCGATGACGTACTCGTCCAGGAACTTCTTGATTTCCTGGGGGACCGGCAGCGACGACCGGGCGCCGCCGCGCGCCTCGAACCGGTTGTCGTCCGCGATGATGTCGTTGCAGACCTCGACGCACTCGTCGCAGATGAAGACCGTCGGACCCGCAATCAGCTTGCGGACGTCGTTCTGGTCCTTGTTGCAGAACGAGCAGCGGAGGATCTCGCCGTCGCCGGTTTTTTTGACCATGGTTAGTGATCCCTGGCTATCCAGCTACCAGCGCCGGGCTCGCCCGGCGACGTCAGCCCCGATGGCGGAGGCTGGAAGCTGGAAGCTGGAAACTTCACGCCCGCTTACGAATAACGTCATCAATAATACCGTATTCCTTGCCCTGGTCGGGTCCCATGATGTAGTCCCGCTCCGTATCGTCCTGGATACGCTTGAGCGGCTGGCCGGTGTGCTGGGCCAGGATCTGGTTCAGCCGCTCGCGCGTCCGCAGCAGTTCCCGGGCATGGATATCGATGTCGGTCGTCTGCCCGCCGAGGCCCTGGACCCACGGCTGATGGATCAGGATCCGCGAGTTGGGCAGCGAATACCGCTTGCCCTTGGCGCCGGCCGCTAGCAAGACCGCCGCCACCGACGCCGCCTGTCCGATGCAGTTGGTCTGCGACGTCCGGCTTGATGAACTGCATCGTGTCGTAGATGGCCATGCCGGCCGTGACCACGCCTCCCGGGCTGTTGATGTAGAGCAGGATGTCCCGGTCCGGGTCTTCGGCCTCGAGGAACAGCATCTGGGCGATGACGAGATTGGCGATCTGATCGTCGATCGGCGTTCCGATGAAGATGATGCTGTCCTTCAGCAGGCGCGAAAAGATGTCGTAAGCGCGTTCGCCCCGGTTGGTCTGCTCGACCACCATCGGGATGAGCTGCATGCGTTCCTGCATAAACAGTCCGGAAACGTTCTGACGTGAATGGGCTGGGGATCTGATGAGGGAGGTCGTACGTCCGATGATTGTAGCACGGTCCCGGCGCCGGACGATCCGCCCTCCCGGTGTTATCGGGCCCTCACCCCTGTTCAATACCAGTTGCGCGGGACAAGAAGGAAGGACACCGTCTTCTCCCGGCGCAAACCTGTGTAGAGCCGGCCCAGGCCCCCCTCCTTCTCCAGCCGGGCCCGCACGGCCGCGGCGGTCCGGCCGGTGCGCTCGGCGTAGCGGCTGACCTCGGCCTCGAGCTCCGCGTCCGACGACCGACACGTTCTCGCGGCGCGCGACTTCGTCCAGCACCAGCGCGCTCTTCACCGACTCGGCCGCCGCCTTCCCGCTGCCGCTCGCGGAACTCCTCCCAGTTGATGTTGGTCTGCATCGGATCGATCTGCTGTTCCATCAGCCGGCGGACGAACTCCTCGACCCGCCGATCGATCTCCCGGTCGAGCAGCGAGGCCGGGACGTCGAACTGCACCCGGGTCGACAGCTGCTTCAGGAGCTCGGCGCGCATCTCGCGCTCCGCTTCGTGGCTGGCCTCGTGCTCGAGGTCGGCGCGCACCCGCGTCCGCAGCGCGTCGAGCGAGTCGAACTCGCCCAGGTCCTTGGCGAACTCGTCGTCCAGCTCCGGCACCACCCGCTTGCGGATCGCCTTGATCGTCGACGTCGTACCGGACCGTCGTCCCGGCGAGCTCCTTGATGGTGTAGTCCTCCGGATAGGACACGTCGAACGTCTTCTCGTCGTCCGGCGTTGACGCCGATCAGCGCCTCGTCGAACCCCGGCGGATTGGCCGGGCGCGCCGATGTCGACGGTGACGTTGTCGTGCTTGTCGGTCTCGGTCTCCGGCTGCGGCCGTTCCTGGCCGGGGATCACGATCAGCGGCTCCTCGGTCTTCTTGGCCGCCGTGCGGACCAGATCCATCAGCACCGAATCGCCGAGCTCGATCGCCGCGATCCTCGACCGGCTCGTAGCGCGCGGCCCGCTCGCGCAGCTGCGAGAGCGCCTGCTCGACGGCCTCGTCTTCGACCCGCGGCTGTCCGGCGGTGGACCGTCAGGCTCGCGTACTCGCCCGGCTCGATCGGCGGCACGGTCTCGAACGACGCGGTGAACTTGAGCGGCTGGCCTTCCTCGACGACGACGTCCTTGATGTCGGGCGTATCGACCGGCTCGACGCCGCGCTCGCGCAGCGCCTCGTCCACCGCGCGCGGGATCAGCCCGTGCGCGACGTCGTGGAGGATCTGATCGCGGAAGCGCTGGCGGACGACCTTCGTCGGCACCTTGCCCGGCCGGAACCCGGGGATGCGCGCCGCCTTGCTGTAGTCGCGCGACACCTTGTCGATCTCGGCATCGACGACCTGTGCTGTCGATCTCGACGACGAGGTTCTTCTGGGTGTCGCTGACGTCGATGAATTCGGTTTTCATTCTTGATCAGGGACTATCGCCGCTCCGGAGCAACAGTGAGTCGCGGCGCTTCCCGCGGACCTCGCGTCGCTCGCACTGCGGTGCCCTCCGCCTCGCTCCGCTCGCTCGCGGAGCACGTCGACGCGATCCGCGCTCGCCGTCAGGCGGAGCTGCCGAGCCGCTCACGCGCTTGCGCTCGCGAGCTCGCGCGATGCGGCAGGAGCGAAGGAGTGCGAAAGGGGGGAGTCGAACCCCCATAGCCTTTCGGCTACCGGATCCTAAGTCCGGCGCGTCTGCCAGTTCCGCCACTTTCGCGTCAGTCGATCAATCAAGAGTACAACAATCGCCGGTTTCCGGCTCCTTTCCGCTGCGACCGGCCGAGGGTTGCCGGGCGTGACCTCCATCATCGGGCGCGGCAGATCTCGACAGTCGAGGTCGACGGCGCCATTCGCCGGTCGCGTAACGAGCACTCCTGGGCGCGGAAGCTCTGCATTAGCCGAGCAAAACGCTCGTCCTCCGGTCACATTCGCCTCGCCCCGCGACCGGCAAAATCTGCTGTAATGCGATCCATGAGACTCGCGCTCCACCTCCTCATGGAAGGCCGTCCGCACCGACACGTTGCGCCAGCCGGCGCCGCCTTGACTTCGATACGCAGCATGACGGACGTTGGGGATTGGATGTAGCTAGGTCGGGACTCGGGACTCGGGACTCAGGTCGTAGCGATAGGGGATTGATATGGCTCGCGCCATGTGGAAAGGCGCGATCGCGTTCGGGCTCGTGAACATTCCGGTCGAGCTGTACAGCGCGACGCGCGATCATCGGCCGCGGTTCCGGCTGCTGCACGCGAAAGACGAGTCGCCGGTGCACTACGAGCGGGTCTGCCAGGCGGACGGCAAGCCGGTCGCCTGGGAGGATCTCGTCAAGGGCTTCGAGTACGAGAAGGGGCAGTTCGTCGTCCTCACCAAGGACGATTTCAAGACGGCGGCGCTCGAGAAGACGAAGACGATCGACATCCTCGACTTCGTCGACCCGAAGGAGATCGACGAGCGCTACTTCGAGACGCCGTACTACCTGCAGGCGGGCAAGGGCGCCGATCGCGCCTATGCGCTGATCCGGGAAGCCATCCGCGGAGTCGGGAAAAATCGGCATCGCCAAGATCATTCTTCGGGACGCCCAGCACCTGGCCGCGGTCGAAGCCATCGGGGACGCGCTGGTGCTGACGATGATGCGGTTTGCCGACGAGCTGGCCGACCTCGGACGACTTCAAGTTTCCGAAGGCCGGCGACATCCGGCCGGCGGAGCTGAGGATGGCGCGGCAGCTGGTCGAGAGCCTGAGCGCCGAGTGGGAGCCGGCGAAGTACACCGACGAGTACAAAGAGAATCTGATGCGGCGTCATCAAGGCAAGCTGAAAGGGAAGACGCCGCGACTGAAGGAGCGCGAGCCGCCGCAGCAGGCCGAGGTGATCGATCTGATGGCGCGGCTGCGCGCCAGCCTCGAGGGACGGGGCAGAAGGGCGCGGCCGCGCAAGGGCGCCGCGCGGACGGCGCTCGCAAAGCGGCGGCGGCCTCGAAGCCGGCCTCTGCCCGTCGCGCGGACGCGCGGAAACGGCGGGTGGCGTGATGCCGGTCTCGACCGACACCCTCGATCGCGCGGCCCACGCTGGTCGACTGGTATCGCCGGAACCGCGCGCGCTCGCGCGCGCTGTTCGATCTGATCGATCCCGACGTCTACTACACGCGGCCGATCGCGCTGCGCAATCCGATCGTGTTCTACGAGGGGCACCTGCCGGCCTTCAGCGTGATCTCGTTCCTCAAGCGCGGCCTCGGACACGACGGCGTCGACGCGCGATACGAGACGCTGTTCGCCCGCGGCATCGATCCCGAGAGCGAGCAGCAGGCCGTGCCGCGCAGCGGCGCCGGCGACCATCTGGCCGACGCGCCAGGAGGTGCTCGACTACGGCGCGGCCGCCGATGCCGCGGTGATCGAGGCGCTCGAGCAGTGCGAGCGTTCGATCTCGCGGGCAGCGACGCATCCCGCCATGGCCCGCGGGGAGGCCATCTTCACGGCGCTCGAGCACGAGGCGATGCACCAGGAGACGCTGCTCTACATGTGGCGGCGGCTGCCGTACGCCGCACAAGCGCAAGCCTCGCGGCGTGCACTACGAGCTCGACGCGGCGCCTCCGTCCAATCGCGCGGATCGACGTCCCCGCCGGGCGCGCGACGCTCGGCGCCCGACGCGATCGCATTCCGTTCGGCTGGGACAACGAGTTCGGCGAGATCGCCGTCCCGGTCGCCGGAATTCGACATCGACGCGCACAGCGTGACCAATGCCGACTTCCTGCAGTTCATCGGCGACGGCGGCTACGATCGCCGCGATCTCTGGGACGATGCCAGCTGGGAGTGGCGGGAGCGCGAGAAGATCTCGCATCCGGCGTTCTGGGTCTTCGAGCGCGATGGCGCCGGATCAGGCGCCGCGCTGGCGAAGGGGGCGTGGGCCTGGCGCGGGATGTTCGAGGACATTCCATTGCCGCTCGCGTGGCCGGTCTATGTCAGCCAGGCGGAAGCCTCGGCGTACGCGCGATGGCAGGGCCGCCGCCTGCCGACCGAGGCGGAGTTCCATCGTGCGGCGTTCGCCACTCCGTCAGGCGACGAGTCACCGTATCCGTGGGGTTCCGCGGCTCCGACCGCCGCGCACGGAAACTTCGACTTCACCTCGTGGGAGCCGGTTGCCGCCGGCGCGCGTCCAGCAGGCGTGAGCGCCTGGGGCGTTCACGATCTGGTCGGCAACGGCTGGGAGTGGACGGAGAGCGAGTTCGCGCCGTTCCCCGGTTTCGCGGCGATGCCCTCCTATCCCGAATACTCCGCGGAGTTCTTCGACGGGCTCCACGTGGTGCTGAAAGGAGCCTCGCCCGCGACGGCGCGCGAGCTGGTTCGGCCGTCCTTCCGCAACTGGTTCAGGACGAACTATCCCTACGTGTACGCCAAGTTCCGCACCGTGGCGCGCACGTCCCGGCAGGCCTGATCAGTGATTCCCGAAAGCACCCTGACCGACGCGTTCGCCGCCGATGTCGTGCGCGATCTGCAGCGCACGCCGAAGCAGCTCCAGTCGCGCTACCTGTACGACGCGCTCGGCTCGAGCCTGTTCGATGCGATCTGCCGTCTGCCGTGGTATCGGATCACGCGCGCCGAGGCGAGATTGCTCCGCCAGCACGCGCCCGAGCTCGCCACGGCCGTCCCCGGATGGCTGGACGATCCGACGGTCGTCGAACTGGGCTGCGGCAACGGCGAAAAGATCGAGGTCGTGCTGACGGCGCTTCCCGACGTGCCCGTCGATGTTCACCTGATCGACATTTCGCCGGACGCGCTGCAGGCGACGGCCGCGCGGCTGGCGGGGCTGTCACATCTGTCGGTGATCCGGCACGAGGCGCCCTACGAAGTCGGGCTCGATCGCGTGCGGCCCCTGCTCCGTGCCCGCGGCCCCGCTCTCGTGCTGTTCCTGGGATCCAACATCGGCAACTTCGATCGCCCGGTTGCCGAATCGCTGCTGCGATCGATTCGCCACGCGCTGCAGCCCGGATCGGCCCTGCTGCTCGGCGCGGACCTGGTGAAACCCCGGCACACGCTGACCCTCGCCTACGACGATCCGCTCGGCGTGACCGCCGCCTTCAACAAGAACCTGCTGGTGCGCATCAACCGCGAGCTCGGAGCGGACTTCGATCTGGACTGGTTTCGAACATCGTGCGATCTGGAACGAACGCCGAGCAGCGGGTCGAGATGCACCTGGTCAGCCTGCACGATCAGGAGGTGCGGCTGGCGGCGCCGTCAGTCAGAGTCCGGTTCAAGGCGGGGGAATCGATCTGGACGGAAAGCTCCTACAAGTACACCGAGCACTCGATCGTCGCTCTCGGATCCCGGACGGGTTTCGCGCTCAACACGCAGTGGGTCGACCGCGACGCGGCATTCGCGCTGACGCTTTTCGAAGCGATCTAATCCGCGGCTCGCGGTTCGCCACCGAAGCTGGGTCGATCGCAGGTCTGGCAATGCACTATTCGCGATAGCGCGCGACCATCCTTCCCGCTTCCTCCTCGATGGCTTCCGCAATGGCGCTCGGCGTGATGACCCTGGCCAGCGCGCCGAAGCTGAGGATCCAGCTCCGCAGCGCGAAGTCGTTCGACACGTTCAGCGTCACCACGATGCGGCCGTCCGCTGCGTCGCGCACGGTCTGCGAGCTGTGCCACATGCGCTCGCGGAGATACGGAGCGATCCGGGGTTCGAACACGATCTCCACGTGTTCCGGTGTGCCGTGATGGACGCCGAGTGAGTGGGCGAAGACGGCCTCGTCGCTTTCGACCGGCTCGAACCGCTCTTCCGTGACCGACAGCGATTTGATCCGGTCGACGGCGAACGTCCGGACCTCCGAATACTCCGGCACATAGGCCATCAGGTACAGCGCCCCCTGCGCGAATACCAGCCGCGAGGGCTCGACGGTGTAGGCCTTCTCGCGTTCGCTCGAGAACGAGTGGTAGCGCATGACCACGCGGCGGTGCTGCAGGGTTGCGTCGAGGAGCTGCGCAATCTCCTTGGTCCGCGGCGAGGCGGACTGGGTGCCGGGCTCCGGCTTGGCCTGGATGACGAGCGGGAGCCGATCGAGGAACGTTCGCATGCCCGGGGTGAGGGCCACGGCCAGCCGATCGAAGGCGCTCTTCACATCCTGCTGGAAAGGAGTGGCCGCCAGGCATTCGACGAGCGTGCGGCTGAAGTACAGCGCGCTCAGTTCAGCGAAGGTGAACCCGGTGGCGTCGAGGCGCTTGAATGCCTTCTGCTCGAGCAGCCAGTACTTCTTGCCGTCGTACACCTCGTCGTAGATCGGAAAGCCGACGAACTGGAGCGCCTCGAGGTCACGGCGAATGGTGCGCGTCGTGACCCCGGTCTTCTCCGCCATCTCGTCGATCGTCAGCCGGCGCGACGATTCGAGCTCGCGGAGAATGGTCCACTGCCTCATGACCTCGGCGTTTCGCGGCATGGACTCAGACGCCGGCCGCCGGCGCGACGTGCGGTTCGAGGGACATCATCAGGCCACTTACTTTGACACGCTCACGGTCGCGCCCGCTGATGCGGTGTTCCCGGACGCATCGGTGCAGCTCACCGTGACGGTGGAGATCCGTCCGGTCCCTCTGCCGGACCGCTCCGCCCGCAGCCGCACCGTGTGAGTGTCGAGGACCAGCCAGTCCGTCGGCTGATTGCGAGCATCGCCATCGCGCACACGCTGAGGCCGCGGGAATGTTTCGACCCCTTCATGGACACCTCTGATTAGAGCGACTGACGCACTGAAACCCGGAAGGACGGTCCGGAGGCTGAGATTTTCAGCGGCCGTCGGCGCCCTGTCAACGACGGAGGCGTAACGGGGTTGACCTGTCCTGTCACACCCTCTTCGTAGACTGGCGCTGGCGGCGGGGAGCACCCGCTGCGGAGGGAGCAGGAGATGACGGGATTCGAAGGATCGCTGGCGTTGAAGCTGGATTTTGGCGAGGTGCCGACGAGGGTGACGAGCACGGGCAGCCGCGGGCGGGCCGGCCTCCGGCTGGCGTCGGGGGCGGAACAGCTCACCGGTCCGGACAAGTACCGGGTGCTCGACGCCCGGCGCCGGAGGGCGCAGATTCGCGCCCGTCACCTGCTGGACCTGATGGACGACCGGGGCTGAAAAGGCAGAACTGAAGACGCCGGGACTGAAAGAGGAATCGACCGATGGCAACGACACCGAAACGCGACGATCACATCTGTGCGACCCAGGCCGTGTGCTTCCAGTGCTTCAAGGCAGGGATGGAGCGGGTGCGCGAGCGCCGCGAGGCCTGGGCTCAGCGATCGCTCCCCTTCGAGGAGCCCGCGCGGAACCTCAACCCGCGTGCCGTCGCGCACCGGCAGCAGATGCTGGCCCATCTCGCACGTCTCGCCCGTCAGGCGTAGAACGCTGCCGCGGGACCCGGGTCAGGCCGCCCCGAGCTGGCGGCGCCAACGCTGGCCGGCGCCCGGCGCTAGCCGGCGCCCGACGCCCCGCCCCCGGCTGCCGCGCCTGCGCCCCCGCCGGCTGCGCCATGAGCGCCGCCCTGTGCGCTCGCGCCGCCGTGTGCGATGAACGCGACGAAGGCGGCATTGTCGCCGCCCGATGGCAGGGCTCGAAACCATGGCCGGGGCAGGCATGCCCTGCGTCTTGAGGAACTTCGCCCACGATCCCGCCAGCCCGAGAGCAATCGCGATCGGCAGAACGTTCGAGAGCATGACCCCGGTCGACGGCTCACGCCCGCGGGCGACCCTGGATAGATAGTCGCGATAGGCCCGCCACCGATGTCCGCGGCGGTACCCCTCATTTGAAAGCGGCGTGATGGTCGCGCCGAAAATCAGCGCCGAAACGCCGACGATGAGCAGCCCCGCCGGAATCAGCAGGGTCCACGGCCCGCGATCGTCGATCATCACCACGGCCGGGATCAGCGCACCCAGCGCCGCCATCAGCATCACTATCCCGAAAACCTGGTAGCGCTGGCGCAGTCCGATCCGGGCCTGGTCGAGGAGTCCCGCGGCGGCGAGCGCCTGCCGAAGGTCCGCCGAGACTTTCCGGAACCCGCGCGTGATTCGCGACCGGGCCTGGGAGAGTGTTGCCGTCTCCCCCGGGGCGGAGGTCCCGCCAAACGCCAGGTCGAGCACGCGCCGCTCGTACGGGGCGATGGTGGTTCGCGGCGCGCGCCGGGTGATCTGGAAGTCCCGCTGGCCGAAGAGCCCGCGCGGCTTTTCCTCGATCTCGATCTCGCCGCGATCCGCCAGCGCGAACAGCGCTGCCATCGCGTGCTCGAGTGTTGGCCCGCCGTTGGCGGCCACGACGCCGCCGAGCGCCGGGCTCAGATCGTCGGGAGCCGGCGGCGAAGCCGCACGCGGAGCTTCCGGATCGGGCGGGCGATCGTAGCCCTGCCGCCACGCAATCATCAGCAGGAAACCGGCCGCAATCACCGTCGCAGCGCCGGCGATCCAGTTGAGCGCCTGCGCCTGGATGTGGGCCGCCCGCTGCTGCCAGAGCGGCGGCGTCGCGAGCACGCTGCCGGCGGGCAGCCGCAGGGCCGTATCGATCCAGCCGTTGGTCCCGATGCGCGCGGCTCTCACTTCCACGGCGTTGCCCGAGCGGACGACGTCGAAGCTCCCGGTCTTCCGCGTGCTCACGCCTGGTTCCGCGAGCGGGAGGCCAGGAAGCTCGAATCGCAGAGTGCTGGTCCCGATTGTGTACGCGTGCTCGCCGGGCGTACCCCGCCACACGAGAAGATCCGCGCCGCCTTCTTCACGAATGGCACCCTTGACGCGGTAGTTGAGGATGAACGTCCGCGTCACGTTTTCGATTGGCCGGAAACGCCAGACCACGCGCACGCGTCCGCTTCGATGCCGCACCTCTGCAGTACCCGATTCGGTGCCGAAGGGGAGCGGCTCTCCCTGCATTTCGGCCCGCACGACTTCGATGCCATCTGTCCTGCGGGTCGGAATCTCCCGAAACACTTCACGGAAGGTTCCGTCCTGGAAACGGAACACGACCGTTTCGGTGACCTCGAGCGTGCCGTCCGGGAGGACCCGAACCGTCGAGTCGAAGCGATCGGCGGAGTAGGACTTCGCGAAGGCCGGCCGGGCGCAGGCCGCCGCGAAGAGGATGCACGCACACACGACGATCGACCGTCTGAACGCATGCCGCATGGGCGACATCATAGCCGTGGACGACTTTCTCCGATCGTGCGCGGCGTCTGTGCGCCGCAGATTTCAGTTTCGTAAGCCCGTGTCGATTTCGTGATTGGCCGCGGCTGCGAACGACGGGCTCAACTGCAATTGGCCGGCAATTTTGTCGGCGCCGAGGGCCGAGATGGCTCAAAAAGGAGGGGAACGCTTTATGCCTCCACGCTCCGTCAACGAGGCCCCATGAATCTTTTTTCGGCTTTTGCTACTGACGTTGCCATCGATCTCGGAACCGCCAACACCTGCATTTTCGCGAGGGGCCGCGGCATCGTCCTGAATGAACCTTCCATCGTCGCGTTCAACAACACCAACGGCCAGATCGAGGCCGTCGGGCTGGAGGCGCACGAGATGCTCGGCCGGACGCCGGCCAACATCACGCCTGTCCGGCCGCTCAAAGACGGCGTGATCGCCGACTTCGAAGCCGCCGAGAAGATGCTGACGCACTTCGTGCGCAAGGCGCACGGCAAGCGGCCGCTGGTTCGGCCCCGGCTGGTGATCGGCGTGCCGCCGGAAATCACGCCGGTCGAGCGCCGCGCGGTGAAAGACAGCGGCTACCGGGTCAAGGCGAGCGAGGTGCACCTGGTCGACGAGCCGATGGCGGCGGCGATTGGGTCCGGACTGCCGGTGACCGAGGCGGCCGGCAACATGGTCATCGACATCGGCGGCGGCACCACCGACATCGCCGTCATCTCGCTCGCCGGCACCGTCTACGGGCGCTCGCTCCGCGTCGCCGGCAACAAGCTGGACGAGGCGATCATCCAGCACATGAAGCGCGCCCACCAGCTGCTGATCGGCGAACGCACGGCCGAGCACATCAAGTGCGAAATCGGATCGGCGGCGCCGCTCGACGAGCGCCTGACGATGGAAGTGAAGGGGCGCCACATCACGGCGGGTGTGCCGCGCACGATCACCATCGACGATGGCGAAATTCGCGACGCGATGGCGGAGCCGATCCGCTCGATCGTCCAGGCGGTGCGCGATGCGCTCGAGCGCGTGCCGCCCGAGCTCTGCGCCGACATCTACGATCGCGGCGTCGTGCTGACCGGCGGCGGCGCGCTGCTGCGGAACCTCGACAAGCGGCTGCGCGACGAGACCGGCCTGCCGGTTCTCGTCGCCGAGAATCCCCTGACCTCGGTCGTACTCGGCGCTGGCAAGATGCTCACCGATCTCAGTCTGCTGCGGAAGGTCGCGGGCGACTGAGGACGGTCTTCGATCGCCTCCTCCTCCTCCGTTCGCCCCGGGGCCGCCAGGCTCCGGGGTTTTTTTGTGCCCTTGACATTGTTCTAATGAACTAGTACAAGTGAGCAATAGCGGACATGGCCATCGTCTCGATCGACTCCCGCGACCGCACGCCGATTTACGCGCAGCTCGAGCGGGCGCTGCGGGCGGCGGTGGCGACGGGACGGCTTCAGCCCGGCGACCAGCTGCCCACGGTGCGGCAGCTCGCCGTCGATCTGAGCGTGAACGCCAATACGGTGGCCCGCGTCTATGCCGAGCTCGAGCGCGCCGGGGTCATCGAGACACGCCGCGGCGTGGCTCGTTCGTCTGCGGAACCGCCGCCCGCGCCCATCCGCCCCGGGAGCACGATCGACGCCTTCGCGCCTTCGTCACCCGGCTGCTGGCCGACGCGGACGCCGCCGGGTTCACGCTCGAAGACGTGATGCAGGCGCTCGAAGAGCACCGCTCCGTAGAGGCACGGCGATGACGCCGCGGGATCACAGCTCGGCGCCGTTGCCTTCGAAGTTGTCAGCGCGTGGTCCCGGCGGGAGCCGTGACACGCAGAGGAGTGTTCAATGGTGTCCGCCCTCAGCCGGCGCTCGGATGACGTGAGCGCCGGACCGCGAATCAACGTCGTCGCCATCGCCATTCTCATCGGCGCCGTGGCGCTCGGCCTCGCCGTCACGAACGCCACCGGCAATCCGCTTCCACTCGTCGTCATGGCGCTCGTCGGCATCGTGCTGATGCCGGCGCCGCGCATCGCGCAGCAATGGGAGCGGGCGATCGTCCTGCGGTTCGGGCGGTTCATCGGGCTGCGCGGCCCGGGATTGTTCTGGATTGTCCCGTTCATGGACCGCGTGTCCACCTGGATCGATCAGCGCACGATCACCACCAGCTTCGCCGCCGAGCAGACGCTGACCGCGGACACCGTCCCGGTCAACGTCGACGCGGTCCTGTTCTGGATGGTGCACGACGCGCAGAAGGCTGCGCTCGAAGTGCAGGACTACGCGCAGGCCGTGAGCTGGGCGGCGCAGACGGCGCTGCGCGATATCATCGGCCGCACCACCCTGACCGATCTGCTGCGCGGCCGTGAGCGCATCGAAGAAGAGCTGCAGACGCTCATCGACCAGCGGTCGAATCCGTGGGGCGTGACCGTGTCCTCGGTCGAAATGCGCGACGTCGTGATTCCCGGCGCGCTGCAGGACGCGATGTCGAGGGAAGCGCAGGCGGCGCGCGAGAAGCAGGCCCGGATCATCCTCGGGGAAGCGGAGATGGAGATCGCCCACTCCTTCCAGGAAGCGGCCAAGTCGTATCGCGACAATCCGACGGCGCTGCACCTGCGCGCCATGAACATGCTGTACGAGGGGTTGAAGGAGAAGGGCGCGCTCATGCTCGTGCCGAGCAGCGCGGTCGAGTCGATGGGGATGGGTGGCTTGCTCGGGCGCTGCCGCGCTCCGCCAGGAACGGCTGACTGGCGGAGAGGACAATCCTTCAAAAGCCGAATGAGGAGATCGGATGGACTCGACGAAACCCGACCGGCTGAACCTCAGGCTCATGTTGATCATCGCCGTCGTAGGCGCGGCGCTCGCCCTCATCGGCTGGTATCGGGTACGCCTCGAGACGCTGGGCTTAGTGCCCGTCCGCTGAGATCGGGAGGCGCGATGCACGAGGTTCGACTGGCATTCCGCGGGTTGCGCGCCTCTCCGATCCTCTCGACTGCGGCCGTGTTGTCGCTCGCCCTCGGGATGGGCGCCAACACGGCGATCTTCAGCGTGGTGGATGCGCTGCTGCTGCGTCCCCTCCCCGTCCCCTCGCCCGAACGCCTCGTCACCGTTTCATCCGGCTTTGCCCTCAATCATGGCTTCAAGGCCGGCGCCGGCATGAACTACGAGATGTGGACTCGCATGAACGAGCGGGCCGCGCTGTTCGACGGGGGGTTCGCCTGGGCCCCGGCCCGTGTCGATCTGTCGCAGGGCGGCGAGACGCAGCCGGCTGATGCCCTTTTCGCCAGCGGCGGCTTCTTCCGCACGCTCGGGGTGTCCGCGCTGCTCGGTCGCACGTTCACTACTGTCGACGACGTGAAAGGCGGCGGCCCGGACGGTCTGGTCACGGTCATCAGCTATCGGGTCTGGCAGCGGCGATTCGCCGGTGCCGCCGACGTGATTGGGAAGGCGGTGCCGGTCGACGGCGTGTCCTGCACGATCGTCGGCGTGATGGCGCCCGAGTTCTTCGGCGTCGAGGTCGGCCAGCCGTTCGACGTCGTCCTGCCGCTTGCCGCCGAGCCGGAGGTTCGCGGGCCGCGCGCGTCGCTTCATCATCCGGCGGCGTTGCTGTTGACGGCCATGTTCCGGCTCAAACCAGGCCAGTCGATCGACTCCGCAACCGCGGCGCTCCGCGCGATGCAGCCCGATATCCTCGGCCTGTCAGGCCAGCCGGCTCCGCGCAACCTGCCGGCTTTCTTGAAGGACCCGTACGTCCTCGTGCCCGCGGCGGCGGGAACCTCTGATCGATCGGGCCTGCGGCGCCAGTACACCCGGCCGCTGCTCACGGTGGCCGGCGTAGTCGTGCTCGTCCTGCTCGTGGCCTGCGTGAACATCGCCAACCTGCTGCTCATCCGCGGCGCCGATCGCGCTCATGAGATGAGCGTGCGGCTCGCGCTCGGCGCGTCGCGGTGGCGCCTCGCGCGGCAACTGCTCATGGAGAGTCTCCTGCTGGCCGGCATGGGTGCAGCCGTGGGGCTCGCGTTCGCCGCATGGGCGAGCCGCATCGTGGTGTCGGGCCTGTCGACGCCCGACACGCGCGTTTCCCTGAATCTGCCGCTCGACTGGCGCGTGCTCACCGTGACGGCGTCGCTGGCGATTCTGACCGCGCTCCTCTTCGGCATCGGGCCCGCGCTTCGCGCTTCCGGCGCAGCGCCGATCGAGGCGCTGAGACAAGGCGGGCGAGGTGGAAGCCGGCGCGGGCGATCGGGGAGCCTCGTGGTCGTGCAGGTGGCGCTGTCACTCGTGCTGCTGACCGCCGCGGGGTTGTTCCTCTCCACGTTCCGCCGGCTCGCCGCGTTGCCGCTCGGGTTCGAGGCCGGACGAGTCCTGGTGGTGGATGTTGATACCGCGCGGGCCCACGCCGATCCGGCGTCCCGCTTCGGCTATTACCAGCAGCTCGTCGACACGATCGCGTCTCTGCCCGGCGTTGCGGCAGCCGCGGCGTCGACGATCACCCCATTCAATCAGGCCACGAAGTCCCCGGTGTTCGCCGACCTGAATCGCGTTCATGAGCACCTCGTCTCGCCCGGATTCTTTGCCACCTACGGGATGACGATCGCCGCGGGGCGGGACTTCGACACCAGAGACTCGTCGGGCAGCTCCCGTGTGGCGATCGTCAGCGAGTCGTACGCCGCGAGATTCTTGCCGGGCCGGAATCCGTTGGGCGCGACGCTCGACTCCGGGCCCTGCCGGCCTCCACGCGGACCCTGTGCCGTCCTCGGCGTCGTTGGCGACGCGGTGTTCGGTGCCGTGCGCTCCGGTCCACGTCCGTCAATCTATCTGCCGCTCGCGCAATCGTCCGATATGGTGCCGCCAGGCCGCACCGTGATTGCGATCAGCGTGCGGCCGGCAACGGTCAGGCCGGCGCTATTGGCGGCGACGATCGCCAATGCGCTGACGAAGGTGAACGGCCGGCTGTCGTTCTCGTATCGGCCGCTCGAGCAGGACGTCGCCGCCGCCCTGACGCAGGAGCGGCTGCTGGCCGCCCTGTCAGGATTCTTTGCCGGCCTTGCGCTGCTGCTGGCAGCCCTTGGCCTCTACGGCGTCACGGCGTACTCCGCTGCCCGGCGTCGGACCGAAATCGGGATAAGGATGGCACTCGGTGCAACTCCACTGCGGGTTGTCGGCCTCGTCTTGACTCGGGCTCTGCTGTTCACCGCCGCCGGAATCGTCGCCGGAGCTGTTCTCAGTGCGTGGACCTCGAGCTTCATGGCCACGCTTCTGTTCGGGATACAGCCGCGGGACGCGACCACGATCGTTCTCGCAGCCCTCAGCCTCGCGGCGGTCGCCACCCTGGCGAGCGGCATTCCCGCGATCCGTGCAGCCCTCGTGAATCCTGCTCGGGCCCTCAGGGAAACCTGAGATACGCTTGTGCCTTCCCGCACGGCTGGCCGCCATCCCGGTTCCCCGCGAGGAGCGCCGCCACGGAGGTCCCGTGCCGGATCCACGAGGCGCCCATGATCGATCGCAGAGGTTTCGTTCAGTCGATGCTCGTGCTCGGCGCCGCGGCCGGGGCGCGGCCGGTTGAGGTGCTCTTCGCATACCCGCCAGCCGACGAGTTGAAGAATCTGGCGGATGCCGGCCTGGCCGCCGCGAAACAGGCCGGCGCGAGTTACACCGACATCCGCATCAACCGCTACCGCAACCAGTTCATCCTTACGCGCGATCGGCGCGTTCAGAACCTCGTCAACACCTCCGACTACGGCTTCGGCTTGAGAGTGATCGTCGACGGCACGTGGGGATTCGCGAGCAGCAACGTCGTGACCAGGGACGAGATTGCGCGGGTTGCGGCCCAGGCGGTGGCGATCGCACGCGCGAACCGGAAGGTCAACGTGGAGCCGGTCGGTACTGGCGCCCGTCGAAGCCTTTACGAACACTGTCTGGAACACCCCGGTCAAGAAGAACCCGTTCGAGATGCCGATTCAGCCCAAGCTGGATCTGCTGCTGCAGATCAACGAGGAGGCGTTGAAGGTGCCGGGGGCCAGCTTCGTCAACGCGTTCATGCAATTCGTCCACGAGCAGAAGTACTTCGCCTCGTCCGATGGATCGCACATCGAGCAGTCGCTGATCCGGTCGTACCCGAGTTTCACCGTGACCGCCGTCGATCGCACGAGCGGTAAGTTCTACGCCCGCCGGGCGCTCACGACGCCGATGGGCATGGGCTACGAATACGTCGAGCAGTATCCGCTGCTCGCCGAAGCGCGGCTCGCGGCCGAAGAGGCGGTCGCCATGCACAAGGCCAAGCCGGTGACCGCGGGTCAGAAGGCGTTGATCCTCCATCCGTCGAATCTCTGGCTCACCATTCACGAGTCGGTGGGCCACCCGACGGAACTCGATCGCGCGCTCGGTTACGAAGCGAACTACGCCGGCACCAGCTTTCTCACGACCGACAAGCTGGGCAAGTTCGAGTTCGGCGCGACGCACGTCAACATCGTCGGCGACAAGACCCAGGAGCAGGCCCTCGCGACCTGCGGCTACGACGACGACGGGGTGAAGACGTCGCGCTGGCACATCATCAGGGACGGCGTCTTCGTCGACTACCAGACGACCCGCGAACAGGCGCATCTGATCGGGCAGAAGGCCTCGCACGGCTGCAGCTATGCCGACAGCTGGTCCTCGATCCCGTTTCAGCGCATGCCGAACGTGTCGCTCGAGCCCGGACCCAAGGATCTCACCGAGAAGGACATCATCGGCGCCACCGACGACGGCATCTACATCAAGGGAGATTCGAGTTACAGCATCGATCACCAGCGCTACAACTTCCAGTTCAGCGGTCAGACCTTCTGGGAAGTGAAGAAGGGTCGGATCACGACACAGCTGCGCGACGTCGCCTATCAGTCGAACACGCCGGAATTCTGGAAGTCCTGCGACATGCTGGGCGGCAAAGGGACCTACGAGCTCGGCGGCGCGTTCAATGACGGCAAGGGCCAGCCGGGGCAGAGCAACGCCGTGAGCCACGGGTGCCCGATCGCCAGGTTCGCACGGGTGAACGTGCTGAACACCGGACGTTGAGCGCGGAGGCGACAATGATCTGGACCAGAGAACAGGCCAAGACCCTGATCGACCGAGCGCTTTCGTTGAGCAAGGCCGAGGAAATGTTCGTCGCGCTCAACGGCATCGACCGTGGAAATTTGCGCTTTGCCCGAAACACCGCGACGACGTCCGGGGCATCGTCGGGCTACAGCCTCGCGATTGCCGCGAGCTTCGGCAAGAAGTCGGGTACCGTGACCACCGCCGAATTCGACGATGCCAGCCTGCGGCAGGCGATCGCCAATGCGGAGGAAATCGCGCGATTGTCGCCGGACAATCCCGAGGCGATGCCGGTGCTCGGCCCGCAGACCTACGCCGCGAGCAACGCCTATTTCGACGATGTGGCCAATGCGACGCCGGACTGGCGTGCATCGGCGGTGGCCACGGCGATCGAGTTGAGCAAGCAGAAGGGGGTCGTCTCGGCCGGGTTCGTCGAGACCTCGGCCTCGGTCCAGGCGGCCGGGACGTCGAAGGGCCTGTTTGCCTACGACCGGCAGACGGCCGCCGACTACAACCTGACCGCGCGAACGGCCGACGGAACCGGCTCGGGCTGGGCGTCGAAGTCCTTCAACGAACTGCGGCTGCTCGAGCCGTCCAAGCTCGCGGCGGCGGCGAGCGACAAAGCGGTGCTCTCGAAGGACGCCACGGCGATTGAACCGGGCAAGTACACGGTCGTGCTCGAACCCGCGGCGCTCGGCGATCTGCTCGCGTTCCTGATTTTCAGCGCCGACGCCAGGCAGGCCGACGAGGGGAGGAGCTTCTTCTCGAAGAAAGGCGGCGGTAATCGCATCGGCGAGCAGGTATTGGGCGAGAAGGTGAACATCTATTCCGATCCCTCGCACCCTCTGGCGCCCACCGTCATGTTCGATAGCGGCGGCCTGCCGATCAAGCGCACCAGCTGGGTGCAGAACGGCGTCTGGAAGGATCTGATCTACTCGCGGTTCTGGGCGCAGAAGCAGAATCGTGAGCCGACCGGCGGGCCGGCGAATCTGATCATGGAGGGCGGCAACGCGACCATGGCGGATTTGATTGCCGGCACCGAGCGAGGCGTGCTGGTCACCCGCTTCTGGTACATCCGGCCGCTCGATCCGCAGACCTTGGTCTACACCGGCCTGACCCGGGACGGGTTGTTCCTGATCGAGAAGGGCAAGGTCACCAGGCCGGTGAAGAACATGCGATGGAACGAGAGTCCGATCGTGGCGTTGAACAACGTCGACGCGATGACGCCTCCCGAGCGAACGGTGACCGGCGAAGGGTTCGGTGGCTCCGACGGATTCACGTTCGGCCTCGTGTGCCCCGCGGCACGGATTCGTGAGTTCACGTTCTCGAGCGCGTCGGACGCGATTTGAGCCATCAGCTTTCAGCTATCAGGGTTTGGGTTCGCGCAACCAGCTGAGCCCTGGGCGCTGACTGCTGATAGCTGACAGCTACCCATGACATGATCGGCGTCATGCGACACGCCGCTGTGTTGACGGCTCTTCTCGCGATCTCCACCGCTGCCTCGGCCGAAACGCTCAAGTTCAAACCGACTGCCGGCGTCGCGACCTTCACCGTCCGGTCCGCCCGTGCTGACCATCAAGCCAGGCGACACCGTCGAGACCGAGACGTTCTCGAAGCCGCGGCGACTACTACGACCCGAAAGTTGCCGGACCGTGGCCGGGCGAGGTCGGGTCCCTTCCTCATCGAAGGCGCGGCGCCGGGCGACACGCTCGTCGTGCGGATCGTGAAGCTGACGCCGAACCGCGAGATCGCGGTGTCGAACGTCACGCCGAACGGGATCAGCGGCGTCGCGGGCGACAGCCGCACGCGGATGCTGAACGAACCATTACCAGGCCGCCGGTTCATCTGGCAGATCGATCGCGCGCGAATGGTGGGCGTGCTCGACATGCCAGGCTCGGCCAGCAAGCGCATCGAATTGCCGCTGCGTCCGATGCTCGGCCGGGTTGCGGTCGCTCCGGCCGGCGAGGCGGCGTGGCCCGGGCTGTGGCCCGGCGACTTCGGCGGCAACATGGATGCGTCGGACGTCGGCCAGGGCGCGACCGTCTACCTCCCCGTCTTTCACCCCGGCGCGCTGTTCTACTTCGGCGACTTCCACGCGCTTCAGGGCGACGGCGAGATCGCGGGATCCGGCCTCGAGTCCACCGCGGACGTGACCTTCCAGTTCGAGCTCGATCAAGGGCAAGTCGATCAGGTGGCCGCGGATCGAGAACGATGAGTACATCATGGTGGCCGGCAGCGTGCGGCCGCTGATCGACGCGCTCAGGATCGCGTACGTCGAGCTGATCGACTGGCTCGTGTCCGACTACGGCTTCGAGAAGATGGATGCGTACCAGGTGGCGTCCCAGGCCGGCGTGGTGCGGGTCGCCAACGTGGTCGATCCGAACTACACGGTGGTAGCGAAATTTCCGAAGCGGTTCCTTCCGCCGCGGCGATAAGGCTAGACCGTCGGAGGACCGGGGATCAGGAGTTCGCATGTTTCCGATTGGCGACGAAAACGATCATGCGGGAATCGCCTTCGTCACGATTGGCCTGATCGCGGCCAACGTGCTGGCGTTCCTCAACGAAATCAACCGCCCCGAACAGGCGGTGCAGGCCTTCATCTTTGCCTGGGGCGTCGTCCCGCGCGAGTTCGCCGTCGGCACCGATCTGCCGCCGCTCATCCCATTTCCGTACTGGTCGACGCTCATTACCTCTATGTTCCTGCACGGCGGGTGGGGGCACCTCGGCGGCAACATGCTGTTCCTCTGGATTTTCGGCGACAACATCGAGCATCGCCTCGGGCACCTGCGGTTCGTGCTGTTCTACTTCGCGTGCGGGTTCGCGGCGAGCCTGGCCCACATCCTGTTCAACAGCGGGTCGAGCATTCCCGCGGTCGGCGCGTCGGGCGCGATCAGCGGCGTGCTCGGCGGGTACCTGCTGATGTTCCCCAAGAACCGGGTCTACGTCATGACCTGGGGCGGCGTGATGGCGGTGCCGGCGATCTTCATGCTCGGCCTGTGGATCGTCACGCAGGTCATCAGCGGAGCCGCTCGTCGGACAACAACGTCGGCGGGGGAGTCGCGTACATGGCGCACATCGGCGGTTTCGCCGCCGGCCTGATTCTCGCGCCGCTGTTTGCGAGGGGGCGGCAGACCGCGATGTCGCGCTCACGCCGACTCCGATCGCTGGAGCTAGAGGATCCGGCAGCGATTCCGCTGCCGCCATCGACGTCCGGGTGAAGGTCACTGTGGGAATTCGGATGCTACGATCGCTCGCTGAGGAGCCCTTCATGTTTGTACGTGCTCATTGCTCTCGCCGCAGCCGCCGCCACGCTGGCGCTGACCCAGTCCGTGGCTGCCGACGGCCAGCACGTCCCGGCGCCGCCAGGCGCCCGCTCGAACCGCGTCGATCCCGTCCAAGGTCACGGTGCCGATCGAGTACCACAAGCTCGAGAACGGCCTGAAGGTCGTGCTGTCCCGCGACACCTCGTCGCCGACCGCCGTGGTCGGCATCTACTACGCGATCGGGTTCCGGATCGAGCCGAAGGATCGCACCGGCTTCGCGCACCTGTTCGAGCACATGATGTTCCAGGGCTCCGAGCATCTCGGCAAGAACGAGTTCATCTCGCTGGTCGAATCGAACGGCGGCGTGCTGAACGGATCGACCCGGTTCGACTTCACCAACTACTTCCAGATCGTCCCGGTCCACACGCTCGAGACCATCCTCTGGGCCGAAGCCGATCGGATGTGGGGCCTGAAGATCACCCAGGACAACCTCACCAACCAGCAGGGCGTCGTGAAGAACGAGGTCAAGGTCAACGTGCTGAACCAGCCGTACGGCGGGTTCCCGTGGCTGGATCTGCCGCAGCACGCCAACACCAACTGGTACAACGCGCACAACTTCTACGGCGACCTCGAGCACCTCGACGCGGCGACGCTCGCCGACGTCCAGCAGTTCTTCAAGACCTACTACGCGCCGAACAATGCCGTGCTCGTCGTGAGCGGCGACATCGACACGAAGCAGACGCTCGAGTGGATCCGCAAGTACTTCAGCGGCATCCCGTCGTCCAAGCTGCCGCCGCAGCCCGACATCTCCGAGCCGCGGCAGGAGAAGGAGAAGCGCGCGAACCGGGAGGATCCGCTCGCCAACCGTCCGGCGCTCGCGCTCGGCTATCACTTCCCGCCGCGCGACACGCCCGAGTACTACGCGATGGGGCTGATCGATCAGCTGCTCGTGCAGGGCGCCGACAGCCGGCTGTATCAGTCGCTGGTGCAGAAGCGCGGGCTGACCGGCTCGGTGTCGGGCGGCACCAATCCGCTGCTCGGCAACATGTTCGACATCAAGGGGCCGACGCTCTGGATCGGTCTGGCTGATTCACGACGCCGACAAGAAGGCCGACGACATCATCCAGGCGATCGACGAGGAAATCACGCGGCTCCAGACGACGCCGGTCACCAAAGCGGAGCTCGAGCTCGCGCTCGTGAAGCGGCGGTCGGGCCTCTACGCCGCCTACGAGCAGTTCGTCGGCTTCGGCCGCGCCAACCTGCTCGCCGCGTTCGCGCTGTTCGACGACGACCCGGGGAAGATCAACCGGCTCGAGGACGAGTTCCGGAAGGTCACGCCGGCGATGATTCAGAAGGCGGCCCGGGAATACCTTCGGCCGACCAACCGGACGATCCTGACCATCACGCCGAAAGGGAAGGGGAACTGACATGACGCGCACGCGCTTCGCTTCCGTGATTTGCGGCGCCGCGCTCCTGGCGGCAGCTCCCATCCTTCGGGCACAGGCGCCGCCGCCCGCGAAACCGGCTCTCGAGAACCCGTCGACGACGAAGCCGGCGGCGCAGAAGCCGGCCGCAGAAAAGCCGGCGGCGCAGAAGCCCGCTGCCCAGAAACCGGCGCCGCCGAAGCCGGCGCCCGCCGCCGGCGCACGTTCCCGGCGGAGCCGCCGAAGCCCGGCACGCCGCGCGACTTCAAGGTTCCGGAACCGAAGCGCTTCACGCTCGACAACGGCCTCCAGGTCGCGCTCGTGCAGTGGGGCGACGATGCCGAAGGCGCGCGTCACGCTTGACCATGCGGACGGGCAACGCCTTCGAGAAGGCTGACGAGGTCTGGCTGGCCGATCTGACCGGCGACCTGATCCGCGAGGGCACGACGACGCGGAGCGCCGCGCAGATCTCCGAAGAGGCGGCGCGGATGGGCGGCTCGCTGTCGGTCAACGTCGGCGGCGACACGACGACGATCGGCGGCGACGTGCTCAGCGAGTACGGCCAGCAGATGGTCGAGCTGGTGGCCGATGTCGTTCGGAACCCGAAATTCCCGGAGTCGGAGCTGGCGCGCCTCAAGGCGAACATGCTGCGCAACCTCGCCGTCAGCCTGAGCCAGCCGCAGTCAGCTCGCCCTGCAGAAATTCCGCGCGGTCATGTACGGCGACCATCCCTACGGCCGTGTCTTCCCGACCGACGCGATGGTCAAGGGTTACACGCTGGATCAGACCCGCCGCTTCTACCAGCAGACCTACGGCGCCGGCCGGTCGCGGCTCTACGTCGTCGGACGGTTCGACGAGGCCGCCGTCGAGGCGTCGATTCGAAAAGCCTTCGCCGGCTGGGAGAAGGGCAGCGCGCCGGCGCCGGCGGCCGCCAAGCCGCTCGTCCACGCGCGTCGTCCACATCATCGATCGGCCGGGCGCGCCGCAGTCCACGGTGATCATCGGGGTCCCGACCGTCGACCCGTCGAGCCCCGACTTCATCCCGATGACGGTGATGGACGCGCTGCTCGGCGGCGCGTTCGCCTCGCGCATCACGAAGAACATCCGCGAGGACAAGGGCTACACCTACTCGCCGTACAGCGAGCTCTCGGTGCGCTACCGCGACGGCTACTGGGCCGAGAACGCGGACGTCACGACGACCGTGACGGGCCCGTCGATCAAGGAGATCCTCGCCGAGATCGATCGGCTGCAGGCCGAACCGCCGAAGGCCGAGGAACTGACGGGCATCCAGAACTACCTGGCGGGGACCTACGTGCTTCAGAACTCCAGCCGCGGCGGCATCACCAATCAGCTGGACTACATGGATCTGCACGGCCTGCCGCCGACCTATGCCAGCACCTACGTGAAGCAGGTGTATGCGGTCACGCCGCAGCAGGTCTCGGAGATGGCGAAGAAGCACCTTCAGGACGAGCGTGCGCCCATCGTGATCGTCGGCGATCGGAAAGTGATTGAAGAGCAGGTGAAAGGCTTCGGCGAGATCGTCGACGAAGTAGACGTCGTTTCCAGCCTCACGCGCATGCGGGAGGCGGGTTCAAACTACCCGTTCTCGCGCGGACCCCGCCACGCATTTCTTGCACGCGCGCCGGTTGAACGTTATTGACCCGTGACCGGTGTGACGAAATACTTCCCGCAACCCTGCGAGGTGTTTCATGGCGGATTCTCCCGATACGTCGTTCGCCGCTGGTTCAAGGAGGTGTGGGACGAAGGGCGCGAAGAGTCCATCGACAGCTCTGATGGCGCCCTACGGCGTTGCGTACGGATTGCCAGGCGGCCCGATCCAGGGGCCGACCGCTTTCAAGCCGTTGTTCCGCATGTTTCGTGAGGCCCTCGGCGATCTCTCGATCGAAGTGGTGCGAACCGTCACCGAAGGCGACGTGGTCGCCGCGCATTGCCACGTGACCGGCCGGCACTCCGGCGCGGCGTTCGGCGGCGACCCGACCGGCCAACCAGTTGACTTCTGGGGCATCACCATCATCCGTGTCGAAGACGGAAAGATTGTCGAAGGCTGGAATTGCTTCGACATGCTCAGCATGTATCAACAAATTGGCTGGGTGGCCAATCCACCGCTACCCCTGCAGCCGCCGGCGCCGCCCTCGCCGGTGTAATCCCAGCCGCAATTGTGTATTTCCGGCCGGCAATGCCGGGAAGTGTCGTGAAAAACCGTCCATTCCTGCCGCGCCGCGGCTGGCACCCCGATTGCTAACGAGGCGGGCCAGGAGGCGACGGTGGCTGAGAAACTGACCGGTGAAATAGCCGACCTGCGGTATCTCGACGCGAGCAGCGTCGCTGCCCCGCCGGCTACCTGTCGGACTTCCGGGTCTGCACCGAGGACTCGGAGTCGCTTGGCAACATCGGCGGCGTGCTGATCAGTCCGGTCACGCGACGCTGCGAGTACTTCGTCATCGAGTCCAGCGGGCTGTTCGAGCCACAAGCGGTTCCTGCTGCCGGTCGAAGCCGGAGCGATCGTTCAGGAACCGGCGACCTTGAAGATCAACGCCCGGAAGGACGAGCTCGATCTCGAGACGTTCACGCCGAGCTCGGTTCCCGCAGTTCTCGGACGACGACCTCATCACCACGATCTTTTCCCAGGACGCCGCGTAGGCAGTCTGCGCATTCGACACTTCCCGCGCTTCCGCGTTATCGTTGGGCATGATGTATCGCTCAGCGCGGGCCGCCTTCCTCGTCCTGATCACCGCCGTTCTCGTCTCGGCAGCGCCGGCCAACATCGCCGGTCAGTGGCAGTTCACCGTGGAGCTGGCCGTGGGCACCGGCCGGCCGCTCGTGACGTTCAAGCAGGACGGTGAGAAGATCACCGGCACCTACGAGGGCCGCTACGGCAAGTCCAATCTCGAAGGTACGGTCAAGGAGAATCACGTCGAGTTCACCGTGACCGTGGTGGCCGAGGGCACGACCGTGTCCGGCGTCTTCAGCGGCACCTACGAGAACGATCGAATGAGCGGGGACGTGGACTACGAGGGCGCCGGCGACGGGACCTGGACGGCGGTCAGGGTTCCGGCGAAGAAATGAGCGAGCGCCGGCCGCAGCGCGGCGTCGAGCCACTCGTTCGACGTCAGCTTGGAAGTCGCGGCCTGCGGCCGGCCCATCGCCGCGCCTCGTCTCGAACGCGCCGAGCTGATCGCGAACGGAATCTTCGGCTCCGGTCACTTCGAACAGGTTCACGAACATCTCGACCAGCAGCTCGCGTGGCAACGGCGAGCGTACCGACCGGGGCGCGCCGCCCGACATCTCGATGCCGAAATGGCCTCCGGCCGACTCTCCGAAGAGCTGCGAGGAACGCGCGGTCGCTGTCGTCCCCTTCGTTGCGTCCGCCCGACGCGAGGACGCGCGATTCATGCTCGCCGGAATCGCAGTAGATCTTCAGCCCTGACGGGAGCACGCCGACCCACGCGCGCCACCAGCTGCCGTCCGCCCATTCGCAGCGACAGCAGCGTGCGGGCGCGAAGCGTCTCCGGGTCGAACCGGCCGGCGTCGTCGGCGAGCGCGTGACGGATGATGTCGTCGAGCAGCAGCGGCTCGCGGGGCACGCGCAGCGGCCACAATTCGTCGCGCCGCAGGAACTGCTTGACCCGGGTGCTCCAGCGCTTCCAGCACTCGGAGCCGGAGTTGGCGGGCGGCGAACATGGCACGCAGTCAGGCTCGGGTGCCGGACGGTTTCGCCTAGGCGGCCCGGCCGCCGGCTGCCGCGCATCTTCGCCAGCGCCTTGGCTTCGATCTGGCGGACGCGCTCGCGGGTGATGAAGAGGCGGCGGCCGACTTCCTCGAGCGTGTGCTCGCGATCGGTGCCCAGCCCGTAGCGCAGGCGCATCACTTCCTTTTCGCGATCGGTCAGCGGCGCCATCGCCCGTTCGACCTCGACCGCCATCTGGTTGCGCATGGCCGTCTCTTCCGGCGACTGGGCGGCGGCATCCTTCACCAGGTCGCCGAGCCGCGTCTCTTCGTCCTCGCCGACCGGCGCTTCGAGGGAGGTCGGCGACTTCGAGGCCTCGAGCAGCAGCTGCACCTTTCCGACCGGCAGCTCCATGCGCACGGCAAGCTCCTCGGGTGTCGGCTCGCGATCGAGCTCGGCGGCGAGCGTGCGCCGCTCGCGGGTGAGCCGGTTGAGCGATTCGATCACGTGCACCGGCAGGCGGATGGTGCGGCCGTAATCGGCGACCGCGCGGCCCACGGCCTGGCGCACCCACCACGTCGCGTAGGTCGAGAACTTGAACCCGCGGCGGAACTGGAAGCGGTCGACCGCCTTCATCAGCCCGATGTTGCCTTCCTGGATCAGATCGAGCAGCGACAGGCCGCGATTCGAATAGCGCTTGGCGATCGACACCACCAGCCGCAGGTTCGCTTCGAGCAGCTCGCGCTTGGCTTCGCGAATCGCTTCCTCCTGCTTCCACACCCGCTCCGCGATCTCGCAGAACCGCCGGCGGGGCATGCCGGTCCGCTCCTCGAGCGCCTGCCGTGCCGCCGTCCGCGCCGGCCGGGGCAGGTTCTCGATCTCGTCGAACTCCGCGCTCTTCTCCCGCAGCCGGTTCGTGATGTCCTCGACGAGCGAGGGGCGCAGCGGCATGTCGCGCAGCAGTCCGGCAATCTGCTGCTCGGCGGCCTCGATCTCCTTGCGGTAGGCGGCACGCGACGCCGCCGTGGATCGATGGTCCTCACACTTGCGGGTCCATTCGTCGATTTTCTGCCGCGCCTGACGGATCCGGTCGAAGGCCTTGAGAATCGGCGCGATGTGATCCTGCCTGAGCTCGCCGCCGTCGGGCAGGAGGATGAGCTCGGCCGCCGGCGCGCCCTTTTTCACCTGGTCGCCCAATGCCAGCAGGGTGCGGACGGCGCACGGAATCATCCCGAGCGTGGCCTGCAGCTCGCCGCGCGCCTTCTCGATGCGCCCGCCGATCTCCTGCTCCTCTTTGGCCTTGAGCAGCTTGCGGCGGCCCACGTGTTTCAGGTAGACGCGCACGAGATCGAGATCTTCACGAGCCGGTCCCGGCTGCGGCGTTTCTTCCTCTTCGTCGTCGTCCTCTTTGGTCTCCGCGCGCAGCGGTTCGTCGCCTTCCTCCATCATCTGGTCGTCGAAGGCCTCGGGGTCGTCCTCTTCGACCAGCTGCCGGGCCGGGAGCACGACCGTCTCGTCGGACTCGTCGGCGGGAACGATCCCGAATTCATGGGCCCGCTGCCGCCAGTCGAGCACGTGGGCGTTCTGATCGGGCTGGGTCCAGTCGATCAGGGAATCCGAGTCGTGGCGGGCGCCACGGCGGCGCCCGGGTCCCGGCGAAGGGGACCGGTGAGCGGGAATCGGTCGGGAAGCCATAACAGCAGGGTATTGCAAGTCGGCTGCCTGGGGAACGTGATATGCTCTCGGCCGATAGGTGGAAGGCAGCTCCTGCCGTAGCCCGCGTGCCGCGCCGAAACGACGTCCCCCCGACCCTCTTTTCCCCGCAACGTAGACTGCTGAGCCTTGCCCGCTCCATCTCGGATCCGCACGGGCGGATTTTCAACCACAACGTGGCTCCACGATACGGAGCAGAAGTGAGAACAGTCAGCAATGGGTAGAAAACTTTACGTGGGCAACCTTCCGTACACCGCGGGCGAGCAGGATGTCGAGCAGCTGTTTGCAGGCTGCGGCACCGTCGACAGCGTGAAGATCATGCGCGACATGGCCACCGGCCGCGCGCGCGGCTTCGGGTTCGTCGAAATGGCCACGGAAGAAGAAGCGCAGCGCGCGATCGAGCAGCTGCACGATCACAACTTCGGCGGCCGGAATCTGACCGTCAACGAAGCGAAGCCGATGCCGGCGCGTTCCGGTGGCGGTGGTGGCGGCTTCGGCGGAGGCGGCGGCCGGCGCGAGCCGAGGTGGTAAGCGGCTTGGGCGGCACTGGGAGGGGTGCCGCCCGGAATCGCTAGTCCCTGATCGCTAGTCCCCAGCCCCCAGTCCCCAGCCCCCAGTCGCACCTACACAGCTCTCACCCGCGAACGGCCGAACCGGCGGCCACGGCATTTGACGGCGGTCGTCAATTGGCCTGATGCTGCTGGCCGGATAGAGTATCTGGCCGACTGACGGGATGGGCTCAGAACCATGGACAAGCGACTCGCGATCGCCACTCTCTTGCTCGCCGCGGCTACCACCGTCTCTGCCCAGACCCCGAACATCGTCCTGATCTACGCCGACGACCTCGGCTCCGGCGACGTCTCCGCGTATGGCGCGAAAGCGCTGTCCACTCCCAACGTCGATCGCCTCGCGAAGGCGGGTCTCCGCTTCACCGATGCGCACTCGAGCGCCGCAACCTGCACGCCGTCGCGCTATTCGCTGCTGACTGGCGAGTACGCGTTCCGCAAGCCCGGGACCGGCGTGCTGCCGGGGGATGCGGCGCTGGTGATTGAGCCGGGCCGGCCGACACTGGCGTCGATGCTGCGAGGGGCCGGTTACGTCACCGGCGTGATTGGGAAATGGCATCTGGGGCTGGGGCCGAAGGGCGGCCCGAACTGGAACGGGGACATCACCCCCGGGCCGCTGGAGATTGGATTCGACGAAGCGTTCATCATGGCGGCGACCGGCGATCGCGTGCCGACGGTCTACGTGGAGAACCGCCGCGTTGCGGGGCTCGACCCGGCGGATCCGATCGCGGTCAGCTATTCCGAGCCGTTTCCCTCACTGCCAACCGGCAAGTCCAATCCCGAGTTGCTGAAAGTCATCCCGAGTCACGGCCACGACCAGACCATCGTCAATGGCATCAGCCGGATCGGATACATGAAGGGCGGAGCCGCCGCGCTCTGGAAAGACGAGGACATGGCCGATGTCTTCACGTCGAAGGCGGTCGCGTTCATCGAGCGTCAGCGGACCAGGCCGTTCTTTCTCTTCTTTGCCTTGCACGATCCGCACGTCCCGCGGGTGCCACACCCGCGGTTTGTGGGCCGGACGTCGCTCGGACCGCGCGGAGACGTGATCGTCGAGGCGGACTGGTCGGTCGGCCAGGTCCTCGATACGCTCGACCGGCTGAAGCTCGCCGACAACACCATCGTGATCTTCACGAGCGACAACGGCGCGGTCGTGGACGACGGTTACAGAGACGACGCCGTGGCAAGGCTCGGAAGCCACACGCCGTCGGGTCCGTTCCGCGGTGGCAAGTACAGTCACTTCGAGGGCGGCACGCGGGTGCCGTTCATCCTGCGTTGGCCGGGCCGCGTCAAGCCGGGCACATCCGCCGCGCTCGTGTCGCAGGTTGACTTCCTCGCGTCTTTTGCCGCGCTGCTGAAGCAGCCGTTCGCCGGCGCTCGAGCGCCGGACAGCATCGACACCATGGCCGCGTTTCTGGGAGCCTCACAGACCGGGCGCACCGAGCTGATCGAGCAGGCGGGTGGGCAGGCGCTGAGGAGCGGGCAATGGAAGTTCATCGAGGCCAGCAAGCGGCCGAAGATGAACGAGCAGACGAACACCGAGCTTGGCAACGAGACCGTGCCGCAGCTCTACGACCTGAGCCGCGATCCCGGAGAACGCCAGAATCTCGTCGAGCAACACCCGGAGAAGGTGAAAGAGCTCCAGGCGCGCCTGCAGGCGATCCGGGACCAGGGCCGTTAGCGCTTCGCCGGCTCGAGGTCGATGGCGACGACTTCGTGGAAGTCTACGCTTGGGACCTTCACCGTGATGGTGCCGGCAGCGTCTTGCGGCGCGGCGGAGGTGCCCGCGGTGAGCAGCTTGACCTTGGTGGCGCGCAACCCTCCCGGCACGCGGGCCCGAACCGTGAGCGGTCCGATCGGAATGATCTCCCGCAGCGGACCCTTCATCATCATCGGGTTCGTGAGGTTTACGAGGTGCACCGTCATCGAGTCCCGCTGCCGCCACACGGTCACGTCGACGACGCCTCGTCCGTCGACTTCGACCGGAGCGGGTTCCTGATTCATCGCCCAGGTCAGGACGTTGTGGAGGAGCCTTCCGTGATCCGGCGACAGCACTTCCCAGAACGTGCGATCGATGTCCCACGGGATGTAGGCGACGCGGCCGCGTCCCACTTCGCGCAGGTACAGTTCGCGCGTCTGGGTGCGAGGCACGCGCGGGTAGACATCTTCCATCGGCAGGTCCGGATACGACGGCACCAGCGTGATCGGCGAGGGGAACTCCGTAGTCGGCCGCACCTCGACGCGGAATACGCCGTTGATGATGCGCGGCGCGTCCTCGAGCCCGCGCAGCACGGCGTGATGCGTTCGGGTTGACGGATCGGCGTCGAGATTCAGATAGGAATTCTGCATCGGCCCCTCGATGCGCCCGGCGAACGACACGCCGAAGACATCGGCGAGACCGAAGTCCTTCCGCTGCTGGCCCCATTCGTCGTAGAGCGAGCTCGCGAAAGTGGCAACGACGCTCCCTCCGCGATCGACGTAGCGGCGAATCGCCTCGCACTGCGCGTCGGAGAGCGCGGCCGCGTCGGCCAGGACCAGCACCTTGAAGCGATCGAGCGCCTGCGGCGTGAGGAACGCCTCGTGGACGAGCTCGAAGGGCATCCGCGCTTCGATGAGCGTGTGGTACATCCCGAGCACGTGATCCTCGGCGCGATCGCCAGCGGCGACACCAGGATGGTAGCGCCCGGTCTGCTCCGAGTAGAGCAGGCCGATTGCGGCGACCGGCGACTCGTTTCGCAGATAGCGTTCGTGACGGTAGTGCCAGTCGTAGATCCGTTCGACCGCCGGCAGCCAGCGGCGGTCGTAGAGGACGCCCGAGAACTTCGTGACCCAGGGGCGCATGCCGTTGGCGGTGCCCTCGGCCACCCAGAGCTGGATCTCGGGCTCGCTCTGGACCGAGTCCTTCCACCGGTACGGCTCCTCCACGCCAACGCTGAAGATGCCGCCGATCGGCCGGCGTCCCATCACCGATCGCAGCTCTTTCGCGCGGCGCCCGTTGTTCCATGGGGGTGTGAGTCCTCGCCGCGCCTGGTTGTCGGTGAACTGAATCGCAGCCAGCTCACCGGCCGACTTCATGCTGGGGGGACCGTTGGGAATGTAGCGCGCGTCCGGGTTGGCCGCCTGGACCGTGGCATCCCAGCGCTTCCACAACTCGATGAGCCTCGCGGTGCGCCACTCGAGATACTGCCGGCGGCCTGGATCGCGCGGGTCCGTTGTACGGGGCAGCTCGAGGCCGGTCGCATCCTTGAAGTTCCTCTGGCAGTGCACGCAGTAGCAGTCGCCTCCCTGCGGCGCCCACCGGTTGGAGAAGATGCCGTCGACCTTGTACCTGGTCACGATCTCGCGGTGCACCTGGTCCATGAACTCGAAGTTGTAAGGTCCGAGTGCGCAGGTGACCCAGAGATCCCGGTTCGCCCAGTGGCGCAGCGGTTCGCCGTTCCGGTTCACCGAAATCCAGTCCGGATGGGCCTGTCGGACTTCGTCGCGGACCGCGTGCGGGTCCGTCCTCGCGACGACGTTCATCTGCATCGTCCGGCAGCCCTTGACCAGCTCGCCGAACGGATCGCCGGTGCCGAGCCACGCGCTGCGGTGGTGGAGGGGGACCTCGGTCGGGTAATACGCCACGATGCCGCCGGCACTCAGCGTGGCGGCGTCGGCGTGGAGGCGACGGAAATAGTCCAGCCAGAAGGCCGGATCGAAGCGTCCGGGATCGTTCTCGACCAGGGTCAGCTGAACCCACCGCATCGGCCGGTCGAACCAGCCGGCCGGCACCTCGGGCGTGGCGGAGGCCGGCGTCTGCGAGGCGTCCAGCTCCAGCGGGGGAATTCCACTCCCGCTCAGCAATCCGCTCGCGCCTGCGGTTACGTAGAGAAAGTCACGGCGGCTGATCTGATTCGGCATCGAAGTCCTTCAGTTGATTGCTGCGGACCATAACACGTCGGCGGCAGGAACGGATCGGCGTCGGGATCGTCAGGAATTGGCCGAAATGCGCAGCATTTCGCGCTCCGGCACGCCCGGGTTCATAATACGCAGGACTGTGTCCAAGACTCCGCCGACAGCGACCGGAATCGTCCCAGTCCGCACCCGTGCGTTGCAGCCGGCTGCGCACCTGGACACATGGGTCGAGCGGCCGTGGACCGACGGCGTCCAGGTCGATGCCCTCCGCGATCTCGACGTGCTGTTCGTCAGGACGATGAACACCGTCTACCACATCACGGTCGTAACCGCCCGCACGGGCGAAGCGATTGTGCGCGGCGGCAAGTATTTCCCGGAGCCGACCCGCGCCGTGATTCTCGGCAGCTCGCTCGGCGGGGCCTTCCTCAAGCTGCGCGGCATCTACTGCGGCTTCGCGCTCGAGGTCTACGCCATCGGCACCCGAATCGTCACCAGCTCGGTGCAATCCGTCCACTTCGTCGAGGAACCTGCGCGGGTGCGCGTCCAATGACGCGTGCGGCGCTGGTCATCACGCTGGAGCACCGCGACGCCGTGACGGTCCTGCATCTCAGCGGCCGCCTCGTCCTCGAGGACGGCGATGCCATCTTCCGCGACGCCGTGAACGACCTCGTCGCCCAGAACCGCCTCCATCTCGTCGTCGATCTCGGTGAGGTCACGTCGATCGACAGTGCCGGCATCGGCGTGCTCGTCGGCCGGTTCCTCAGTGTTCGGCGGCGCGGCGGCGACATGAAGCTCGCGAATCTCACCTCACGCAGTCATCGCGTGATGACGATTACGCAGCTCCTCGACGTGTTCGACTGCTTCGATTCAATCGACGAGGCGGTCGGCAGCTTCGCCATCGCCCAACCCTGATCCCCCAAAGAAGATCGCCGGCGCTATAATTCGCGCTTTCTCGCGGTATCGAATCGACGCCGCGATTGCCTGGATCGCGGCCGTCTGCCGGCCGTCCGGGTTCTGGAGTCGCGCCAGCGGCTCGGTTTGTGGAGTTGAGGATGCGCAGTTGTCGCCGTGTCGCAAGTCTCGCGCTGGTTGCGTTGACCGGCTTTGCCGCCGCCGCGCACGCTCAGCGCGGCGGTCCTGGCGGTCCGCAGCCGGCGAGCACGCCGGAGCCGATGAAGTTCCGCTACATGGGGCCCGCGCCGGCCGGCCGAATCGCCACCGTCGCCGGCGTGCCCGGCGATCCCAACACCTACTACCTCGGCTCCGCGTCCGGCGGCGTGTGGAAGTCCACCGATGGCGGCCAGACGTTCGTCCCGATCTTCGACGATCAGCCGGTCGCGGCGATCGGCTCCATTGCCGTCGCCGATTCCGATCCGAACATCGTCTGGGTCGGCACCGGCGAGCCGTGGGTCATCCGCTACAGCGACGTGATGGGCGACGGCGTCTACAAGTCCGACGGACGCCGGCAAGACCTGGAAGCACATGGGACTGCCCGAAACCGGCCGCATCTCCCGCGTCCTCATTCACCCGACGAATCCCAACATCGTTTACGTCTGCGCGCAGGGACGGCTGACCGGACCGCAGGAAGAGCGCGGCGTGTTCAAGTCGACCGACGGCGGTGCGACGTGGCAGCGCGTTCTGTTCGTCGACCGCAACACCGGCTGCTCGGGGCTGTCGATGGACGCGACGAATCCGGACATCCTGCATCGCCGGCACCTGGCAGGTCGAGCAGCACACCTGGGGCAGTTCAGCGGCGGACCCGGCAGCGGCGTCTACATCACTCGAGGACGGCGGCGCGAAGTGGACGAAGATCACCGACGGGCATGCCCAAGCCGCCGGTGGGCAAGATCGACGTCGCGATCGCGCCGTCGAACACCAAGCGGATGTACGCGCTGATCCAGACCGCCAATCAGGGATCGCTGTGGCGGTCGGACGACGGCGGCGCGACCTGGAAGGTGGTCAGCTGGGATCGCTCGCTGATCGGCCGCGCCGGCTACTACATCCGGCTCGTCGTCAATCCGCAGAATCCCGACGACGTCTTCGTCATGAGCAGCAGCATGCACCGCTCGCAGGACGGCGGAAAGACCTTCAGCGGCAATGGCGGCGGGCCCTTTCCGTTCACGCAGGGACAGGCAAGCTGCGGCGACTGCCACGACGTCTGGATCGATCCGAAGGATCCCGTGCGCTACGTCGCTCGTGGACGATGGCGGCGCGAACATCAACACGCGTCAGGGGATCGTCCGCGTGTCGCTGCCGAACGGGCAGATGTATCACGTGCACGTCGACAACCGCGTTCCCTACTGGATCTACAGCAACCGTCAGGACGACGGCACGATGCGCGGGCCGATGACGGTCTCCGAGCAGACCGGCAACGGCCGGCTGCCTGCGGGCAGCACCATGCCGCAACCCGTGGCCGGCGGCCGGGGAGGCCGCGGTGGGGGTGGCGGCGCCGCTGGAGGGCGGGGCGGTGCAGCGGGAGCGGCCACGGATCAGCCCACCCGGGCGGACGTGCAGGAGGCCAGGCCGCTGCACCGCAACAGCCTGGCGCGGCGGCCGAAATCCAGCAGCCGCAGGCACTCGGCGGTGGTGGAGGTGGAGGTGCGCGGCGGAGGCGGCGGTCTGCAATGGCAGCCGAACATCGGCGGCTGCGAGTCCGGGTTTCACGATTCCCGATCCCACCAACGCCGACATCGTCTACGCGTCGTGCTACGGCAACAAAGTGACGCGCTGGGATGCGCGGACGGGCACTGCACGTTCGATCGAGCCGTGGATGATCACGCTCGACTCGCCCCCGAACGAGACGAAGTACCGCTGCCACTGGACCGCGCCGATGGCGATCGATCCATTCGATACGAAGAACGTGCTCTACGGCTGCCAGCTGATTCTGAAGACCGACCAACGGCGGCCAGTCATGGACCGAGCTGAGTCCGGATCTGTCCACGCAGGATCACGTCGAAGATCGTGTCGAATGGCGGCATCGTCGGCGACAACCTCGGCCAGTACAACGGCGCAGGTGGTGTGGGCCATCGAGTATTCGAAGATCCAGCAGTGGCTGATCTGGGCCGGCACCAACGACGGCAAGCTCTGGTACACGAACGACGACGGCGCCAACTGGATCGACGTCACGAAGAACTTCAAGGACCTGCCGGCGTGGGGCGACGTTCACGCAGATCTGGCCGTCGACCTTCGATCCCGGCACGGTCTACACGTCGCGTCGCGTTTCACCTGATGGACGATCGCAAGCCGTACATCTACAAGTCCACGGACTTCGGCGCCACCTGGACGCAGCGTAACCGGCAATCTGCCGTCCGGCCACCCGCTCGATTACGTGCTGTCGTTCTCGGGAAATCCCGAACCGGAAAGGCATGCTCTTCGCCGGCACCGGGCGGGCGTTCTACTACTCGCTCGATGACGGCGCGACCTGGACGCAGTTCAAGGACGGCCTGCCGCCGGCCCCGGTGAGCTGGATCACCGTCGAGCCGCGGTTCCACGACGTCGTCGTGTCGACCTACGGCCGCGGCCTCTTCATCCTGCCGAACATCGCGCTGCTCGAGCAGACCGGAGAGACGGCTCCGAAGCTGACGACCGCCAGGCTGCTCGAGCCTGCGCCGATCTTCCGGCAGGCCCGGAGCGTGTTCACGCAGTCCGGACGTCCGCACTTCGCGCTGTTCCTGCCTTCCGCACCGTCGCGTCCGCTCGATGTGAGATCGTCGATGCCGCCGGAGCGCACGTGAAGAAGCAGCAGGTCGTGGGCCATCAGGGCTGGAACGGCATCGACTGGGATCTTCGCTACGATCCGCCAACGCTCGTCGCGCTGAAGACGACGCCGCCGGAGAATCCTTACATCTGGGAAGAGCCCAGGTTCCAGGGCACCGACATCCGCGCGCCATCACTCACTGGGGCATTACGCCGCAGACCGGCATCCCCATGGCCGCGCCTGGCAAGTACCAGGTCAAGGTCACTGTGGACGGCACCGCCTACACGCAGCCGTTCGAGGTGATCAAGGATCCTGCGGTCGGCGCATCGGTGGAAGACCTGAGCCTTTCAACCGCGACGCAGGTGCGCATCCGCGACGACGATCACCGAAACGTCGCGGATGGTCAACCGCATGGAGGTCTGGCGGAAGCAGATTGAAGATCAGGTCAAGACCAATGCGGGGAAGCGTGATGTCGTGCCCGTGTTGAGCGAGCTCAACGAAGCCATCCTGAAGGTCGAGCTGCAAGCTGGTGTCGCGCTCGGAGATGCTGAGCGACGACAAGTACTTCCCCGAAGCCTACAAGGTCTACATGAACCTGATCTGGCTGAGTGGCGGCGTCGGCATGGGCGCGAGCGACGAAGCGGGAAGCATCGATTACCGGCCGACCGATACGCAGTTCGCAGGTCCTGAAGGTGATTGAGCAGGACCTGGCCAAAGCGAAGGCTGGTTTCGAAAGCCTGCTCTCGAGCGCGATCCCGGCGTTCAACAAGCAGATGGCAGGGAAAGCGGTGGTCAACCCGTAACCGCCAGGCTAGCCCCGCTTCCCGGGCCGCCACTGCAGCCCCGTCAGGATGATGCGCTGCAGCAGCTGCCCGTAGGACACGCCGACGCGCTCGGCGGATTCCGCGAAATCCTCGCCGTATCCGAGCTGCGGGTTCGGATTCGCCTCGATGACGTACGGCTTGCCATCGCTGTCCATCCGGAGATCGATGCGCGCGTAGCCGCTCAAGTCGAGTGAGCGATACACGCGCTTGCAGAGATACTGGATGCGTCCGGCGGCGTCCTCCGGCAGCTTCGCTTCGCGCGTCTTGATCCCGTACTTGCTCTGGTACTTCGCACTCCACTTGACCCGTTCGGTGGCAATCCGATGAACCTCGTCGCCACGTTTGGTGAAGTGCAGCTCCCAGACCGGGAAGACCGACAGCCGTGAGTTGCCGATGATCCCGACGTAGAGCTCACGTCCTTCGATGTAGCGCTCGAGGATGGCATCGGTGCCGATGCTCTCGTGAATGAACTGCACCCGCTCGCGCAGCTTGGTGTCGTCGTCCACGACCGACGCCTGGGAGATGCCCGTCGATCCCTCCTGCGTGAGCGACTTCACAATCAGCGGGAATCCCAGCTTCTTCTGCGGCCGGGCCTTCTTGCCGACATGGACGACGGCGAAATCCGGGACCGGAATCCGGTGATAGTGCAGGATGGTTTTCGAGAGCGCCTTGTCGCGCGCCAGCATCAGACCCCGCGGGTTGCAGCCGGTGTAAGGCACCCGCAGCAGTTCCAGATACGACACCACGTTGTGGTCGAAGGTGCCGAGCTCGTGGAACGCCTCCATCATGTTGAAGACGATGTGGGGCTTCCACTCCCAGACCGCGCGCCGCACCACGCCCAGGTCGTCGCCAACCCCGACCGGATGAACGTCGTGGCCGAGCTCCTGGAGCGTCACGATCACGTCGTGCTCGGTCTTCCACGGCACGGCCATCAGGTCGTGGCCGCTGACGTCCTCCGGCGGGACCATGTAGTCGTGCATGAGCACCAGCACCCGGCGCTTCTTCACAACGCCACCCGGTGCCGGCCGCTGTGCAGGTAGTTCATGGTCTGCACCGTCAGCACGACGATGAAGTCGGCCTCGGTCTGCTCCTCGGTGCCGGCCGTGAAGCGGAGCTGGAGCTCGTCGCAGCGCTCGGCCATCTCTTCGAGCACCTGATCGATCGTGTACTGGTAAACGCCGGTCCATGCGGCCACGGTGCGGCGGACGTCCTTGCGGATGCGGTTGATGAAGCGTGACGCCGGCACCGTCCGCGCGTCCTCCGGCGGATTCGGAAAGAGGCGCCGAAGATCGCGATCGTAGAAGTCCGGGTAGTCGAGGGCGTAGTGTTCCGCCTTGCGCTTGTAGTGCTGGCGCAGCGTGCGGCGGATGCGATGGAGCGGATCGACCGTGCGCCGTTTGTCGACGAGCGGCGGCTGGCTCGCGATCTCGCGCATCAACTCGTCCATGTATTCGAGCTTCTTGAGCGCCGGCCAGTCCTGGTAGCGGCGCCGCCACTCCGAGCGCGGATTGAGCCACACCGCGAACGTCTCGGCAAAGTCCTCGTCGGGATGGCTCTGGGCGTACCAGTTGTCGATGTGGAGGACGAAGCTGCGGCTGTACGGCTTGGGCGTATAGAACTCGGGGTACTCGATGGACGACGACCCGAACATCGCCTGACGCCGGCGGCGGCGTCGCAGCAGGTACGCGTTGTCGATCGCGTGGCCGACCTCGTGCCGGAGGATCCGCCTGCACCAGGATGGCGTTCCTCCCTCGACCTCGAGCATCTGCTCGCGCTCGAGCCGCGCGAGCCGCGGGTGCGCCAGGTAAAATGGAATCGCGATCCCCGGTACACCATCGGGTGTGAACCATTCGTCGGAGAGCCAGAAATGCGGCCGGAACTGAATGCCGCGGGCGGCCAGCTCCTCATACAGGTCGGCGATCCGCTTCTCCAGAGCACTGCCTTCGATCGACAGATTGAGCTCCGACATCCGAAGGTCGAGGAGCTTGTCGTCCGGCCACTTGGCCCAGATCGGCGGCTTCCGGCGGCCGGCGGGAGGGGGGTGTGGGGGAGGGGCCGCGGGTGCCGCCGGCGCCGGCGGGTCTCCGGGTGTGTCGGCGTTGGCGGGTTCGGGGGCGGCCTCGATCACGTCACCAGAATCTCCCGAAACCGGCAAATTGCCAACGTGTACCCGCCGAGAGGCCTTGACCGACACCGTTCCGAGCGGTCAAGGCCGTCGCGCCCCCGCGCCCTTCGACGGAGCTCAGGGCGCCCCGAGCACGAGTCGAGGGGCGCGGCGTTAAAAATGTCACTGAGCGAGGCGGAGCCTCGATGGTCTGAGGCGGAGGCTCGCGAGAAGTGCCAGAATGTGCAGGTATAGGGGGAAAATCTTGATGACGTCGATTCGCCAGTCGGGATGGGCGGCTCTTCTCGTGCTCTGCGCGGCAACCGCCTCCGCACAGACCACGCGTCCGTCGAAGCAGTACACCATCGACCAGTTTCTCAACACCACTTCGATCTCAGGAGCGTCGTTCTCCGCTGACGAATCGCGGATCCTGTTCTCGTCCAACAAGACCGGCATCTGGAACGTGTATTCGATACCGGTGACCGGAGGCGAGTGGACGCCGATCACCAAGTCGACGACCGATTCGACCTACGCCGTCTCCTATTTCCCCAAGGATGACCGCATCCTGTTCACGCGCGATCAGGGTGGCAACGAGCTCAATCATCTCTACGTCCTCAAGGACGGGCAGGAACGCGATCTGACGCCCGGCGAGAAGCTGAAGGCCCAGTTCGCAGGCTGGACGCCGGACGGCGGCGCCTTCTTCGTCGCTTCGAACGAGCGCGACCCACGCTACTTCGACATCTATCGCTATGACGCGGGCACCTACCAGCGAACACTCGTCTACAAGAACGAGCACGGCGACTTTCCGGACGACATCTCGGGCGACGGCAAGTGGGTGGCGATGACGAAGCTCAATTCCACCAACGACAGCGACATCTATCTGTGGAACGCCGAGACCAGGGCGCTGACCCACCTCACGCCGCACAAGGGCGAAGCGCAATATTCACCGGCGACATTCGATCCGCCGTCGCGCTATCTCTACTACCTCTCGAACGAGGGGGGCGAATTCACACGCCTGCGCCGGTATTCGCTGGCCGCGGGCACGCACGAGGACGTCGAGAAGGCTGACTGGGACGTTGCCTTTACCTCGTTCTCGCACAACGGCCGTTACCGGGTGACCGGCGTCAACAAGGATGGGCGGGCGGTCATCACGGTCGTGGAGACTGCATCCGGGAAGCCGGTCGCGCTGCCGGCGATTCCGAACGGCGGCGTTGGCGGAGTGTCGATCGCGCGCAGCGAATCGAAGCTGGCCTTCTACGTCAACGGCGATCGCTCGCCAAACGATCTCCATGTGCTGCAACTGGGCACGAACAGCGCGCCGGCCAAGCTCACGTCTTCGCTGAGCCCCGACATCGACCCGGCGGACCTGGTCGACACGCAGGTCGTGCGGTTCAAGGCTCGCGATGGCGTGACGATTCCGAACATTCTCTGGAAGCCACACCAGGCGACGCCGGCCGCCAAGGCCCCGGCACTGGTGTTACGTGCACGGCGGCCCTGGCGGCCAGACCACGAGCGGCTACAGCGCCATCGTTCAGTCCTACGTCAACCACGGCTACGTCATCCTCGGCATCAACAATCGCGGCAGCTCGGGCTACGGCAAGTCGTTCTTCGCTGCCGACGATCGCAAACACGGGCGGGAACCGCTCTGGGACTGCGTGGACGCGAAGAAGTACCTGGCCAGCCTGCCGTATGTCGATCCGAACCGCATCGGGATCATGGGCGGAAGCTATGGCGGATACATGGTGCTGGCGGCGCTCGCCTTCCAGCCGGACGAGTTCGACGTCGGCGTCGACATCTTTGGCGTCTCCAACTGGCTGCGGACGCTCGGCGCGATCCCGGCCTGGTGGGAGGCGCAGCGCAAGGCGCTCTACGCGGAACTCGGGGATCCGGTCGCCGACGAGAAGATGCTCTATGAAGTGTCCCCGGTCTTCCACGCCGCGAAGATCAAGAAGCCGCTGATCGTGCTGCAGGGCGCGAACGATCCGCGCGTGATCAAGGCCGAATCGGACGACATCGTCGCGGCGGTCAAGAAGAATGGCGCGCCGGTCGAATACGTGATCTTCCCGGACGAGGGGCACGGATTCACCAAGAAGAAGAACCAGATCGAGGGCTACAGCGCCGTGTTGAAGTTCCTCGATACGCATTTGAAGGGCAAGGCCGCCGGCACACGTTGACGATGATCTCCGTCGGCTTGCCGAGATCCCGGTTTTCGGTGCCGTCGGCACCGAGCCATGGCCGTTCGACCGCCTGTGCGCGTCGTCTGTCCCGGGATCCGCGCTTGACCGCACTCGAGATCGGCGCTATATCCCGGTCGTAACAGCAACCCACCGCGCACGGGGACAGGGGCCGGCTGCCAGGCTGGTGCGTTTCCGTCGCGGAGAAGACGCGGAGCCCCTGGCCGCTTCCTGGCCGGAGGCTCCGTTTGACGCGCCACTCCTCCTGTCATGGCGTTGCCACGCCGGCGCAGGAGGAGTCGCATCATGAGAATTGCACTCGTTGCGGCGCTGCTGACCATCGCGCGCCTGGCCCACGCACAGGCCCCGGCAAAGCCGCTCCCGTTCACCGATCCCGCCTGGCAGCTGCAGGGTGAAAAGACGACGATCGCCCGCGACGACGGGCGTGAGGTGCTGCAGATCGAAACCGGATTCGGTTTCAGACGTGACGTCGCCCTGCGCGACGGCACAATCGACTTCGACGTCAGACTGACCAGTCGCCGGTCGTTCGTCTATCTCTACTTCCGAGCAGAGGGCGACGGCGAACGCGAGGAGTTCTATCTCAGGCCCCACAAGACGGGGCTCCCGGACGCCCTCCAGTACGCGCCGGTGTGGCAGGGCAAGAGCGCATGGCAGCTGCATCATGGGCCGGGCGGAACCGCGGCGGTCACCTTCGAGCCGGGGGCGTGGACCCACGTGCGCGCGATCGTCCAGGGAGAGCGCGCGGCGCTGTTCGTGAACGACATGTCCGCTCCGGCGCTCGTCGTCCCGAAACTCTCCCGTGCGCCACGCCCGGGATTCATCGCGGTAGGGGGGTTCCTTCCTGCCGATGTGCCCGGAAAGGGCCCGATCGCCACGTTCGCCAATGTCACCCTCCGGCCCGACGTCGTGGAGTTCGATCTCGCAGGAGCGGTGACGAAAGCCGACACTCCGGCGCCAGCGGCAGCCGAGGAGACGATTGTTCGCGAATGGGCGTTGTCTCATTCGTTCGTGCCGAAGGACGCCGCGGTGCCGGCGCTGCCGGACCATGCGGCCCTCGGCAGTTTCACCCGCCTGCCGACCGAGCCTACGGGTCTCCTCGAACTGCACCGTCACGTCACCATCCCGAAGGGCAGCAACGTGACCGCCGCCGTGGCCCGCATCACGATTGACGCACCGAGGGCGGGGACATACACGTTCGACCTGGGCTTCAGCGACATCGCGACCGTTTTCTTGAACGGACGTCCAATTTTCCGGGGTGACGGTACTTACGCGTTCGATCGGCCGCGGCGCGAGGGGCTGATCGGGTTCGACCAGGCACGCCTATTTCTGCCGCTGTCGGCCGGAGAGAACGACCTGGCCGTAGTGGTGAGCGACAGCTTCGGAGGATGGGGCGTCATGGGGCGCTTCGTGGGCGGCCAGGGGCTGAAGGTCGGCGTGCCCGCGTCGGCGCGCTGATCGGCAGCTTGCGCCGCTTGCGACGCGAAAATGAGTCCTGACGCCCATCTGTGCTCCCCCTCGAGGTCGCCGCGTCTGCCTGCGCAGCGCGATACGAGGGGCGCGGCCCTCGGGGATCTGGTCGAGCTTCTATTGGTGAGGTAAGGTGCGGTCTGTTCGCGGAGTGTGGGACCGAACCCCCGGCGGGGTGTGGACCGAACCCCCGGCGGGGTCAGATCTCGATTTTTCGATAGGAGTCGAGCCCGCGGAGCGTCGGGTCAGATCTCGATTTTCGATAGCAGTCGGGTCGAGCAGTTGGTCGAAGCCCCGGAGTAGGGTCAGATCTCGATCTTTCCATTGGGAGTACGGCGAGCAGTTGGGGTCAGATCTCGATTTTCCGACCGCCCACATACGGGCGTCCGGATAGAAAATCGAGATCTGACCCCGCCGGAGCGGCGAGACCGCTACGACGCTTCGGCCGTGATCCCCAGATCCGACGCCCCCATGCTGTGCACCAGGTCCGCGAGGTCTCGTGAGAATGGCGTCGTTCCCGCCGTCTCCGCCGCAATCTGCTCGTCGAGCAGGGCCGCCGCTGCGGTGCCTTCCATCGCCGCACGGTAGGTATACAACTGGCTGGCGCAATCGAGGTTGGCCTTGAGCCGGCCGCGGAGCTGGACCGCGGGCATCCCGGCCTCGGCGTCGGCCAGGTACATCGCTTTGGCTTCCTGCAGCAACGTAGTCGCGTACTGACGCAGCTCTGCGAGCGTCTTGAGCTCGTGCGTGTGGCACATCAGGAGCACCGCGGCCTCGCCGACCAGCAGCTTGGCGAAGCCCACGCTCGTTTCGTGCACGGCCGGGCCCCTCGCATGTTCGGGCATGTCCGCGTCGTCCGCATACACGACCGCCAGCGTCGCTCCCTGAAGGACGATGGGGAGGGCGACGGCTGATGTTGGGGATCCGCCGAACGGCGTGCCCAGGCGGCTGGCGATGTCTGGTCCGCTCAAGCTCTCCACGGCGCCCGACTGGAGAGCGCGGGTCAGCAACGAGTCGACGGTTACGGGCAATACCAGTCTGGCGATGTCGATGCCCTCGAAGCCCACATGGTGTTCCCCTTCGAGGCCGTTGCTCTTCGCCCTGAACAGCGCCACACGGGAGAACTGAATCGAAAGCCGCTTGACCAGTTCGACGAGCAGATCGCTCGAAGATCGCGCGCTGGCCATCTCGTGGACCGCGCGCACCGAGGCGTCGAACAGCGACACCATCCGATCGAGCTCCGAGCGCAGCGTCTCGATCTGCTGCTCGTCGACCCGCGCCTCGCTCGGGCGGGCGGCCGTTTCGCGCAGCCTGGTTTCTGCCTGCAGCGCCGCCTCGAGCCGCGTCTGGAGCTGCCGCGCCTGTTCGGTGAGCTCGGCCTGCTGCGTTTCGAGAGTGTGGGCGCGCGCGCGGGCGACGCCGAGCTCGCCCACCACCGCGTCTTGCCCTGCGATAACCCTCTGCGCATCTGCGAGCGCGGCTTCCGCCGCTCGCACGCGCCCGGTGGCCACGTCGAGCTCGCGCGCGAGGAGGTCGTTCTTGTCGGTCAGGTCCGCCTCGACCGAACGGGCGCGCGCACTGGCGGCCTCGAGCTCCCGTACTGCCCCCTCGCGAGCGGACAGGGTCTCATGCGCCGCGATCAGCTGTCGATCGAGCTCGATTCGTTCGGACTGGTACTCGTCGATCTGGCACTGCAGCCGCGCGCTCTGAGCGGTCGCCCCGTCGAGCGCGATGCGAAGTTCGTGCTTCTCTGCCGCGGCCCGTTCGAGGGCTCCCCGGAGGTCGTGTCCTTCCACGGTCGCCTGGTCGAGCAACTCACTCAGCCTGAGGCTTTCCTCGCCAACCCGGTACAGCTCGCCGCGCACATGATCCAGTTCGGCGCTGGACCGCTGCGCGCCCGCTTTCACGGAGGCGAGGTCGGCTTCAACCTGGGTCCGCGCGTGTGTCGCATGGCGCAGTTCCGTGTCGGTGGCCTTCAGGATCCGTTCGAGTTCGGCGTGCGCTTCGACCGTCGCGGTCAGGTCGCGCTCCGCCGCGTCGCAGCGCTCCAGAGCGGTTGTGAGCTCGCTGCGGAGGAGGGCGACTTCAGCCTGCGCCTGCGCGACCGCCCCGGTCAGCGCCGCGTTCTCGTCGAGCTGGATGGTCAGGGCAGCGTTCGCCTCGTCCAAGCGCCGGCGCCCCTCCTCGGTCACCCGCCGCAACTCCTCGGCCGCGCGGCGTGATTCGGTCTCGAAGACCGCAGTCAGCTTCCCGACCAGCGCCTGGATCTCGTTGTCTGGGTGCGGGGTGCTCTCGAGGGCCTGCGTCGCCGCCTCGAGCGCCGAACGGACGGCGCGCAGCTGGTGGAGTCCGCCTTCGGACTGTCGCGCCAACAGCCCGGCGATTAGGGTCGAGACTTCCGTGGCCGCGTAGTCGTGGAATTGCATGTCGGATTGGTCCGCCCAAGTCGTCGAGTGCAACCCAAGATCCGAGGAGAAGTTGTTGAAATGCAGGCAATTAGGCAGGATTGCGCATTGCCGATATTACAGTCTTAGCCCGGCGATCACGAATCGGTGCCGGGGTCAGATCTCGATCTTCCATCGGCACAACCGAATCGGCGCCGGCTCGCCCAGGGGGTCAGATCTCGATTTTTTGGCGCAGAAGGCAGTCCGAGCACGGTCTCAATGGAAATCGAGATCTAACCCCTTCGGTCTTGGTGGGGCCTTGTCGAATGTCCGAGGCGGAGCGCAGTTCCAACGGCCCTCCGTCCGGGGGCTGCTTGGAAAATCGAGATCTGACCCCAAGGTTACCGCCTGATCGCGCCGAGGACCTTCCCGATGAACTGATCCAGGCTCCGGTTGGTGTCAATCCAGCGCACGACGATCAGCAGATCGTTCTCCCAGTCCAGATAGATGACGTTGACCCCGTTGCCCTGGAACGTGACGGACGTACGAGGGGCCGACGGAAACGGCAGAGGGCCGAGCGTCCCATCCGCTGTCTTCGTTGGATTGTTCAGGAACCAGTTGCAGAACCCGTAGGCGCTGTTCGCCGGCCCGGGTGACTTCGCCATCTCGATCCACTTTCTCGAGATCAGCTGCCGGCCGTCCCATTCGCCGTTCTGGAGAAACAGGTAGCCAAATCGAGCCATGTCGTAGGCATTGATAAACATGCCACCCCCGAAATGGCCGCCTCCGGTGACCGACTTCATCCTCCGCCCATCAATCTCCACCCAGGCGTTGTCGTAGGCTTCCCAATGCCACCTGGATGAGGCACCGATCGGCGTCATGATGGCCTCATCCAGAACCTCCGGGAGCGGGCGCTTGAGGACGTAGAGCGCCGCGAGTGCCAGGACGTTGATCCTTGTGTCGTTGTACTTATAGAAAGTTCCCGGCTCACGCAGCTCCCGCCGTTCCCACTGTGCCGGAGTCTGATCGCGTGGCGGGCGGTCAGCCCAGTCAGGTTTCCCCCACAACGTTCCTGACCAGTCGCTGGTCTGCCGGAGCAGGTGCTCCCAGGTGATTGGAGCATTGTGGGCCGATGTAAAAAGATCGACGTCCTTCGGCATGTACAGGGCGACACGATCCGTGACATTCTTGATCTGGCCCCGATCGAAGGCGAGTCCGACGACACTCGACAGGAAGGTCTTCGTCACGCTGAAGGTCATGTCGGCGCGTCCGGCATCGCCCCATTCAGCGATCACTGAGCCTCGCCGGATGATCAGCCCATTCGCTCCCGTCCGCGTTTGTGTCGGCCCGATCAGGGCGTTGTACGGCGCTTCACTTCGAAATTGATTGGGAATCGCCAGCGCGAGGTCTTTGGTATCAGGATTCTCGTGGGCAATCGCGAATGCGATCGCTTCGTCCAGCCTGACCTTGTCGACGTCGACGGCTGCCGCGTCCTGTTTGCGCCACTCGCCACGCGCCGGAAAGTAAGTTCGGACTGCCGGGGATTGTGCTGCGGCGCTGGCAAGTGACGTTGCGATCAGACAGGAGAGCGAGACAACCACGGATGGTCTGGCGGACCGGTGATTAGGCATCGGAAGAATCCACGTGGTGAAAGATGCGTTTCGGGAGATCCTCACGGTAACCAACTAGGAGCACTCCGCCGACCTCAGGGTCCAGCGTTCCGCTGAGGTTCCGTCGGAACGACGCTAACGGCGGCCGGCGTGCGGCGAGTCGGTCACGATCAGCAGCTGCGAATCGGCCTTGTTCTAGGCTTCGCGACCTTGATCTCCATCTTCTGTGCGTCGGCGGCTTTGTGCTGTGCCTGTAGCGCCGTGGCGAGTCCGAAATACGGACGGCCGCTGCCTGGCTCGCGCTTGAGCGTCTCGCGGTAGCCGCGTTCGGCGACCACGGCGTCGCTGAGGGCCAGTGCAGTCGCGGTCCAGCCTTCGACCACCGGGCGAGGATACGACGGCGGCTCGGTGTAGATGAGGGAAGCCTCCATAACCCTGCTCTGGGCTTCCTGAGCGAGACCGATGGCCCAGCGTCTCCACGCTGGTGTTCCGGCTTGCCGTAGACGGGGATCGTCGAGCCATCGAGGATGAGATCCCATCGCTCGAAGCGCACCAGGGTCCTAACAAGCTGACCGCGCACAGATCCTCTCGGGCCGTTGCCCTAGCAGGACGATGAAAAAGTGACTCGCGGGATGAATCGGAGTCCGTCGAGTGTGGTCATAGAGCCGCGAATCTCCTCTCGATCTCGCGTTGGCGTGTCGCACGGGCGAGTTCTCGGTGGCGCATCGACACTACGCCCTGCCGAGCAACGTCCGCATCCTGACCAGGTTGTAGGCGGCGGCGGTGAAGGTCAGGACCCAGTCCACCAGCTCGCCACCGCGGTGACGGAGCTTCCGCAACCCACCCACCGTCTTCATCCAGCCAAACACCTGCTCGATCAGCTTGCGCTTCCGTTGGCTGACGTCGTATCCCGCGTGGCGCGTGGTGCGCGCATCGATCGCGCTGTGGTTCTTCTGCGCCACATGCGGCGTGACGTCCACTGCACGCACCGCCTCCACAAAGCTGGCGACATCGAAGTTCTTATCACCACCCACGGTCTTCGCGCGGTCTTCCGCGGTCAGCAACACGACGGCGGCCTCGCGCTCCGCCGTGCCCGTCGCCGCCGTGGCACAGACGTTCGCGACCAGGCCGTGCCGATTGTCGAGCAGCACGTGGCCGAGATACGCCAGCTTGGCTTCCTTCCCCTTCCCCTTGCGATACAGCTGCGCGTCGGGGTCGGTGGTCGAGGCATGCGTGTCGTTCTTCCGGGTCTCGCCGTGAAAGTTCACCGTGGGGTTCCCCGGATCATCGGGGGGCTCCGAGGGGCCCGCGTCCGTCCGCTGAAAGCTCTTGAGACTGGCCCATGCCTCGAGCATCGTGCTGTCGACCGTGAAGTGCTCATCGGACATCAACCCGGCCGCCTCGGCCTGCGCGCGAACCGCGTCAAAGAAAGCCGCGGCGACATCGCCGTCCAGCAGCCGATCGCGATTTTTCGAGAAGGACGTCGGCGACCAGATCGGTTCGTCCAGGCTCAGGCCGATGAACCACCGGAACAGGATGCTGTAGTCGATCTCCTCCATGAGCAGTCGCTCGCTGCGAATTGTATAGAGCGACTGCAGCAGCAAGGCGCGCAGCAACTGCTCCGGCGGAATCGACGGCCGCCCGATGTCCGAATAGAGGCGCCCGAACCGCGGCGAGAGTCGCGTGAAGACGTCATCGGTCATCCGGCGAATCGCCCGCAGCGGGTGATCCGGCCGCACGCGCGCCTCCGGAGACAGATAACTGAACATGTCATGGGTCTGTTCGTCGGGTCCGCGCACTCGCAGGCTCCTTCCAGAGTTGGTGCGAGCATGGTAGTAGGTCGGGATCGATTTGTCGATCCCCCGCGAGTCACTTTTTCAACACCCTGCTAGTACACTCTGTTAGATCCGCAGAATCGTTCGATGAATCGCGAGTGATCACTTTTGAGGTCATTGTACTTTTTGCTCGATTTCGTTACGCTGCGCCGAGTGCTGCCGACCAACGCTCCCGTGTGGTTGGATCGATTGCTCACGTGGCTCGAGCCGTTCGAGAACGACTTCGGCCATGTGGCGCAACGCGGGGCATTCCGTCGGTATGTGCTCGGACTTCTGAGCGACAGTCGACGGAAATCGATGAGCGCGATGCTGGCCCGAGTCAGCGCGCCGGGCAGCTACGAAGCCTTTCAGCATTTCATCGCCGACGCCCCGTGGACGGTCGAGCCCGTGTGGCGGCGTCTGCGGGCCACGATCCCCGATCGCCAGGGCGTGCTGATTCTCGATGGCACGAGCTTCCCCAAGCAGGGCACGCGATCAGTCGGCGTCGCGCGCCAGTACTGCGGCACGCTCGGCAAGGTCGCGAATTGTCAGGTCGCCGTGACGGTGGCGCTCTGGACCGGCGCGCGTGCCTGGATGTTGGGTGCGCGGTTGTATCTGCCGGAGGCGTGGCTGACGCCCGAGGCGCGGCAGCGCGCTCGTATTCCTGCGACGGTCCCCTTCGAAGAGAAGTGGCGACTCGCGCTCACGCTCCTGCGGCAGGTGCGCACCAGCGGGATCACCGTAACCGCGGTGTTGGGCGATGCCGAGTTTGGCGACAACGCCACGTTGCGCCGGACGCTGCACCGCGCGCAGCTGCCGTATGCATTGGCGTGTCGTCTACGCTGACGTCTTCCCCGGCATCCCGGCCTTTACCACACCGCCACCCCATGTCGGCAAGGGGCGCCCGCGCACCCGACGACTCCTGGCCCCCGGCGTCCAGAGCTCTCGGTCAGCGCGCTCGCGACCGAGCAACGCCGCTACAGCCTGGCGCCTCGTCACCTGGCGCAACACACCTGCGATCCCTCGTGCGAGTGCCCACACCACCGCCACTGCAACGACCTGCATTTCATGGCCGCCAGTATAGTTCTTGGGGTCAGATCTCGATTTTTCAGCGCGCCGCATCCGTCCCATAGAGCTGAGGCGCTCGACTCTGGCGTCAAATCTCGATTTTCTACTCAGCCCGGTCGGAGGTCCGCGAAAAATCGAGATCTGACCCCAAGACTACGACGATCGACGAGCTGAGCCCCGGCTGGAATTTCGAGATCTGACCCCAATGGTACCGGGACTCACTTTGGAGAATCCGCCGCGCGCGGCACGCGCCTCGCGGGGATCGCGGTGGGCGGTGGTCCTGTCCTCGAGGGTTGATCAGCGCCTCTGGTTTCCGATCGCGCGGGCGCGACTTGCGTCAGCGGTCTGCAGACAAGATGGATTCGCTTGCGCTTCGTCGTGCGAATCGCGTGGTCGCCGGCCGGTCAGCGTCGCCGCTACAGGATCTACCACGCGCGGTGGCGCTGACCACGACCTTCGCCCCAACCCTGTCTCGTCTTCGTTGGACATCGCGGGCGCGGACAGTGACTCCGATCTGTGCACGTGATTGTAAAACCCGGCGAGCTGGCAGGCGATCACGGATTTCGCGCGTCGGAAGCGATGGTGCGAGTCGCCGGACTTGACTCATGTGCATGGGTCCGTCGAAGATTCCGCACCATGCAAAATTTTCTAGCGGAGTTGCTGGGTACGATGTTCTTGGTCCTGCTCGGCGATGGCGTCGTGGCAAATGTTCTCCTCAGTCGAACAAAGGGTCAGAACAGCGGCTGGATAGTGATAGCCGTGGGATGGGGAGTGGCGGTCGCGCTGGCGGTCTATGCGGTCGGACGGCTGAGCGGCGCCCACCTGAATCCTGCGGTGACGATCGGTCTGGCGACGATCGGCAGTTTCCCGTGGGCCGACGTCCCAGCCTACATCGTCGCGCAACTGATCGGCGCGTTCACAGGGGCCGTTCTCGTCTGGCTCGCGTATCTCCCACATTGGCAGGTGACTTCGGACCCCGATCTGAAGCTGGCTGTCTTCTCGACCGGTCCCGCCATCCGGCAACCAATCCCCAACTTAATCTCGGAAATCATCGGTACGGCTGTCCTGTTGTTCGGCGTGCTTGCGATCGCCGCGAACGCCCAGACGCTCTCGAAGCCCGGAGATGTCGATTTGACGTTCGTGTTCAGCCGCGGCATCCAGCCACTGCTCGTCGGCATCCTCGTGCTGGGGATCGGCGTGTCTCTTGGCGGACCCACCGGGTATGCAATCAATCCGGCTCGCGATCTGGGACCTCGGCTGGCCCATGCGCTGTTGCCCATCCCCGGAAAGGGAACGTCCGACTGGGACTATGCCTGGGTGCCCATTGTTGGGCCGATCATCGGCGGCATCGCCGGCGCCGGGCTGTACTTCGTGCTGGGGTTTTGACCGATTGGACAATCGCAGGCCGGTGATTTCAACGGAGCCGCGATGAAGCAGTACGTTGGCCGTCGACCAGGAAACGACCGGCACGCGGTTCATGGTGTTCGACCGATAGGGCCAGGAAGTCGCGAAGCACCAGGTCCAGCACGATCAGATCCTGTCGCGCCCTGGCCGGGTGGAACCCGATCCGTTTCAGATCGCCGCGCGTGTGAACGAGCGATTGCGGGCGCATCTTGCTCGCGCCACGCGCGAAGCGATTTGTTGGCAGACGCGAGATGTGCCCGATCCCATGGTGAAGGTTGCGCCGGGGGTCTCGAGTTTGCCTCGGCGGCTACGACGGCTGGCAGAAAGCGGTTTCTCGCACCCTAGATTGGGTAGATGTCGGGACACAACGTGGGTAGACGTCGGGATATCCGGTTGGGTGTGCGGTTGACCCCTGGCGAGTACTCCTTATCGTTTTCCTGAGATTTCGGGCAGTTCAGGCGTTTCGCCAAAACTGCAGGTTGGCGGGACTTTTGACAGTCTGGCATCTTGCAGTTCCGCTCAAGCGGGACCGTTCGCGAGATGCGCACTGCCGCCGTCCTCAGCCGTATTCCTCACGACCGCATCGCGTTGGCGGCGGTGCTGATGACTGTATCGACGGCGGCCTCATCGTGCGGCGGTTCCGCCGCGACGAGCGTGACCGCGCCCTCCTCGCTAAACCGTTGCGCCATCTCCATGAAGGGAATTGACGCCCCGCTGCCAGCCGAAGGCGGAAGCGCCACGATTGCGGTCACCGCAGCGCGTGAATGCGCGTGGTCCGCATCTGTCGAAGGCTCGTGGCTCACGATCAAGACCGGCGCGAATGGTCAGGGGGACGGCGTCGTCGAATTCAATGCGATGGCGAATCCTGATCCGCAGATGCGTCGAGGTGCCATCAACGCGAATGGGCAGCGATCGGAGATTGCCCAGTCGGCTGGCAGCTGCCAAATCGTTCTGGAACAGAGCGTCGGGAACTTCAATCAGGGGGGCGGCAGTGGTCAGGTGCAGGTTCGTGCCTCGAGTCAGATGTGCCCATGGACCGCCTCTGCGGACGCCGAGTGGATTCAGATCCGAACGCCAAGTGGACAGGGGAACGGAACTGTCTCGTTCGAGGTGGCCCCGTCGACCACGCCAACCCGCAGCTCCACCATCACAATCGCAGGACAGAAGTTCAGCGTGACGCAATCCGAAGGGTGCGCTTACGCCATTGCACCGATCTCTGCGACAGTGCCGTCAGCGGCATCAACGGGCAAGGTCGCGGTAACGACCGGGCCCGGTTGCAGCTGGACAGCCACGAGTCAAGCGCCGTGGCTGACGATTGCCTCCGGCGCCAGCGGGAGCGGTAACGGGGAAGTCCAGTTCGCCGCCGCCGCGACGACCGGGCCTGGGCGAAACGGCACGATGACGATCGCGGGACAGATATTCACGGTCACCCAGGGAGAAGGCTGCACGTTCACGCTTTCGTCCGCGTCGGCAACCGTCGATGATGCCGGCGGCGAGGGAACGTTCACGGTTCAGACCAGCGGTGGCTGCAGCTGGACCGCCAGTTCGACGATGTCGTGGCTCACGATCTTGTCGGGCGCGAGCGGGACAGGTCAGGGCGTGGTCCGTTTCTCGGCGACGCGGAACACCGGCCCGTCGCGCAGCGCTGCTATCACCGCCGGTGGACAGACGTTCACGGTCACCCAGGGCAACGGCTGCTCGATCTCGCTCGCGTCGTCCACGTTCAATGCGGCCGCGAACGGCGGAACGGGCTCGGTGAATGTCACCGCCGGCGGAGGCTGCAGCTGGACGGCCACGAGCAACGCCGCCTGGGTGACGATCACCTCGGGCGCGAACGGAACCAGCAACGGCACCGTCGGGTTCACGGTTGCCGCGAACAGCGGCCCGGGCCGCCAAGGGACGCTGACGATAGGCGGGCAAACGTTCAGGGTCTCGCAGGCCGAGAACTGTTCATACGCGATTTCGCCTGGCCAGGTGTCCGTGGCGTCGGCATCCGGGACCACGAATGTCACCGTCACCTCTCCCGCTGGATGCGGCTGGACCGCATCGAGCGGCGCGGCCTGGCTCAGTATCAGCTCGGGCGGCTCCGGGAACGGCAACGGGACCGTGAGGCTCGCGATCCAGGAGAACGCCGCCGGACCACGGTCCGGCACCGCAACGATTGCCGGACAGGTGTTCACGGTCAATCAGGCGAGCGGCTGTACATACGGGCTCAGTGCGGCGTCGCAGGCCGTGGGCCCGTCCGGTGGACCGATCACTGTCGCCGTCACCGCCCCGATGGGTTGCGCGTGGACTGCATCGAGCCAGGCGGCGTGGTTGACGATCCCCGCGGGTGCCAGTGGGAACGGCAATGGTCCGGTTCAAATAGATGTGCAGTCCAACACCGGACCGCCGCGAAACGGCACGGTCCTCATTGCTGGCCACCAGTTCACCGTATCGCAGGACACTGGCTGCTCGTTTGTCGTCTCACCGGAGAACCTCCCGGCCGCTGCCGCCGGCGGTGGCGCTCGCATCGAGGTTTCCGCTGCCGCGTCGTGTGCGTGGACAGCCGCGAGCGGCGCCGGGTGGATCGGGATCAACGGCGCTGCAGCCGGGACTGGAAATGGCGGCGTGGATCTGGCCTTCGCCGCCAACACCGGGCCGGCTCGCAGCGGCACGGTGAACGTCGCGGGCCGGACCGTCACAGTCACGCAGGACGGCGGCTGCACCTTCAGCCTCAATCAGACATCCCAGACCATGCCCTCATCTGGCGGCATCGGGACGGTCTCGGTCTCCACCTCCGGCGGATGTCCGTGGAGCGCGGCCAGCGGCGCGCCGTGGATCGCGATCACTGACGGCGCGTCGGGGTCTGGAGCGGGGAACGTGACGTTTGCCGTCGAGCCGAACGCCACCGGCGCTCTTCGATCCGGCACTCTGACCATCGCCAATCTTGTGTTCACCCTCAATCAGCAATAGGGTCAGATCTCGATCTTGCGCAGGGGTCTTGCGCAGGGGTCAGATCTCTAATTTCTACACAACTTGACAGCCGACTCGCCGGATAGAGTTCGGCTATCCACTTGCCTTTGCAAAATCGAGATCTGACCCCACCATGCGGGACCGGTCCGACGCACGGATCCTGAGGCGCTTGAACCTTGACCGCTAATTGATTGGAGGTCGTGAGGAAGGTTAGGTCTTTGTCTTGAGGCTGGGTAACAGCGGCAGCATCAGGTCGGCACTACGGGTCAAGTGTACCCGCACGAGGATAGTCTGTCGCAATATCGACTTACGCTGCTAGGGCCGCACGGTTCGTCCAGGCCCACACAGTGGAGGGCGAGACGCCGACATGCTCTGCGATTTCCCGCAAAGTGAATGCATGAACGTGAAACGCACGATGTGCGCCCCGTTGGGCCGAGGCGCCGCGTCTGACGTCCGGTAAGAGTTCGGAGAGTGGCGGACGGGCGGCGAATCGCTCTGCGTGAACGAGCTCACGATTTTCGCGATGGACCGCGAGCAGCGGTTCGAAGCTCCGAATGAACCCGTCCGAACCCACCAAAAGGCCTCGCTCCAGCTCATGAGTGACTGAGGGCGCGTCGACGAATCTTCGGAAACACTGTTGGGCGTGAATTCGATCCGATGGATCGAACGTGTGCCACACATTTCCCGGTGTCAGGAACGTTGGTGTGCTTTCAAGGCCAGCCGTGTGTCGGAAACTGCTCCAGGGCCAGTCTTCGGCTCGCGGCACCATCCCCGCAGTAACGGGATTCAACATGACATACCGCAGCACGCGCAAGGAGCTCGGTCCGCCTTCGACAATCTGCACCTTGTATCTTCCCTGAAGCACGTGGCCGACCCGACCATGGCGTCGGTTGAACCATCCGCAGTACGCACTGTTGACGTGCTGCATCAGCCGGGAGAGGGGATGCAGGGTAGGCCGCAGCAGCAGGTGCACGTGAGTCCTCATCAAGCAGTATCCGTCGACCTGGACTGAGAAGCGTCGGGCCGATCGCCCGAGCAGCTCGAGATATCGCGCGTAGTCGACATCGTCTATGAAGATTTCGCGCTTATCATTGCCGCGTGACATGACGTGATGCAGCATTCCCGGTGCGTGAAGCCGAAGCGGGCGGGCCATACGGCCACGAGAGCAAGCATGGGACCGTCGGTGAATTCCTCGATTGATGACGCGATTTGCGCAAACTCCGAATTAGAGTGCGCAGAAATCGCCATCGCAGTGAAAGGCAGCGTGGGCAGTTTTCGCGCGCTCACGGCGAACACTCCCGCCAGGAGAATCGAGATCTGACGTCGGACCGGCCAATTGCCTTTCGCCGGTAGGCTCTCGTCTTGGCGAGTGGGTTTACAGCTCGATTTTGAAGATGGCCTTCTTCAGACGACCGGTGCCCCCCAGGGGTGCGTGCGCGTCGTGCGGGAAGAAGATCGCGAAGTAGCCGGGCGGCACCGCTAGCCAGGTAGCGGGGGAGTCTTCGTAAAGCTGGATGTCCCGTCCCTCGTCAAATGCTGCAATGGGGACGTGGCACTCCGATACCGTCCTCCAACCGATCTCTTCCTGTCCCTCGATCGTTACCTGAATGTCGATATAACGGCGGTGAGACTCGAGGCGTGCCCGAGCACGGCCTCGCCCCTCTTTCTCATCAATCGACAGATAAAGTCGCGGGCTATCAATCTCATACCGGTCCGGTGCCAGTGTGGCGAGATCCCTCGCCGCGATAACGTCAGCGGCCCTCGGGAATGCGGGGTGAAGGTCCAGGTATCGGTTCAACTGGGAGAGCGCATCCAGAACCATCGGCTTCGACTACTTTCACGTGGGGTCAGATCTCGATTTTCGATCCTTGGACAGACCCAGTCCCAGGCCCAGAAAATCGAGATCTGACCCTAGGATTCGATTTTGATCAATTCGACGTCAAAGACGAGCATCCCCTGGGGGGCGCCGCGCTGACCGCCATAGGCGAGCTGCTCTGGAATCCACAGGCGGCGCTTCTCGCCTTCGACCATCAACTGGACGCCCTCGGTCCAGCCCGCAATTACCTGGTTGAGCCCGAATGAGATCGGCTCGTTCCTGGCGACGGAGCTATCGAACATCTGGCCATCAGTCGTCCAGCCCGTGTAGTGGACTCTCACGCGTGAATTCGGACGCGGATGCTGCGTGCCCGTACCGGGTTGGAGAACCTTGGTTGCGAGCCCGCTGGTGGTGACCAGCGCGTCTGGAGCAGGAGCGGCGACATCCGAGGGCGCCGGGATGGATCTTGGCATCGTGTACGTTCCTCGCACGTAATTATCTTCTCGTCAGCTCCCCCGTGCCTACCGCGGACGTCAGGACAGATCCCGGGGTCAGATCTCGAATTTACGGCCGCAGCAGCATAAGGGTTGAAGAATCGAGATCTGACCCCTACGGAACCTACGGACCCTGTCCGGAACCTACGGAACGACGCCGCGTTCATGCCGAGCAGTAATCAGAAGCGGCAGATCCGGATCGGCCGTGGTCCAGGTGTGCAGCAGCGCGTCGTACGCGAGGCGCGACTCGCTTTCGCGACCGGCCCGCGCCAGCGCGCGGGCGAGACCGAGCTGCGACAGAGGCCATACCGGCGAGAACGGGTCGGCGCCGCGGTGGTTCAGCACTACCCGAAACTCACGAGCGGCGTCGTCGAGATCCCCCGCGAGCAGCCGCGCCTCGCCTCGAAGATACGCCGGAACCAGCGCGGCCACAATGCCACGCTCGTGGCCGGCGGCGGGCCTGAGCAGTTCGACCGCAGCCTCGGCCGCGCCGCGAAGATCAGAAAATCGAGATCTGACCCCCGGCGGATCGGCGGGCCGGTCAGGTGTGCCACCCCCACTGGTGGAGATTCGAGATCTGACCCCAGGGCGGAGAAGCAACGCGGCTTCGGCGACCGGTAGGTAGGTGGTGTGGAGGAGGCTGTCCTCCGGACGAACATGGCGTAGGCGCCGGACGACGGGCTCGGCTTCGTCGGGGGCGCCGGCGAGCGCCAGGGCGGTGGCCGCCCGGAGCTGGGGCTCGTTGGGGGGACCGGCCTGCAGCACCGTGCGGGCCTGGGCGATCGCCTCCGCGTCGTATCCGTAGAGTGCCTCGGTCAGCGCTGCCAGCGCGGCATACCCTGACGCGATCTGCGTGTAGCCCTGCGCGGTCGCGCCGGCGATCGTTTCCGCATAGAGCCGTCGTGCCTCTCCCATGCGGCCGCGGAACGCGGCGACCTGCGCCCGCGCGCCAGTGAGATCGAAGCCGACCGTGCTGCGTGTTGCCCAGTCCAGCTGCGCGCGTGCGGCGACTTCGTCGTTGTCGAGCTCCGCGAGCTGATACAGCAGTCGCCGCAACGGACCCGTGCCGAGATTGCGCGCGATCGCTTCCTCGGCCACGCGACGAGCCTCCACGAAGTTGCCAGCGCCCCTGAGCGCGTAGGCCAGATTCGATCGGGGGAACGCGTGCTCTGGATTGCGCCGGATCGCTTCGCGCGCTTCCTCGATCGCGGCGTCGTAATCGCCGAGCCGATTGAGCAGGACGGCCAGCGCATTCGCCGGACGATAGTCCCGCGGATAGGTGCGCTTCCAGACGTCGAGCGTCTCGCGCGCCTTCGTCTGATCGCCGGTATAGCGGTCGTGGTACTGGTAGGTGATGAAGAGCCGCTCGCGCTCGCTGACGCGACCCCGATTATCGTACGCGAGGCGCGCGAGCTCCTCGCTGCGCCCCGTTTCACCGAGACCGCCATAGAGAGTCGACAAGGTCGTATAGGCCAGCGCGAACCGCGGATCCAGCGCAATGGCGCGCTCGAAGAATGGAATCGCCTCCGTCTCCCGCCCGGTGGCGCGCCTCGTCGTCCCTTCGGTATAGGCCTTCAGTGCGTCCAGCGACGGCGTGGTGGCTTCTTCGATCGTGACGTTATGCCGCGCGAGCGACGATCGCGACTCGCCGAGAGCCTCGCGCACTTCGGCGGTGATCGTGCCCATCGCCCGGAGGACGTCCTCTTTCCGCTCGACGTCTACCTGCCGGCGTGCGATCGTCGCGCCGGTCGCGCAGTCGGTTGCCGCCAACGCAACGACGGTCGTCCGTCCCACCGCCGAGATACTCCCTTCGAGCATCGCCTGCAACCCGAGCCGCTGGCAGACCTCCTGGGCGGTGTCGTGGGTCATGCGAACGGACGCTTCCCGGCCCATCAGCTGCAGCGTTGCGCGGATCCGCTCGTCGGACACCAGATCGAGTGATGGTGACTGCGCCAGGTAGACGGTGACGGCTTCGCGCAGCGTGCCATCGAAATCGGGATCGGCCGTCCCGTTGGCGATCTGACTCACCAGGACCGTGCTGCGCTGAGTGCGCGCGGATGTCCACCAGCCGCGCGCCCGACCGGCGATGCCGATGGTGGCCGCGATCACCAGGATCGATGCACCGACGATCGTGGCCGTGATGAGCGAACGTCGCGACTGCAATCGCGGGGGCAGTCGCCCGAGCAGCGCGGCGTTCTGGCGCGCGCGCCGCAGATCCTCGAACAGTTCCGCCGCAGACTGGTAGCGCCGATCGGGATTCTTCTCCAACGCCCGCACGATGATGCGCCCAACGCCCGCGGGCAGTCGGGGATTGATCTTTCGGGGATGCGGCGGTTGGCGCCCGGTGATCGCGGCGGCAATCTGCGCGGGTGTCTCGGCCCCGAACGCCCGGCGGCCCGTTGCCATCTCGTAGAGCAGGGCTCCCGCGGAGAAGATGTCGGCGCGATGATCGCTCGGCCGTTCGGCGATTTGTTCCGGTGCCAGGTAGGGATGGAAGAGTTCGCCGGTCGGCACCGGGCGGGGGATTGCGACCTCAGCACCTGTCGTCCGGGAGGCGTCGCTGGCGCTGACCTTGTCGGGTGTCACCGGCTCGGCGCCGCCGGCGGCGCCAAGCTCCAGCAGCTTCACGTGGCCGTCGTTGGTGATGAACACGTTCGACGGCTTCAGGTTGCCGTGCACCAGTCCACGCCGGTGAATAGCCCCCAGCGCTTCAACCAGTTGCGATCCGATTTCGAGGAGACGATCCCCTGGCAGCGCTCTTCCGCCAATGACGTCGTCGAGGGCGCGCCCTTCGAGGAGCTCGCAGACGATAAACGGCTGGCCGTATTCCTCACCCGATTCGTGCACCGCGCACACATGCGGGTGTGACACGAGCGACGCGATCCGCGCCTCGTGGCGAAACCGGTCGATCGCGCCGGGACGTGCCATCTCCTCGGGACGGAGCAGCTTGATCGCGACCTCGCGATCGAGCCGCAGATCGCGCGCTCTGTAGATCTCGGTCGCGCCGTCGCGGCCGATGGGCTGAAGAAGCTCGTAGTGGGAGATGCGCACAGTCTGAACGTGGAGCCGGGCGCCGGCCGCCAGTCCGACTCTACTTCAGCGCGGAGTATTCTGCACGGGCAGCGAGCAGCGGCGCGAAGTCCGCGTCCGCGGACTTCCAGATCGCGAAGAGTGCCTCGTAGGCCTGCCGCGCAGCATGGCTGTCACCGGATCGGGCCTGCGCGCGCGCGATGCCGAGGTGGGCGAGCGGCACGACCGGAGACAGTGGATCGACGCCGCGATGCTGAAGAATGGACTCGTACTGTCGGATCGCCTCGGAGTATTCGCGCTTCATCAGGTGCGCCTCGCCGCGCAGGTAGAAGGGCACGAGCCCCGCGACGGTCCCGAGCTCGGTCGGCGTGGCGTTGCGCAGCGCAGCGATCGCCTCTGCTGCGCGCCCTTCGAAGAGCGCGACGGCAGCGCGTGTCGTCGGCATCAGGACCGTGTGCACGAACGTCGAATCCGGGTAGCGACGATCGGCATCGCTGATGAGCGATTGCGCCTCATCCACCATGCCTGCCAGTCCGAATGCCGCGGCGGCGCGGAACCGGGGGACTGTCCCCGGCGACTCGGTGTCGGCATCGCTCCGCGCGATCACACGCTTGATGTGATCGGCTGGAGCGCGTGGATCGCGATAGAGGGCCTCCGTCCAGGCCAGGTGCGCCGCGTAGCCGGACGCTGTTCCGCTGAGACCGCGCGCCAGGGCAAGGTCGATCGCGCGTTGATACAGGGTGCTGGCCCCACGAAGCCGGCCATCGAATGCGGCGCTCTGCGCCTCGGCGGACACCAGATCGAACTCGCGCGGCTTGCCTTTCGCCCAGGCCAGGTGAGCCGCGGCGGAACCGTCACCCGCGACCACTCCCAGCTGATACAGGATACGCCGAGTAGGCGTGGTCTCGACCCCCAGCTTGACGGCCTCCTCCGCGGCCTTGCGTGCATCGGTATCGCGGCCGAGCGCCCGGAACGCGAACGCCGCGTTCGACAGGGGAAACGGATGGCCAGGACTGCGGCGCAGCGCTTCCTGTGCCTCGGCGACCGCCCGATCGTATCGGCCGGTGCGGTTGTAGATCACCGCGAGCGCGTTGGCAGGCCTGAAGTCGCGCGGATACGCCGCCTTCCACAGCTCCAGCGCATCGGCGGCCGAGTCCTGATTCCCGGTCACCCGGTCGTGGTACTGATAGGCGATCAACAGCCGCTCGCGCTCGCTGAGCGGTCTGGTCACTGCGTTGGCGCGCTTCGCGAATTCCTCGCTGCGCCGCCACTCGCCCAGGCTGCCGTAGACCGTCGACAGCGTGATGTAGGCCGCGGCGAACTCGCGATCGTTCTCGATCGCCTGGTTGAAGAACGCGACCGATTCGAGCTCGCGGCCGCGCCGCCGCTCCTCTTGCCCGAGCGTATACGCCTTGAGAGCTGCCAGCGACGGCGTCGTCGCCTGCTCGATGGGGACGTCGAAGCGTCGAATGGAAGGCAGGGACTCGCCGAGCTGCGTCCGCATCGAGGACGAAATCGTGCCGAGCTCCGCAAGGACGCGCTCTTTGCTGGTCGCCTCTGCCTGCGTGCGGGCCAGCGACTCACCGGTCTGGCAATCGGTGGCCGTGAGCGTCACTACATAGTGGCTGCCAAGCGCCGCGATGGATCCTTCGAGCATCGCCTTGACGCTCAGGCGCTGGCACACCTCGCGCGCCACTTCGTGCTCGAGGCGATCGCCGGCCCGCCGATTCATCGACTCCAGGGTTTCGCGGATGCGCTGGTCCGGGATGATGTCGAGGAACGGTGACTGTCCAAGGTGCACCTTGAGCGCCGTCAACAATGTTTCGTCGAACACGGGATCCGAGGTCGTGTTCTCGAACTGGGCGATGACGATGCTGTCCCGATCGGTCAAGGCGGGGGTGCGGTTCATGAGCCAAATCACGGCCGTGCCCCCTGCCAGGACGAGAGCGGTCGCGGCGGCGATCCTGCCCTTTCGACCGCGGCGCGGCAGCGGCGTCACGATCTCCGACGCCTTCGGGTCCGACTTCCGCGCCTCGATCTCGAGATGCTGCGCGGCACTGGTCACGTCGGTCAGCAGCTCGCCGGCCGTCTGATACCGCTGCTGAGGATCGACCGCCATCAGCTTCTGGATGATCGCCTCGAGCCCGGGCGGGATGGACTCGTTGATCGCCCGCGGCGGAACCACGATGCCGTTGATGATCTTCATGACGATCAGGGGGATGTCGTCGCCCCCGAATGCCCGTCGGGCGGTCGCCATTTCGTAAAGGACCGCGCCGAGCGAAAAGAGATCGGTCCGCGCATCGACGGGTTGACCCTGCGCCTGTTCGGGTGCCATGTAAGAGGCAGTGCCGACAGTGCTCCCGGTTCGCGTGAGCTCGGGCGAGTGCACGCTGGTGAGCGTCGGAGAGGATGCCGTCATTGAGACGGGCGCTGCCGCGTCGGAAGCGATCTTGGCAAGGCCGAAATCGAGCACCTTGACGCGATCGCCGTGTGTCACGAACAGGTTCGCGGGCTTGATGTCGCGATGGATGATGCCACGCCGGTGCGCGACGTCGAGCGCCTCCGCGACCTGCCTCGCGAAGTTCAGGACGCGTGCCGCGGGGATCGGGCCTTCCTCAATCAACTGCTTGACAGTCCGGCCCTCCAGCAGTTCCATGGCGATGAACGGCTGGCCGCCATGTTCACCGAGCTCGTGAATCGTACAGATGTGCGGATGCTGAAGGGAGGAAGCCAGCTTCGCCTCGCGCTCGAACCTCGCCAGCCACTCGGTCGAGGTGACGGCTTCCGTCCGCAGCAGCTTGATTGCCACTTCCCGTCCAAGCTGCAGGTCTTCGGCGCGATACACGACCCCCATGCCGCCTTCGCCAAGGGGATTCAACAGCCTGTAATGTGAAACGACGCTTGGGGTCATTGGTCCGGAGCTGCGTCCGGCACGCAGCGCGCTGGCACCTGCAGGGGAGACTACATTCTAGCAGGCGTGCGACTTACGGCCGTCGAGCCCGCCTAATCGGCGGGCGTTCCGGGGTCAGATCTCGATTTTCCAATGCCCAGCACAGTCCGACCTCCGGAAGAATCGAGATCTGGCCCTGGAACGGCGGGGTCAGATCTCGATTTTCCATCCGCGGCACGGGCCGGGCCGGACGATCGAGATCTGACCCCAGCGGATCTGGCGCGTCCTCGAAAAATCGAGATCTGACCCCGTGGCACCCCGTGGCATAGAATCGGGTGTGGCCGACATCTCATCTCTACAGCAGCAAGCCGTCGACTTCGCGAAGCGCGGTGATTTTGGGGCTGATGCCCGGGCGGTCAATGAAGAGCTCACGCGGCTCGAGCCCCACAATGAAGGAGCGTGGACGCGCCTGGCGCGCTGCTGCCTCGAGGCTGGGCACCTCGACGCGGCGAGCGGGGCGCTCGAATCCGCTCTGCTGCTGAATCCTCAGAACAACCTGGCCCGCAGCCTGCTCCAGGAAGTGATCCGCCGCGAGCTTCTGGCGGAGCCGGCCGACGAAGCCCCATTGCCTCGCGCACGTAAGCCGCGCAGCAAGAAGACCACCAGCTGACACCAGGACTGTCGTCGGCCCTCAGGCGGCGCCAGCCTAACCTGTGAAAAATCGAGATCTGACCCCAGTGTTCGACGGCGAAGGCCCGCCGAACCCGTGAAAAATCGAGATCTGACCCCGCGCCGCTACTTCGCCACTCCGGAGCCTCCCGCACCCGACGGCGCCACAGCGCGCAGCAGCCGATACAGGAATTCCCGCGCCTCGTAGAAGGCGCTGACCCCGAGGCGCTCGTCGCGGCCGTGCGCCCGCACGTCATCGATGTCCTCGAAGATCCCGGACACCCCGTAGGTCGGGAGACCGCCAGTCCGGAGATACGCGCCGTCGGTCGCGCCCGTGGACATGACCGGGATGACCGGGATACCGGGGAAGAGCTCGGCGTTGACGCGCTCGATCGCCTGCATCAGGTCAGGCCGCAGCGGCGATGCCGGGCTGACCGGGGCGCTGTTGGACGCCGGCGTGACCTTGACCGCCGGGTCATTGACCAGCCGCTCGAGCGTGGCGCGGACTTCGACGGGATCCTCGCTCGGGATGATGCGGCAGTTGACGGTCGCGCGGGCCATCTGCGGCAGCGCATTCTCCGCGTGCCCCGCGTCGAGCCTGGTGGGAATGCAGGTCGTCCGAAGCAGCGCGTTGTAGAGCGCCGTCTTCGAGAGCCGCGCCGCCGCGGCCGGATCCGGTTTCGCTCCACTCACCGCCTTCATGTCCGCGCCGTCCTGCCCTCCGACCACGCCGGCCGTCCGCCCGAAGAACGCCCGGGTGACCTCGGTGAGGTGGACCGGGAACTCGTAATCCGAGAGCTTCGAGACCGCCTGCGCCAGCCGATAGATGGCATTGTCCTTTTCGGGCAGCGAGCTGTGTCCGCCTTTGTTCGTCACTTCCAGAACGAACGTGGCGTAATGCTTCTCGGCGGCCTGCACCTCGTTGACGATTTTCCGCCCGCTCTTGATTTGACCACCGCCTCCCTCGTTCAAGCAGTACTCGGCGTCGATGAGGTCGCGATGGTTCTTCAACAGCCAGGCGACCCCATTGGCCTCGCCGCCCCCTTCCTCGTCGGCGGTCAGCGCGACAATCAGATCTCGATTGGGCACCACGCCCTCCTGTTTCAGCCGAATCAACGTGGCGATCCAGATGGCTGCCTGCGCCTTGTCGTCGGTGGTGCCACGACCGTAGAAGTACCCGTCCTTCTCGAGGAAGACGAACGGATCGACCGACCAGTCTTCCCTGCGCGCTTCCACCACGTCGAGGTGCGCCAGCAGGAGGATGGGCCGCGCGGCCCCGCTGCCGCGAAGCCGCGCGACCAGATTGTGCTGATCCGGCTGTGCGCCGAGCACGCGAACGTCGGCCGGGGAGAACCCGGCATCGAGCAGCCGCTTCGCCATGGCCTCGGCGGCCCTGGTCGTGCCCGCGGTCGGCGCCGTGTTGATGTTGACGAGCTGTTCGTAGATGTCGCGGGCGAGCCGATCGTGGGCTGAGCGGTCCTGCGCCGACAGAACCGTGAGGGCCGAGACGAAGAGGATGGCCAGGCGATGAAGCGTCATATCAGGAACATATCCGGTTCCGCCGCCTTTAGCGAAGGGTCGCAGTCCTTCCCGCGCGGCGGTGCCTCTCATGCGCCGCAACGGATATGATGGGCCGATGGCCGAGCGAATCACGATTCGTGGAGTGGGACGATGAGCTTTTGCGAGCACTGTGAGGGACAGCGGTTCGACCGCGCACGAGTGCTGCGCGCGCTGCGGCAGCTGCATCGTGAGCTCCGCGGCACCGACAGAACCGCTGCCGAAGCGGTGGGCGCCGCCCTGCACGCCATCAGGACGATGGACATTCCTCACCTCGAAATCGAGGACGAGGTCGACGAGGTCGTTCACTGAAGCCATGAAGGTTTTCGTGGCGGGCGGCTCCGCGGCCGCCGGCCGGATGATTCCGCAGCTGCTGGCCGCCGGTCATTCCGTCGTCGCTCAGGGATAGCGATGGGGAGCCGGCTCGATACGGCATCGCGCCCCGGCCTCGAAGCCCGGGTCCTGCGGCTTCGGCCCGACAGCGTTCGACACTGGGGCAGCATGACGCCGCACCAGGCGATCTGCCATCTGAGCGACGCGTTCAGGATGTCGCTGAACGAACGGCAGGCCGCACCGAGGGGCGGACCGTGGGGGCCGCTGATTCGATTCGTGGCGCTCAGCCTCCCGGTGCCGTGGCCGCGCGGCCGGATCAAAACGGTGCCCGAAGCCGAACAGGGTGTGGGCGGCACACCGCCGACGGAGTTCGAGCGCGATCGGATACAGCTTCTCGAGCTCATGGCTCGATTCTGCGCAGCCGGGGCGGATGGCTTGTGCCCGACCCATCCGATTTTCGGTGCCATGACGACCGATGGCTGGAAGCGCTGGGGCTACCTGCACATGGATCATCATCTGCGGCAGTTCGGCGTGTAACGATGAGGCCGTCCGTCATCAACCCGTGACTGTTCCCAACGTCGCCCCGGCGGTCAGCGCGCCTGTCGCTGCTGGTGAACGTGTCGCCGTGCTGGACGGCATCCGCGGTGTGGCCGTCCTGGGCATCCTGCTGATCAACATCGACGCGTTGTCCGGGTATGGTTTTACTCCCGCATCCGCGCACACCATCCTCAGAAACGAAACCGCAGACGGGATCACCTGGTTCCTGCTGGCCACGCTGGTCGAGGCGAAGTTCTATTCGCTGTTCTCGTTTCTGTTCGGGGTAGGGTTCGCCGTCTTCGTGCAGCGGGCGGCAGCGCGCGGCGCCGATCCCGCGAGGTTGTTCAAGCGGCGGCTGCTCGGGCTGCTGCTGATCGGCCTGGTTCACACACTCCTCATCTGGTTCGGCGACATCCTGGTCACCTACGCCCTCCTGGGATTCGTGCTGGTGCCGTTCCTGCGGCGCGACGATCGAGCCGTGCTTCGCTGGGCAGCGGCGATGCTGGTGGCGCCAATCGCGCTGTACGCGATTCTGCTCGCTGCCGTTGGACAGCCGGCGCAGCCGGCCACGGGCGAGGCGACCGCCGAACTACCGGCCATTCTCGCCACCGCGGTGCAGAGCTTCGCCCACGGCAATTACGTTCAAATCCTCGCCGGCAACGTCGTGTTCACGGCGGCGAATATCGTGCGGCGGCTGCTGCTGATGTTCTTCCCGCGCGTGGTCGGCATGTTCCTGCTCGGCTTCTACGCCGGACGCAACAACCTGCTCTCCCGCCTCGACGAACACCGCCGCTTCGCGACGAACGCCTTCGTTGCCGGCCTGGCGATCGGGCTGCCGCTGTCGCTGGCAGGCTGGGCGCTCGGCGAACACGCCCTTGGCCCGCCGTCGGTACTGGGGTTGATCGAGACGGTAATCAAGTCGATCGGAGTCCCACTGCAGGCTCTCGGCTATGCGGCCGGCCTGTGGCTGCTGTTCGCGCGCGCGCCGCGGCTGATGGAACCGCTGGCGCCGGTGGGCCGCATGGCCCTCTCGAATTACCTGATGCACAGCGTGGCCGGCGTGGTGATCTTCTACGGCATCGGGTTCGGGCTCTTTGGGCGGTTGTCGCTGACCGCGGCAGTCCTCGGCGCCCTCGCGTTCTTCGTTCTTCAAATTTTCCTCAGCCGCTGGTGGCTGGAGCGCGCTCAGTTCGGTCCGGCTGAGTGGCTCTGGCGCATCGTCACGTACCGCCGGGTGATTCCGCTGTTCAAGACAATGTCCTAGCCCTCGTTGCTTCATCAATCGTTCGCCATACTGTCATCAACCGGAGGTTTCTTTGTCGACCGCGTCAGCTGATGCCGTTCCGCCCGAAGTGGCGGCCAGTCAACTCGTGTTCCAGCTCGCGACCGGCTACATCGCCTCGAGCGCCCTCTACGTCGCCGTGAAGCTGCGCATCGCCGATCGCCTCGCGGACGGGCCGCGACCGGTTGCCGATCTTGCCGCGGCTGCCGGCGCCAATGAGGATGCGCTCTATCGCGTGCTGCGCTCGCTTGCGTCGCTCGGCGTCTTCGAAGAGGTGTCGTCGGGCACGTTCGCGAATAACCTCGCGTCTTCCACGATGCGCTCGGACGCGCCGGGTTCGACCCATCCCATGGCGCTGTGGATGTCGGATCCATTCCACTTCCGCGTATATGCGGACATGATGCACTCGGTGAAGACCGGGCAGCCCGCCGCGGACAAGACCGTGGGAATGCCGGTCTTCGAATACTTCCAGCGGGACAAGGAACTGTCGGAGGTCTTCAATGATGCGATGACCGCGTTCAGCGCGTTCGTCGTGCCGGCGGCGCTCGAGGCCTACGATTTCGACGGCATCGATCTGCTCGTCGACGTGGCCGGCGGACACGGGCAGGTGCTCACATCGATCCTGCAGAAACACCCGCAGATGCGCGGCGTCCTTTTCGATATCGATCACGTGATTGCCGGAGCCATCCCGAGGCTCGAGCAGGCCGGGGTGAGGGATCGATGCACGACAGCCACCGGCGATTTCTTCACCGCGGTGCCCGAGGGTGGCGACGCCTACATCATGAAGCACATCATCCACGATTGGGACGACGAGAGGGCGCTGAAGATCCTGGCGAACATCAAGCGGTCGATGAAGCCGGGCGGGCGCATCATCCTGCTCGAGTCGGTGCTGACGTCCTCGAACCAGCCGGACTTCGGCAAGCTGATCGATCTCGAGATGCTCCTGATGCCGGGCGGACGCGAGCGCACCGCCGATGACTTCCGCGCGCTGTTCCAGCGCGCCGGATTCACGCTGACGAAGATCGTGCCGACGAAGTCGCCGCTATCGGTGGTCGAAGCAAAGTAAAGTTACCAGTTACCAGTAGCCAGTTTCCAGGTGTCCTTCGTGCTCGAACTGGCAACTGGTAACTGGCAACTGGCAACTTTCGCTACCTCCCCGCCTCGGCTTCCTTCTTCATCGCGCGCATCCGCGCGCCAAGGTCCTGGAGCTGCTCCCGGGTCAGCACCTGCCGCGCCGACGGGAACATCTTGGACTCCTCTTCTCCGATGTGGTGCTCGACGCTCTCCTTGAGGACCTTGAACTTCGCGCCCCACCGCTCGTTGTCCGCGGTGAGCTGGTGGAGCTCCTTGACCAGGATGTCCGCGACGTGGTGTTCCTCGAATCCCTCGAGCACGATGTCGCGCGCTTCCGCGTGCGGCTTGAGTGCCGGGTAGAGCACCTTTTCTTCGATCAACTCGTGGACGTTCAGCTCCGCAGTAAGCGTGTCGAGGAGCTGGCCGCGCCCCTGGACCGCGCGCTCGGTCGTGTCTTCTCCCTGTTTGAGCAGGGTTTCGAACCGGCGGTGATCGGTCTCGAGGAGGGCAATCGGATCGTTCGGATCCCCGGACCACGGCAGCGAGCCCACGACCCTCTGTACCGCCTTCGCCACAGTGACCCGGACTTTCTTCGCGGCCGCCGTCACGACCGAAGGAGACTTGGCTGCCCGTGTCTCATTGGATCGCTTCGTGGTTCTCGTGGCGGCTGCCCGGGCCGCGGTCTTGCGACGGGCGGTCTTCGTCGCGCCTTTCTTTACGGCGCCTTTACGGGCCGTTGTCCCGGGCGCACCGCGCTTCGCCGCCGTTTTCCTGGCTCCACCACGAGCCGCCGCCGTCTTCCGTGAGCCTTTCGCCGACTTTGCACCCTTTTTCGCACTTCGCCCGGTTCGATTTCGCTTGGCCACGTTGCGCCCTCCTCAAGGCAGAATACTATCGCTTGCGCCGCGAGGTTCGCGCCGGACCCCGCCACACGATTCAGGAACTCTCGATGAAGGCACGCATTCTGTTCGTCGCCGTGACCCTTGCCGCCACGAGCACGGCCGTGGCAGGGCAGTCGTCAGACCCAGGCCGTAAGTCATTCGAGAGCCGCTGCGCGCGGTGCCACGGCGCCGACGGCAACGGCGGGGAGATGGGGCCGTCAATTGTCGAACGGCTGACCGCCCGCGACGATCAGCAGCTCCGTCAGCTGATCCGTACCGGGGTGCCGGCGCGCGGCATGCCGCCCTCCGAAATCGGCGACGGCGAGATGGGTGATCTCGTCAAGTTCCTGCGTGGGATCGAGCGCAGGCCAGAGGCGAAGCCAATCGTCCGTACGACGGCGACGCTGGCGGACGGCAAGACGCTGGACGGCCTCCAAATGGCGCAGGGGTTCAACGACCTTCAGGTGCTGACCGACGACAAGCGCGTGCACCTGCTGCGCAGGAACGGCGACAGGTTCCGCGAAGTCACATCCGGCACCGACTGGCCGACCTACAACGGCGATCCACGCGGTAACCGGTACACGACGATGACCCAGATCGACAAGGCCAACGTCTCGCACCTGGCGCCGAAGTGGGTCTTCACGATTCCCGGGGGCGGCAGCTCTCAGGCCACGCCGGTCGTCGCCTCCGGGATCATGTACGTTCCGAACCCGAACGAATGCTTCGCCCTCGACGCCGGAACAGGACGTCAGATCTGGCGCTACCAGCGGGCCCGGTCGAAGGGCACGGTGGGGCACGCCAACCGCGGCGTCGCCGTGGCGGGCGATCGCCTGTTCATGGTCACCGACGACGCGCATCTGCTTGCGCTCGACCGTTTCACCGGCGAGTTGCTGTGGGATGTGACGATGGACGACTGGCGGAAGAACTATTCCGCCACTTCGGCGCCGCTGGCGGTCGCCGGGGACATGGTCATCGCCGGCGTGACCGGCGGCGAGCACGGCGCCAACGGCTTCCTCGCCGCCCACGACCAGAAGACCGGCAAGGAGATCTGGCGGTTCTGGACCGTGCCCAGGCCGGGCGAGCCTGGTTCGGAAACCTGGGGAGGCAAGGACATCGAGCACGGCGGCGCGCCGACCTGGTTCACCGGCAGCTACGATCCCGAGCTCGACGTGGTCTACTGGCCGACCGGCAACCCGGCGAAAGAGTACGACGGCAGCGATCGCAAAGGGGATAACCTCTACGCGGGCAGCATCCTCGCGCTCCAGCGTGCAGACGGCAAATTGAAGTGGTACTACCAGTTCACGCCGCACGATCTCTGGGATTGGGACGCCACGCAAACGTCGGTGCTCGTCGACGCCCCCTGGCAGGGAAAGCCCCGCAAGCTGATGCTTCATGCCAACCGCAACGGGTTCTTCTACGTGTTCGATCGCACCGACGGCACGCTGCTGCTCGCGAAGCAGTTCATCAAGACGCTGACCTGGGCGAGCGGGATCGGCTCCGACGGACGCCCGATCAAGCTGCCGAACCAGGAGCCCTCGGCGGGCGGCACGAAAGTCTGTCCGTCGCAGGACGGCGCCACCAACTGGTATTCGCCCTCGTACAATCCGGCCACCGGGCTGTATTACGTGCAGACCAACGAGAAGTGCAGCGTCTACACGAAGAAGGAGCAGGGGGACTGGGAGAGCGGCAAGACCTACCTCGGAGGCTCGCAGCGCACGGCTGACGATCCAAAGCCGCAGCGGATCCTTCGCGCGATCGACATCCAGACCGGCGCGATCAAATGGGAAGTGCCGCAACCGGGTTCCGCCAACTCGTGGGGCGGCACGCTCTCAACCGCGTCGGGGCTCGTGATCGTGGGCGAGGACGGGGGTGGGCTGATGGCCGTAGATGCCGTCAACGGGAAGGTCCTGTGGAACTTCGAGACCCAGCACAATTGGAAAGCCTCACCGATGACCTATATGTTCGACGGCATCCAGTACGTCGCGGTGGTAGCGGGATCGAACGTGATGGCATTCGCCGTGCGCTGAACGCGGCGCCGGCCGGAGCGTGGCAGGCTCTCTTTCGCGGGCGGACGTCGCCGTCCTGGAGGTTGCGCGAGTGACAGACGACAGACCGGTCGACTACTACGAGGTGCTGCAGATCAGCTCGAACGCGGAACCTGAAACCATCCAGCGCGTGTTCCGGATGCTGGCGCAGCGATATCACCCCGACAACAAGGACACCGGAGACGAGGCTCGATTCCGCGAGATCCAGGAGGCCTACACGGTTCTGACCGATCCCGAGAAACGGGCGCGGTATGACATCGGCTACGAGCAGCGGCGGAACAACCGGTGGCGGCTGGTCACGACCGGCACGCACGCGGAAAGCGACTTCGAGATCGAGCAGATGGTGCGGCTGACGCTGCTCGAGGCCCTCTACACGAAGCGGCGGGTCGATCCGGGGACGCCATCGCTCTACTCGACCGAGCTGGAAGCCCTCCTGGGTCGCACCCGCGAGCACCTGGAGTTCACCATCTGGTACCTGGTGCAGCGGAAGTACCTGACCAGGGACGACCAATCACGCCTGATGATCACGGCGGAAGGCGTTGACTACCTGGAACAGAACTACAAGGGCGCGTTGCAGCGCAAGCGCCTGCAAGCGGCAGCCGAGCCGGGCTGAGGGCGGGCGGCCGGTCAGGCCTTCTTCTTCCGCATCTGCAGCTCGCGACCGCCATCGGCGAACTGCACTTCGTCCATCAGCCCGTTGATCAGGAAGATGCCGCGGCCGCTGGTTTTCAGGAGGTTGGCCGGGTCGAGCGGGTGCGGCACCTTTGTCGGATCGAAGCCGGATCCGGGGTCGCGGACGGTGATCACGACCTCTCCCGCCTCGCCGAACGAGACCGAACATTGCAGCTGCTGGTTCGCGTCCCCGCGGCAGCCATGACGGATGGCATTCGCGACCGCTTCCTGCAGCGCGAGCTCCACCGCCATCACGTCTTCGTCCGGCCAGCCTTTCTTCTGCAGGACGTGAGTCACGCCGTCGGTGACTTTCGGGATGGCACCGGGGTCGGCGGGGATGGTCATCGTGAACTGACAGGTCGAGCAGAACGGGATCAGCCCGCTCAGGCGGCGGACGTCCGCGTGTGAGGCGCGCAGCTCGTCGATCAGCCTCTCCTGCCTGGCCTGGGCCCGATCCCGCTCCTCGAGCGTTCCCTTCAACTCGATCAGGTTGCGTCGCAGCTCGAGCTGCCCCTCGGCCTGCCGGCAGAGCGCGCTCAAGGCCTCGAGCTGCTCCCGGGACAAGGTGCGAGCGACCCTGTCGAGCACGCACAGCGTCCCGAGGGCGTGCCCGTCGGGCGTCACCAGCGGCGCGCCGGCGTAGAAGCGGATCTCGTGGTCGCCGGTGACGAACAGGTTATCGCGAAACCGCTCGTCGTAACGCGCGTCGGGAACGATGAACAGGTCGCGGCTCTGGATGGCGTGAGTGCAGAACGACACGGCGCGGGCGGTCTCGGTCATCGAAACACCGACGCGCGACTTGAACCACTGCCGATCGGCGTCGATCAGCGTGATCGCCGCCATCGGCGTTTCGCAGATGTATGAGGCCAGCAGCGTCAGATCGTCGAACCCGCGTTCGGGCTCGGTATCGAGGATCCGGTACCGGTGGAGCGCCGCCAGCCGGGCGCCCTCGTCAGGCGATGTCGTCACCAATGGGGGAATTATAGTCAATGTGAAAGAATCCACCCTGTGAACCCAGACGCGTCAGTGCTGAGCGCCATGATCACGCCGGCCGTCCTCATCTCCGCATGCGGCGCGTTGATCCTTTCCACGTCCGTCCGGCTTGGCCGGGTGGTCGACCGGGTTCGATCGCTCGCGGATCGGTTTGAGGAGCTGGCCCGGAAGGAAGCCGCCGCCGTCGAACTCTTCGAAGAGCGGATGGAACTGACCTTCACGCAACTCGACTGGCTGACCACCCGCGCCCGCCATCTCCAGCGGGCGATGACCACCTTCTACCTGGCGCTCGGACTCTTCGTCGCCACCACGGTGACGATGGGATTCGTGGGCCTGACCGGCAGATCAGGCAGGGCCTTTCAATGGATCCCGGTGGTGTTTGGCATGATCGGGGCCGCGCTGCTCTTCATCGGCACCATTCTGCTGGCGTTCGAGGCCACACTCGCCCTGCGCTCGGTCCACTCGGAAATGGACTTCCTCTGGAAACTGGGGAAGCACTACGCGCCCGATCCCCTGCAGCAGCGGCTCGCCTCCCGTCGCCTGTTTCGCCAGCAGAATCGCTGACGGCCGGCCGAGAGGCTTACCTCGCCAGAGGCGTGGTATCGGTGCACGGCGTACCCATGGCGACCATCATGAGGAACAGCGGGTTACGTCCCTCGCGCGCGATGCTGTGCGACACGCCCCTCGGAATCAGCGCGAACCATCCGGCGTCGGCCTTGTAGGACTGGTCCTTCACGCGCACCGTGCCCGCACCGGCCACGACGTAGAGCAGCTGATCGGCGGTGTCGTTCTGCTGATTGGTCATCGGCTCCCTGACTTGAAGAGTCCGGGCGGTCCCCCCGTCAGTGCAGGCGAGCAGCGAGGCCTTTTGAGGCTCCGAGGATCGGATTACGTTTTTGTCGAGGTAGTCGGGGATCGACAGGGTTCTCGGTTCGACCGGACGCAGCTTGCGCTGCTCGGGAGCGCGGTGGCCTGTGCGGGCGGCGGAGGGGGTGCGACAGGCTTCGGCGGCGCCGGATTGAGCGCGACCGAGACGTCGGATGCGCCGCGCATGATGACCTCACGCTCGAGGGTGATGTAGTCCTCATGCTCGAACCGCACCCGGTAGGTGCCAGGACGCATCGATCGGAACGAGATCGAACCATCGGAGCTGGTCATCCCGGAGCGCTCGACCGGTCCGGAGACCGCGACCGCGACGCCCTGGATGCCATTGCCGCTCTTGTCGGTGGCCTGCACCGCCAGTGCGGATGGTGAAGACGTGGCCGGGGCCGCGCGTGGTGTCGTCCGCGGCGCTGCCGGCGTCTGGGGCGGCGTCTGCGGAGCTGGAGTCTGCGCGGGCGGGGTCTGCGCAGGCGGCGTCTGCGCGAATGTGCCGGCGGTGGCGGCAAAAAAAATGATGAGCAGCGCTGTCCTGAGTGTGTTCATGTGGGTAATGTCACTACTCCCGCGAGTTTGATGCAAGCGAACTTGTCTTGAGGATGAGCTTGCCTGCGGTTGCCCGCGACTCCAATGCGCGGTGTGCCGCGGCAGCATCTGCCAGCGGCAACACCCGATCAATCCTGAGCGCGAGTTGCCCCCGTTCGATCGCGGTGAAGACGTCGCCGGCACGCCACAGCAACTCGTCGTGCGACAGGAGGTAGTGGGCCAGGCTCGGCCGGGTCAGGAAGATGGATCCGCGCGTGTTGAGGATCTGCGGTTCGAGCGGCGGCACCGGGCCGCTCGATTGTCCGAACAGCACCATCATGCCGCGTGGCCGCAGGCAGGCCAGGCTCTTGTCGAACGTCGTCTTGCCGACCGAATCGTAAACGACGTCGACGCCGGCGCCGGCGGTGATGCGCTTCACTTCGGCCTCGAAATCGATGGCGGTGTAGATGATCGGGTGGTCGACGCCTCCCTCGGCGGCGACCGCGGCTTTCTCTTGGGTCGACACGGTCCCGACCACGCGCGCGCCGCGCATCTTCGCCATCTGTGCGATCAGCCGTCCGGTGCCGCCGGCAGCGGCATGGACGAGGCAGGTCTGGCCGCGGTCGAGTGGGAACGTGGAGTGGGTGAGGTAGTGCGCGGTCATGCCTTGAAGCATCGCCGCCGCGGCGGTTTCGAAATCGATCGCGCCGGCAATCTTGACCAGCGAAGATTCGGGCACCGCCGTGTACTCGGCATACGAACCGCGGACCATGGCGTAGGCGACCCGATCGCCCGGGGAGACCTGCGTCACGTTCGGGCCGACGGATTCGACGGTGCCGGCGGCTTCGCTGCCCAGTGTGATCGGAAGCTCCAACTTGTAGAGGCCGGTGCGAAAGTAGATGTCGATGAAGTTCACACCGCTCGCAGCGATCCGAACCAGAGCCTGCCCGGGCGCCGGCACGGGCACCGGCACGTCGACGAGCTCCATCTTTTCCGGGCCGCCTGTCTCGCGAACCTGAATGGCTTTCATCCGGGACACTCTCCAGTTATCAGCTTCCAGCTCCCAGCTACCAGCTCCCAGCTAGGACGTGACATCCGAAAGCTGGTAGCCGACAGCCGACCCCTGTGTCTGGGCAGCGGTCGCCCTGGCGCGCCGCAAGGCCCTGAACCACCACCAGCTGACCAGCCATGTCAGCGCGCCGCCGGCGGCGATGCCGAACACCGCTCCCGGATACGGGCGATCGGCAGCGCGCACGAGTGCGCCGAGCGCGGCCATCGTTCCCAGGGCGATCGGCACCATCGTCAGATCGAACCGCAGCACGGTCGCGTAAGCGATGACGAGAGCGACGACGATTGCCAGCACGGCCACTGCCCAGCCGCCAACGTGAAGACCCTCCGGAACGCCAACGGCGGCGAAGCCGAGCAACGCGAGCATGGCGCTGCCACTCGAGCGCCGGCGTGTCCATCCGAAGGTCCATCGATCGACGGTGACCATCGTTGGCAGCAGGATGGCCGACGCCATCAGGACCTGCGTGATCGGCGTGAGCGCACTCTGAAGAAGCGGAATCGCCGCGCCGGCGGCGGTGACGTCGGGCGTCTGCGCCCAGGCGGGCGAACGGAGCGCACTCGCTCCGGCAGAAGCGGCGGCGCCGAAGATGCCGACCGCGACGCCGAGGCGCAGCGCTTCGGAATCGGGCAGCACCCATGACGACGACAAGCGCTGAGGCAAAGCGCCGAGTACCAACCCCACGAGCACTGCACTGATCGTCAGCCCCACCAGGCCGATGCCGATGATGCCGAGGACCTGGAGCTGCAATGGCGCCTCGGTGAGGAGCTGGGCGAGTACGGTGGGATAGTTGTTGAGGCTTCGCGCCACCGACACGACCAGCATGATCGCCGCCCCAGCCACGAATAGACGGGGCGTGTACCGTCTCCGGCTCCACGCCATGATCCCCAGGATCGCGGCGCCGACCAGCAGCCCCGCGAAGACGAACGTGTCGACGATCCGGATGATCAGGTCACGCGTGTCGGCCGCACGCTGCTGGCGCTCCCAGGTTTCCGGCACGAACAGGAACGGCCGTGCGGCAGCCACCTCGTCGCCGGCAATCTCGACCGCGATGCGGGGCTCTCCCTGCGGGAGCGGGGCGATGGTCGTGTCGGTGAAGGTGAACGTCCAGTCGGTGCGCGCCTTGAGCCTGGACGACGTGGCCGAGACTTCCCGGGCCTGGCCACGTCCCACGTCGAGCCCTCGACGTTCCACGAGGGCGCGCACGGCGATGGCCCGGGCCTCGCTCTCGCTGAGCGATGCGCCAGGCCTGCCCTCGGGGACCTTGTGCTGCAGCCGCCGCATCTCCCCGGACGCAGACACGACCCCGCTCCATTCTTCCGCCCGATCGGCCACGTCTCCCTGGAACGTCGCGGCGCGCACCGACCAGCCCGGCGCCGGGAGGTACTTGCCGATCAGCTCCTGCCGGCGGGCCTCGCCTGCGGTCTCGGCGACGAACTCGTGTGTGCTGCCGCTGCCGTCGAGCGGCACCGGCATCACGCGCCAGCCCGGGCCGAGCTGAACACCCCGTTCAGCGATGGCCTGGCGGGTGACCGCCTCGGCGTGCGCCCGCGTCGCGGTCAACGTGTGCGGCGTGGCCGCGACGATTGCGGCGACGACGGCGACCAGTCCGACCCCGCCGAGTGCGAGCCAGGCGGTTCTCGCCCGTGGCGTCATCGCCACCTGCGGCACGCTGGCGGCGACGGGCTCCTCGACCGTGTCGGTGGCCGGCGGCCTCCAGGCAGCGTTCCGGTCGGCCGGCGACAGCTCGGTCCATCTGCCTGCCTGCAGGCGCCTCGCCAGGACCACCCAGAGCGGCACCAGGATGAACGCGGCGACGAAGAATTTCTGCACCCAGATCCCGGGTGCATCGGCCAGCAGGATGGGGATCGAGAACAGCACGGCGTCGAACGCGTAGTGCAGGATGATTCCCGGCACCAGGCCGTACGCGATGTAAAGAAGACCGAACCCGATCGACGGGATGATCAGCTCGACGGGCCGGGCGTACGCCGGCTGCGCAGGGTACGGTGCATGGCCGGCGCCGAAGATGGCCGCCTGAATCACGAACCCGATCACCAGGAAAAGGCGCCGCTGCCCGAAGCGATCGCCGATGAGCGCAGCGCCGGCGAGCGGCACCGCGCGGAACAGCGCCTCCTCCCAGAAGCCTGCCTGGAATGAATTGGCGATCGCCGAAAGCCAGGGGGCGTGCGTCGCGAGCACGTCAGGGTGGAGCAGGGCTTCCGCAGGCGACCACCAGCCGAAGTACTTCGTGGCGACGAAGTACAGCATCACGTCGTAAGCGAGGAACACCGAGACCAGCAGGAAGCCGGCTGCGGTGAGCCCGAGCACCTGGACCGACGCTCCCGGGATGGCAGCGGCATCTTCGGCGGGCGGACGTCGCGACCACACGCGCCAGAGCTGCGGGTGGTGGCCGAAGGCGCGCCGGGTCAGGGTTTCCGCCGCAATGAACGAGACGCCGAAGAAAGCCGAGTAGCCGATGAAGCTCGCGACCACGAGCGCCGCCTGCTGCGCGAGGAACGTCGATCTCGGGATCGCGGTGTCGTAGGCCATCCAGGCGAGCGGGAACTCGTTCACCAGGTTCAAGGCCTGGAACCCGGCGACCGCCATGCCCCAGAAGGCGGCATGCCGCCACTGCACCCAGCGCTGCCGCATCATGAAGAACAGCCCGACGCCGACGCCGCCGATCACATAGAGCAGCATCAGGCCCACCACCGAGCCGATCCCGATCGCGTCGTTGACCGAACGCATGTTCGCGTAGCGGCGGGTGAACGCTTCCGGGATGCGCACGAAGTGCGTGACCTCGGTGAGCCGATCCCCCGACACGACCAGCCGCAGGCGGTAGCGCCCCTCGCCGGCGGCGGCCCCGGTCCGCTCGAGGGTGATGGTGTGGTCGACCCGTCCGCTGACCTGCCGCTTCTGGCCCTGCTCGACGAGGGTGAACAGCGAGAGGTCCACGTTCCACTGTGCCGCGCCGCGTTCGCCGATCGATCGCGCGGCTCCGGCGTCGAGTGCGGCCCCCGGGGCGTTTTCAGGCAGTCTCTCGACGAACCCGTAGGCCTTGCCCTCCGGCGTGAAGCGGATCGTGGTCTCGTGGGTCTCGCCTTCCCGGAACTGCCGCACCTGCCAGGTGTAGGCGGAGTAGAGGCGGTTCTTCAGCATCGCGGTGAACGCGTCCTTGCCGCCGCCCTCGAGCTCGATGAACGTCTGGGCTTCGTTGTCGAGCGCGAACGACGCGGCCTGGCGGTAGCCGGAGGGCCCCAGCGAGTCGCGCGTCATCAGCTCGCGCGCGCGGGAGACCGCCTGCTCGCGGTCCATTGTGATGTCGAGCGCCACGATGGAGAACGCCTGGGGGAAATAACGGACTGCAAGAACTGCCGATGCCAGCGAGAAGAGCGCGAACGCAACCCAGAATGCCGGACGCCTCACAAGTGTCTCTCCTTGATAGGAACGGACAGGAACGCAGCGGGTGTGTACCACGGCGCGCGCCCGGCCGCAATGCCGGGCTGCGGCCTAGCGCACGTCGAGCGGCATGGTCAGCGAGACGATTGCGGCCACGAGATTGTCCGGGTCGACCAGTTTCGACAGGTGCAGATCGAAGCCGGCGTCGAGTGAGCGGCGTCTGTCGACGTCCCGGGCGTAAGCGGTGACCGCGACCGCGGCGAAGGGCTGGCTCGTCCCGGCCGTGGCCCGGGCGGCCTCGAGGAGCTGGTAGCCGTCGCGGCCGGGCATCTCGATGTCGGTCACCAGCACGCGCGGCGGACGCGCCGCCATGATGTCGAGCGCGGCCGCCGCAGACTCCGCGACGTCCACCTCGGCGCCCGCCTTGTGAAGGATTGATCGGAACAGGTCGCGTGCGTCCGCCTCATCGTCCACGACGAGCACCCGGACCCCATCGAGCCGGCCGCGCTCGACGTTGCGCGGCGGTTCGGGCACTGCGGGCACGGCCGGAGCCGCATCGCGCTGGACCGCGCGTGCCGGCAGCACGACCCGGAACGTCGTGCCGCGGCCCTCGCCCGGGCTCTCCGCACCGACATTGCCGCCGTGCAGCTCCACCAGGTGCCGGACGATCGCCAGGCCGAGGCCGAGGCCGCCATACTGCCGCCGGGATCCGACGTCGGCCTGGCGGAATCGCTCGAAGACATACGGGACGAACTCCGGGTGAATGCCGATGCCGGTATCGCGGACAACAATCTCGACGTCGTTGCCGTTGCGGGCCACGGCGAGCTCGATCGTCCCGTCGTTCGGTGTGAACTTGATCGCGTTCGACAGCAGGTTCCAGACGATCTGTTGGACCCGATCGGGATCGGCCACGATCACGCCCGTCGCTTCGTCGATGGTCGCGCGCAGCTGGATCCCCTTGGCATCGACGGCGGGCACGACCGTATCCACGGCGGCCCGGACGATCTCAGAGACACTCACGTGCCGCGGCTCGAGCCGCAGCTTGCCGCTGATCGCGCGCGAGACGTCGAGAAGATCGTCGATGAGCCGGGCCTGCGCGAGGGCATTGCGCTCGACCGTCGCCAGCGCCCGCCCGTGCTCGGTCGCCGGAATGACGCCGGTCGACAGCATGCGCACCCAGCCATAAATCGCGGTCAGCGGCGTGCGCAGTTCGTGCGACAGCGTCATCAGGAACTCGTCCTTGAGACGGCTGGCCGCCTCCGCATCGCGCCGCGCCCCCTGCTCGCGCTCGAGCGAGCCCTCGAGCCGCTCGTTCGCCTCGCGCAGCCGGTCTGCCTCCAGCTCCTGGTGCTGACCGAGCTCGGTCTCGGCCCTGACCCGCGCGGCGGTCTGGCGGAGCAGGCCGAACACGATCATCCCGAGCGTGATCGCCAGCGCGCCGACCGCAAGCGCAGATGTGCGTACATGATCGCGCCACTCGGCGAGCACCTCGGAACGTTTGAGGGACACCGCGACCAGCAGTGACGGCGATCGAACGTTCTCGTACGCGCTCACGAATGCCGGTCCGCCAGGGAGCAGGGAGCCGCTCAACCGCCCGCGTCCCGGTCCGTCGCGCGCAATCTGGAGGAACGGATCGCCTTCGGCGGACTGGCCGATGGGATCCGCGGTTGACGGTTCGCGGAACACCACCACGCCGTCCCGGTGCAGTACCGTGATGACCCCCTCGGTCCCGATGTCGAGCGTGCGGAAGAACTGACGGAACGAGTCGGGTTCGAACGCCGTCACGACCACGCCATCGAACTTGCCCGACCGGGTAGCGAGGCGCCGGCCAATCGGAAGAATGAAGCGTGGCGGGCTGCCGGGGACCAGGAAGGGCGGGTCGAGGGTGAGCTCATCGGTGCGGGACGTCGACAGCGTCCGGAAGATGTAATTGCCCGCCCGCGACTGGCCGAGGATGTCCCTGCGGGTCGCGTGACGGATGATCCCCGTGCCATCGGTCACGCTGATCGAACCGCTGGCGCCGACGGGCATCGCCGCCTGGGCCGCGTCGAGGATCGGATCCCAGGCCTCCGCATCCGCGGCCGCACCGCCGACGCGGGTGCCGTGGACCGCCAGCTGCCGCAGCGAGGTATCGGCCACGGCAAACGATCCCCGCATGTACTCAGCGAGGACGGCGGCCAGATTCGTGGCCTTCCTCTCCGCGACGCTCACCGATCGGTCGTAGCCCCACCAGAGATCCAGGCCCAAGAGCATCACGACCGAAATCAGCACGGCTGCGGTGACGCCGATGATCAGCGCGCGCGATCCCCGCTGGAATGGCGCAAGCAGTGACAGGGATTCCAAGGGAGCGATTCTAACTTGGCGGCCGCCAGAAACAGTTCAGTTGCGAATGCCGTCAACGCCGCGGCGCTGGAAATGGATCAGTTGCAATACCGTCATTCCCATGTAGAAGCTACCGGCGTGCTCGAATGAGTTGCCGACGCAACCGTTAGAAAACCCCTGCATTTCCCGCTCGTCGACGAGATATCGCTGAGGTCGCGATGAATGGCCGGGTCCTTGCGATGTCCCCTGCAGAGCGGCGCGCCTGCGACGCGTCGATTTCAATCACACAACTTCAACCCGAACGGCAGCGTCGATGGTGGACGCGTGTGGACAGCCTCCCTCGCGTCCGGCCGTCCGCGTCGCGCCGTCAGTGTGCCCTCGTGGTGTGCCGGAGAAGGAATGCAACAACTCGTGAATCTCGTATCCACCAAGCGAACCCGAACTGTCGTCGCCACGCTCGCGAGCGCGGTGCTGATGCTGGCGGCGAACGCCTCAGCCCAAAGCGACATCGTGCTCAAGGCCAGTAGTCCGTCGGCCAAGGCGGGCAAATGGGCGGTGACGACGGACAGCGCGGCGTACGGTGGTGCGAAGATTCGCCATCCGGACGGCGACGCCGCCAAGGTCGAGACCGCCGCCGCCAGTCCTGCCAACTATTTCGAGCTGACGTTCACCGCGACCGCCGGCGTCCCGTATCACCTGTGGGTGCACGGACACGCCGATGGCGACGACCCATACAACGACTCGGTGTTCGTGCAGTTCTCGAACAGCGTCAACGCCTCGAAGGGGGCCATCTACCGGATCGGGACGACCTCGGCGACCGAGGTGAATCTCGAGCCCTGCAAGGGGTGTGGCCTGACCGGCTGGATGTGGCAGGACAACGGCTATGGATGGGGGGTCCTCGGCCCGAACATCTACTTTGCAACCACGGGCACTCAGAAGATCCGGGTGCAGACCCGCGAAGACGGGCTGTCCGTTGACCAAATCCTGCTCTCGCCCTCGAAGTATCTGAACTCGAAACCGCCGGCCCTGTCCACGAGCAGTGAGTCCGACGTGACCGGCGAGGTGTCAACGGCGAGCACGTCCGGGACATTGCTGAAAGTGCTCGACTGGAACATCCATCACGGCGTCGGCACCGATGGCGTCTACAACATCAGCCGCATCGCCGACTGGATCGTGAAGGCCGGCGCCAATGTGGTGTCGCTCAACGAGGTGGAAAAATATACCGGCTGGGGGAACGAGGACCAGCCGGCGAGGTTCGCGTCGCTGCTCAAGTCGAAGACCGGCAAGACCTGGTACTACAACTTCGCGCAGCGTGATGGCAACACCAAGGGCCAGGGCAACCTGCTGCTGACCACGTTCCCGATCGAATCGAACGGCGATTATCAGCTCAGTTACAGCCGCTCGGTCGCGCGCATCGCGACCATTGTGAACGGCATCCGCGTGAACCTGTACTCGACGCATCTCGATGCCGATTCGAGCTCACGGCGCACCACGCAGATGAAAGAGCTCAAGGCCTGGGCGGACAACTACCCGGAGCAGCGCGTCATTGCCGGCGACTTCAATGCCTGGCCCGGCGCGACCGAGATCTCCCAGATGACCTCGCCGTACTACGACTCCTGGGCGATGGCGGTGAGTCTCGACGTCGACGTGGCTTATTCCGGCAATACCGCCGGGAACACCCGGAACTCCCGGATCGATTACGTGTTCCACTCGAAGCAGGCGTCGCGGCTGAAGCTGAAGAAGGTCCAGGTGTTCGACGTCCGCAACTCGAGCGGCGTCATGCCGTCGGATCACCGGCCGGTGATGGCGACCTATGAAGTGAAGTAGCGCCGCGGGGCGGACTCGAGCGGTCGAGTCTGCCCCTCTCTCCGCGAGTATCCCTCCCGCTGACCCACAGGCTGGTCTCCGTCGTACCTTGCGATTCCGGCTGGGGTGTCGCCAGGAGTGGACAGAGCCTCAAAAACATTAGGTAAAATCGCCATTTCTGGCTGGCGCCGGCATTGCATTTTCGGCGGGCATGACCCGAATGGTGCACTCATCGACACGAACCCGGTTCCTTCTCGTGCCGGTTCTCTCGGCGGTGCTCGCCGCGTCGTTGGCGGCGCAGACCCACATCGAGCCGCACAAGAACAGCTACTCGCCGAAACAGGACGTCGAGCTCGGGCTGCAGGCGGCGCGGGAAGTGCGCCAGCAGATGCCGATGCTGAACGACCAGCGAACGGAAGACTTCGCCGAGCACATCGGTGAACGCCTCATCGAGGCGATCCCGGCGGAGTACCGGCAGCCGGAGTTCCGCTACTCGTTCGACGTCGTGAATCTGCGGGAAATCAACGCGTTTGCGCTGCCTGGCGGGCCGATGTTCCTGCATCGCGGGATGATCGAGGCCGCCAAATCCGAGGCGGAGGTGGCCGGCGTGATGGCCCACGAGCTCTCGCACGTCATCCTCCGGCACGGCACAGCGCAGGCGACCACCGGCCAGAAATTCCAGATCGGCGCGATCGCAGGTCAGGTCCTCGGCGCGATTCTCGGCGGCCGCACCGGCGCGGTGGTCTCGCAGGGCTCGCAGCTCGGCTTGGGCACGTGGTTCCTCAAATACAGCCGTGAGTACGAGCGCGAGGCGGACCTGCTCGGGGCGCAGCTGATGGCGCGTGCAGGTTACGACCCCCGTGCGATGGCCAGCATGTTCCAGACGATCGAACGTCAGGGCGGCGGCGGGGGACCGGAGTTCCTCAGCGACCACCCGAACCCCGGCAACCGTGTCGAGGCGATCAATCGGGAAGCGGACATGCTGCGCGTCCAGGGAAACCGCGGGAACACCGGTGAGATTCAGGCGGTCCACGCGCGGCTGCGCGAGATGTCGCGGGCGCCGACGTCGGCAGAGGTCGCGCGGTCCAGGCAGGGACAGCAGATCCCGCAGCGCGGACCGGTAGGTACGAGCGGCAACGAGCGGGTAGAACCGCCCTCCGGCGACTGGCGCACGTATCAGCCGGGCGACTTCCTTCGGATCAGCGTGCCCGCGAACTGGGCGCAGGTGAGTGGCGGCAACACCGTCATGTTCGCGCCGCGTGGCGGGTACCTGCAGGCCGAAAACGGGCAGTCGGCGTTCACCCACGGCATCGAAGTGGGCGTGACCCGGGCCAACGGCAACCTGCAGCAGCAGACCGACCAGCTGCTTCAAGGCTTCGCCCAGTCGAACCCACAGCTTCGCCGCCAGAGCGGCTACGCGCGGGCCAGTATCGGCGGCCGCCAGGGGCTCACCACCACGTTGAGCAACGTGTCGGAGGTGACCGGCGAGAACGAGGCCATCAACGTGTCGACCGTGCAGCTCCGCGACGGCAGCGTGCTGTTCATGATTGGCGTCGCCCCGACAGACGAGGCGCGCACGTATCTGAATACGTTCAGTCGTATCCGGCAGAACGTGGAGCTTGCCGACAACCGGTAGTTTTCAAAAGAGCGGCCGGGTCTGAAGGCCCGGCCGCTACATTCTTCTTCGGGGCCAGTGCAGTGTGGGCCGGGTCTTGAGACCCGGCCTTTTTTGTTCTGACACAACTCTTTCCGTAATCTCGATCACCAAATCGCGATACGCACACGGCTGTGCCGTTATCGAATGCGCACCGTAAGTCGCTCGGAGCTGGGCGCTTACCCTGTGCCCCGGCTGGGGCACGCGGCTTGCCCTTCTCCCGTGCTGAAGATTCCACGGGAGGTTTGTCAATGTCAGCGGGACGTACCATCGGCGCCGCAATCGGTCTGGCGCTGTTCATCTTGTTCTTTGCGACGCTCGCGAGCCGGCTCACCAATCCGGTCTCGGCCGCGGAGCTGAAGCCGGCCACCACGCTGGTTCCGTAATCGCTTCCGCCTAGAGGCGGAAGCTACTGATCCATCAGGACCTTCCGCCGGAAGGCGGGAGGCACGTCAATCCTTCCGCGCAGCCGGCGGAAGGCCTTTCCCACCCGCGGCGGATATCATGGGGCGTGGATCACCTCGCCGCGCTCGAGCAGCAAGCCATCGATTTTGCGAAGCGTGGGGATTTCGGTCCCGACGCCCGAACGGTCAACGAACAAATCACGACGCTGGCGCCTTCCAACCAGGGCGCATGGACGCGCCTGGCGCGGTGCTGCCTCGAGCTCGGCCAGCTGGACGACGCGACGGCCGCGCTCGATCGGGCGCTTCAGCTCAATCCACAGAACACGATCGCGAGAAATCTGCACATCGAGGTGAGCAGGCGGCGTGCGGGTCCCGTGGCGGTGGCCGCTCCACGCAGACGAGCGAGTGCGACGTCACGCTCTTCAGGTGCGCGAAAGCGGCCCGGTGCGCCGATCGAGCAGGGCCGGCGCGGCGACGCTGTCACTGGGCGGAGTCGGGCGCGCGGAATTCACGGCACTCGGCCTTCTTTCTCCACAGGCGGCCGTCGAGTCGCTGACCACCCGAATCGAGCCGCTCCTGATGGCGCTGAACGATCGGCCGTTTGCCGCGAAGGTCGTGGAATCCCGGAACCGTGCGGGCCACGCCGGAGCGCGACTGTTCAGGCGCGGCCGCCTCGAGCCTGGATCCCCGGGGCACATTCATGTGTTCCAGCAGGGAGGCCGGTGGGAGCCCCAGTTGACCATCAGCCTGTTCGCCGCTCCGCAGTGGCAGCGTGACTGCCTGTCGGCCGGCATCGGCTTCAACCTCGCGCCCGGCGGAGAGGATGACAAGTCCGACGCCGGCCGCGAGCGCGTCTTCGAGTACTACGCCGCGTTCCAGCAACTGCTGGCGACGACCTGGCGCCAGCATCTGGCCGAGTGGCTGCGGGCCAACGGCGGCTTCGTCCAGCTCGGCGACCGGCCGCCGGCAATCGACATGCTGCCGAGCGATGCGGTCCGAACCTTGATCGACGACGACACCCCGGCCGAACACGGCTGGATCTTCTGCGGCCGCTGGCTCTTCCTCGACCGCGGCGAGGATGCGGGCATCCTCGCCGACGCGCCGCGGCTGCTGCGCTGGCTCGAGCAGACGTTTACAGACCTGTTACCTCTCTGGAGTTCCGTTTATAGGGAGGCTTACCGGTCTTAATCCCTTCAACTCCCAACCTCCAACTCGCTCCAACCTCCAACTCCCAACTCCCAAGATGAAATCGATCGCAAGAGTTGGGTGGAATGCGGAGCAATAGCTTTTCCGTTGCGTTTTCTACCCAGATGGTCCGGGCGGCTCGGCTTGGAGTAGTTGGAGGTTGCGAGTTGACGGTGCGGGCGTCCTGGAACCAAGGCGGCCAATTTCACGTAAGGCTTGTCTAATGCCAACGGATCTGGAGTTTGATCCGTCAAAGGTCAGAGGAGGTTGTCCTGATGTCCCTGTTGGACAAACTGTTCGGAAAAAAGCCCCAGCCCCGGCAGCGGATCCGCATCTGCGTCGAGTGCGGCATGCCCGTGGCGGATCACAAGGACTGGTGCAGCATCTTCCGCACGCAGCAGGAGATCGATCGCAAGGCCAGCGCCACGGCAGCCGAAGCCAAGTAGGCCGCCCTCTTTCATCCACGCCGTTTGCTTTCCAGGAGCGTGACGATATAGTCCGCTCCTGCGAATGTCCGCCGGCGCGCCCTCGTCGCTTTCCCGCCAGCCTTCGCGTCCTCTGACATTCTGGATGGCGGTCGCCCTGGTCATGGGTAACATGATCGGGTCCGGCATCTTCCTGCTTCCCGCGTCGCTTGCCCGATTTGGGGGCGTGAGCCTGATTGGCTGGCTGATGTCGACCGGTGGGGCGCTGATGCTGGCGCTCGTTTTCGCCCGGTTGGCCAGGATCGATCCGGCTTCCGGCGGGCCGTACGCGTACACCCGCCGCGCGTTCGGCGATCTCGCCGGATTTCTCGTGGCCTGGGGCTACTGGATCTCGATGTGGACGAGCCTCGGCGCGCTGGCCGTGGCCCTGGTCGGCTATCTCGCGGCCCTCGTGCCGCAGATCGCCGGCACGCCGGCAACCGCGGCGGGCGCGGCCTTGATCGCGGTCTGGAGTCTCGTGGCCGTCAACCTGATCGGCGCCCGCACGGCCGGATGGGTGCAGGTAGTGACCACGATCCTGAAGCTGCTGCCGCTCGCGCTGGTGGCCGCGCTCGGGCTCACGCACTTCGACCCGTCGCATTTCGAGATCGCCGATGCGAGCGTGCGAACCCTGGCCACGAGCGTACCGGCGGCCGCGGCCCTGACGCTCTGGGCGTTCCTCGGGCTCGAGTCGGCCACGATTCCTGCCGAAAGCATCGAACGCCCTGACATCTCCATTCCCCGCGCGACGGTTGTCGGAACGGCGCTGGTCGCTGTCATCTACATCGCCAGCACGATTGGGGTGATGAGCCTGTTGCCTCGCGAGATGCTCAGCGTCTCGACGGCCCCCTTCGTCGACGCCGCGCGCACGCAGGTCGGACAGTGGGCGGCGGGCGTAGTCGCCGCAGGTGCGGCGCTTTCGTGCTTCGGGGCCCTGAACGGATGGACGCTGCTCGTGGGGCAGCTGCCGTTGGCTGTTGCGCGCGACGGGCTCTTCCCGCGAATCTTCGCAAGGACGACGCGCCGCGGGACGCCCGCGGCCGGCCTGATCATCGCCGGCGTGCTGACGACGGCGCTGGTGTTCCTGAATTACACGCGCGGGCTGGTCGAGCTGTTCACGTTCTTCATCCTTCTGTCCACGCTGAATACCCTGATCCCCTACGTCTTCTCGTCGCTCGCGCTGTTCCTGCTGCCTGAGGGGGGCCGCGCTGCGCTCCCACGCGGGATTGCAGCCGCGGGCGTTCTGGCGTTCGGGTATTCAATCTGGGCGATGGCCGGCGCGGGGGAGGAGACGATCTACTGGGGCTTCCTGCTGTTGATTGCCGGCCTGCCCGTGTATGTGTTTCTCGTGCGGAAGTCTTCTTCCGCCTGACAAGGAGCTTCCGCCTAAAGGCGGAAGGACCCCTTACAATGAATTCCATCAATGGGACTGGCCGAAGCCCTGGCGCGTGACGTCTCCGAGCGCACGCGAACCAGGGGCAACCGGTACTTTCTCGGCGGGGCGGTCAGGGCGATAGAGGGTTCGGGGTCGGAAGTCGTGGCGACCGTGCGCGGCTCCGAGTGGTACCGCGTACGGTTGTCGCGTGACGGCGACACGTTCTTCGCCTCCTGCCAGTGTCCCTACTTCGCCGATCGTCAGGATTTCTGCAAACACATCTGGGCGGTCGTTCTGGCCGCAGACGCCGAAGGCCTCCTGCTCGATGAGCCGATCACCGACGAGGCCTGTCTCGAGCCGCTGCCCGACGCCGCGGCCGCGACGCGGCGCACCGGGCCGGGTGCATCCGCGCCGCCGCGTGAAGCGTGGCAGCGCTTTCTCCAATCCGTACAGGAACGATCCGGATCGCCGACGCTGCCATATATAAGCCGCTATTCGCAGGGTGAGCTCCTCTATGTCATCGATCGGCAGTCCGCGCGTGGAGAGCTCGTGCCGACGGTGCAGGTCCACTGGCGAACGCGGAAGAAGAACGGCGAATGGGGCAGACCGCAGCCCGCGGCCCTGGCGATCGCCGACCTCCTTCACCTCGCGGATCCGGACGATCGAGAGATCGTTTCGCTGCTCCTGGGTGCAACCGATCCCCAGGCCATCGGTCTGCAGTACGTCAGCGTGGCGACGCGCGCGTCGTTCAGGATCACCGGTCCGCTGATTGAGCGCGTGCTGCCGCTCATCGGCCGATCCGGGCGGCTCTTCATGCGAGAGGGCGGCCCGCGCTCGCTGGATCTCACTCCGCTGGTCTGGGACGACGGTCCTCCCTGGATCTTCAGGCTCGACGTGTCCGTCTTGCCGGACGAACGGCTGGCGATCGACGGCGCGCTGATCCGGGAGGATCTCCGCATTGGAGTCACCGAGCCGGAGCTCCTGCTGTCTCCCGACTTCCTCGTGATGCGTGACGCGGTCGCGCGGCTCGATCATCGCGGGGCGCTTGCGTGGCTGATCGAGCTGCGGCGCGCGGGCCGCACGGTCTTGCCGGCGAAGGCCGCCCCGGCTCTCGTCGAGGCCCTCGCCCGGTCGGATGTCGATCCGCTCCAATTGCCCGGGCCACTTCGCTACGAGGTCGTGTCGGCGATTCCGCAGCCGCGCGTCCGCCTCGCCCGTTCGAGCCGGCCGCAGGGCCACGGCACGCGCGAAGAGCTCGACGCCGCGGTCGAATTCGACTACGCGGGCACCATCGTCCCTGCCCGTCCGGAATCGAGCGGCTACGATCCGGAGCGCCGGCGGATTGTCCGGCGCCAGGGGTCCCGCGAGCGCGAGGCGCTGCAACGGCTGGAGGAAATCGGATTTCACCGCCCGTGGTACTTCGACACGAAGGCCGGCACGCTCGCGATAGCCGTGGAGAAGTTCCCGGGAGCGGTCCGCACGCTCGTCGAAGAAGGGTGGCATGTCGAGGCCGAAGGGCGCGTCTTTCGCGCGGCCCGTGGGCTTCAGCTCCAGGTCAAGTCAGGCGTCGACTGGTTCGAGCTGCACGGGCGGGTGGACTTCGACGAGGGGCGCTCGGTGAAGATCGCCGATCTGCTCGCGGCGCTGCGCCGTGGAGAGGCAACGGTGATTCTCGACGACGGCACGCGCGGGATGGTGCCCGAGGAATGGCTCCGGCGCTACGCCCGGATTGCCGCCTTCGGCGAGACGCACGACGATCACGTCCGCTATCGACCCTCACAGACGGCGCTCCTCGACGCACTGCTCGAAGCGCAGCCCGCCGTGCGCATCGACGACGCGTTCGCGCGGGCGCGGGCGGAGCTGGCGCAGTTCGGCGGCATCAGTCCGATTGCGCCGCCGCCCTCCTTTCACGGCCGCCTGCGGGACTATCAGCAATTCGCGCTCGGCTGGTTCGAGTTCCTTCGGCGGTTCGGATTCGGCGGCTGCCTCGCCGACGACATGGGCCTTGGCAAGACCGTCATGGTGCTGGCGCTGCTCGAGAGCCGGCGCGTGTCGCGGGACTCCTCACCGCGAACGTCGGTTGCCGTCGTGCCGCGGTCGCTCGTCTACAACTGGATGGACGAGGCGGCGCGTTTCGCGCCCGATCTGCGCGTGCTCGACTACACGGGCGACGCGCGATCGTCGGCCTCCGTCGCCGATTACGATCTCGTGATCACCACGTACGGAACGCTCCGGCGTGATGCGGCGCGTCTCGCCGAACACGAGTTCGACTACGTGATTCTCGATGAAGCGCAGGCCATCAAGAATGCGACGACGGCATCAGCCAAGGCGGCGCGCGTTCTGCGCGGGCGTCATCGTCTGGCGCTCACCGGGACGCCCATCGAAAACCATCTCGGCGAGATCTGGAGCCTGTTCGAGTTTCTGAACCCGGGCTTCCTTGGCCCGGCCACCGCATTCGGGCGAACCATCGGACCGGGCCGCGCCGATCGGGTCGAGGTCGATCTGCTCGCCCGCGCCCTGCGGCCGTTCATCCTCAGGCGGACCAAGGGGCAGGTCGCGCCGGAGCTGCCGGAGAAAGTCGAGCAGACGATTCACTGCGATCTGGAGCCGCCTCAGCGGCGCTTCTACGACGAGCTCCGCGATCATTACCGTCACACTCTGCTCGCGGCCGTCGCCAGGAAGGGGCTGGCGCGGTCGAAGATGCAGGTGCTCGAGGCGTTGCTCCGGCTTCGACAAGCGGCTTCGCACCCCGCCCTGGTGGATGCGGCCCGGAGCGGCGAGGCCTCGGCGAAGCTCGACATCCTGCTGCCGCGTCTGCGCGAGCTCGTCGAGGAAGGGCACAAGGCGCTGGTTTTCTCCCAGTTCACGACGCTCCTGGGCCTGCTGCGCGGACGCCTCGACGACGAGGGCGTCGTCTATGAGTATCTGGACGGCCGGACGCGGGATCGCGCCGAGCGGGTGGCGAGATTCGAAAGCGACGCGGGGTGTCCCGTCTTCCTGATCAGCTTGAAGGCCGGCGGCGTAGGCCTCAACCTGACCGCGGCAGACTACGTGTTCCTGCTCGACCCGTGGTGGAACCCCGCCGTCGAAGCGCAGGCCATCGACCGCGCGCATCGGATCGGCCAGACCCGTCACGTGTTCGCGTATCGACTGATTGCCCGTGACACGGTCGAAGAGAAGATCGCGGAGCTCCAGACGACGAAGCGGGAGCTGGCGGACGCCCTCCTCAGTGAAAACGCCGGTCTGCTACGCACCCTGCAGACCGAAGATCTGGAATGGCTGCTCTCGTGATCGGGTAGGACCGGCGGCGGCATACGTTCTGTCTCCCGGTTCCCACTGTGGCAGCCGGATACCGTGCCCGGCCTCGCTCCCTCCGATTCCTCCCATTTTTTGCAGGCAGGACTGGCCCTTTTCAGCCCGGCGGTAATGGCAGGAGTTTTGGAGCACAGCCACGCGGCTGGCGGTCCAGCCGTACGGAGTCAATGGTGACACGCTCGACCCGCTTTCCCTTTTTGGTGGCCATCCTCCTGGTTCTCGCCGGGGCGGCCGGATGCGGCTCCTCGGCGACGACCGCGACAGCCACGGGCCCCACGCCGATTACCCGCTGCTCGGTGACGGTCACGGGCGACGGTCAGGTACCGGCCCAGGGTGGCAACCGGACGTTCAGCGTCTCCGCTACGCGCGAGTGCTCCTGGTCGGCGTCGGTCGAGGGGCCGTGGCTGGCCATCAAGGGCGGGGCCTCCGGCCAGGGTGACGGCAGCGTCGAAGTGACGGCCGCGGCCAATCCTGATCCCGAGGTCCGGCGCGGCAACGTCGTTCTGAACCAGCAACGGCTCGAGGTCACGCAGGCCGCCGCCGAGTGCAGCTACACGCTTTCGAACACCTCGAGCAGCTTCGGTCAGGGGGGTGGGTCCGGGGCGTTCGAGGTGCGGCCTTCGAGCTCGATGTGCGGATGGGCGGCGTCCTCCGACTCGCCGTGGATCACCGTGCGATCGGGCGCCTCTGGAAAGGGAACGGCAGCGGTTGGATTCGACGTGGCCGCAACCAGCGGGGCCGTGCGTACCGGCGCCATCACTGCGGCGGGCCTGCGGTTCAGCGTGATGCAGGCAGCCGTGTGCACCTATGCGGTTGCACCACGGGCGCACAACGTCGCGACCGCCGGCGGGGTGATCACGATTGGCGTCACGACAGCCGGCGACTGTCCATGGACGGGAACCAGCAACGACGCGTGGATCGGTGTCGCGGGGCCTGCCTCGTTCGTGGGTTCCGGCACGATTGCGTTCAATGTCACGGCAGTCGGCGACGCGGCCCGCACCGGCAGCGTCGTGGTCGCAGGCGAGTCCGTCAGCGTCTCCCAGGCAGCACCACCGGGACCACCACAACCGCCGCCGCCGCCCCCACCCCCTCCGCCACCACCGGCATGCTCGTACCGCCTGGATCCGCAGGAGCTGAAGGTGAACGAGGACGCCCGAGTCAGGAAGATCGACGTCACGGCGGCCGAGGGATGCGCCTGGACTGCCTCCAGCAACGCTGAGTGGATGCACATCGTCCGCGGCGCCAGTGGCAGCGGTGACGGTGAAGTGTGGATCGGGATCGATGAAAACCGCGGGCCGGAACGCGTCGGTACCCTGACGGTTGCGGGGCAGACCGTGACGGTCACGCAGCGCAAATGAGGGATCTTCCGCCTAAAGGCGGAAGCCACCGGCCTTGCTGATTACAGGATCCTTCGAAGCGATTCCTCTGGGTAGCTTCCGCCTTTAGGCGGAAGCTCGTTATTTGATGTCGATCAGCTCGACATCGAAGACCAGCATGCCCTGCGGCTGGCCCGGCTGTCCCTGGTAGGCGAGCGCCTCGGGGATCCACAGGCGGCGTTTCTCCCCTTCGACCATCATCTGCAGCCCTTCGGTCCAGCCGCGGATGACCCCGTTGACCTGAAACTCGGTTGGCTGACCGCGCTGCACCGAGCTGTCGAACATCTTGCCGTCCGTGGTCCAGCCGGTGTAGTGGACCACGACCGTGTCGCTGGTGCGTGGATGGCGCCGTCCCGTCCCGGCTTGCAGTACCCGCGTCGAGAGGCCTGACGGGGCCTTCACCGAATCCGGCGGGGGCGCCGCGACATCCGCGGGCGGCGGGAGCCCCGGCGCTGCAGCGGGCGCTGGTGCACCCCTGCCGCACCCGGTCAGCAGGAGGATGAGGAGGATCGAGGTCAATCGCAAAATCATCGCAACCAGTACAGTATCTTGCCCGTCCAAGCACCCATGCACGACATCCGATACACGATCAGAGCCCTGCGCAAGCAGCCGCTGTTCACCCTCGTCGCCGTGCTGACGCTCAGCCTGGGCATTGGCGCGAACACCGCAATCTTCAGCCTGCTCTACCAGGTGCTGCTGCGTCCGCTGCCCTATCCGGACGCCGATCGGCTGGTGTTCGTGTGGAACATGTATCCGCTTGATGGGGTTGCCCCAGGCCAGCGTTTCGATTCCCGACTACCTCGATCGCAAGACCCAGGCGCCCGCGATCGAGGATACGACGCTCTTCACCGGCGGCAGCGCGAACCTCGCCGATGGCGGTCAGCCCGAGCAGGTGCGCGCGCTCATGGTGACGCCCTCGTTTTTCACGACGTTGCAGAGGCAGCCGTTTCTGGGCCGCGGATTCACCGAAGACGAGGCCAGGCCGGACGCCGACAACTTCGTCATCCTCTCCTACGGCCTGTGGCAGTCTCGCTACGGCGGGGATCGCTCACTGGTCGGGCGCGACATCCGCATCAACGGCGAAGCCTACCGGGTTGTCGGCGTGATGCCGGCCGACTTCCGGCTGACCAACGACGTCGGCGTCTACGTACCGTTCGCGTTCACTCCGCAGCAGATGTCGGATCAGGCCCGCGGCAACGAGTTCAGTCAGATGATTGTCCGGCTCAAAGCAGGCGCGACGATCGATCAGCTCAACGGCCAGATGAAATCGATCGTCGAAGCGCAACCTCCAGCGGCTGCCGCAGCGCCAGGCCTTCGCGCGGTCCAGCGGGTTCGGCGGCTTCGCGGTTGATATCCGTCAGCAGCTGGTCGGCGAGGCGCGCGCGCCGCTGTATGCGCTGCAGGGTGTGGTGCTCGCGGTCCTGTTGATCGCCTGTGCCAACGTGGCAAACCTGCTGCTGATGCGGGCGACCGGGCGGTATCGCGAGCTGGCGATCAGGACGACCCTTGGTGCCGGCCAGTGGCGGCTGGTGCGGCAGATGATCACCGAAGGCGCGGTCCTGTCGCTGCTCGGGACGGTCGGCGGGCTCGCGCTGGGATGGGTCGGGGTCAGGACCCTGGTGGCCCTCAGCTCGCGTCAGCTGCCAGGCGTTGCCGATGCTTCGCTGCACCCGGCGGTTCTGCTCTTCACCCTCGCGATCGCCGTGCTCACGGGTCTGGTCTTTGGCGTCGTGCCGGCGGTGTCGGTGATGCGGGGCAACACCTCATCACTGCTCAAAGAAGACGCCACGCGCGGGTCCGCGAGCCGGACCACCACGTTCGTGCGCAGCACCCTCGTGATCGTCGAAACCGCGCTGGCCCTGATGCTGCTGGTCGGCGCGGGCCTGCTGATCAAGAGCTTCGGGCGGTTGCAGGACGTGAATCCGGGATTCTCGGCGGAGCGGGTCCTGACCACGCAGATCTCGCTGCCGTCGAGCCGCTATGCCGACGCGGCCGCCCGGCGCGCTTTCTGGGAGCGGCTTCTCGACAAGGTGAAAGGCATCCCGGGGGTGACCGCAGCCGGTCTCACGTCCAATGTGCCGTTCAACGGCAACGTCAGCTCGGGGTCGTATTCGATCGTCGGCTACACGCCTGGACCGTCGGAGGCGCAGCCGCACGGCCGCCAGGAAGTGGTCGGTGGTGATTACTTCCGGACCATGCAGATCCCCGTGATCCAGGGCAGGGCCTTTGCCGAAGGAGACACGGCCGACAGTCCGCGAGTCGTCGTAATCGATCAGTACCTCGCGAACCGGTACTTCGCGAACCGCAGCCCGCTCGGCCAGGAAATCCAGCGCGGGCAGGGACCCCAGGGCCGCTTCACCATCGTCGGCGTCGTCGGCACGATCAACAGCATCGACCTCGCGCAGCCGGTCACCAAGGAGCGGCTCTATTACCCGGTCGCGCAACAGCCTCGCCCGGGCATGGCGCTGGTGCTGAAGAGCGCCATGGAGCCGGCGCAGTTGGTCTCCCAGGTGCGCGGAGCCGTCCAGTCGCTCGATCCCGAGCAGCCGATTGCCGATGTTCGCACGATGGATGAGTGGATGAACCGATCGCTGGAGGGACGGAGAACGCCCATGGTGCTGTTCGTGCTCTTCGGCGTTGTCGCGCTGCTGTTGTCGGCGATCGGTATCTACGGTGTGCTGGCGTTCAGCGTCGCGCAGCGCGTTCGCGAGTTCGGCATCCGGCAGGCGCTCGGCGCGAACAGTCAGTCGATCCTCTCCCTGGTGTTCAAGCAAGGGCTCACCACCGCAGGAACCGGCTTGATCATCGGGCTTGCGGCGTCCTATGGCCTCAGCCGGTACCTGGAAACGCTGCTGTTCGGCGTGAACGCCCGCGACTGGATGGTCTTCTCGATCGTGACGCTGCTGTTGTTCGCGGTCGCGGCGCTGGCCTGCTACATCCCGGCTCGGCGCGCGACGCGCATTGATCCGATGGTAGCGTTACGGGTGTGACTGCGACCTGACAAGGATAACTCCCAACTCCCAACTTCCAACTCCCAAGGAGTGTCCCTCGAACAGTTGGGCGAAAGACGCACCAACAAGCTCGTTGCTGTTCCTTTTACCCCGTTGTTCGACGGACTCGCCTTGGGAGTTGGAAGTTGGGAGTTGGAAGTTGACGGCTCTCAGCGAATCTCCACCCGCCGGATCGCTGCTCCCTCCGGCGTGTTCGCCACGTAGTAGGCCGCGTCACGCGAGATCGTGAGTGCGGTGCCGACGCTCTGCAGGTCGCCGTCGAGGGGTTCGACCGCCGTCGCCCTGCGCCCGTTGGAGCTGAGGCGAATTCTCACGAGGCGTGAGCCGGCGCCGTCGCCCTGGATCCCGACAAGTCCGCCACGACTCCACCTGATCCGGCGCAGCGCCGTCAGCGACAGGCCCTTGGCCGGTTGAATGCGGGTCACGCGGCCGCTGGCGGTGTCGACCACGGAAAGCCCGTCCGCGTGCGCGACGTAGGTCACGCCGTTGGCGGGAGCGACGCTCGACGGGGCCGAGACGTGGAGAGCGAGAGGGCGCTCGAATCGGCCGCCGGCGATCGTGACGCGCAGCAGCCGCGCCTCCCGGGAGTCGACGAGCACGAGTCTGCCGTCGTCGATCACCGCGAAGTCGCTGATCACGATCGGCTGGAGCTCCGAAGGCACAGCGATCTGCGACAACACCCGTCCCGAGACCAGCTGCAGCTTGTGGATCGACGCGGCGCCGTTGCCGTCGCTGCTCGTGACCCACAAGTCACCGCGGCGCGTGTCGATCTCGACCGCGCTCAAGCGTCCGAAGCCGGCGGACGCGGCGCCGATGAGATCGTTCACGTGATCGAAGACTTCGTCGGCCACCATCAGCTTGTTGCCGTCGCCGTCACCCACCACGAATCGCCGCGATGCGCTGTCGTATGCGAGGCCCACGGGATTCATGGTCGTCGTGTTGAGCCGCATCGCGCTTTCGGGGCCACGTCGAGCGGCCGGCGCGTCCGTGTAGGACGGCTTCGTCTCCAGCCTGGATGCGGCTGGCGGTGTGGAAGATGGCTTCGATGCGGACGGCTTCGAGGCGGACGGTGCCGCGGCCCCGGCGGACCGCGCACCTGGAGCCGTCAGCGTCGGGCCTGACGTCGAGGAAGAGTCCAGGAGCGCCTCGAGCTCCGGCCAGCCGGCCAGACCTCGCACCCGTTCGAAGTCCGTGTTCTCACGAGCATCAGTACGAACGCCCATCTGAGCCAGACGCCGGAGCATCACCAGTGCGTCGCCGGGCCGGCCGCTGAGGCTTTGCGCCCGCGCGAGCAGATACATGAGCTCGGGATCGTTCGGTCGGCCCTTTTGTGCGGCCCGCCACGCAAGGTCGTGGAACGTTTCGAAATCGCCACGGTCAGCGGCCTCCAGCGCCGCCTGGCGGCACGCACCGGCGTCGGCACAGGGCGTGGGTTGGGAGAGCGTGAGCAGCAGGAAGGGGACAGCAACGATCGCGACGGGCACGAGCGATAGGACAACGATGTCCTGCGCAGATACCGGCATCCCTCGACGCTGTTCCGGATGACCCTGAGCGAGTCGAAGGGCGTCCGATGTGGTAATGAAGCGTGACGGCAATGTCGATGGCATTTCCCCAGACCCCGCAGCCGATTCGGCCGATAACCGCCACGCTGACGCGCTTCGCTCCAGCGCCGACGGGTCTGTTGCATCTCGGCCACGTGCTCAACGCGCTCTACGTGTGGAACACGGCGCGGCTGACTGGTTGCCGGGTGATGCTCCGCATCGAGGACCACGACCGCGAGCGGAGCCGGCCTGAGCTCGAGCGTGCGATTCTCGACGATCTCGACTGGCTCGGGTTCGCGCCCGACGTCCATCCGACCGCGGCGTTTCGCGGCGGCCGCTGCGAGGGCCGGCAGAGCGATCGCGAGGAGGTCTATCGTGCGGCGCTCGAGCGGCTCGTTCGCGCAAATGCCGTGTACGCATGCGAGTGCACACGCCGGGCGCTGACCGCTGTTCCTGGCTCGGAACCGGGGCGCGAGATCCGCTATCCGGGCACCTGCCGCGACAAGCGGCTGCCCTTGGTGGACGGGTACGGATGGCGCGTCCGCGTCGACGACGTCCTCGAGAGATTCGATGACGCGCTGCTCGGGCCGCAGTCACAGCGGCCGGCCGAGCAGTGCGGCGACCTGCTGATCCGCGATCGGCTGGGGAACTGGACCTACCAGTTTTCGGCAGCCGTCGACGATCTGTGGCAGCGAGTCGATCTCGTGATCCGCGGCATCGACCTGCTGGAATCGACCGGGCGCCAGATTCAGCTCGCCCGGTTGCTCGGACGCCCCGTCCCCGCCACGTTCATGCACCATCCCCTGATCATGAAGACCCGCGAGCAGAAGCTGAGCAAGTCCGACGGCGACACGGGCGTCCGGGCGCTTGCCGCTGCCGGATGGACTCGCGATCGCGTCCTCGCGGAGGCCGCACGTCTTCCGAGCAGTGCAGGTTGTGCCGGAAATCGATCCAGAATGATGGGTTCACCGGGTCAGCGCGAGTCCGAGCGCTGAGAGCTGACGGCCAATAGCTCAGAGAGGGATGATTTGAAACTCGAGGGTGTGTATTCGGTTCTCCCGACATCATTTGCGGAGAATGGCGACGTCGACGAAGCCAGCCTGCGCCGCGTCGTCGAGCTCTTCATCACGGCGGGCGTGAACGGCGTGACCGCACTGGGCGTGACCGGCGAGGTGGCCAGGCTCGACGAGGCCGAGCGGGCGAGGGTGCTCGACATCGTTGCCGATCAGGTCGCCGGCCGCATCGGAGTGGTGGCCGGCACGAGTGCTGACGGCACCAGAACGTGCATCCAGTACAGCCGCCAGGCGAAAGCCGCCGGGGCCACGGCAGTGATGGTGAGTCCGCCGCGCATGCCCAAGCTGAATTCCGAGGCCATTGTCAGACACTTCATCGCGCTTGCCGAAGCGGTCGACATCGAGATCGTGGTCCAGGATTACCCGCCGATCTCCGGCTACACGATGGAACCGGCGCTCCTTGCGCGGATTGCCCGCGAGGTCCCCCGGGCCCGCACCATCAAGCTGGAGGACCCGCCGACGCCGTTCAAGACGTCCCGCATTCTCGAGCAGGCGGCCGACTTCGAAGTGCGGATCTTCGGCGGCCTCGGCGGCGTGTTCCTGCTGGAGGAGCTGATGGCCGGGGCCACCGGTGCCATGACGGGTTTCGCATTTCCGGAAGTGCTCGTGAAGATCGTCGCGCACTACCGTGCCGGTGATGTCGATTCTGCCGCCGACGTTTTCTACCGCGCGGTGCCCCTGATGCGCTTCGAATTTCAGGAAGGCATCGGGATGGCGATCAGGAAGGAAGTGCTCCGCAGGCGCGGTGTGCTGGCCGCAGCCACGACCCGGGCGCCCGCCGCGCAACTCGATCGCACCACGCGCGAAGCGCTCGATCGCGTCATTGCCTGGGTGGGCAAGGAGACGACGCTGTGAGGAACACATGGATCTGGGCCTGAAGGGCAAGGTTGCAATGGTGGCCGGCGCCAGCCGGGGCCTCGGTTATGCCGTCGCTGAGGCGCTCGCGCGCGAAGGCGCGCGGGTGTCGATCGCGTCGCGCGACGAGCAGGCGATCAACGCGGCCGCCGGGCGCATCGGCGGCGACGTATTGGCGGTGCCGGTGGAAGTGCGATCGGCGGATGCCATCCGGCACTGGGCCGCCGAGACCGAGAAGCGCTTCGGCGGCGTCGACCTCCTGTTCACGAACTCCGGCGGCCCTCCCGCCGGTGCAGCGATTTCGTTCGACGATGCCGCGTGGCAGGATGCAGCGGAGCTGCTGCTGTTCAGCACGTTGAGGATGGTGCGGGCGGCGGTTCCGTTGATGGAGGCGCGCGGCGGCGGCGCGATCCTGATGTCGACCTCATCGTCCGTCAAGGAACCGATCCAGAATCTCGGGCTCTCCACGGTGCTCCGGGCGTCGGTGTCGGCCCTCGCGAAGACGCTCGCGATCGAGCTCGCGCCGGCGAAGATCCGCGTCAACCAGATCATCCCGGGCCGCGTGGACACGGATCGCGTGCGCCAGCTCGATCAGATTGCCGCAACCAAGCAGGGAATCACGCCGGAGCAGGCCAGGCAAAAGTCGATGGCGGCGATTCCTCTCGGCCGGTACGGCGTCACCGAGGAGTACGGCCGCGTCGCCGCGTTCCTGCTCTCGGATGCCGCGAGTTATGTCACCGGCGCCACGCTCCAGGTGGACGGCGGGTTGATCAAGAGCGTGCTTTGTGATCCGCTAGTCCGCTGGTCCGCTGGTCCGCTGGTCCGCTGGATCCGCTGAATAAGGATCCCAGTCCATGAGCCTGATGCGGAAAGTCCTGCTCGCCAGTTCCACCAATGCCTGGCTTCGTGAGCGGGCGACGAAGGCCGCGTTCGTGCGGCGGTCGGTCCGGAAGTTCTGGCCGGGCGAGCGTGTCGAGGACGCGCTGGCGGCGGCGCGGGATCTGCAGCCCCTGGGGATCACGACGATCCTGACGGCCCTCGGCGAGAACCTGACGAAGCCAGAGGAGGCAGAGGAAGTCACGCAGCACTACCTCGAGGTGTTCGACAAGGTCGCCGCGGCGGGGCTGGACGCGCACGTGTCGGTCAAGCCGACCCAGCTCGGGCTCGATCTCGATCGGGCGATGTGCGAGCGGAACCTCGATCGGCTGCTGGAGCGCGCCGAACAGCGGCACAACTTTCTGTGGATCGACATGGAGTACTCCCGCTACGTCGATCCCACGCTGGAACTGTATCGACGCGCCCGGGCCAGGTCCTCGCGCGTCGGCGTCGCGCTGCAGGCCTATCTCTATCGCACTGCGAAGGACGTCGAGTCGTTGATTCCACTCGGTCCGGCGATTCGGATCGTGAAGGGCGCGTACCTCGAGCCGCCGGACGTGGCCTACCCGAAGAAGTCGGACGTGGACGAGAACTTCTACAAGCTGTGCGTGCGGCTGATGGCCGCCGATGCCCAGCGCGCCGGCGCGCTCCTGCACATCGCTACCCACGACATTCCCCTGGCCGAGCGGCTGGATGCATATGCCCGCGAGCACCAGGTCCCGAAGTCCGCCTACGAGCTCGCGATGCTCTACGGAATCGCCGTATCCCAGCAGAAGCGCATGGCGGCCGAAGGCAAACGACTGCGCGTGTTGATCAGTTACGGCGAGTACTGGTTTCCGTGGTACATGCGACGACTCGCCGAGCGGCCTGCCAATGTCTGGTTTGTGGTGAAGAATCTTTTCAGCTGATCTAAGTCAACTCCAACTCCCAACTCCCAAGGGGAGGCGCTCGAACAACAGGGTGAAAGTCGGATCAACGAGCCAGTTGGTCCATTTTTCGCCCCGTTGTTCGTGCGGCTCTGCTTGGGAGTTGGGAGTTGGAGGTTGGGAGTTGTCTCAGAACGTGAACCCCGAAGACAAATGAATCTTCGTATCGCCCGTCTTCAACCCGTGAGCGATGTCCAGGTTGATTCGGACGACTGAGGCAATCAGGAAGAGCCCGCCGCCGGCGCCGCGGTGCCACTCGGCCTGATCCATCGAGCTGCCGAAGTCCCAGGCTTTGCCGGCGTCGGTAAACGCCGTCACGCCGAGCTTGGCGCCGTGCAGGACCGACGTGAGCGGCACCCGCACTTCGGCCGACGTCGACGAGCATGCGATCGCCCGCGAACGCACCGGTATCGAAGCCGCGAAGCGACGACGAGCCGCCGAGCAGCAGCCGTTCGTAGGGAGGAAGGCTGGTGTCGGTGCCGGTGTAAGAGACGCGGCCGGCGACCACGATCTGCCTGAACACGCGCAGATATCCGCGGGCGTCGCCGGTGAAGCGGTTGACGCGATCGGGAATCGTCCTGAAGTGCATGCCGGTCCAGCCGCCAGAGACCCACACGGCGTTACCGGGGAAGGACGGATCGAGCCGGGTATCGATTCCGACCGACGTCCCGATGGTCCACAGGTCATCGTCCAGGATGCCGAAGCTGATCGTGCTGCGGCTGGCATCGACGCCGGCGCGGAGCCTATCGGCGAAGACGCGCTCGGCGCGGCCTTTCACCTCGACCCGCTGATCGCGAATCTCGAAGCGCGGGTTCTCACGGTTCCAGATTCCGAAGCTCGACTCGATGCGCGTCAGCGGCCCGGTCTTGAAGACCCGTTCGAACTCGAGCGCGGCCCGCCGGGTACCGCCCCAGGTCAACGGCACCGAGAGGCGCTCGTCGATTCCGAGCAGGTCCACGGTGCTGACACGGCCGCCATACGTGAAGCCGTATCCGTCTGCGTAGTTGATGATCGGCAGGAACATCAGCTTGCTGCGGAGGCGGCCTACCGGACGCGCGACGCGCGCGACGCTGCCCGGAACGCCGGGGATGTCCACTCCACCGATGGCCGAGCGCACGCCCGGCTTTTCGTGCACCACGAGCACGAGAGCAACGTCCGTGGTGTCGGTGAGCGATCGATAGCGCTTCCGAACGTCGACGGACTCGAAGCGATCGCTGTCCTTCAAACGCTTCGTGATCGCCTCGATCCCGTCGGCCGGCAGCGGCTGCCCGACGGCAACGCCCGCGAAGTCGAGCACTTCCTTGTCGGTGAGAAACGCGTTGCCATGGATCCGAATCTCTCCGATGACCTCCAGTTGCGGCGGCGTCACCGGCGCGGCCGCCTGCGCGAAGGTCAGTGCAACGGCAGGGGCGAGGGCGGCTCCGCGTTCCGCGTCACCGCCGCGGACGAAAGGGCCATGACCGGGCTCCTCCGGCTCATCGTCTTTTTTGGGGATCCGCATCTTCGTGGCGACTTCCGCCAGGCGATACTCGTCGAACTTCCGTTCGTAGCCCCCCTCGAAGGACCCGTTCGCCAGCGTGATGCCCGAATGGATATTGAGCTCCCGCGGCAGCCACACGCCGGGGAACGGCTGGCCCATCGTCATCGACGCGCGGATGTCGTCCACTTTCACCAGCCAGCCGGCAGGAAGGAAGTCGAGCCAGACGTTGTCGAAGGTGTACTTGACGATCTGGTGCTCGGCCGGATCGACCCAGAGGGTCACGAGCGCGGTTTTGTTCATCCGGCGTTCGATGTCGTTTTCGATCTCCTTCTCGCGGCGCTGGCGCTGTTCCTGTTTCGGATCCGGCTTCTCGACTGGTTTCTCGCTCGTACCTTTGCGATCGGCCGAGGACGAGTCGTCTTTGTGGTCGTCCGAGTCGCCGAACATCTTCGTCGGGTAGTACTCGACCTTCAGGACCTCATGCCCTTCGAGCTGTTCGCGGCCGGCGAGGTAGTAGTTGCCGGGTTCGAACTTGAAGTCCATGAAGTACGCCTCGGACACGAAGCGGGGCTCGGTGGGCATCGGGTTTCCGCCGACGCTGACCTGCACGCCATCCGGCCCGATCGACACCTCGGACGACTCCTTTCCATCCTTGCCGTCCTGCTTCTTCGCTTTCATCTCCTGCCGCTCTCGCTCGCGGCGGATCCAACTGGCCTCGTAGCGCTCACGCGCTTGTTCGCCGACCTTGACGCCGTTGAACCGCACCGGGCTCCGGACGTGCATCCCGTCGCGCACGTACCAGGTGTAGTCGCGCTTGGTGCGATAGAGCGGCCAGCGGCCGGGGCCGAGGATGTCGAACGATTCGGTCTCGTCCAGGATGTACTGGTCGAGCGTCTTGCGGTTGACCTCCCGGCGGGCCAGGACCTTTTCCATGAAGACGTCGAGCTCGTTGGTCGCGGCGGGGCGGGGGCTGCGGCCGGCGGCGGCAGCCGGATCCTGAGCCGCGGCATTCAACGAGGCCAGCACCAGCGCACAGCAGAGCGCACAGGCCCGGGCGAGGGTGACGGGAAGACGTTTCACGGGACCTCCGAGAGGGAGCGGCTGGGTCTGAGTTTAGACGACAGTCGCAGGCGGCAGGCTGGCTGGGGTCTTAGACGAGAGAGACAGTGGCCGTGTTCGTGCCGCCAGAGATACACTCACTTTTTTATGCAGAAACGAGCCTGTCTTTGTCTCGCCGCGATCGTAGCCACTGTCGCCCTCGGCGCCCAGCAGCGCGCGCCCCAGTATCGGGTGCCGCCGTTGACCGATCTCTCCGGCGCCCCGGCCCTGTCGCTGGCGTTACGGAAGCTCAACACCATCGGCACGCTGATGCACGCGACGGCGCATCCCGACGATGAGAACAACGCGATGCTGGCGTTGTACGCGCGGCATTTCGGGATGCGGGTGGCGCTGGTGTCCGCGACGCGGGGAGATGGCGGCCAGAACGAGATCGGGCCGGAGCTCTTCGACGCGCTCGGCATCCTGCGCACGGAAGAGCTGCTGGCGGCGCACCAGTTCGATGGCGCCGAACAGTACTTCACGCGCGCGGTCGACTTCGGCTACTCCTTCAGCCCCGAAGAAACCTTCGAGAAGTGGGGGCGGCAGGAGATTCTCGGCGACTTCGTCCGCCACATCCGCACGCTCCGCCCCGACGTGATGGTGACCCTCGGGATCGACGGCACCGGCGGCGGACAGCACCACCAGGCGTCCGGAATCCTCGCCGCCGAGGCCTACAAGGCTGCGGCGGATCCCGACGCAGTTCCCCGAGCAGATCAAGGCCGGGCTTCGGCCCTGGCAGGTGCGCAAGTTGTATCGCGTCGCCGGCGGTCCGGCGGCCGTGGCCGCGGCGGGCCGGCGCCAGGAGGACGCGGCGCTCCGAATGCGCCGGTCCAGGGCCGGGCGGACCTGCCGGCAGTGGCGCCGATTGCGCCGGGCGCCGGCCCGGCGGACCCGGCGCTGAAGTACGCGACCATCGACACCAACGTCTACGAGCCGCTGCTCGGCTGCACGATTGGCGAGGTCGGCGGTGTCGCATCCGGCATGCACATGTGCCAGGGACGCGCGCCGCTCGTGCCGCCGCCGGCTGCATCGGCCGCTCGCTACCGGCTGGTCGAGACCGTGCTGCCGGGTCAGCGGGACAAGGACGAGACGCTCGCTGTTCGAAGGGATCGACACTTCGCTGATGGGGCTGACCCGGTTCGCCGGCGCCCGTCAGTCGGACGCCCTGGTGCGCGGCCTGGCGATCGCGTCCGCGCACGTGGCGAGCGCCGTCCAGGCGCTCGGCACGGGCGGTCCATCGGCCGCGGTCCAGCCGCTCGTCTACGGCCTGTCCGCGATTCGTGAGCTGCGCTCGAACCTCGCGTCGGCCGTGGAGTCCGATGAGGGTCGCTACGAGATCGATTTCAGGCTGGCGCAGAAAGAGGAGCAGTTCCAGGACGCGCTCGTGCTCGCGCAGTCGCTCCGGATCGACGCCACCGCGAACGACGGCCTCATCGTCGCCGGCCAGCCGCTTTCGGTCACCGTAGCCCTCGCCAACCGCGGCGCGGCGGATCTTCCGGTTGCCACGATCTCGCTGCTCGGACTGGAAGGGCAGTCGGGCTGCGCGGCGCAGACCGTGGCCCCGAAAGTGCCCTTCTCCTGCACCGCGACCGCCCGGGTGCCGGCGAACGCGCCGCTGACCGGGCCGTACTGGGAGCGGCCGGAAGACGCCGGCCGTGCGACGTTCGCCGCCGACGCGCCGTTCGGCGTCCCGTTCCGGCCGACGCCCTTCAAGGCGCGAATCGAGATGGGGATCGGCGGCATCGCCGTCACCCGCGAAGTGCCGGTGCAGTTCCGCTATGAGGGAGCCGGCCTGATCGGCGAAAAGCGCATGGAGCTCGAACGTCGTTCCCGCGTTTGCCGTGGAGGTGTCGCCGAAGATTGTGGTCGTCCCGCTGCGGTCCACCGGCGGACAGTGCGAACGCCGCACGCACGCGCGAGGTCCGCGTCACCGTCGTCAACGGCAACAAGGGGCCGTCAAAGGCCAGTGTCCGGCTGAAGGCGCCCGCAGGGCTGGACGATCTCGCCTGCGTCCGCGCCGGTCGCCTTCACCCGCGAAGACGAGGCGATCACGACCCGCTTCACGGTATCGCCCCCGGCGAACGCCACCGCCGGCCAGGTCGGCATCACGGCGGAAGTGCGGCGACCGACGGCGGCGGTTCCGCCACCGGCTTCAGCACGGGCTATCAGGTGATCGAGTACCCGCACACCCAGCGGCGCCACAAGCTGCTTCCGGCGACGGCGATGGTCAAGACGATTGACGTCGCAGGTCGCGCCGTCCCTGTCGGTCGGATACATCATGGGGGTCGGCGACCAGGTGCCGGCGGCGCTGCAGCAGCTTGGCGTCAACCTGACGCTGATCGACGCCGACGAGCTCGCCTGGGGCGACCTCTCGAAATACCAGACCATCGTCACCGGCGTGCGCGCCTACGAGCGCCGCGCCGATCTGCGGGCGAACAACCACCGGCTGCTTCAGTACGTGGAGAACGGCGGCACCGCGATCGTTCAGTACAACAAGATGGAGTTCAACCAGGCCCAGTACGGCCCGTACCCCGCGCAGGTGAGCTCCAATCGGATCACCGACGAACGCGCGCCGGTGAAAGTGCTGCTGCCCACGCATCAGGTGTTCACCTGGCCGAACCGCATCGATGACTCGCGCCTGGCAGGGATGGGTCCAGGAGCGCGGCCTCTACTTCCTCGGCGACAAGGACGCGAAGTACGTGGACCTGGTCGAGATGGAAGATCCGTTCGAGTACAACAAGGGTCCAAAGCGCGGTGCGCTGGTCGAAGCCCCGTTACGGCAAGGGACGCTGGGTGTATGTCGGACTGGGACTCTGGCGTCAGCTGCCGGCGGGCACCGACGGGGCTTACAAGCTGATGGCGAACCTGGTTAGTCTGGGGAAGTCTAGGTAGTCAAATCCCAAATCCCAAGATCCAAATCCCAAGCGCAAGGCCCAAGCTCCAATTCCCAAAGTTGGGATTTGGATTGGGCTTGGATGACTCTGGGATTTGGATCTATTTCTCCAGAAGAATCTTGCCGCGGAGCAACATATCGAGCGTGTCGTTCAGCTCCTTCGCATTGGCCGCTGACAGCACGAGTCCGCCGGCGTCGCGAACGCCGTTGAAGCGGCGCGCTTCGATGTCGAACGCGACGAAGTAGATCGACGGCTTCTCGCTCTCCGGGCGCCTGGCGATCGCGGAGGCGACGTCCTCGGGCCGGAATCCGTCGGTATTCTCACCATCGGAAACGACCAGCAGGTGACGGCGCGAGAGTCCCGTCGCGTCCAGCGCCAGCTTGGCGGCCACCATCGCCTGGCCGATCGGAGTGCCTCCCTCGGGATCGAGGCGAGCCAGCGCGGCGTCGGCCTGCGTCAGGTCGGGCGGACCCATCGGGATGATCGGTCTGCAGTCGGGCTTGTTGTCGCGCCGGCTGAATTCGAAGATACCGAGGCTGACGGGTTCAGCCGGATGTTCGGTGGCATACGCCGCGAACTGTGCGACCAGCTCGCGCGCCGCCCGGCGCGCCACGTCGATCTTCCGTGCCCGCCGGCCGTCTTCACCGGTCACGCGATCGTCCATGCTGCCGGAAACGTCGATCGCGATGGCAGCCGCCAGCCCTTCGCGCAATTCACCCGGCTTCACCGGCGCGAGGGCCTGCTCGATTTCCCGCGTGTCGCGCTTCGGCGCTTCGGCAACCCGGCCGATTGAAGAACCTGACGAAGACGTCGATTGGTCGCGGCACCGGCCTGCCGCGATCAGGAGCAGGCCGATGATGATCCAGGATTCGATTGTGGGAACAATGGCGCATGTTAAATCCCAAGCTCCAAGCTCCAAATCCCAACAAACTCCCAAGCGCCAATCGCCAACGCTCTCCCGAGCTCCAACTTCCAATCCAGTCACGCACTCTCAAATTGCAATTCGGGACTGCGTTGGGATTTGGAGCTTGGAGCTTGGGATTTGTCTCAGGCCGCGCTCTTCTTGAGAATCCCGTCCCGCTCGGCGATTCGCTTGGCCACGGCGGCGCCCGAATTGAGCGCCCCTTCCATGTAGCCCATGAACGCGTAGCTGGTGTACTCACCGGCGAAGTGGAGCCGGCCGATCCCCTCGCGCAGTGTCGGCCCCTGCGACGTGACCTGCCCCGGTCCGGGGAACGAGTACGAGGCCTTGGTCCACGGATCCGACGGCCAGTCCATGAACCTGGCGCGGACGAAGCTGGCGGTGATGCCGCGATAGACCTTGTTCAGTTCGGCGAGATAGTTGCGATCACGATTGGCGGCCGTCCACTCGCGGCACTGGTCGGCGGCGGGACCGCCGGAGAACGCCGTGAGCGCTTCGCCCGCCCCCTTCTGGCCGTCGGTTGCGTGCCACGTCATCGAAACCGGGCCGTCCGAGAGCAATCCGGGCGAGAGCTCGGTCCGGCGCCACACCGGCGACTTCAACGACATCAGGTACTTGACGTTGGTGCCCATCTGCGGCGCCAGCGACGCCGGCAGCACGGGATCGATGGCGATCTTGTTCCACACGCTCGGCGGCGCCGTCAGCAGCACGTGCTCGGCTTCGAGGACCTTGCCCGATCCGAGCGTGACGCGCGCGCCTTTCGTCGCCGACGGCGATTGCGCGCACCGGGGTTCGCGTCAGGACCCGCGCGGCGCCGATGGCGGCCGCCAGCTTCGTGGCCAGCTGCTGGTTGCCGCCCTTGCATCGATAGACCTCTGATTCCGTCCAGTACTTCTCGAGCCCGCCGCCTTTCACCATCGCCAGGTTGCCGAGGTAGCTTTGCCACTCCGGTGACGACCCCGTTGTCGGCAGTCATCATCGTGTGGAGGGCGGACTTGCAGAGCGGCGAAGCGCTCGTCTTTTCGATCCAGTCGGCCAGCGTGCGCTTGTCCAGCGCCTCGGCGCCGGCAGCCTTCCACGGCTCGTCGGCGTCGACCTTCGCGGCATCGGCGACGATGGTGTTGAACACCTTCTCCATCTCTTCCCAGAGCTGCTCCGACTGCTCGGCGGTCACCTTCTTGCCGTTGATGACGATCGGCGCCTCGAGGTCCTCCTCGCCCACGTCGAGGAACGACAGGCCGAACTGCTTCGCGTACGCGACCCAGGCGGGGTGATTCGATCCGATCAGCTCACCGCCACCCTCGACGTTCTTGCCCGGCACCAGATCCGAGAAGGAAAGCACCCGCCCGCCGACGCGGTTCCGCGCCTCGACGACGGTGACCTCGTACCCGGCACGCTGCAGCTCGTAGGCTGCAGCCAGCCCGCTGAACCCCGCGCCGATGACCACCACGCGCCCGGCGCCAGCCAGCAGCGGCCCGCTGAATCGCTCGGAGATGAGGAGCGCGGCGCCGGCCGCGAACGACCGCTGCAACATCTCGCGGCGGGTGAGGCCGCTCGGCTTACCGTAGCGGCGCATTCAGATTGCAGTAGATGTTCGGCATTCGCCGTCCTCGTTTGACGCTGACGTCGTCAACTCCCAACCTCCCAACTCCCAACTCTCCAAGCAGACCCAGTCGAGAGAGCTGGGTGAACGTCGCGCAACAGGCTAGCAGGTCCGGCTTCCACCTCATTCCGTCGAACGGCTCCCCTTGGGAGTTGGGAGTTGGAAGTTGGGAGTTGTCGATTACTCCACCGTGAACCACTGCACTTCAACCCGCCGGTTCAGATCGGAATTGGGTCCCGCCGGTTCTTCCCAGCCGCGGCCGACGGTGTCGATGCGCTTGGGATCGATGGTGTAGCGCTCAATCAGCAGCTTGCGGATCTCGCCGGCGCGATCCTTGCTCAGGGCCATCGCGCGGAGCGCCTGCGTTCTGACGTAGGCGTCGCCGCCCTGCTTCCGGAACTCCGCGACCTTGGCGTTGTCGACGTGGCCCCGCAGCAGCAGCGTCGAACCCGGGCTGACCTGCAGCAGGCGCTTGATCGCCTCGAGGTTCTTGGTGTTGTCCGCGTTGGCCTGATCGAGCGTGGAGGAGTTCGGCTCGAACAGGAACCGGATGTCCTTGCTGAGCAGCGGGTCGGCTTCGACCGACCCGCTCGCGCTCGTGCGAATCGGCGCGATCGCGACAGTCTGCCCCTTGAAGATCCCCAGCTTGTCGATCGCCTGCAGCGCGGCGGTGTCCGCGAACTTGCTCGGGTCCGGCGGATCCTTGATGACGTCGTTGCCGTAGGCCAGCACCGCTGACTGGTAGATCCCGCCGAAACTGCCTGCGGCATCGATCGCGCCGGAGAAGAACGCGAGGTTCTCGGGCAGGTTCGAGAGGTGCACCTTGGCCAGCTCCTGGTTCGCCTTGTCGCGGTTCCACTTGAACGCGCGCGCCACCACGTCGATGTTCTGATCGGGCTTGTCGCGCATCAGGCGGTTGCCCTCGAGCAGTCCCTGGACCAGCCCCTGCACGATCTTCGGCTGCTCCTGTGCGAAGCCGCGGTGCACGATGAGCACGTCGGCCACGATCAGCAGGTTGCGGTTCGTGGTCAGGACGTGCGCCTTTCCGCCGCTGCCGCTGACGACCTCCGAGACCTTGGGCTCCCAGGTGACGCAGCCGGCCAACCGGTTCTTGCCCGACTTGACCTCGTTCAGGAACAGATCGCCCGCCTCGAACCCGTCTTCGGTGTAGACCACGTTCACGCGATCCGGAACGGGCGTGGCGTCGAGGCTGCCGAGCGGGTTGATCTGCAGGCCCGCTTCCTGGGCCAGATACCGGATGAAGAAGTCGACCTCCGTGAACTGCGCCGACGCCACGGTCTTGCCCTTGAGCTGATTGATCTGCTTGATGTCGCTGCGCACGACGATGCCGTCGGCGCCGCGCGAGAAGCCGATCTGCGCGGGCACCACCGCGTGCAACTGCCGGCCGTAGACCGCCAGCACGTCGGCGGTGGTCACCGACGCCGCGATTTTGCCTTCGTTCAGCTCCGACCAGCTCTCGTCCTCGCTGATCGTGAGCTTGACCTTGAACCCGTGGTTCTTGAAGAACAGCGAGTTCTCGGTCGGATCGAGGCCGCCGTTGGCGGCGATCAGCCCGGCGTAGCCGGCGTACTCGCTGATCTCGATCGGGACGGTGTTGTCCTTGAACTGGAACGCCGCGGGGGGCGACAGCTTCGGGACTTCGACCTTGACTTCCTGGACTTCAGGAGCGCCTCCGGCTTCGGCCGATTCGGTCGCACCACCGGGAGCCGCCGTACGGTTCCCCATACGGTTCCAGACCATGTAGCCGCCGAGGCCGATGAGGCCCGCCACGAGCACGAGCGAGACGAGCCTGCCGAGCGCGGTGAAGCGAGGTTGTTCGTTCATCGTTCGGGTCCGATTTCTTTCGACGTGACCGGCGTGGTCTGACCGGTCTCAGGCGTCGACTGAATGCCCTGGCTCGCCAGGAATTCCGCCAGAGCCACCTGTTCGAGCGCCTTGCGCTCGTTCTCCTTCTCCTGGACGGTGTCCATATCCACCATGTCCTTGGCCACGCGCGCCTTGCCCGCCGACGTTTCGTACCGCTTTTGCAACACTTCTTCGGCACGCTTCATCGTGTCGCCGAGGTCGCCGACCTTGAAGGCGACGCTGGACAGCGCCGACGCGGCTTCGGCCTGCGCTTCCTTGATCTTGACCTGCGACAGCTGCTTCTCCAGGCGGCGTACCTTGTCTTCGAACTCGCGCTGGGCGAGCTTCGCCTGGCGCATGTTGGCGTCGTAGGCCTCCTCGGTCTCCTTCAACTCCGCGGTGTCGGTCTGAAGGTCGGCCTTCAGCTCCTGCAGCTCGCGCGCGAGCGTGCCCGCGAGATCGAGGTTTCCCGCCCGGTGGTTCGCGAGAATGCGCCGCTCCAGCTCGTGGGCGCGAGTGGTCTTGCCGGCCACCTGGCTCTTCAGCCGCTCGGCCACACCCGCCATCCGTGCCAGTGCGAGGTTGTACTGCGTCATGCGCGCACGAAACTCCTGGCGCGCCGCCTCCATCAGGGCTTCCGGATTCGCTTCTTCGATCCCGCTGATGAACAACCCGAGAAAGCCCCGGAACAGCCGTCCGATGCGACCAAACATGCTTCCAACCTCCTCAAAGTCGAATGAAGGGGGGATCTTACTCGCTAGACCGCTGGTCCGCTGGTCCGCTCGTCCGCTGGGCCGCTAGTCCGCTGGGCCGCTAAGAAGCTTCTAACCACCGCTACGCTCGAAGATGCTCGGTTGCCAGCGGACAGCGGCCAGCGGACCAGCGGCCCAGCGGCCCAGCGGTCTATACGAACCGTCTGAGCGCGTCGATGCGCGTCTCGAGCTCCTCGGGAGTCAGGTCGCGGTACTTCGGCGGGAGGAACCGGACGTCGGTGCATTCCTTGACCGCGACCAGGTCCATGTATTCGAGCTTGCGGGTATGCGGGTTGGGGCGCACTTCCTTGATGACCTCCGCGAGCACCTCGCGCAGCGGTTTCCGCGGCTCGGGGCTCAACTCGTGCACTCTGAGCGCTCTGACGAGGACGCCTTCGAGCTCGTTCCCCCCCAGGGTCACGTCATCGGTGAACGGCGGCAGATCATCGGCTGCCAGCGGCAGCTTGAGCTTCTTCGCGATGGCCAGGAGCAGCGCCTCGCGCTCCCCGGCGGTTTCCGGCGGGAAGAGCGGGATGTGGACGTCGAGCCGGCCCTGGCGCTTGAGGTCCACTTCCACCAGGTCCGGGCGGGAGGTGGCGAACACCCACAGGATGCGGCCGCGGTTGCGGGTCTCGGACATCTCCTTCGCCAGCATCGAGTAGACCCGGCCGGACAGTCCGCTGTCGCCATCGCCGCCCTCACGGCGGCCGGAGGCCTGGTCGGCCTCGTCCACGAACACGACCACCTGGCCCAGCGCCCGCAGGATGGCGAAGATCTTCTCGAGGTTCGATTCGGTCGCCCCCACCCACCGGTCGCGGAAGTTCTTGAACACGACGCACGGGATGCCGAGCTCGCCCGCCCAGCACTGCACCAGGAACGTCTTTCCGGTACCGATTCGTCCGGCAATCAGGTACCCCATCGGCAGGGCCCGCAGAGCGCCGCGCCTGAGGAGCTCCGCGTCCTCCCGGAGCCAGGCCTTGACCGCGTCGTGCCCGGCGACGTTGTCGAGCGTGAACGTCGATTCGACGAAATCGAGCAGGCCCTGGCCCTCGCGCTCGATCAGCTCCTTCTTGATCGAGCCGAGCCAGGTCGAGGTGATCCTCCGGTCGTTGCCCATCGCGAGCGCGATGGCGGTGCGCGCTCCCACCCGGCTGAGCCCGGTCAGGCGCCTGGCGATCGTGTCGAGCGGCACGTCCGAGCGCGCTTCGAGCTCCGGGAACTGCGCCGCCGCGAGCGTCCGGATGTAGGCGATCATCTCGTCTTCGTCGGGCAGCGGCAGGTGCAGCGACGCTGCATGCGGGTTCTCGACCACCAGCTCGCTGAGATCGTGCAGGCCTTCGCTGATCAGCACCGTCACGATGTTCGAATGGACGATGGCCGGGTCGTTGGCCCAGCCGAGGACCTTGACGGTGTTGGCGGCAAACGGGCCGCCGAGGTGGGCCGCGTCGCCGCGCGGCACCACGAACTCCGCGAACTCGATGATCACCGCAATCCGCCTCGGCGCCGTCGCGCCCGGCAACCCTTGCAGGTTGAGCGTGCGCAACAGGTAGCGATCGATCAGCTCGAGCGCCGCGCCCGGCTCGCGCGTGAGTGAAAGCGTGGACGCGTCCTTCCCGAGCGCACCCTGCAGCCAGTCCCCCCAGTCGTCCATGCCGCGCGTCGCCCGGACGCCGCGGCTGCGGTCGTAGCGCAGGACGACGTCGTAGGTCGCGAACATCATCTGTTCGAGGAACGCCGGGCACCGACAGCAGCTTGCCGGCGGCCGGGACCACGTCGAAGACGTTGCCGTGCAGGAGGAATTGCGCCGCCGATCCGGAGCGGAACAGGTCGCGCATCTCGGCCGCCCAGCGCGGCAGGTCGGCGCTCACTGCAGCTCTCGCGCGCGCGCGTCGGGCGCCAGCGGCGGCGGCTCGGTCAGCAGGTCTTCCATCGCGCCGTAGACCTGCTGCTGGTCGCGAATCCACTGGCCGGTCGAGCCGAGCGTGGCGGCGATGTCGTCGATGCGTCGGGACAGGAGCTCGGGATCGGTGGACATGGCGGCCTGCTCGCGGATCAGCTCCACCTGCTGCTGGATCCGTTCCAGCTCGGCTTCGATGAAGGCGAGCTTGCGGTCGCCGTCCGTACGCTGCTGCAGGCGCTGCTTGAGGATCTCCAGCTGTCCGCTCAGGCTCCGCGACAGCTCCTCGCTGAGGCCGGTCTGGTGCTGCTGCCGCTCGAGGGCCGCGATCTTCCGCTGCAGGTCCGCGTCGTTCTGCGCCCCTCCCATTACCTGGCCGATGGTGCGCCGGGCCAGCAGCAGCCGCAGGAACATCCACGACAGCCGGCCCAGGCTCTCGGCCTGCTGCTCGAGCCCTTCCGGCGGCTCCGCCGCATTCTGCAGCTGCAGGTCGAGGATGGAGCGGCAGCGCAGCGCGAGCGCATCGTAGGTGCGGACGTCCGCCGGATCGAGCCGGTCGAGCACCTTGGCGATGCGCTGGTTCCAGGCCGTGCGCGCGGCGGCGACCGGCTTGCCGGAGACGGTGTTCTGGAAGCGCTTGTTGGTCGCGAGCGAGAGCAAATACCCGAGCTCCAGCCCCGCGCCGAGCACCCAGAATCCGGGATTCGTGATCCCCAGGATCCCGAACGCCGCCAGCCCGACCCAGTTCGGCGCGACGAACATGCCGATCGGCCGCGCGTTGAAGGCCGCGGAGATGTAGTCGAAGAACCCCGGCTTGGTGGCCATCGCCTCCCACATTATTACGCGAGGCCCGGTGGCCGGTTCTCCCGGCTCGGCGGATGGCGTAGCGGCTTCGGTGAGTGGCCCCCGCCTCACTTCATGACATTCAGCGTCACATCGATCTTCATCAGCTCCCCCGTGACCGGATCCGTCGCCGACGTGTACTGCGTCGTCTGGCCGTCGCGGAGCAGGGCGGTGAATGACGAGTTGAAGTTGCGGAACGAAGGGATGTTGGAGACGACGCCGGCCGCATCGGCTTTTTTCGAGCTGTCGAGGCCGATCGAGGAGTCCGAGATGGTCAGCGTCAGCTGGAACACTCCGGCATTCGCCTCATCGAATGAAGCGTTGCAGTCGATGTTCGTGCCGACGTTCCGGTACTGGTAGCTGCTGACCGGCGTTTGCGGTGTCTTCTCGCCACCGGTGAAGACGGTCGTCGTGACCGGGACGTCCACACCCATTCGCAGCGTGGTCTTCGGCGCCGGTCCATAGCCGCTCGCCGTAACGCCCATGGAGTAGGGCATGCTGCTGAGACGTTTCTCGCCCTGGTACCGCGAGAGCACCACCGTGACCTTCAGCGATATCGGCGGGGGAATCCGGCGGGGTGCTGCGGCGGGCTTGTCCGCCTGTGGTGCCGCCACGGGTGGTTTGTCCTGCGCTGCCAACGGAAGCGCGGCGGCCGCGGCGATCAGTGCGACTACTGCCATCAATCGGACTCTCATCGTCAGTGCTCCTTCGGCTCCTGGTCCACGGCGGAGCCCGGCGTGCGCCCGATCGATTCGACGTCGGGCACTTTGATCTCTGGTATCTCCAGCGGAGCGACGGTCAGCCCCGCGGCCTCGTGCGGCTGCTCGGGAGGCAGCATCCTGTCAGTCAGGCGCCCCGCGTTCATCAGCTCGCGCAGCCGGGCGATCGCCCGAGCTTGATCTCGGCTGACGATCACGGCCGGCTCCTGCAATGGTCGTGCGGCCGCGAGCTGGCGGGATGGACGTGGCCGCGATCGGCGAACGGCCGGTGGCCGATCGGTTCGCGTCGGAGTGCCCGTTTCAGCGACCGCGGGCGGCGTCGCGGCCGCGGGTGCGGCGACTGCTGACTCGCGCGGCACCGGCGACACGGCCGGGTCCGGTCCGCGCAGGAACGACACCACCGCGATCGTCGCCGCTGCCGCCAGCCCGACCCACGCCGCCGCGGGCCGCCACGCGATCGATCGACGTCGTGTCGCGCTGACGCTCGACCTGACACGTGCCACGAATGCCGGTGACGCGGTCAGCGACAGCGTGGCCGCGAGCTCGGCATCCACGTCGGCGAGCAGCCGGCGCTGTGTCTCCAGCCGTGCAGTGCAGGCCTCACACGATCCAAGGTGCGCGGCGGCGGCCGGGGTGAGGTCCGCCCCGGCCGCGTGGCCGGCTATCGCTTCGCGGAATCGTTCGCAAGACATGTCAGGCTCTCTGCCAGCCCTTTCCGGGCCAGGAACAAACGGGACTTGACGGTCCCCTCGGGAATGTCGAGCAGCCGGGCCACCTCGCGGATGTCGTGCCCCTGCAGCGCGGCCAGGATCAGCACGGACCGGAGCTTGTCGGGCAGCGCATCGATCGCTTTCCAGAGCAGCGCCGAGCGCTCGGCTCGGGCCGCCGCTTCCTCGACGTCGAGACCCGGGCGGTTCTCACTGGCCACCTGCTCGCGCGCCGACCGGCGGCGGTCGGCCCGCCAGCGATCGATGGCCAGCCGCCAGGTGACCCGCACAATCCAGGCGCGGAACTGCGGGGGCTCCCGTAAATCCCGGAACCGACTGTAAGCCCGGGCGTACGCTTCCTGGGCGATTTCTTCGGCATCCTCCCGTCGACGCAGGATGCTGTACGCGACCCGGACCGCCAGATCTGCCGAAGCCCGCACCGCTTCCTCGAACTCGCGTTCGAGCGACTCGTCCAGGCTCACGAGCATTCCGGGAAAGTGGCCGGCGGCTTCATTCATCGACAGACATTTGCTAAACGGCAGGACCGCACGCGTGGTTCACTAGCCGCGCTTCACAGCTGTTTCCGGGGGTTCTGTCAGCATTATTTGCTTGCGGGCCGGGGCCCCACCCCGGGCCCGCGCCGCGGGGGTGGGGCCCCGCGAAACAAACTAATAAATGCTGATCCAGCCCTCCACTTAACCCCACTAATCAATTCAGCGCGATCCAGCCTTCCCCTTAACCCCGCGGTTCAATTCAGCCCCGCCGGGATCCAACTTCGACCCTGCCACGGTTTTTTCACCGGCTGAGCGTCCGCAGACCCTCGTTTCGTCACATGATCTTCGTACCCGCCTGAAGCTGGAATCAGCCCGGCGGCGTCTGTAGTAACAATAGTTTGCGGGGCCTTTGTATCCCGGTTATACAATCGGCCGCCTGGGCACGTCGCAACCCTCCAGGCGGGCCCTCGGGGACACGACGTGCTCGATTCTGTCTTCCAACTGCTCTTCAAATATCGGCCGGTCATCTTTCAGCAGGGCGAGTTCCGGCTGGTGCCGTCGGCGGGCTCGTACGTGGCCGCGATCCTGGTGGCGGCGGCGATCCTCGCGACGATCCTGACCTATCGCGCGGCCCGCGCGCGCGGAGCCCCCACGAAGCACCGGATCGTCCTCACCGCCATTCGGGTCGCCACCCTCGGCCTGATGCTGTTCTGCCTGTTCAGGCCAGTGCTCGTGGTCCGGGCAGCGGTCTCGCAGCAGAACTTCATCGGCGTGCTGATAGACGATTCCCGGAGCATGCAGATCGCGGACGAGGGCGGGCAGGCGCGTGGCGCGGTCGCGCGGCAGCAGTTCGCGCCGGCCTCGCCGCTGATGAAGAGCCTCTCCGAGAAGTTCATCGTCCGGACCTTCCGCTTCTCGTCGGCGGCCCGGCGGTTGACGTCGCCGCAGGAGCTGACCTTCAGCGGCTCGCAGACCCGGCTCGGCACCGCGCTGGAAGGGGCGCGGCAGGAACTGGCCGGACTGCCGCTGGCCGGGCTCGTCATGGTCAGCGACGGCGCCGACACGACGGACGCCTCGTTGTCGGATGCGCTGCTCGCGCTGAAGGCCGCCGACGTCCCCGTGTTCACCGTCGGCGTCGGGGAAGAGGCGCTGACCAGGGATATCCAGATCGGGCGTATCTCGGTCCCGCGCGCGACGCTGAAAGGCACCTCGATCCTCGTCGATGCCGTGGTGACGCACCGCGGATTCCCGGGCGAGACGGTCATGCTCGACGTCGAAGACGAGGGGCGGATCGTCGGATCGCAGGAAGTGCGGCTGCCCGCCGACGGCGAGCCGGCGGCGGTGCGCGTGCGATTCACGGCCGCAGAAGCCGGGCCGCGAAAGTTCCGTTTCAAGATCGCGCCGAAGCCGGGCGAGATGGTCACGCAGAACAACGCCCGCGAAACACTCATCGACGTGCGGGATCGCAAGGAGAAGATCCTGTACTTCGAAGGCGAGCCACGCTTCGAATACAAGTTCATCCGGCGTGCAGTCGCCGACGATGCGAACCTTCAGGTGATCGGGCTGCAGCGCACGGCCGACAACAAGTACCTACCGGCAGGATCTGGACAACGCCGATCAGCTGTTCGGGGGTTTTCCGAAGACACGTGAGGAGTTGTTCGCCTACCGCGGCCTGATTCTCGGGAGCATCGAGGCGGGCGCGTTCACGGGCGATCAGCTGCGCATGATTTCGGACTTCGTCGAGAAGCGCGGCGGTGGCCTGCTGGTGATCGGCGGACCGCGGGCGTTTGCCGAGGGCAGCTACACCGGCACGCCGGTCGCCGACGTGCTGCCGGTCGTGCTCGAGCGTCCGACCAAGACGCTCGACGCCGGCGCGGTCGCGCGGCTCAAGGTGCACCCGACTCGCGACGGCATCGCGCACGCGGTGACCCAGCTTGGCGCCAACGAACAGGCATCGGCGGCAATCTGGGACAAGCTGCCGGCGCTGACCAGCGTCAATCCCCTCCGTGCCGTGAAGCCGGGCGCGACGATCCTGCTGAGCGGAACCGACGAACGCCGGCGCGAGCAGGTCGTGCTCGCGGCGCAGCGCTATGGACGCGGCAAGGCGATCGCTTTCCCGGTCCAGGACTCGTGGCTCTGGCAGATGCACGCCGAGATCCCGGTCGAGGACATGACCCACGAAAACTACTGGCGCCAGTTGATGCGCTGGCTGGTCGACGGGGTTCCCGATCCGGTGGAACCACACGCCAGCGCGGAGCGGGTCGAGGCGGGGGAAACCGTCACGATTACGACCGACGTGGTCGACCCCACGTTCGTCGAGGTCAACGACGCCCGCGTGGTCGCGCATGTCGAAGGGCCCAGGGGCACGACCGACGTGCCGCTGCAGTGGTCCGGCGAACGCAACGGCGAGTATCGCGGCGTCTTCGCGGCGGCGGATGAAGGCCTCTACGCCGTGCGGGTCGAGGCGAACCGCGGCACCGCATCGCTCGGCACCGGTGTGACCCACCTGCGCGCAGCGCCGGGCGACAGCGAATACTTCGACGCCGGCATGAACGCCGCGAGGCTCAAGCGGATTGCCGACGACACCGGCGGGCGTTTCTACAAGGCCGCGGATGCCGCGGCGCTGGCCGAGGACGTCCGCTATTCGGGACGCGGCGTGACCACGACCGAAGAGCGGGATCTCTGGCACATGCCGATTGTGCTCGGGCTGATCCTCGTGCTGATGTGCGGCGAGTGGGGCTATCGGCGGGCGGTCGGGCTGGCATAGCGGGTTCTGGGTTCCGGGTTCAGGCGTTCCTGGTTCGGTTCAGGGTTCGGGGTTCGGTTCCAGGTTCATGGTTCCGGGTCTGAGGCGCGGCAAATCGAGAATGCGTGGCCTGAAATCGAGAATGCGTGGCTTCCGCCTTTAGGCGGAAGATCGAGGTGACTCATTGACTCTGCGCTCGAAACAGATGATCGCCGCCCTGCTGATCGCGTTCGCGGTCGGCCGCGGGGTCGCGTCTGCGCAGAGCACCCAGCTCGCGGTGATCGTCGGGCTCGCGGGCGACCCGGAGTTCGCCGAGCTGTACAGCAAGTGGGGTGCCTCGCTGGTCGACACGGCGACGACGCGTTTCGGTATCCCCAAGACCCAGGTGCAGTACCTGCAGCGAGAAGCCCGAGAGCGATCAACAGCGGGCGACCGGCAAGTCGACGCGCGACGAGATCGTGAAGGCGTTCGGGACGCTCGCCAAGGCCGGTCCGGAAGATGTGATCTTCATCGTGCTGATTGGCCATGGGACGTTCGACGGCCGGGTCGCGAAGTTCAACCTTCCGGGGCCCGACATGACCGCGGCGGACTTCGAACCGCTGGTGAAGCAGCTGGCGCCGCGGCGGGTGGTCTTCGTCAACACCGCCAGCGCGAGCGGCCCGTTCATCGAGGCGCTCTCGGGTCCGGGACGCACGATCGTGACGTCGACGCGCAACGGGCGCGAGTCGTTCGCGACCATCTTCGGCGGGTACTTCGTCGACGCCCTGTCATCCGACGCCGCGGACGCGGACAAGAACCGCAAGGTCAGCGTGCTCGAAGCCTTCGACTTCGCGCGGCGGGAAGTGGCGACCGCCTACGAGCGGCAGGGCATCATCCTGACCGAGCACGCCCTGCTCGACGACAGCGGTGACAAGGAAGGAACGGCGCAGCCGACCGCCGACGGCAAGGAAGGACGCGTGGCCGCGTTGCTGTCGCTCGGGACGGCAGGGGAAGGCGATCCGTTGCCGTCCGATCCGAAGCTGCGGGCCCTGTACGAAGAGCGCCGCGCGCTGGAACGCCGAGTGGAGTCGCTCCGGCTGATGAAGGACAGCATGGATCCGCAGAAGTATGCGGCCGAGCTCGAGAAGGTCGTCACCGAGCTGGCCCTCAAGACGCGTCAGATCCGTGAAGCGGAGGGCCGGAAGTAGCGGCCGCCATGACCCGGATCGCTGCGGCGCTCATCCTGCTGATCGTGGTGGCCGCCGGCGCGGCGGCGGCGCTGGAACAGGATTTCTTCGGCGGCCGGCGCGAGCCGATGCCCGAGCCGGTGGCGAACGTGCCGTACCGACGGCAAGCTCACGTTCGTCCGGCTCCGCTACAGGATGGGGTTCTACGGCCGCCGAGGCGGGGAGCCGCCGTGGGCGCACGACTACCCGACGTCGGATACGCACGTGATGAAGATCCTCAACGAGCTCACGCTGGCCCGCCCGCGGATGGACGGGTCCAACATCCTGACGCTCGACGATCCGGAGCTCTTCAAGTATCCGATCGCCTACCTGTCGGAGCCGGGCTTCTGGTCGATGGACGAGGAGGAGGTCAAGGGGCTGCGGGAGTACCTCTCGAAGGGCGGCTTCATCATGTTCGATGACTTCCGCGGCCGCGACTGGGACAACCTGCAGGATCAGATGCGGCTGGCGTTCCCGCAGGGCCAGTGGGTCGAGCTGGATGGGACCCATCCGATCTTCCACTCGTTCTTCGAAATCAACGACCCGCATTCGATGACGCCGCCTTACGGCGGGCTGCCGCCCGCGTTCTACGCGATGTTCGAGAACAACGATCGCAACGGACGGGTGATGGCGATGGCGAACGTGAACAACGACCTGGGGGAGTACCTGGGAGTTTTCGGACACCGGGTATGCGCCGGTCGATCTGTCGAACGAGGCGTACAAGTTCGGGGTGAATTACTTCATCTATGCGATGACGCATTGATATCGATCGGCCGGGTCTGACCGCCTCCGCCAAGGCTTCGGCGAGTCCGCCGTAGCTTTAGCGAAGGCGGAAGACCCCGGCCCTACAAGAGCTGGAAGCTGGCAGCTGGAAGCTGGGAGCTGGAACGGACATGGCGCAAACCACCGAAATCGTAGATATCGAATCGCCCGACGACGTCGCGCTGGCCGACAAGATGAAACTGGGCCGGGACCAGATCATGACCGAGCTGCGCAAGACCATCGTCGGGCAGGAAGACACGATCAACCAGGTCCTGCTCTCGCTGTTCGTTGGTGGCAACAGTCTGATCGTTGGCGTGCCCGGCCTGGCCAAGACGCTGCTGGTCTACACCCTGGCGCGGGTCGTCGATCTGAAGTTCAACCGCATCCAGTTCACGCCCGACCTGATGCCGTCGGACATCACCGGCACCGACATCATCCAGGAAGACTCGACCACCGGCCGGCGGCAGATGGTGTTCGCGCCCGGGCCGATTTTCGCCAACATCGTCCTCGCCGACGAAATCAACCGCACGCCGCCCAAGACGCAGTCGGCGCTGCTCGAAGCGATGCAGGAACATCGGGTCACGATTCAGGGGCGCACCTACAAGCTCGAAGAGCCGTTCTACGTGTTCGCGACGCAGAACCCGATCGAGCACGAAGGCACCTATCCGCTGCCCGAAGCCCAGCTCGATCGCTTCATGTTCCACATCGTCATCGACCATCCGCCGGAAGACGAGGAGTTCGACGTCGTGCGGACGACGACCGGGCTGATCGATCCGCACTACGAACGGCCGGTGAGCGGCGCGGATCTGGTCGCGTTCCAGGCGCTGGTGCGCCGCGTCCCGGTGGCCGAGCCGGTGATGCGGTATGCGCTCAGCCTGGCGCGGGCGAGCCGGCCGAAGTCGCCGACCACGCCGGAGAGCATCAAGAAGTGGGTGGCGTTCGGCGCCAGCGTGCGCGCCGCGCAGTACCTGGTGCTCGGCGCCAAGGCGCGTGCGCTCACCCACGGCCGTTATCACGTGAGCTACGACGACATCCGGGCGCTGGCGCATCCCGTATTGCGCCACCGCGTGCTCACCAACTTCCACGCCCAGTCGGAAGGGGTGACGAGCGACACGCTGATCGATCGGCTGCTCGAAGCCGTGCCGACGCCGCGTTCGGGAATGTGAGATGACGTCCAGCAGCGCTTCCGCCATTCCCGGCGCGCGGTTCGTCGACCCCAAGGTGCTGGCGCGGATCGGCAACCTCGAGCTGGTCGCGCGGTCGGTCGTCGACGGGTTCATCAACGGGCTTCACCGCTCTCCCTATTTCGGAGCGTCGGTGGACTTCGCGGAGCACCGCGGCTACGTGCCCGGCGACGACATCCGGCGGGTGGACTGGCGCCTGTATGCGCGTACGGATCGGTACTACATCAAGGAGTACGAGGCGGACTCGAACTCCAACTTCGCGGTATTGCTGGACGTTTCCCGATCGATGGGGTTCGGCAGCGAGGGGCTGACGAAGCTCGACTACTCGCGGATGCTCGCCGGTTGCCTGACCTACCTGGTCCACCGGCAGCGCGACCGCGTCGGGCTGGTGGCCTTCGACAGCGACATTGTCGAGTTCGTGCCGCCTTCGGCCAAGCACATGGACACGGTGCTGCACGTGCTGGACCGGCTGAAACCGGCCCGGCCGGGATCGCTGCGCGAGCCGATGAACAAGATGGCCGAGCATTTCGGCCGGCGCGGCCTGCTGGTCCTGATCTCGGATCTCTATGAGGAACCCGACGCCCTGCTGGAGGCGATCGGGCCGCTGCGCTTCCGCGGCCATGACATGATCGTGTTTCATGTGATGGACCGCGCCGAGCTGGACTTCGAGTACGCGGATCCGTCGGCGTTCGAAGACCTCGAGAGCGGCGAACAGATTCCGATCGTGCCGGAAGCGCTCGCGGGGCAGTACCGTGAGCTGGTTCAGGCGCACATCACCGGGTTGACCGAGCGGTTCTCGGCCAATCGGATTGACTACACCCTCGTGAACACGTCGGCGCCGCTCGATCACGCGCTGTTCAGCTATCTGAGCACGCGCGAGCGGCTGATGCGGACACGATAGACGCGGAACGCATGTCATTTCTCACGCCGCTGTTCCTGATCGGGCTTGCCGGACTGGCCGTGCCGGTGCTGCTGCACCTCATTCAGCGCGAGCGGAAGCAGGTGGTGCAGTTTCCGTCGCTGATGTTCCTGCGGCGCATTCCCTACCAGTCCGTACGGCGGCGCCGCATCCGTCACTGGCTGCTGCTGATGATGCGCCTCGCGGCGCTGGCGCTCGATCGTCTTTGCGTTCGCGCGGCCGTTCTTCCGGGACGCCGAGACTCCCGCTTCGGCCGCCGGCGGCGCGCGAGAGGTCGTGATCCTGGTCGATCGCTCGTACAGCATGGGCTACGGCGATCGCTGGGCGCGCGCGATTGCGGCCGCGAGGAAGGCCGTCGACAGCCTGACTCCTTCCGATCGCGGATCGATTGTGTTCTTCGGATCGGGAACCGACGTCGCGCTCCGATCGACGTCCGACAAGGGCCGCCTGCAGTCGGCGCTGGCGTCGCGCGCAGCTGTCGGCTGGCGCCACCCACTACGGCCCGGTGCTGAAGCTGGCCGGCAGCATCCTCGCGGAATCGACCCTGCCCCGGCGCGAGGTGGTGCTCGTCACCGACTTTCAGCGCGGCGGCTGGCGGGGCGCTGACGGGGTGCGGCTGCCTGACGGTGCCATGCTCATCCCCGAGGCCATCGGCGATTCGGACACCGCGAACGTGGCGGTCACGCCGGTCGCGATCGAGCGGTCGACGTTCTCGGATCAGGAACGGGTCACGGTCACCGCCGGCGTGACGAACCATGGCGCCAAGGCGCTGGACGGCGTCGACGTGACGCTCGAAGTCAACGGCCGCGCCGATCCAGACCCAGCGCGTGAAGGTCGACGCCAATGCGTCTTCCTCCACCACGTTCGCGCCGGTCACGCTGACCGCTGCCGAAGTTCGCGCGACGGTTCGGCTCGGCGACGACGCGATGACCCGCGACAACGCGTTTCATTTCATGGTCGCCGCGGGCCGGCCGGTGCGGACCGTGCTGGCAGCGCGATCGGGGATGCGGGATTCCGCGCTTTACATCGGCCGCGCGCTGGCTGTCGGCGAGACGCCGCGGTTCGATCTGGTCGACGCGCGACGCGGAGTCGCTCTCCGGCGACGACCTCCAGCCCGGCACCATCGTGGTGCTCAACGACGTGCAGGTGTCGTCGAGCGTGGCCGAGCGGCTGACCCGGCACGTCGAGCGCGGCGGCGGGCTGCTGATCGTCGCCTCCCAGCGCGGCACCTGGCCGCAGGAGCGCGCGGCGTCCGTCCCGGCGATTGCCGGCGAAGCCGATCGATCGATCGCGCGGGCAGGCCGGACGGCTGGTCGGCCTCGAGTACGGGCATCCGGTGTTCGAACCGTTCCGGGCGCCGAGGAGCGGGGATTTCTCGGCGGCGCGGTTCTACGGATATCGAGCGATGACCCTGCAGCCGGGCGCCAACGTGCTCGCCCGGTTCGACGACGGTTCGCCGGCGCTGGTCGAGCGGCGCGTCGGTTCGGGCCGCGTGCTCATGTGGGCGTCGTCGCTCGATCTCGAGTGGAACGACCTCGCGGTGAAGCCGATCTTCCTGCCGTTCGTGCACCAGCTGGCGCGATACCTTGCCGCGTACCGTGAGCCGGAGCCGTGGCTGACGGTCGGCGAAGTGCTCGACCCTTCGCGCACGCTTGCCGGCCACCCGAACGACATCCGGACCGTCGTCTCGCCGTCGGGCCAGCGCATCTCGCTCGACCCGGAGGGCGGCGACGTGGTCGAACTGTCGGAGCAGGGCTTCTACGAGCTGCGTGCCCAGGCGGCCGGCGGTGGTCCCGCCGCCACCGTCGCGGCCAATGTCGATCTCTCGGAATCGGATCTGACGCCGATGGATCCCCGTGAAGTCGTCGCCGCCGTGGCCGGCCGTCCAGCCGACGCGGAGGGTGGCGCGCAGACGGCCGAGATGACAGACGCTACCCGCGAGGCCATGCAGCGGGTCTGGTGGTACATGCTGTTCGCGGCGGCGATCTTCCTGGCGGCGGAAACGGTTGTGTCGAATCGGGTAGCGAAGTGAGCAGCTTCCAGCTGCCAGCTTCCAGCTTCCAGCGGGGCCGGGCGGTGGCGAGCGACTGAGACTCTGCAAGAGGTTTAGCTGGAAGCTGGCAGCTGGAAGCTGGCAGCTTCGAGGATCTAGAGGCACCTATGCGCATCCCCTTCGGGTCCCACGAGCCACCGGCCGATTCCGATCTCATCGGCATCATCAGACAGGTGCGGCGGCGCTGGCGCATGAAGCTGGCGCTGCGCGGGGCCGCCACGGTCGCGGCGCTGATGGTTGCCGTGTTTCTCGCGGCGGCGCTCGGACTCGAGTCGTCCCGCTTCGCGCCCGGCGTCATCCTGACCTTCCGCGTTCTGCTTCCGCTCGCGCTGCTGGCGCTGGTCGGGCTGTTCTTCATCCGGCCGCTGCTGCGCCGCGTGAGCGACGAGCAGGTGGCGCTCTATCTCGAGGAGCACGAGCCGTCGCTGCAGGCCGAGATCATCAGCGCGGTCGAAGCGAGCCGGATGCCGGGCACGCCGTCGACGCTGGTCAAGCGGCTGGTCGACTCCGCGATCGAGAAAGCGCGCGCGCTCGAAGATGGCCGCCGGGTGGAGCGCAAGCCGCTGAACGCCTACGCCGGGGCCGTGGGCCTGGTCGTGCTTGGCACGCTGGCGCTGTTCTGGCTCGGCCCCGCCTATCTGCGGCACGCGCTCTCCGCGCTGGTGCTCGTCTCGCGCAGTGTCGAGGCGGCCGTGCCGTACAAGATCGATGTGAAGCCGGGCAACGTCAACGTGCCGAAGGGGGCCGATCAGGCGATCACGGCGGAGCTGCAGGGCTTCACGGCCGAGCAGCCGGTGCTGATGGTGCGCAAGACCGCCGACGGGCCGTTCGAGCGGCGTGCCGCTGATTCGGGAAGACGCGAAATTCCAGGGCATGTTGTTCGATCTGGCCGGATCGCTCGACTACTTCGTGGAGGCGGGCGGCGTGCGTTCCACGACCTTCAGGCTCAACGTCGTGGACATGCCGTACGTGCAGAAGCTGGAGCTCGAGTACCACTTCCCGGCGTACACGGGCCTGGAGCCCAGGAAGATTGAAGACGGCGGCGACATCGCGGTCCTTCGCGGCACCGAGGTGCGCGTGAAGATCGTTCCGACGATGCCGACCAAGGGCGGGCAGATCGCGATCAACGAGCAGCAGCCCGCCGGCCTGACGGTCGGCAGCGACGGCACGCTCGCCGGCAAGTTCGTCGCCGACAAGGACGGCTTCTACCGCGTCGAGCTCGATGCGCCGACCGGGGAACGCGTGACGGCGTCGCCGCAATACACGATCGACGTCCTCACCGACCAGCCGCCGACGGTGTCGATTTCCAAGCCGGGCCGCGACTCGAGCGCGTCTCCGATTGAAGAAGTGTTCATCGAGGCGCGGGCCGAGGACGACTTCGGGATCAAGGATCTCGAGCTGGTCTACTCGGTCAACGGCGCGGCCGAGAAGACGCGTGCGGCTGTTCGACGGGGCCAAGCGGCTGCCCGAGGTCAGCGCCGGCCACACGTTCTATCTCGAGGAGCTGGGCGTCTCGCCCGGCGACTTCGTCTCCTATTACGCCCGCGCGGCCGACAACGACGCGGTGCAGGGCGCGAAGAAGGCGACGAGCGACATCTATTTCGTCCAGGTCCGGCCGCTGAAGAAGGACTTCAGGCGGGCGGAGTCGCAGGCCGGCGGCGGCGGTGGTGGCGGCGGCCAGGACAACCAGGTCGGCGCGCTCTCGCAGCAGCAGCGGCAAATCATCTCGGCGACCTTCAACATCAACCGCGATCGCAAGACGATGACCGCCGAGAAGCTGAAGGAGAGCTCGGTGGTGGTGGCGCTGTCGCAATCGAAGCTGCGCGAGCAGGTCGAGGGCCTGCTCACGCGGATGAACAGCCGCCTGGTCGAACAGGATCCCGCGTTCAAGAAGATCGCGGAACTGCTGCCGCAGGCGGTCACCGCGATGTCGGCGGCCGAGGGCAAGCTGCGCGCACCCGATCCGCAGGCGGCGCTCGAGCCCGAGCAGAAGGCGCTGCAGATCCTGCAGAAGGCCGAGGAGGAGTACGAAGTCCAGATCAGCATGCAGCGCGGCGGCGGCGGCGGTGGTGGCGGCGGACAGAGCGCCACGGCGCAGGAGCTCGCCGACCTGTTCGAGATGGAGCTGGACAAGGTCGCGAACCAGTACCGAAACGGCGCAGCGCGCCGAGCAGCAGAACACCGACCAGAAGGTCGACGAGCTGATGGAGAAGCTGCGCGAGCTGGCCCGGCGGCAGGAGCAGGAAGCCGAGCGGCAGCGGCAGCGTGCGCTGGCCGGCCAGCAGGGCGGCGGCGGCGGTCGAACAACAACCAGCGCGCGCTCGCCGAACAGGTCGAAGAGGCGGCGCGGCGGCTCGAGCAGCTGTCGCGTGAGGAGAACCGCTCCGACCTCGCGCAGACCGCGCGCCAGCTCCGCGATGCCGCGGATGCGATGCGGCGGGCGTCGGCCAACGGCGATCCGTCGGCGGCGGCCCAGGCCTCGGCCGCGCTCGAGCGCCTCAAAGAAGCGGAGCGCCGGCTGCAACAGAGCCAGAGCGGCCGCGCCGAGCGCGACGTGCGCAACGCGCGCCAGCAGGCCGAGGAGATCGCGCGCGAGCAGCGCGAGGTCGCTGACGCCGCTCAGGGGCTCGACGGCGATGGGCGCACAGCGGCAGGAGCGCGTCGAGCAGTTGAGCCAGCGCAAGGAGCAGCTGGCGACCCGCGTCGGCGAGCTCGAACAGCAGGTCGACCAAGACCGCCGGCGACATCGCCCGGCAGGAGAAGGAAGCGGCGCGCAAGATGTCGGAGGCCGCCGGCACGCTGCGCGACCGCGCGGTCCGCGATCGCATTCGCTGGTCACGCTCGATGATGCGGGCGGGGCTGCAGCCGGCCGACGCCGCAGCGCTCGACAAGGACATCACGTCAACGCTCGACGGCGTGCGCGACAAGCTCCGTGAAGCGGAGGACGCGCTCGGGCGATCGGCGCCCGATGCGATGGGGCAGGCCCTCGACAAGGCGCGCGAGCTGGCGCGCGGGATGGAGTCGCTCGATCAGCGCATGCGCGAGCGCGCGCAGGGGCCAGCAGGGCCGTGGCCAGCGCGGCCAGCAGGGCCAGCAGGGCAACAGGGCCAGCAAGGCCAGCAGGGCCAGCAGGGCCAGCGAAGGCCAGCAGGGCCAGGCGCGGCAGCAGGGCCAGCAGGGCCAGGCGGTCAACAAGGCCAGCAGGGCCAGAGGGTCAACAGGGCCAGCAAGGACAGCAGGGTCAGCAGGGCAGCAGGGCGGCCAGGGTGGGGAGAACGCCGGACAGCGCACGGCCGACGGCCGCGGCGGCGTCGGCGACACCTACGGCGGCTTTCAGAATGGCGCCGCATGGGGCGGCGGTGACCGCCGGCCGGGGAACTTCAATCCCGAGGACATCCGGCAGTTCCGCGGCGAGGTCCGGCAGTGGATCAACGACGCCGAGCAGCTGCGCCGGCTGGTGCAGGGGCAGCGGATGGACGCGCGCCAGCTCGAGGACGTGCTGCGCGGCCTGCGTCAGCTGCAGGATGACCGGATCTATCAGGACGTCGAGGAGCTGCAGCGGCTGCAGTCGGCCGTCACCGAGAACATGAAGCGGTTCGAGTTCGGCCTGCGGCGCCGGGCCGAAGGCGGCGAACGCGCAGCCGGTGCTGTCGGGATCCGACGAAGTACCCGAGCAGTTCCGCAAGCTGGTCGAGCAGTACTACAAGTCGCTCTCGAAGGGGCCCGAGAAGAAGTAGGCCTCGTCATGGTCAGAGATCGTCGCAGCCGCGCCGCTGCGGTAGCCCTCCTGACGGTCGCGGTGGCCACCGCCGCGACCGCGCAGGACTTCAACTGGTTCCGGGGCCGCTTCCGCGGTCCCGATCCCGCGTACTGCCCACCGCCGACAGCTTCGACGGCTACTTCAACTTCTGCCGCGGCATGTACTACAGCGATCGCCGCGAGGCAGGCGGGCAGGGCTGGTGGACGGACTATCCCGGCTGCCGACGTCAACTTCTCGATCCGCCTGTCGGAGCTCACCAAGACCCGCGTCAGCCGCACCGCCGACAACGAGCCGAACCACCTGGTCGTGCGCCTCACAGACGACGAGCTGTTTCGATGTCCGTTCATCGAGATGGAAGACGTCGGCACCGCGCAGTTCAGCGACGAGGAAGTGCAGCGGCTGCGCGAGTACCTGCTGAAGGGCGGCTTCCTCTGGGTCGACGACTTCTGGGGTGACTGGGCGTGGTCGCAGTGGGTCGAGGAGATCGGCCGGGTGCTGCCACCCAAGCGAGTTCCCGATTCGGCCGATCGACGTCGAGTCACCCGCTGTTCCGCACGTTCTTCCAGGTGCCGCGACTCCCGCAGATCCCCTCGATCGCGCACTGGCGCCGCAGCGGCGGCGGGACCTCCGAACGCGGCGAGGAGAGCGCCGTGCCGCAGATGTATGCCATCAGCGATTCGCATGATCGGATCATGGTGCTGATGACGCACAATACGGATATCTCCGACGCCTGGGAACGCGAAGGAGAGGACCAGCGGTTCTTCTATCAGTTCTCCCCGGACGGCTACTCGGTCGGAATCAATGTGGTCATGTACAGCATGACGCACTGACGGTTCCGGGTTCCGGGTTCAAGGTTCCGGGTTCGGTTCAGGGTTCAGAGGTTCAAGGTTCAATGGCCCCATCGCAGCGCATCGACGTTGGTGTGCTCGGCGCGACCGGCATGGTCGGCCAGCAGTTCATTTCCCTCCTCGCCTCGCACCCGTGGTTCAAGCCGTCGTGGCTCGCCGCGAGCGAGCGGTCGGAGGGGAAGAGCTATCGTGACGCCGCCTCGTGGCGCTTGCCCGAGGATCCGCCTGCGGGCATCGGCGACGTGAAGGTGGAAGCCTGCATCCCTGGGCGCGGGCCGCAGCTGATCTTCTCGGCGCTCGACGCCAACGCCGCGAAAGACATCGAGCCCGAGTTCGCCAAGGCCGGCCACATCGTCATCACCAACGCCCGCAGCTTCCGGATGGATCCGGCGGTCCCGCTGCTGATTCCGGAGATCAACGGCGATCACCTCGCGCTCACGCGATTGCAGAAGAAAGCCCACGGCTGGGCCGGCGTGATCGTGACGAACCCGAACTGCTCGACCGTTGCGCTGGCGATGGTGCTGGCGCCGCTGCGCCGGTTCGGCCTGAGCGCGGTCAACGTGACCACCCTGCAGGCGGTCTCGGGTGCCGGGTATCCCGGCGTCCCGTCGATGGACATCATCGGCAACGTGGTGCCCTTCATCGGCGGCGAAGAAGAGAAGATGCAGAGCGAGACCCAGAAGATCCTGGGAGCGCTCGAAGGCGACGGCGTCATCCCGCATCGGGTGGTGGTCAGCGCGCACACGACCCGGGTGCCGGTGATCGACGGACATACGCTGATGGCCTCGATCGGGCTCGATCAGTCGCCGTCCCTCGACGAAGTCCGCTCGACCCTGAGCGGCTGGCGGGCGCGACCCCAGGAGCTCGGGCTGCCGAGTGCGCCCCCCTCGCCCCTGGTCTGCCTCGAACAGCCGGATCGCCCGCAGCCTCGCCGCGATGCGCTGCGCAACGGCGGGATGACCGTATCGGTCGGGCGCATTCGCCCGTGCCCGATCCTCGGCCTGAAGCTGGCCGCGCTCGGCCACAACACCATCCGCGGCGCTGCCGGTGCGGCGGTCCTGAATGCGGAGTTGATGGTGGCAGAGGGCTGGGTCGAGAGCACCGGGCAGCGCGCTGACGCGGTCGCGGCGCGGTAAGAGATCAACTCCCAACTCCCAACTTCCCCGCCTTCGCGCACCTGGTTCCTGAGTGCGCTTCGCGGCTTCGCGAGAGGAGGTTATGGGGCTCCACAGAGAGTTCGCGAAGTCGCGCCATAGTGCCCTTGATTGCATCGGCGCGTAGGCGGAGGAGTTGGAAGTTGGAGGTTGGGAGTTGACAACCCTCAGAACTCGATCCGTCCCACCATCCCCTTTTCTCCCGCCCCCCAGACCGTTCGCGTCCCGTGCGCCACTGCCAGCGTGTGAAATCCCGGACCTTGGATTGGGGTCCACGTGCGTCCGGAGTCGGCGGAAAAGTCGGCGCCGGATGGGCCGACGGCAACGACCGTCCCGGGCCGCGAGGGAAGGAAGGCGACCGCAGAGCGGAAGCCTCCCAGGCCGGCGACGGTGGTCCAGGTCTGTCCTCCGTCAATGGTGATCGCGGCGTTGTTCACCGCGCCTGATTCGACCTTGTAGTCTCCGCCCACTACGATCGCCTCGATTGTCGTCGGCGAAGGCGATCGAGAAGATCCCGGCCGACGAGCTCGCCGGCAATGGCGTGTTCGCGACGGTCCATGTGCGGCCGCTGTCGGTGGACCGGACGACGCGCGACGCGTTCGTCCCGATCCAGACATGACGTCCGCCAATCGCGATGTTGGTGCCGCTCGCGGCGTACGCGCCCTCGCCTTCGAGCGCCGGTGGAAGACCGCTCGCGATCGGCGACCAGTGCGCGCCTCCGTCTGTCGTCGTCAGCACGATCATCCGGCCGTCGACCGAGTCGCTGACGGCGAAGCCGGCACGGGCGTCGCGGAACGCCATCGCGTCGAAGAACGCGCGCGGGTTGTCGTTCCGGAACTGAATCGTCCAGGTCCGGCCGGCGTCCGAGGTCTTGTAGATGCGCGACGCGTCGCCCTCGCCGATGCTGAGGACGTAGGCCGTCCGATCGTCGACGGCATCGATGTCGCGGAAGTCGAGCGATGCGGAATCCGGGATCTGGAGCTGCGACCAGGTGGCGCCGCCGTCGGCTGTCCGTATCACGGTGCCCCGGGTCCCGCTCGCCCAGATGACGCGCGCGGAAGGTGCGCTGATGTCCGCGCAGCCGCGCGGTGACGCCGCGTGGTCACCAGCGTCCATTGAGGAGGAGCGCCAGGCAGCCCGGGTGACTGTGCCAGCAGTCGCGCGGCCAGCACCGCCGCGAGCGCCGTCGTCAGCGAGGCGGCAGTCTTCACGCCTTCGCCGGCGCCGTCGCGGCGGCAGTCCGCTCCGATCGCGCCGAGAGCAGCATCGTGATCGCGGTGTAGACCACGACCACGATCACCAGCCAGCGGACGGTGCGGATATTCAGGCTCTCGAAGAACTTGGCAGCGATGTAGGACCCGAAGACGCCGCCGACCGCGAGCCCGATGGCATTGCGCAAGCTGTAGCTCCGTTCGCGGATGAAGCGCAGGCTGCCGACCGGCATGAGGAATGCGCACGAGCCCATCATGATGGGGAAGGCGGTTTTCTCGCTCATGCCGAGAAGCCCCACCAGGATCATGCAGGGAGCGTAGAGTCCGATGCCCAGGGTCATCAGCGCGCCCAGGAAGAAGTTGCCGCCGATGGCCAGGCCGAGGCTGGACCCGCGAACGCCGATGGCCTCACTGCCCGGAGGGAACAGGCTCATCTGCCTCATGAACATGAACGTCGCCGCCGCCAGGAGAGCCACCCCCATGCCGATCTGGACCTTCCGCTTGGGCCACTTCGCGACCACCCCGGCGCCGAGCCACGCACCGAGGACGGCCGCGGCGATCATGGAGATGAGCGTCAAGACGTCCACGGGAATCAGCTTCGTGAAGATGAACGCCTGCACCACCGTTGGAAGGGTATGCCCGACATTGAGCGTGCCCGGAATGATTCGATCCGGCACCATCTTGAACACGCGAAAGAGCGCTGTCGTCGTCGCGAAGGAGCCGATGCCCAGCGCGTCGAAGAAATTGGTGAAGAAGCCGACGGCGATTTGAAACGGGTTGGGGAGCCTGGCGTCGGTCGCCGGGTCTCCGTCGGAGCCGGCCTCACGCGACGCGGCGCGCGGCGACGACGGCGCTGGTCCAGAGGCCCACGAAAGCAACGCTCAGAGCGGCGAGCGCCGTCAGCAATGCACTAATCGGGTTCATGCGGCTGCGATCTCCTGGGTCGGGGCGTGACGGCCGGTTCGGGCCGCCGTGGATGGCATAGGGTATCCCGACTGGCCCTCGAAGCTGAGTCAGAAATGCCGCGACACTAGCGGATCACGCGGAGCGTGGCGCGATAGTCGCTCTGCGGGGTGTCCCGGCCGCTGAATGGGTACGGAGTCAGCTCCACGAGCCGCACCTCGACGTCGTCGAACATGACCGGCTCCATGGTGCCGGTGTGCAGATCCCGATCTCCGCGCCCGCTGCCCGCCGCGACGTGGATACGGACGATGGCATCTCCGCCCCAGACGCAGATGGCATTGATCGGACACCGGGAATCACCGATGACCGAAACGAACCGGACGCTCAGCCCCCGGCTGAACTCCGCGGTCTGGCCAGGCGCCAGTACCACTTCCCGATCGACGGGAGTTGGCTCGGTTGGACTGTTTCCAAGACAGGCCGTTGCCGGCAGGAGACAGACGGCCAGTAGAACGTGGCGCATCAGGTCGATCGTAGCAAAGGAGGCGACTGGTCAAATCCCAAGATCCAAGCTCCAAATCCCAAAGGGAGGGCGCGCCATTGGGGATTTGGGCCTTGGGATTCTGGTCTTTGGGATTTCGGATCTTTGGATCTTGGATCTCGGGATTTGATCTCCGATCTGACTAACCCTGCACCCTGAACGTCACGTGCTCCGAGATCGTGCCTCCCGGTCCGGCGACGCTCAGTCGCAGCGTGTATTCGCCGGGCGCGAGGCCGGCGAGCGGCAGATCGAACTGTGTGATCGCCTCTGCCGGCTGGCTGATGGGATCGACGCTGCGCATCGGCTGGCGCCAGCGATTGAGCAGCGTCGCCGACACCGCCATCGGCGAGCCCGAGGCATCGAACGCGGGCACGCGAATCAGCAGCCGGTCGGTACGCCAGAAGTCGCGGGTCGGAACCGGCGCCGCGTTCGGGTCTCCCGACAGTTCGCGGAATTCGCGCGCGGACCTTGCGCGCAGGACCGCCGGCGCATAGATGGTTGGCCCTGACGGCTGTGGCTTGGGAATGGTCAAATCCCTGGCGTCGGTATCGATCACGACACCCTTCACGTCCAGGATCTTCATGTCGACGCGGACCGGCCCGACCGGTGCGTCGAACGACGCGTGGTTGGGAACGCCGGGCGACACGGGATCTCCCGTTGGTCCAACCGCCCCGTCGAAGAGGACCGTGCCATCCGGCGTCGACGCCTTGATCACCACCGTCGCCGCCCGGGGCTTCTGAGTCGCCGCGGTCACCGTCGGCGCCCAGGTCGCCGAGGGGGTCCATGTCACCATGACGAGGGCCCGCCCGGTCTCCGCGGGCGTCACGCCCGACCACGACTGAATGAGCGGGCTCCGCCGCAGCACGCGAACCGGTGCGGTGCTCGGTGGTGCCAGCGCCGCGCGCATCGTTTCAGACATCGGGGCGACGTAGCCGGATCTCGCGCGCACCTGGACGTCGGGCCGCTTCACGTCGACCTGCAGCATGTGAAAGCGCCCGTCGTTGCCGTGCGCCGCGCGGTAGCTGAGCACGTAGTGCGCGTCGAGATCGCTCATCATGCGCGCGAACCCCGCATCGCGTTCGGCCGGACCGGCGAACAGCCGCCCGCCGGATTCGGTGGTCAGCGACCGCAGCGCGACGAACGCGGGATCGGGGGGAGGCGCGCCTTCGGTTTCGACCGGCCGCGGCAGCGATGGCGTGAAGGCGTAGACCGGGGCGTCGGCGCGATTGATGATCCGCACGACGCTCTGCAGGCTGGCCGGCAGGTCACGCCCGGTGCGGCTTCGCCCGAAGCCATCGCTGATCAGCACAATCACGGCGGGCTGACTCGCGGCGAGCTGCGGAATCGCCGTGGCGATCGCCCGGAGCGCGGCCGTCACGATCTGAGCCCGCGCCGACTGGACGGCGGCGGGAGCCTGCGCCATGTAGTTCCGCTCGAATGTCGTGCGGGCCGTGTAGTCCCCTTTGCGCCCTTCGAAAGTTGCGATCGCGCGCCGCAGTTCCTCCCGATCCGCGGAAGGCTTGATCGACGTGAGCGCGTCGAGCGGCTTGAACACGACGGTCAGGTCGCCCGGCCGCAGCCGGGTGTCCACGAACCGCTGCAGCACGCCGCGGATCGCGGGGCTGTCCTCGGCCGCGGTATGGAATTCGTCGAGCAGAAACACATACATGCGGGGCGACGTGTTGCCGGAGACGTATTCCACGCCTTCGATCGCCTGCGGCTGCCCGTCCACGACGACCTCGAAGTCCGCGGCTTTGAGATTGCGGAGCAGCTGGTCGCGTCGATCGGTGACCACCGCGGTCACGCGCACCACGCCAGTGGAGTCGTCGATCGTGTGCGGAAGAGGAAGGGCGGTGGCGAGCAGGAACGCTGAACTCGAAGGCCAGTCAGTCCGCACGCTGCCGCGGCGATTCGCGCGCGGACTCGCGCACGACACCCGGCGAACGTCCGGAGGAGGAGCACGAAAACGAGTGTACACGACCCCGGCCTGCCGGGAGAGAATGCCGGGATGGGACGGCTGACACCGGCCGGTCTGGTTCTGGCGTTCGTCACGATGGTCGTGGCGTGTGGCAACGGCTCGACGGCGTCCACCCAGCCGCCGGCGGGGCCAGGGCCGGCCAACCCTCCCGCGGCACCTGCGCACCTGCTGGTAGTGACGCACACGGCTGGCTTCCGCCACGATTCAATTCCTGCCGCCGAGGTGGCGCTGCGGCAGATCGGCGCTGACAGCGGCCTGTTCGACGTGGCGTACTGCCGCACGGCAGCCGAGGTGCGCGAGCGACTGACGCCGGCCGGCCTGACGGGAATCGACGCGGTCTTCTTCGCGAACACCACCGGCGACCTCGGCATTCCCGACGTCCAGGCATTCGTCGACTGGGTCGCCGCCGGCAAGGCCTTCCTCGGCACTCACAGCGCCTCGGACACTTACCACGAGTCACCAGCGTTTCTCGCGATGCTCGGGGGAGAGTTCGTCACGCACGGGTCGATTGTCGATGCCGAGATCCGGGTCGCGGAACCGTCCAACCCTGCCGTTGCGCACATGGCGCCGACATTCCGGATGGCCGACGAGTGGTATCGCTTCAACCTGACCGGTCCCGGCCGAACCGTCCTGCTGAAATTCGATGCGCATCCCGGGCGACGGGGTCGGTCAGGCCGGGGCGGCTGTCGATCTGCCCCTGGCCTGGCAGAAGGCGCACGGGTCCGGCAGGGTCTTCTATACGGCGCTCGGGCATCGCAGCGAGGTCTGGGACGACGCGAGGTTTCGGGTGCACTTGCGTGAGGCGATTCGGTGGGCGCTCGCGCGGTGAGCTCGCTGCCGGCTCCTGCTGCCCGCCGCGTTAACGGCGACGAAGGTAATTGGGTGCGTTGCCTAAAACCAAACAGGAGGGCAAGGAGATTAGGAGGAAACATTTTGCTCCTGAACTCTTGTCCTCTTGTTCAGTCCATGCAGGGCCGACGTTGGTCTCGGATCTCGACGAGCACGGTGATTTCATCATTGTCGACGTGCTCCGCGCCCTCCACGATGCCGTCCCCGGTCGCTCCCAGGCCGGTGTGGCACTTGATGAAGCCGGACAGGACAATGCATTGAAGACTAGAGATTAGCGATCAGCGATTCGATAGCTTCAGGGGCAATCGGTTTCGTCAGGTGGTGATCGAATCCCGCCTCCGCGGACTGTCGTCGATCCTCGTCCTGCCCCCAGCCCGTGAGCGCTACGAGCAGCATCGCGCGGCCCCAGGGAGACTCACGGATCCGCCGGGCGACGTCGAAGCCGCTCAGACCCGGCATGCCGAGGTCGAGCAGGGCCACGTCAGGCTTGAACTCCTCCGCAACCTTCAACGCGGTCATGCCATTTCCGGCGACCTGTACGTCGTGCCCTGAGAGCTGCAGCCAGAGTTGCAGGCTTTCCGCCGCATCGAGATTGTCGTCGGCGATGAGGACTCGTTTGCTCACGGCAGTCTCCGCTGACGGGGATGGGGTGGCCTCCGCTTCGCGGATGCCGCTGCTGAACCAGCGGGAGCCGCACCCGGAACGTGCTGCCCCGATCGGTCCCGTGACTCTCGGCGGCGACCGTGCCGCCATGGAGATCCACGATGAAGCGAACCAGCGTCAGGCCGATGCCCAGCCCGCCCGAGGCCCGGTCGCTCGTGCTGCGGACCTGCGTGAACATGCCGAAGATCGCTTCCAGCATGTCTGGAGGAATCCCGATGCCGGTGTCGGTGACGCTCACCGTCACCTCGTCAGCCGTCGCGATCGCGCTGATCGTGATGTCCCCATCGGCAGGTGTGTATTTCAACGCGTTGGTCAGCAGGTTGACGAAGACCTGCGACAAACGCTCGACGTCGGCATCGAGCTCGATCCGTTCGTCGGGCAGGAGGACCTTGACGTTCTGCGACGGCGTTCCCAGGGCGAGCGAGGTCGACTCGACCGCGGAGCGGATCACCTCGGCCAGCGTGGACCTGGTGATCCGCAGCTGCAACTGGCCGCGCGAGATGCGCGAGACGTCGAGGAGATCTTCGACGAGGCGGACCAGTTGCTTCAGCTGCCGGTGGACGATCACGCCGGCGCGCGCGCTCACGGCCGCGTCCGGCTCGGGCCTGGTCAGGAGATGCACGGCGTTGCGCATGGCCGCGAGCGGGTTGCGCAGTTCGTGGGCGAGCGTGGCCAGGAACGCGTCCTTCCGGCCGTTCGCTTCGCGAAGCGCCTCCTCGGCCCGGCGCCGATCGCTGACGTTGATGATGGCGGCCACGTAGCCGATCACCGCGCCGTGCTCGTCGAGCTCGGGCTCGTAGGCGAATCGCATGAAGTGCCGCCCGAGCCGCTCGTACGGCACCTCGACTTCCACGTCGACGCGCTTTCCCTCCAGCGTTCGCGCGAGGTACGGCTTGATCGTCTCGTAAGCCTCCGGTCCGAGGACTTCAGGAATCCGCCTGCCGATGAGATCCGCCGGTTCCAGCCCGAAACGGGCCGCATAAGGCCTGTTCACGAACTTGAAGCGATGGTCCAGGTCGCAGTGCGCGATCAGGACCGGGGCGCTGTCGGCGACGAACCGCAGTTGCCGTTCACGACGACGGGCCGATTCCTCGGCCGCGAGGTGTGCCGTGACGTCGCGGTTGATTTCGAGAACGACACCTTCGCTCCCCGCGGCGTCGAGTGCCCACCGCGAATCGGCGATGACCTCCTGGCCGTCGCGCCGGGTGTGGACGAGCCGTCCTTCCCAGACGCCGCTTTCGGCGAGCGTCTGCTCAATGGTGGCCAGCGGAGTTGAAAAACGCGTCTGCAGCAGCACGTGCGAGACCTGTCCGGCGGCTTCGGCGGTTGTCCAGCCGAACGTGCGCTCGGCGCCCTTGTTCCAGTAGAGGATTTCGCCGGTCGGCCGCCGCACCGCGACGGCATCGTAGGCGTGGTCGAGCAGCGTGGCGAGCGTTGCTGCGTCGATCAAGGCCCCGGTGGGGACGACGCCGAATCGCGGCTCAGGTCCTGAGAGCATCGAGGGGGCGGACAAGTATCCACCATTTTCTTCAGCCCAGGCCCCTCATCGCGGCAGCCGCTGCGCGTCGAGCGCGTACATGCCGCGGCCGTAGGTCGCGATGACAATCATGTGATCGCGTGGGTGATAGGCGAGATCCGATACCTGCACTGACGGCAGGGCCCCGCCGAGCACCGTCCATTGACGGCCATCATCCCTGCTCATCAAGGCGCCGAAGTCGGTGCCCAGGTAGAGGACGTTCGGATCGCGCGGATCTTCCCGGATGACGTTGACCGACCCGGCAGGAATATTGGCGGCGAGGCTCTCGAACGTCTTGCCGAAATCGGTGGACTTGTAGACGTAGACGCCGAAGTCGTCGTCTTCGCGGCCCCGCTGCGTGACGTAGACGGTGCCTTCCGCATGCTGGGACGGCACGACCCGCGAGTACCACCGGCTGGTTGGCACGTTCGCGCTCACTTCAGTCCAGCTCCTGCCATCGTCCACGGTGACGTGCAGCTTGCCATCGTCGGTGCCGGCGTAGAGCAGGCCCTTGCGCCGCGGCGACTCCGCCAGCGCGGTGATCGTCTGGAACGGAATGGCGCTCGAGCTCTTGAGGAGCATGCGCGACGGATCGTTCGAGGTCAGATCGGGACTGATGCGTTCCCATGTCGTCCCCCGATCGGCGGAGCGATAGACGAACTGATAGCCGGCGTAGATGGTGCCCGGCGTGTGCACCGACGCGATGATGGGGGCCATCCACTGGGCGCGGAGCTCCGTGTCGGCCGACTGCGGCCGGATGTTGGTGGCATTGCCGCGGCCGCGTCCCTGGCCGCGTCCGCCGGCTTGCGCCGGCCAGGCCGGAAACATCGGTCCGCGTGAAGTTGCCATAGAAGCCGTGCGAGAAGACCGTGTTGACATTGGCGGGATCGATGGCGTGATGCGACCCCTCACCACCTGGCGCATTCGTCCATTCGACCGCCGGCACGCGATCGCGGCCCGCCGAGAGATCGATGCGGCCGCGCCGGCTGCCGTCGTCCTGGATCGAACCGTAGGCGAACGCCGGCGTGCTGCTGTCGAGCACCACGTTGTAGAACTGCACGCCGCCCGCGGAGGTCGCGTAGGTCCAGGTCTTGCCGGAATCGTCCGACAGGTAGAAGCCGCCATCGTTGGCGCTGTACAGCGTCGCAGGCTTTGCCGGATCGATCCAGAGGCCGTGATGATCGCCATGCATGCCGCGGAGGCGCGAGAACGTCTTGCCCGCGTCACGCGAAACGTTGAGGTCGAGTCCGAGCGTGTAGATGGTGTTTTCGTCGGTGGGATCGACCCGTATCTGTCCGAAGACCCACCCATACGTCCCCGAATGACCGCTCATGTACTCGTTGCTCTCGCTGACCTTGCGCCAGGTCGCCCCCTTGTCGTCGGTTCGGTAGATTTCCGGCCGCCTTGATTCGCGCTTCGACGATCGGCCGGCTGTACGCGTCCCGTTCTCCCTCGCCTGGCGGCCTGCCGGCCTCGTAGTTGTCGACGAACGCGTAGAGCACCCGCGGGTTCGATTGCGCCACGTCGAGGCCGATACGACCACGGAACTGTGCCGGCGGAAGGCCCTGGCTCGACGTCGCTCCACGTCTTCCCGCCGTCGGTGCTCTTCCAGATTCCGCTCTCGCTCGATCCGGGCTCGACCCGCGGATCGCTCCACTTGCGCCGGGTCCGCTGCCAGGTCGCGGCATACAGCGTGTTCGGATCGCCAGGATCCATCACCAGATCGATGGCTCCGGTCTTCGGGCTCTTGTAGAACACCTTCGACCACGTCCGGCCCCCGTCGGACGTCATGAACACGCCGCGGGCCTCGTTTTCGGTCCAGGCATGTCCCGACGCGGCGACATAGACAATGTCCGGGTTGGTCGGATGGATGACGATGCGGGCGATCGTCTGTGTGTCGGTGAGGCCGGCGTGCGTGAACGTGCGGCCGCCGTCGGTCGACTTGAAGATGCCCGACGCCTGGCATCGACGCGCGGAACAGGTTCGCCTCGCCAGTCCCGACCCAGACGATGTCGGGATTCGATTTCGCGACCGCGATGTCGCCGATGCTGGTGCTCGCTTCGTTCTCGAAGATCGCGCGCCACGTCGCGCCGCGGTCGTCCGACGCCCAGACCCCGCTCGTCGCGAAGCCGACGTAGATGCGGCGCGACGAGGCGGCGTCGGCGACGGCGACGTCGGTGGCGCGGCCGGAGACGTTGGTCGGCCCGAGGTACTGCCAGGGCACCGCGCGCGAGGGCGACGACTGGGCCATCGAGCGATAGGTGTCGTAGGCCTTGCGCAGGAATTCGGCATCGGCGCGTGACGGCGCCTGCGCGCTCGGCAGGCCTGCGCCGAGCGCCACCGCGATCAGGAGTGCGGGCACACCCGCACGAACTACCGTCCCGCATCCAGTCACTCCATGAAGAGCGCGTCGGGCGTCAGAGCTGAAGGGCTTCGCCCTCGCTGGCCGTCTCGGTCGCGCGAAAGACACGCTGGGCGTCGAGCCGGATCCGGACCAGCGCTTCGTCGGTCCGGCCAGGCTTGTGGTGGAAGAGCCAGAGGCCTCCGGCGTCCACCTTCGACGCAAACTCCGCGCACTGCCGCCAGTCGCTGTGACCCCAGCCGCTGGTGCGAGCGGAGTTCGTCGGGCGTGAAGTGGGCATCGAGCACGAGCGCGGCGGCGCCCCGCGCGAAGTCCGCGAGCGGCTCGTCGAACCTGGGATCGCCGAACTCGTGATCGGTGGCGTATACGACGTCGCCCGTCAATCCGCGCACACGGAAGCCGAGCGCACCGCCAGGGTGGTTCAACCTGATCGCCGAGACCGTGAAGCCGGCGACGGTGGTTTCCCCTTCGTGGATCATTTCAACGTCGGGCTGATTGGGAAGGTGTTCAGGGCGCACTGGAAAGAACGGGGATCGAAACAGGACTTCCAGCCAGTCCGCGTGCGAGTCCTCGAGCTCGGGGGCGAGAATGCGCGGCTGCCAACCCGGCTGGTAGAGCTGCGACAGGAAGGGCAGGCCCTGGAGATGATCCCAGTGGTAGTGCGTCAGGAGGATCGGCAGTTCACGCGGTGTGCCTGTCAGCGCAGGACCCAGACCAACAATCCCGGACCCGGCGTCAATCACCAGGGTCTGCCCGGTCTCGTCATCCGTGATCTCGAGACACGGCGTGTTGCAGCCGTGCCCGATTGCCGCCGGAATCGCCCAGGGAACCGAGCCGCGCACACCCCAGAACCGTAACCTCACGTGGGGGATGATACTTCGCCCCCGACAATGCTCGAGGCGACCCTGAGCGAAGTCGAAGGGTCGGCCCTCGGCGAAGCTCCCCGCCTCCGCGCTGCGCGCTACGGCGGGCAAGCGGAGGCTTGGGGGCTCGGGGGAACGATTAGGCGTGGAGCCAGCAACAGTGTAATATTTATCGCATGGTCAGCTCTCTTTCCGGATGGGCGTTCGCCTGTGGACTGGTCGCGGTTGGCGCGGCGTTCCAGCAGGCACCTCCGCCCGCACAACCGCCCCCTCGGGTGCCCACGCTCAAAGTGGGTGACGTCGCGCCGGCCTTCGCGCTGCAGGGGTCCGATGGCAAGGTGCACCGCTTGTCCGATTACAAGGGCAAAACGGTCGTGCTTGCCTGGTTCCCCAAAGCGTTCACCGGTGGTTGAACCGCCGAATGCAAGTCGCTCCGTGAGAGCGGCGACAGCATCCGGGCCTTCTCGAACGTCGTGTATTTTGCGGCCAGCGTGGACGATGCCGAGACGAACAAGAAGTTCGCCGAGCACGTCGAAGCCGACTATCCCATCCTGAGCGATCCCGAAAAGAAAGTCGCGACGGCCTATGGCGTGGTCGACGCCGAGCATCCGCTCGCTGCGCGCTGGACCTTCTATATCGGGCCCGATGGCAAGATCCGCGACTTCGACCCGAAGGTCGCCCCCCAGACCGCGGGGGCAGACGTCGTGAAGAAGCTCGAAGAGCTCAAAATCCCCAAGACGACGAAGTAAGGCGGATGACAATCCTGCGCGCGAGATGACGGTTTCGCGCGCAGGTCCGCTCTTCCGCATCTCTCACCTCAGCCTTTCACTCATCCCGATCCGGCACGGCGCGTGAAAGGTCACCGCCGTCCATGCGCATCAGGTTCGCCGCTCTAAGTACGGTTGTCGCCCTTGCGACGGTCGAGGCCGCCGCGCCGCCGGTGCTGCTCGAGTCGCTCGCCGGGCGTCAGGTGTTTCCGGTCACCAACTGGTGGAATCAGGACATTGCGACCGCACCGGTCGATGCCAGGTCTCCTCAGTTGATCGACTGGATCAGCGGACGCTCTGCCACCAATCCCACCGCCGTCCGCAGACTCCACCCTGATTTCGGACCACCGCCGTACGGGATTCCGTACGTCGTTGTCGCCGGTGATCAGCCGCGCGTGACCGTCACCTTCGGATACGCCGATGAGAGCGACAACGGCATCCCCGGCCTCGCGGGCTATCCGGTCCCGGCCGAGGCACGGACGACGGCGAACTACATCGAGGGGGGCGTGGCGGGGGGCGGAAGCTCCGGCGATCGACATCTGCTCGTCATCGATCGGGATCGCTGGCTTCTATACGAGACATTCGCCACGACGTGGAACGCGCAGGCGGGGCGATGGGACGCGGGCTCCGGCGCGATCTTCGATCTGTCGAGCAACGCGCGCCGGCCGGAAGGCTGGACGTCGGCCGATGCCGCCGGCCTGGCGATCCTGCCGGGGCTGGTACGGTACGACGAAGTGTCAGGGTCGGCAGAGATCAAGCACGCCTTTCGCGTGACCACCCGCGGCACCAACGGCTACGTCTGGCCGGCATCGCATCGCGCCGGCTCGAGCGCCGGGGCTCCACCTCTCGGCGCCCGGCTGCGGCTGAAGGCCGCGAAAGATATTTCGACCTTCACACCGGAGGTTCAGCGAGTCTTCAGGGCGATGAAGAGGTACGGCCTGATCGTGGCCGACAACGGGTCGGACATGTACATCAGCGGCACGATGGACGCCCGGTGGAACAACGACGTGCTCAATCCCGCGTTCGGGGCACTGACCGCCGACGACTTCGAGGTGATCGAGCTCGGATGGCGCCCTTCGACACCGCCGGCTCCGCCCACAAATCTGCGGCTCATCAGGTGAATCAAACTCAACTCCCAACTCCCAACTCCACTCCAAGGAGAGCCCTCGTTGTTCGAACGGCTCCCCTTGGGAGTCTGGAAATTGGGAGTTGGGAGTTGTCACCGGAGATTGAGCACCGGCATCAATGGCCCCGGTCCATCGTCTCCCGTGTAGTACACGCCCTCGAGAAACAGCCCCGCCGCGGGCGCGGTCAGTGCGGCGACGTCCACCTTGTCGCCGACCGCATCACGCGGCCGCAGGTCGCCGCGGCCCACCGCGGCGAGCACGCCGACCAGGCGTCGGACCATCTTCCACAGGAAGTGGGAGCCGCGCACCCGAATCAGCACCAGCGGCCCTGACTCGGCAATCTCGATCCCGTCGACCAGTACCGACCGTAGACTTCTCGGACGGATCGTCGTCTGTGAAGCCGCGGAAGTCTTTCATGCCTTCGAACAGCGCGGCGGTCTCGCGCATTGCCGCGACGTTCAGCGGCTCCTTGATCCACCAGACGAACGGCTTCCCGAACGCCGTGCGGCGCCGGGAGATCTGATAGAGGTAGCTTCGGGAAACCGCATCGTGCCGGGCATGGAAACGGTGCGCGACCTTCTCCACCGCGATCACGTGAATGTCGGCCGGCAGCTCGTCGTTCAGTTTCCGACGGAGCGGCTCGGGCGCGAGCGAGGTGTAGAGCTCCAGGTGCGCCACCTGCGCGAGCGCATGGACCCCGGCATCGGTTCGACCCGATCCATAGAGCTCGAACTCCCGTGGACGGAACGCCGTCCGGACGGCGCGATCGATTTCTCCCTGGACGGTTCGTGCGTTCTGCTGAATCTGCCAGCCGCTGTACCGCGTGCCCGCGTATTCGATCAGCAGCTTGAATCGAGGCAACGCCGACGATCTCCAAAGAGATCAACTCCCAACTTCCAACTCTCAACTACCAATGGAGCCGCTCGTCCCTTCTGGGTCGAGGACGCAACAACAAGCTGACCGTGGCGCCTTTGACCCAGATCGCGACGAACCGCTCCCCTTGGGAGTTGGAAGTTGGGAGTTGGGAGTTGATATGTTCACTCCCTAACGCTTTTCCTGGATGGACCGGATCAGCCGCCGGACGATCGCGCGCGGCGTGACCCGAAGCGCCTGGACGCCGGCCTTGTTGACCAGGCCGGGCACGACGATCGCCTGGCCGGCCATCATGCCGTCGAATCCGGCGCGGGCGACGTCGGCCGCGGACGCGACCGCGAGCGTAGCCAACAGCCTCGACTCCTGCATCTGCGCGCGTTCCTGAAATCCCGTGCTCGTAGGGCCAGGGCACAGGCAGGTGACGGTCACCCCGGTGCCGGCGGTCTCGTTGCTCAGCGCTTCCGAGAACGACAGCACGTAGGCCTTCGACGCGTAATACACGGCCATGAGCGGTCCGGGCTGGAACGCTGCAGTGGAGGCGACGTTCATGATCCGTCCGCGCCGCCGCTGCAGCATCGGCGGCAGCAGCAGCTTGGTCAGCATGGTCAGGGCGGCGATGTTGACCTGAATCATCCGCGCTTCTTCAGCGGCCGGCGTCCCGGCGAACAGCCCGTAGGTGCCGAATCCCGCGTTGTTGATCAGGAGGTCGACCGACAGGCCCCGCGCGGTCAGGTCACGGACGATCGCCTCCGGCGCTGAAGGCAGCGACAGATCCTGGGCGAGCACGTGGGCCTGGACGCCGTGCGCGCGGACGAGATCGACGGCGAGCGCCGAGAGCTTGTCGGCGCTCCGCGCCACCAGGACGACGTCGATGTGCGCCGCAGCGAGAAGGCGGGCGAGCTCTTCGCCGATGCCGCCGGATGCGCCGGTGATCAAAGCCGTCTCGGGCATGTGTCTCCGCGCTGATGTTAGCGTAGACGCTCGCTGGTCCGCTGGTCCGCTGGTCCGCTGGTCCGCTGGGCCGCTGGTCCGCAGTCCGCAGGTTCGCGGTCTGGGCGGTCCAACGGTCCAGCGATCCAGCGACCCAGCGGTCCAGCGACCCAGCGGTCCAGCGACCCAGCGACCCAGCGGTCCAGCGACCCAGCGACCCAGCGGTCCAGCGGTCCAGCGAACCAGCGAACTTGAGTTACATTCTTCCCATGAACCAACGGCTTTTCCGCCTGTTCGTCCCACTGTTCGTCATCGCGCTGGCCGGCGCGCCGGCCGTCATGGCGCAGACGGCCCAGACGGCCCAGACGCCTGCGGCGGCCCCTTCGCTCTCCGAGAAGCTGCCTTTCGATGCGGCCGTTGTGCGAGGCACGCTGCCGAACGGGCTCGAGTACTACATCCGCCGCAATACCCGGCCCGAGAAGCGCGTCGCGCTGCGGCTCGCGGTCAAGGCGGGATTGGTCGACGAGGAGAACGATCAGCAGGGGCTGGCGCATTTCCTCGAGCACATGGCATTCAACGGCACGAAGCGGTTCAAGCCGGGTGAGCTCATCGCCGCGCTCGAGTCGACCGGCGCGCGGCTCGGGCCGCACGTCAACGCCTACACGTCGTTCGACGAGACCGTCTACATGTTCGAGCTGCCGACCGATAAGGAAGGGCTCGTCGAGAAGGGCATGCAGGCGCTGGCGGACTTCGCCGGCGGCATGTCCCTCGATCCGGTCGAGATCGACAAGGAGCGCGGCGTCGTGGTCGAGGAATGGCGCGGCGGCCTCGGCGCCAGCTCCCGAATCCGCGATCAGCAGCTCCCGGTGCTGTTCTACGAGTCGAAGTACGCCGAGCGGCTGCCGATCGGCAAGCCGGAGATTCTGAAGTCGTTCAAGCCGGAGCGGCTGCGCGCCTTCTACAGCAAGTGGTATCGGCCCGACCGTATGGCCGTAGTCGCCGTAGGCGACGTCGACGTGGCGGCGCTCGAGGCGCTGATCAAGAAGGAGTTCGGCGCGCTCCCGAAGGCGAGCGGCGCCGCGCCGGATCGCACCTACGCCGTCCCGCTTCAGTCAGAGCTCCTGGTCAAGATCGCCACCGATCCCGAGGCGACCCAGTCGTCGGTGTCGCTCATCAACAAGCGCGCGCGGAAAAACGAGGAGACTGTCGGCGCCTATCGGCGAGACCTCGTCCATCGCCTCGCGTTCCAGATGCTCAACGAGCGGTTCGACGACCTCTCGCGCAAGCCGGACGCCCAGTTCCTGGATGCCGGCGCCTACGAGAGCGGCCTGAACCCGACGACCTCGACGGTCGGACTCGGAGCGAGCGTGCAGGAAGGGAAGATCCCCGCCGGGCTCACGTCGGTCGTGATCGAAGCTCGCCGCGCGGCGCAGTACGGGTTCGGCGCCGCCGAGCTCGATCGCGCGAAGAAGCGCATCATCGCCGCGTACGATCGGGCTTACAACGAACGGGACAAGACCGAGAGCGGCGCCTACGTTCAGGAATACGTCAATCACTTCCTCGAAGCGGAGCCCAGCCCGGGGATCGACCACGAGCGGAAGCTCGTGCAGGCGCTGCTTCCAGGCATCACTGCGGCAGAGGTCACCGCTGCCGGCAAGGAGCTCTTCGGCGGTTCCAGCCGGGTGATCCTCGCGACGTCGCCGAAGAAGGACGGGCTCACCGTACCCACCGAGGCCGAGCTGCGCGGCACCGTCGCGAGCGCGGAGAAGGTCGAGGTGACGCCATGGAACGATGCCGCGGCCACCGCCGCGCTCATGTCGAGCGATCCGACGCCGGGCGTGATCAAGGACCGCCGGGAGAACGAGGCGCTGGGCGTCACCATCGTGCGTTTCAGCAACGGCGTCGAAGCCTGGTTCAAGCCGACGGACTTCAAGAACGACGAGGTGATGTTCTCGCTGGTGTCCCAGGGCGGCTCGTCGCTCGCCCCGCCCGAACAGTTCGTCGAGGCCTCGCTCGCGACGGCGCTGGTGCAGCTCTCGGGGGCAGGCGGCCATCGTGCGGTCGATCTCCAGAAGCTGATGGCAGGGAAGATTGCTTCGGCGTCGCCATCGATCTCGGCGTCGAGCCACGGAATCTCGGGCGGCAGCAACCCGGCCAACATCGAAACGGCGCTGCAGCTCCTCTACCTGAAGTTCACGGCGCCGGGTGACGACGCCGATGCGTTTGCGCTGATCAAGAAGAATCTCGATGCGGCATATCAGAACCGCGAGCGCGATCCGGGCCAGGTCTACGGCGAGAAGGTCGGTGAAATCAATTCCAGCGGGCACTACACGGCCAGACCGCTCACGCTCGACCGGATTGCCAAGCTCGATCGTGCCGCGATGACCTCCTTTTACAAGGCGCGCTTCTCGAACGCCGCGAACTTCACTTTCTTCATGGTCGGTGCATTCAAGCTGGACGACGTGCTGCCGCTCGTCGGCAAGTACGTGGGGTCGCTGCCATCGAAGGGAACGGCCGATGCGAGCTTCAAGCAGATGGGCGCGAAGTTCCCGGAGAAGATCGTCCGCGAGAAGGTCGTGAAGGGCCGTGAGCCTCGGGCCCAGACCATCGTCAGCTTCTATGCAGAGCCGCCGCTCGAGGAAAACGAACAGAGCCGGGTCGAGGCCGCGACCACCGTCCTGGAAATCGCGCTGCGCGACATCCTTCGCGAGGAGCTCGGTGAGACCTACGGCGTGAGAGTCGGCTCCTCGCAGCCACTCCCGCAGGTGGGCAGCGGCCGCATCAGCGTCAGTTTCGGCGGCGCGCCCGACAAGATCGACTCGATGGTCGAGCGGGTGATGAAAGAGGTCGCCCGGCTGCAGCAGGAAGGGCCGTCGGAGGATCTGACCAATCGCGCCAAGGAATCCGCCCGCCGCGCCCACGAGACCGCGAAGAAGCAGAACGGATTCTGGCTTGGACGACTGCAGTCGGCAAAGCTGCTCGGGCGCGATCCCAACCTGATCCTGACGCGCGAACAGCGGATCGACGCGATCTCGCGGGAGAACGTCCACGAGATGTTCAAGAAGTACTTTCCGGCGGATCGGTATACGGTGGTGACACTGGTGCCGGAATAAGCAAAAACCCGGCTTGGACAGTGGGGTAGCTCGGCGGACTGGATCAGCATTATTTGCGCCGCCCCGCGAAACGAGCCAATAAATGCTGATCCAGTCCCCCGAGCAACCCCACTGGCCGAGTCCCGTTTGCCCGCCGTAGCGCGCAACGCGAAGGCGGGAGCCCCAGTACGATCCCAATGATCTCGTGTCACTGAAATCGCCATACCGCTCGCCGCGTGGCTCCTCGCGGTAGCATGTTCGGCGGCGATGCCCGAGGTGACCGACGAGCGCTGGGACGCGGAGCGCCGGCGCATGGTGGAGCAGCAGCTCCGCGGCCGCGACATTCGAAGCGAGGCCGTGCTTGCGGCGATGAGCCGCGTGCCGCGCCACCGGTTCGTGCCGGTGGAGGAGCAATCCGGTGCCTACACTGACTACCCGTTGCCGATCGGTTTCGGGCAGACCATTTCCCAACCCTACATCGTCGCCTTCATGACCGAGGCGCTCGAGCTCGGGCCCGAACACAAGGTCCTCGAGATCGGCACCGGATCCGGCTATCAGGCCGCGGTGCTGGCCGAGATGGCGCGCGAGGTGTTCACGATCGAGATCGTCGACGCGCTCGCCGAGCGATCGCGACAGCTGCTGGCGGAGCTCGGCTATCGAAACGTCCACGTTCGCGCCGGCAACGGGTACCTGGGATGGCCCGACGAGGCGCCCTTCGATCGCATCATCGTGACCGCCGCGCCGGATCAGGTTCCTCCAGCTCTCGTCGAACAACTGAAGATGGACGGGCTGATTGCCGTGCCAGTCGGCGTCGGCGAGCAGACGCTGCAGGTGCTCCGGCGTACACCGTCCGGCCTGGTCCTGCTCAAGACCTTGCCGGTGCGGTTCGTGCCGATGGTGGGGAAGCCCAAGGGGGAATGACTTCAACTCCCAACCTCCAACTCCCAACTCCCAACAGACCCGTTCGAACAACGGGGTGAACGTCACTCAACAGGCTTGTTGGTGCGCCTTCGCCCCCCTTGTTCGCATGGTTTCAGTTGGGAGTTGGAAGTTGGGAGTTGGAAATTGACGATGGGCGTACGCGGCGAGCCCGGATGCGTCTGAAAGCACCCGGGCCGCCCTATAGGTCGATCTTGCCTACGCCCAGGACAAGCCGCTCTTCGAGAGCGGAATGGTCCGGATCCGCTTGCCGGTTGCGGCGAAGATTGCGTTGGCGACGGCCGGCAGGATCGGCGGCAATGCCGGCTCGCCGAGGCCGGTGACCGGACTGTCGCTGGCCAGGAAGTGCACCTCGATCACCGGCGGGGCCTGCGAGATCCGGACCGGCTGGAACTCGTGGAAGTTGCTCTGGACCACGCGTCCCTTCTCGATCGTGATCTCGTAGGACATCAGCTGGCTGAGACCGTCGATCACCGAGCCCTGCACCTGGTTGATGGCGTTGCTCGGGTTGATGATCTGCGGTCCGATGTCCACGGCGTTCCAGACCTTGTTGACCCTGACGGCGCCCTTGTCGGTGACCCGGACTTCAGCCACCTGCGCCACGTAGCCGCGGTGACTGAAGTGGAAGGCGATGCCCATGCCGGTGCCGGCCGGCAGCTTTGCCTTGCCCCACCCCGATTTCTCCCCGACGAGCCGCAGCACACCTTTGGCGCGTTCGGGATTGAACGCGTCGTTGCCGCCGTCGACCTTCGTGATCACCCGCTGCTGGCTCAAGAGGTCGAGCCGGAACTGCAGCGGATCCTTTCCGGCCGCGTGCGCGAGCTCGTCGATGAAGGACTGGAACACGAACGCGTAGGCGTTGCTGCCCGGCGCCCGAAGCGCGCCGGTCGGCACCGACATCGGCATGGTGCTGGCGGCGAACGAGAAGTTCTCGATGAAGCTCGCCGGGAACTGCGCCGGCGAGATCTGCGACTGTCCCGCGAACTGCTGGTTGGCCGCCTGACCGGCCCACGTCACGAAGTGGTTCTGCCACGCGGTGATCTTCCCCGAGGCGTCGACCGCGCCCTTGAGGAAATGCCAGCCGGCGGGGCGGTAGTGGTCGTGCTGCATGTCGTCTTCGCGCGTCCACAGCACCTTCACCGGCACACCGGGAATCTGCTTCGCGATGGCGGCGGCCTCCACCATGTAGTCGTTGGTCAGCCGGCGTCCGAAGCCGCCCCCGCCGCGCAACATGTGCACGGTGATGTCGCCTTCCGCAACCCCGAGCACGCGCGACACGAGCACACGCCCGTTCTGCGGAAGCTGACTCGGCGTCCAGATTTCGAGCTTCCCATCCTTGAACTGCGCGGTCGTGTTCTCGGGCTCGAGCGGCGCGTGCGAGATGAACGGATAGTGATACGCGCCTTCGACCACTTTCGCGGCGGTCTTGAACGCCGCCTCGACGTCGCCGTCGTTGCGCAACGGAATCGCCGGCTTCTCCTTCGAGAGCTCCACGGCGCGCGTTGCCCAGGCCGCACTGCTCTGGTTCGCGCCCGCACCTTCATCCCAGGTGACCTTCAGCTTGCTGCGCGCGCTCTTCGCCTGCCACCACGTGTCGGCGACAATCGCCACCCCGGAATGCAGGCCCTGGAGCTCCTGGGTCCCCTCGACGATGAAGGCGTGACGAACCCCGGGGAGCGCCTTGATCTCGTCGAGGTTGGCGCTGACGGCTTTCCCCATGAAGACCGGGCACTTCTCGTAGACCGCCGACAGCATCCCCGGCATCGTGAAGTCGATGCTGAAGATCGGCTTGCCGGTCACAATCGACAGGTTCTCGACGCCCGGCGTCGGCTTGCCGACGATCGTGTAGGTCTTCGGATCCTTGAGCGTGACCGTCTTCAGCTCGGGCACTGGAAGCGCGGCCGCTTTGTCAGCCAGTTCGCCGTAGCCGAGGGATCGATTCGATGCCTTGTGCAGGACCCGCCCGGCCGCAGTCGAACAGTCGCTCTCGGGAACCCCCCACGTCTGCGCGGCGGCGGCAACCAGCATCTGACGCGCGGCCGCGCCGACCCGCCGCAGCGGATCCCAGTTGGTCGGCGTCGCCGTGCTGCCGCCGGCCGTCTGGGGACCGTACTTGCCGTGGTCGACGAGCGGCACCTGCTCGACCGTCACGTTCTTCCACTCGACGTCGAGCTCCTCGGCGAGCAGCATCGGCAGCGAGGTCTTGATCCCCTGTCCGACTTCAGGATTCTTCGCGTAGATCGTGACGTTGCCGGTCGGCCCGATCTTGATGAAGGCGGACGGCTGAAGCGGCGGCGGCGGCTGTCCCTGTGCCTGGGCGACGACATCCGCAACCGGATCGAGGTAGGCGGCAATCATCAATCCGCCGCCGGCGAGCGCGCTCACGCGGAGGAACGAACGCCGCGAAACGATCATCGTGGTCATGACGTCCTCCTACTCCTGGCCGCCCGGCCTGGCTGCCGGTGTGGACGTCCGCCGATTGCCGCCCAACTCGGCGGCGCGATGGATCGCCTGCCGGATTCGTGTGTAGGTCGCGCAGCGGCAGATGTTGCCGGTCATCGCCGCGTTGATGTCGGCATCGGTGGGCTTTGGCTTCGCCGCGAGCAGCGCCGCCGCGGACATCATCTGGCCGGCCTGGCAGTAGCCGCACTGCGGAACATCGATCTCCATCCAGGCCCTCTGGACGGGGTGCGTGCCGTCGGACGACAGCCCCTCGATGGTCGTCACCGGGCCCTTCACCGCGGACACCGGCGTCTGGCAGGACCGGATGGCCTGACCGCCCAGGTGCACCGTGCAGGCACCGCATTGCCCGATACCGCAGCCGAACTTGGTGCCTTTGAGATTCATCACGTCGCGCAACGCCCACAAGAGCGGGGTATCCGCCGGGACGTCGACCGTCATGGGTTTCCCGTTCACTGTCAGTGTGTAGGGCATGAGCTTCGCTCCGGATAGCTCGGCGCATTTCGACAGAATTTGGGGTTATTTGCAAGGTCCGCGGTTCGCGGGTTCGGGGGATCGCTGGGTTTGAGCTGTGGGGTTGGGTGGGTGAGGTGCTGATCGCAGAAGTTGAGTGGAGGGCTGGCCCCGCGAAACAACAAAAAAAGATGACAGAATCGCCCCGTGTTATCCCTCTGCGCGACCGTGCTCCTGATGCTCGTCCCCGTGCAACATCAGGACCCCAAGGCCGCGTACGCGCGCGCGCTTCAGCTCGAGAAGGACGGCAACTATCCGGCGGCGCTCGTGCTGCTGTGGGAGGCGGCGGGGGCGGCGCCGCGCGATGCGGAGGTGCAGAACCGGCTGGGCGAGGCGCTCGATCGCATCGGTGCGCTGGATGCGGCGATCGACGCCTATCAGCGCGCCGTCGCGGCGCGGCCGGATTTCGTGGTCGCCGACAACAACCTCACGCTGGCGCTGACCAAGGCGGGACGAGGGCGCGAGGCGGTGGAGCGCGCCCGGGCGCGCGTGACGGCCGCGCCCGGGAATGTCGACCGGCTGTTCACGCTGGGCCTGGCGCAGTCGGAGCAGGACGTGGACGAAGCGATGAAGACGTTCCGGCGCGTCATCGCGCTCCACCCCGAACATGCGCTCGCGCTCTACAACCTCGGGCTCCTGCTGAAGCGGGTCGATCGCACCAGGGAGGCGATCGACGCCCTGCAGCGGGCGCTCGCGATCGAGCCGCGTCCCGAAGTGCGTTTCGCGTTGGGAACGCTCTATCTTCACGAAGGGGAGTTCGCGCGCGCGGCTGCGGCGCTCGAAGCGGCGCTCGCCGCCCAGCCGCGGTTTGTCGACGGCTACATCACGCTGGCGGCGGTGTTGAAGGCCAGGGGCCAGCTGCCCGAGTCGATTGATGCGCTGCGGCGCGCGATCGCGCTGCAGCCGGACTCATGGAGCGCTCACACGGCGCTGGCCACCGCCCTGCAGCTGGCGGGCGAAGCCGACGCCGGACGTCAGGAAACCGCGGTTGCCGAGCGGCTGCGCATCCGGGCGGCGCTCGAACGCGAAGCCACGACCTGGACCGCCGTCGGCATCGCGCGGCTGGATGCCGGCGATCCGGCGCAGGCCGCGGAGCGATTCCGGCGGGCGCTGTCGGTCTTCGAAGCCTACGCTCCCGCCCACTACCAGCTCGGCCGGGCGCTGGCGCGCCTTGGACAGCCCGACGAGGCCCGCGCCGCTTTCGCCCGGGCCCGACAACTGAACCCGAGCCTCGTCCCTCCCGACACGCTGAAATGACGGCCGCGCCGGTTTCTTGAAAGCGGCGCTCCAAGAAACCGTAACCGGAAGGACGTGCCGGTCGGCGTCTCCGGGGCAAGTCCACGAATATCCTTTGCGAATCAGCCGTCCGGCCGGCCTGCCCGCGCTTGCGGCACGGGCACGTCGGTTGTATAACCTTTACCGCTTTAGTTGGCGGAATTTGGCTCAGGCCGGTCCTGCCCCGCGGGCGGTCGTGACTTGTAAGCCCCTTCGGAGGAATTCAGATGATGAGAGCTCGGTCTTTTTGCGGCCTGTGGTGTGCCGCGCTGATGCTGGCGATAGCCGGCAGCGCCAGCGCCCAGGAGTTCCGCGCCACCATCAAGGGAACGGTGGCCGACACCAGTCAAGCCGCCCTGCCCGGTGCCACTGTCACGGTGCACGAACCAGGACACCAACGAAGTGGCTACCGCCACGACCAACAATGAAGGCGCGTATACCATCCCGTTCCTTCGTCCGGGCGCCTACACGCTGACGGTCGAGATGAGCGGGTTCCAGAAGAACACCCGGTCCAATCTGCGGCTCTCGGTCGGAGAGACCGCAAACATCAACGTGCAACTCGGGGTCGGTCTCACCGAGACCGTGAACGTCGTCTCGGAAACGCCTCTGCTCGAGACCAGCCGGGCCGACCGCGGCACGGTCATCGACAGCGCCCGCATCGCCGAGCTGCCGCTGCAGTCTCGCAGCCCGATGGCGCTCGCCGTGCTCGTCGCCGGCGTCAACTACAACGCGCAGGCCGTCTATCTTCGTCCGTTCGACAACGGCGCGCTCGCCGCCTGGTCGCTGAACGGCGGACAGAGCAGCAACAACGAGTTCCTGCTCGACGGCGCGCCGAACAACGCCAACCAGGGCGGCAACAACATCGCCTACGTGCCGCCGGCGGAAGCGGTCAACGAAATGAAGATCGCCACCAATTCCTATGACGCGCAGTACGGCCGCACCGCCGGCGGCGTCGTCAACATGTCGCTGAAGGCGGGGACCAACTCGTTCCACGGCGTGGTCTACGACTTCATGCGGCGCAAGGCGCTGGCCGCCAATTCGTTCCTGCTCAACTCACGCAGCGCACCGAAGACCGATCAGTACATCGATCAGTACGGATTCAGCGTCGACGGTCCGATCTGGAAGAACAAGACGTTCTTCCTGTTCACCGGCGAGAAGTACCGGGAAGGCACGCCGGCGCCGCTGTTCAGCACAACGCCGACGCAGGCGATGAAGAACGGCGACTTCAGCGGCCTCGTCGACGCGTCGGGCAACCTGATCCGGATTTACGACCCGGCGACCGGCCGCGACGTCAACGGCGTCTGGACGCGCGATGCGTTCCCGGGCAACATCATCCCGGCCGGCCGCATCAATTCGACGGCGCGGGCGATCATGCAGTACTGGCCGGAGCCCAACGGCACCACGGCCGGCGTCGCGCCGTGGCAGCAGAACTTGCAGTGGGCCGAGCACTTCAACAAGGACATTTTCTGGAACTGGGTCGGGAAGGTCGACCACAATTTCGGCGTCAACGACCGGGCCTTCTTCCGGTGGGGCGAGAACAAGCGAAACGAGATTGGCAACCGGGGCGCCAACGCCATCCGCACCGGTCCTGGCCAGGGCGGCCAGCTTCCGCTCTGGCGCGCCAACCGCGCGCTGGTCGGCGACTGGGTGCACATCTTCGGGCCGGGCACGGTCTTCAATCTGCGCGGCAGCTACACCTATTTCCTGGAGTGGAGCTATTCCCAATACGCGCTGGGTTTCGATTCCACGGAGTTCTGGCCCTCGAGCCTCGTCAGCCAGATGCCCGCCCAGGCGATCGGCGGCGTCTTCCCGCAGATCGAAGTCGACCAGTTCACGACCCTGTCGCGCGGGAACTCGCCGAACCGGAACCGCATCTACACGGTTCAGCCGAACGTGTCGCTGACCCGCGGCGCACACAACATCCGCAGCGGTCTCGACCTGCGGTCGACCAACGTCTTCAACGAGAACTACAACAACGGCGGCGGCCTGGTGCAGTTCAACCGCAACTTCACCCGCAGCACGCTGAACAGCACCAGCGAGCTCGAGGGCAACGCCTTCGCCTCCTTCCTGCTCGGCGCGCCGAGCGGCGGCGAGGTGGCGGTCAATCCGAAGCCGCACTACCAGTGGCTCTTCGTGGCGCCCTGGATCCAGGACGACTGGCGCGTCAGCAACAAGCTGACGCTGAACCTCGGCTTCCGCTGGGACATCAACGGGTCGGTCACGGAAGAGAACGACATGCTGAACTACGCGTTCGATCCGGGCATCGTCAATCCGGTGTCGGCGCGTGTCGGCAGCCCGGTCATGGGCGGTATCAGGTTCGTCGGCGTGGATGGCGCCCCGAACCGGCCGTGGAAGCTCGACAAGAACAACTACCAGTTCCGCGTCGGCACGGCCTATTCGATCAACGAGAAGACCGTGTTGCGCGCCGGCTACGGCAAGTACTTCCTCAACCCGACGGGTCAGGGCAACAATGCCGGGTTCGCCCTGGCGACGCCCATCATCAGCTCGAACGACGGCGGACGGACGCCGACCTACGTGCTGTCGAACCCCTGGCCCAGCGGGATCCAGACGCCCCCGGGCAGTTCGCTCGGGCCGCAGACCTTCCTGGGCCGCAACCTGACCTTCTCGAACCCCGACTTCGTCGTGCCGAACGTGCACCAGTTCTCCGCGGGCATCCAGCGCGAGCTGCCGTGGCGGATTTCTCTCGAGGCCACCTATGCGGGAAGCCGCAGCTATGACCTCGAAGCGGGCTTCCCCGGCTACAACGAACCGTCGGCGGAGTTCCAGCGTCAGTGCGACGTCACGCTGGGCGGCAGCCGCACCTTCTGCGACCAGCTGGTGCCGAATCCGTACTTCGGGGTGGCGGGATTCGAAGGCACGACGCGCTTTACGAACCAGCAGCTCACGCGCTTCGAGCTGGCGCGGCCGTACCCGGCCTACGGCGGCTGCGGCGTCGGGACGACGAACAACTGTTTCACCGAGAACCAGAGAAACATCGGCAAGCTGATCTACGACTCGGCGCAGTTCGTGGCGAACAAGCGCTGGATGAGGGGCGTCACCATCAACGCCAGCTACACCTGGGTGCCGCGGTGGAAGGAACTCGGCGGGACGGCGGCGACCGGTGGACAAGCCGCCTATGTTGATGCGGTCTCGGGACTCCTCAACGACACGGTGTATTTCTCGCACCGCCCGCACCGCGTGACGGCGTCAGGGGTGTGGGAAATGCCCTGGTTCCGCAACGAGCGCAGCATTGCCGGGTATCTCCTTGGCGGCTGGTCGGTCGCGCCGCTGCTGGTCTACCAGAGCGGTCAGCCCTGGGACATGCCCGGGAACGTCGACATCGCGCCGGGCATCAGCCTCGACCAGATCGCGCTGCCAGGCAAGAAGGAAGGGCAGTTCATCTACGGGGTGAAGCCGTGCGTCGGCCAGCGCAACGCGACCACCGGCCGCTACGACCTGCTGGCGTACTCGGTCGCCTACGGCTGCACCGAGCCCTACTTCCTGATCCGGGAGAACTACCAGCGCCGCACCGCGATGAACCGGTACGACGAGTTCCGCCGTCCGTCGCTGTGGCAGGTGGACGTGAACTTCGCCAAGACGACGCCGATCACGGACCGCGTCCGCCTGCAGGTGCGGCTCGAAGCGTTCAACCTGTTCAACACCCCGCAGTACGACGAGCGTCAGTACAACCAGACGACGTCCTCGGCGGACTTCGGCCGCATCAACCGCAACACCACCGCCCAGTCGAACTTCCAGCGCTTCATCCAGATGGGATTCAGACTGTTGTTCTAGAGCACCTGCAGCCGGAGAGACCCTACAATGGGTCTCTCCGGCTGGACCCGTGTCAACTCCCAACCTCCAACTTCCAACTCCCAAGGGAAACCAGCCGAACCAGCGGGGTGGAAGGCGCTCCAACAAGCTTGTTGGGGCAGTTTTCACTTCCTTGCTTCGAGTGGCTCTCCTTGGGAGTTGGAAGTTGGGAGTTGGGAGTTGTCTCGCCTCTCTCCTGCTAGCTGTCGCGTTTCCCCAGGCGCAGAGTTCCACCCAGACGCGTCGGATCGTCTGGAACGATGTGGCGGCGGTGCAGTCGCGGCTTGGATTGAGTGCCGCGTCCTTCGCCGACTACGTCGCCCGCACGCATGCCGAGAACGTCCGCCGCGTTCGCGAGGGCGATCTCGACCACCTGATCTTCTTCCTGCTGCAGTCCGCGAGGCTCTCCGCGGCGCCGCCGATCGAGCCGGCGCTCAGCGCCAAGGCGCTGGTCGAAGGTATGGACGAGCCGACCAGGAAGGCGTTCCTCGAGGACGGGCTCGCGCACGGTGCTCGAGCGCCGGCCGATGTGACGGCCCGGGTCGCGCGCGTTGCTGCGCGCGCTCGACAAGCCGGGATCCGATGTTCGTCTCATGTATTTCGGGTCGCTGGTCGAGAGCGCATTTCCCGATCGCAACCAGCGGCAGGAGCGCCTGACCCGCGAATACTTCCGGGCGATGAGGTTCGTGTACGAGAAGGAGTTCGTGGCGCAGCGCGCACCCGCCCCCGCTGCGGCTGTGGCCGAGTTGTACCGGACCCGCGGCCTCAGCACCGACACTGCCGTGGAAGCCGGTTATGTCGTGAGTCTCGGATTGCAGATCATCAGGAGCCTGAACGCCGAGCGGCGGATCCGGCGCGTGCTGGTCATCGGGCCCGGACTCGATCTCGCACCGCGCACGGGGCTCCGCAACACGCCGCCGGAGAGTTATCAGCCCTGGGCGGTGATCGACGCGCTGCTCGCGACCGGGCTGGCACGCGTGGGCGAGCTCGAGGTCACCGCGGCGGACATCAACCCGCGCGTCATCGACCACCTGCGCCGCGCCCGCAGCGCGCCGCCGCGGCTCCAGCTGGCGACCGACATCGTGGAAAAGGACGGTCTCAGGTTCTCACGGGAGTACCGCGAGTACTTCGCGGACCTCGGGACCTATCTGTCGGCGCCGCCGGCGGCGATCCGGGCCGTCGAGGATGAAGAAGGGCGCCTTCGCAAGTCCGTGGAGGTCAGCGCCGCGCTCGCCCGGGTCCTTCGCGCCGATCCCCTCGACATCGTCACCGAGCGCCTGACTTCCGCGCCGTTCGACCTGGTCATTGCGACCAACATCCTTCCGTACTTCGACGATCGACAGCTGGCGCTGGCGGCATCGAACATCAGCGCCATGCTCGCGCCGGGCGGCGTGTTCCTCCACAACGAGGCCAGGCCGATCCTCGGCGACCTGACGGCCGCGCTCGGCCTGCCGTTCGAACAGTCACGCCGCACCGTGATCGCAACCATTCCCGGGGGCGCCCCGCTTGGCGACAGCGTTTTCCTGCACGTGAAGCGGTGACGCATTGGGAGGAGTCACGCGGCGCTCGACCTCCTGACCACCAGCTCACAGTGCAGCAGGATGTCCCGGGTCGGGAGGTCGCGGCGGGCGATGCGCTGGAGCATGGCAGCGAGGGCGACGTCGCCAATCTGGCGGCTCGGTTGCCGGAGCGTGGTCAGGGGCACCGGAAGCAGCTCCGCAAAGTCCGCGTCGTCGATCCCGACCAGCCGGACATCATCGGGCACCTTGCAGCCGAGCGAGAGCAGCGTGCGCATGACACGCGCGGCGGTGCGATCGTTTGCGCACACGATGCCGTCCGGGTGTTGTGAGTCGATCAGCGCCTTCAGCGCCGGGATGTCTTCCGGATCGATCCGCTGCACCAGCGCGGGCTCGACTGGCGCGCCGGCGGCATAGAGCGCCTCGCGGTAGCCGGCTGCCCGAGCGTCGACCGTTGCCGCGGCATGCGGCGGCGCCACGAACGCGAGCCGCCGCGCGCCGAGCTGCAACAGGTGCTCGGTGATCACGTAGCCCGCGCGGCGGTTGTCGATCCCGACCAGATCGTGATGGCCGCGCTGCGGGTAGGGAACCACGGTGCGGTCGAGCAGCACCACCGGGATCCGCGCCGCATCGAGGGCCCGCGCGATCTGCTCGTTCACGCTGTCCTTTCCCGGCGTCATCTCGAGCGGCGCGAAGAACACGCCCGACACGCGGCGGTCGATGTACTGCCGGCACAACCGCCACGCATCGTCTTCGCGCGAGGCGCTCGCCCCGCTCAGGCTGCCCCAGATCAGCGCGTGTTCCTCCGCGAGCGGCGACGCCATCATCCCCTGGCAGATCGGCTCGAAGATTTCCGTTTCGCCGAGGTCGGGAATCAACAGTCCGAACGAGAGGCCGCCGCTCGCCTGCGGCACCTTGACGAACGTCCCGGCGCCGGCCCGCCGCTCGACCAGACCCGCTGCCTGGAGATCGCGGACCGCTCGTCCGACCGTGATTCGAGACGCGCCGAACAGCCGGACCAGCTCGGCTTCGCTCGGCAGCCGATCCCCCTTGGCGAGCCGGCCGGACTGAATGTCGCGGCGTAACGCCGCGTAGACCTGCTGATATTTCGGAGCGGCGACCGGAGCCTTGGCCATTAGGCTAAATGATATATCAGCTTCTTAAGGTAAGCAACAATATCGTAACAATGCTCATTGTTTGTTGGCGATCCGGCGAGCTGCTGCTATGCTTGTTTTCGTGCTGTTGTTATGTCAGCACGCGTCGGGCACGTATGAAGGAACAAGCAGGCCCGAGGGGAAAGAGACGGGTGCACCATGATTTCGGTCGAGCGGCATTTTCTCGTGGCGTCGGATTTCGATCAGACGCTGAGCTTCAATGATTCCGGGCTCGTCCTCAGTGAACTGCTGGGGGCCCATGGGTTTCAGGAAAGGGTCGAGGGCCTCGCCCGCAGCAACCTCGTTCAGCAGGGGGGCGAGCTCGCCTACCTGATTCGCCACGATCCCGAGTTCCGCGGCGTCCGGCGCGAGCACCTGATCGAGACAGGGCGGCGCGTCAGGCTTCGCCACAACATTCCAGCGCTCGTCGAGTTCCTCAATCGCGGCCTCGACGGGGTCCGGTTCTCGTTTTTCGTGATCTCGGCCGCGCCTCGGGAGGTCATCCAGTCGGCGCTGTCCGGGATCGTCGATCCGGGGCACGTCTTCGGCACCGAGCTCGAATACGACGAGGTCACCGGGGAAGTGCGGTCCATCAAACGGGTGCCGGCGGGCTACGGCAAGGTCGCGGTGCTCGAGGAGCTGGAAGCGCGCCTCGGCGTCGCGCCGGACCGCACCATTTACATCGGTGACGGCAGCTCGGACGTTCACGTGATGCTTCACGTCAACAACCGCGCCGGGTTCACGGTTGCGGTCTCGGAGAACACGCAGCTGTCGCGGATCGCGCGGCGCACCGTGCTCAGCGACGACGCGTTCAGTGTGACCGTGCCGATTCTGGAGGACGTGCTCGGTCGTGGCGTCAGCGAGATCCGCAGCCTGTTCGAAACCAACGGTCTGACGCTCGCGCAATGGGACAAGGCCCGCACCGACCGGGTCACCGTCGGGGACACGCGGGGCCAGGCCGCGATCGACGGGGAACAGACCGTTGAGGGCCGCGGGCTGCGGCTGGCACTGGCCGACGAAGGCGAGGCGGTGGCCTGATGGGTGCGCCGATGGTCGAGTATCTGGGCTGGCTGGCGACAGCGGTCTTCGTCGGGTCGTATCTCTGTAAAGGATCCGACACGCTCAAGCGCGTCCAGATGATCGGCGCGCTGATGTGGGTTCTCTATGGCCTGCTGATTCGCGCCACGCCTGTCGTCGCGGCCAATCTGTTGGTCGTTCGGCGCGGCGGGCGTGGGCGCTGTACTCACAGCAAGGTCGGGCAGCGGGGTGATCCAGCCCTCGCAGCCCAACCCCATAGCCCGACTTCGATCCCCGATCCCCCGACCCCGCGACCCGACCCCGCGAACCCGCGCCCACCCGGACCCGCGGATCTCATACAATTCCGCGTCATGAGCACTCCGACCCGCCGCCAGTTCCTCGCGACCACCGTGGCCACGCCGGTGTTCGGGCCCGATCCTCCTCAACGTCCAGGACAAGGGAGGCACGAAGAAGCCGGTCATGGGCGAGGGCGCCTACCGTTACGAGGCGACCCACGATTGGGGGGTGCTGCCGCCGCAGATCAAGTGGGGCAATACGCACGGCGTGGTCGAGGATTCCCAGGGGAACATCCACATCCACCACACCGTGCACCCGACCAGCGACAGCGCCGACACGATGGTGGTGTTCGATCGCGACGGCAAGTTCGTGCGGTCGTGGGGCAAGGAGATGCGTGGGGTCGCGCACGGGCTGCACATCCGCAAGGAAGGGCGCGACGAGTTCCTGTATCTGACCGTCAACGCCGCCAACCCCAAGATGACGCCGCAGCCGGAGTGGCAAGCGGTCGTGCTCAAGACCACGCTGAAGGGGGAGTCGGTCTGGAAGATACAGGGGCCCCCGGACATTCCGGAGTACAGGGCCGGAGCCGACGGCAAGCCCGCGCGCTACAGCCCGACGAACGTCGCGATTGCGCCGAATGGCGATGTCTACGTCGGCGACGGCTACGGCTCCTCCTATATCAACCAATACAATTCGAAAGGTGAATACCTCCGCACCTTTGGAGGTCGCGGATCGGAACCGGGACAGCTGGCCGAGCCGCACGGCAACTGGGTTGACACGCGCGGCAAGACGCCGGTGCTCGTCGTGGCCGACCGCCGGAACAACCGTCTCCAGCGCTTCACGCCCGACGGGAAGCACATCGACTTCATCCCGGGATTCCGGCTGCCGTGCCACTTCTACGAGCACAAGGGGCTGGTCGTGGTGCCGGACCTGGACGGGCGCGTCACGCTGATGGACAAGAGCAACGCGCTGGTCGCGCAGCTCGGGGATTCGAACCCCGGCGGGAAGTATCCGCTGCGCAGCGAGCCGCGCGACAAGTTCATCCCCGGCCAGTTCATCTGCCCGCACGGTGCCTGCTTCGATCACAACGGCGACATCTACATCGTCGAGTGGGTCGAGGTGGGACGGGTGACGAAGCTTCGGAAGGTAGCGTGAGGGTCGCGCCGGGGCCTTCAGACCCCGGCGGATTCCAGCGAACGCCCGAGCCCGCGAACCCGCGAGCCGCGGCTGTTCAGGTCTCACTCCGTAACGCGTGCGACGGATCGATCCGTGTCGCTCTGCGAGACGGGAAGAACGACGCGAGGTACAGCGGCCAGTGCGATGATGGCCGTGCCGGCGGCGAACGACGGCGCATCGAGAATCGACACGTTCCGGAGCGGCACCACGGCCGCGAGCACTCCCAGGACGGAGAACGACACGAGCAGCCCGAAGCCGGCTCCGATGGCGACCAGCCGGCCGGACTGGCTCATGATCAAACCCACGATGGCCGAAGGCGTTGCGCCGAGCGCCATCCGAATCCCGAGCTCCTTCGTCCGCTGGCTCAGGCCATACGTGACCACACCGTAGAGGCCCGACACGCTCAGCGCGAGCGCGATCGCGCTCAGCAGCAGGCCGATCCACGACGCGACCATCATCGGATACATCTGCAGCGCCAGCGCCTCCTCTAACGTGAGGATCGTGAACGACACCGGGTTGGGATCGACGTCGCGCAGGATCGCCTGGAGCGTGTCGGTGCGGATGTCCTGCACGGAGTGGCCGCGCACGAGCAGGTCTTTCGCGCGGGACGCACCGGCGCTCGTCGGCATGTACAGGTGCGGCGTTCGTCCGTTGTAGACGAGCCCGCTCACGACGTCGCCGGTGACGCCGACGACCACGACATCCTCTCCCGTGCTGGCGACGTCCGCGCTCGACACGAGATCCTGCCGCGTCATGACATCCGGCCGGCGCTCCGGGACCATCAGCACGCGCACCGTCCTGCCGAGCGGATCGGCGCCCGGCCAGAGCGCCTGCGCCGCGGACGCGCTGATCACGGCGACGCGCGCTTCGGCGCGCGCCTCATCGAGGGTGAATCCGCGGCCGCGGCTGATCGGGAGCTGCAGAACGCTGAAGTAGTCGGGCGAGACGAACATGTACGACACCGGCACGATCGTGTTTCCCTGCTCCCTGTGCACGGGGGCCATTGGAAGCTCGCCGGTCAGCGGGTTGTGACTGGTCACCGCCACCTGCTCGACGTGCGGACTTCTGGCGAGCGTCTCGTGCGCACGCGTCAGCAGGCGTCCGGCTGGCCTGATCGACACCAGACCGTGCGTGTCGAAGCCGACGTCGATATGCCGCAACGCCGATCCGTTCCGCACGAGGGTTGCTGCGGCAACGATCAGCACGAGCGACACGGCGACCTGGCTGATCACCAGCACGTTTCGAAGCCGCGACCCCCGAACGCCGGAGCTGAGCTCGCCGCGCAGCGCACTGGTGAGCGTCAGTCGTGTTGCCTGCAATGCGGGCAGGACCGCGAACACGATCGTGGCGAGCGTGGCCGCGATCGCCGTGAACAGAAAGACCCGATGATCGATGTCCAGCGGCAGCACGCGCGCCACCGCCGCGAACGTCGGCGGCACAGTCAGGAAGAAGAGCGCCAGGCCGCCGCGAAGCACCAGGCTGGCCACGACCAGCGCCGTGAGTGCCGAGAGCGCGGCAATCATCAAGCCTTCGGTGACCAGCTGACGCACCACCCGCCATCGTCCCGCTCCGAGCGACAGCCGGATGCCGATCTCCCGGTGGCGTACGTTGGCGCGGGCGAGCATCACGTTCGACACGTTCGCACACGCGGCCACAAGGACGAGGATGAAGGCTGCGAAGACCGGCGACAGAACGGCCAGCAGCTCGCCGGTCAGCGGCGCCGGTGTTGCCTGCGGAAAGACGATGGCGCGGCCAACTCCCGACGTTTCCGCTACACCTTGCATGAACGGGGAAAGCGCGGCGGCGGCCTGATCCGGCGTGACTTCGCGGCGCAGCCGCCCGACCACCGCCATGGAACGAGGCTGGTTCGGGCCGAAGAGATCCTGCTTGATCACCGGACCGTGCATCGTCGCGGGCACCCAGAGATCAGGCGGGGTGTCGTTCAGCCCCTGAAATTCTTCCTGCATGACGCCCACGATCGTGAACACCTGATCGTTGAGGCGGAAGCGTACGCCCGACGATGGCGGGATCGCCGTCGAAGAGCCGCGCCCAGGCGCCGTGGCTGAGCACGGCGACGGGATCCCCTCCGGGAGCCCGCGTGTCGAATCCCGCCAGCGCCCGGCCGGCCAGCACCCGTCCGCCGAGCATTTCGAAATAATTCCCCGAGACGAACGCCGCAATCAGCGGCCGGCCGTCCCATGAGACCGTCCTGTTCCGTTCCGCCAGCGCGTCGTCGAACAGGTCCTCGCGGCCGCGCAAGGCCTCGTATTCACTCCAGCGGAATTCGCGGCCGGCGACGAAATGGCTGCCATTCCTCGCGCTCCAGCGGATCTCGTAGAGACTGTACGGATCGCGCACGGCGTAAGGGCGAAGCACGTAGGCATTGAAGACGGCAAAGACCACGGTGACGAGCGACAGGCCGACGGTGAGCGTCGCCACGGTCGTCAGCGTGAACGATCGGTCGCGCATGAGGCCCGCGGGCGCTGTAGGCCAGATCCCTCGTCAGCTGATCGAACATTGGTCACACCTCCGGCGGCCGCGACGAACGGACACGCGGGCCGCGATGGACATCACAGACGAACGCCAGAGCGCCCTGGTTCCTCAAGGTACAATCCCGCGATCATGCACCTGGCAGACTTGTTCGCGCTCGTCGCTGCTCGGCCAGGCCGACGACGTCGCGATCGAGGACGAGCGTGCCGATGGCGAGCTGGCGACGCTTCGGTTCGGCGACCTCCATGCCCGCAGCAACCGGCTGGCGCATGCCCTTGCCAGCCGCGGCCTCCAGGCGGGCGATCGCGTCGGGGTGTACCTCTCGAACCGCGTCGAATTCGTCGACCTGCTGCTCGCCTGCGTCAAGCTCGGCCTCGTGCTCGTGCCAATCAATATCCTCTATCGGGAGCGCGAGATTGCGCATATTCTCGGCGACTCCCAGCCCCGGGTTGTCGTGACCACCCGCGACGCGTTCGAGGCGTTCGACGGGGCGAGCCCGCTCGATGCGACCGAGCTCACCGCGGAAGCCGCTGCCGAGTCGAGCGCCGACGTCTTCGTCCGGCTTGATCCGGCGATGCGCCGGCGGCGATCGTCTACACGTCGGGCACGACGGGTCGCTCGAAAGGCGCGGTGCTGTCCCACAACAACTTCTGGCCAACACGGTCAACCTTGTCACCTGCTGGCGGATCACCGCGAGCGACCGCTATCTTGCCGTACTGCCGCTGTTCCACGTCCACGGCCTGGCCAACGGATTGATGACCTGGCTGGCGAGCGGCTGCCGGATGCGGCTGGTCGAGCGCTTCGACGCGCAGCGCGCCGCGGAGCTGGTTCGTGGCCTTTCAGCCAACGCTCTTTTTCGGCGTGCCGACCGTCTACGTGCGGCTGCTCGAGCTGCCGCGCGAGCTGGCGCTCGTGATCGGCGACGAGGATGCGGCTGTTCGTCAGCGGCTCCGCGCCGCTTCCGCGCAGCCGTCTTCGACGAGTTCCGCACGCGCTTCGGGCATTCCATCCTCGAGCGCTACGGGATGAGCGAGACGCTCATGAACCTGAGCAATCCCTACGCGGGCGAGCGGCGGGCCGGCTCCGTCGGGATGCCGCTGCCCGGCCTCTCGACCCGCATCGTCGGTCCCGACGGGACTGAGGCAGCCATCGGCGAAGTCGGCGAATTGCTGGTGCGCGGGCCCGAACGTGTTCAGCGGCTACTGGCGGCAGCCGGAGGCGACCGCCGCGGCCTTCACCGACGGCTGGTTTCGCACCGGCGATCTCGCGGAACGCTCCGAGGACGGCTACTACACGCTGCGCGGGCGCCGGACCGACTTGATCATTTCCGGCGGCTTCAACATCTACCCGCGTGAAATCGAGGAGCTGTTGCTCGAAGCGCCCGGGCGTGCGCGAAGCTGTGGTCGTGGGCGTGGCCGACGCCCGCCGCGGCGAGCTGCCGGTCGCCTATCTCGTCACCGACCAGCCGATCGATCCGCCCGCGCTCGAAGACCGGTGCCGCCGCGCCCTGGCGTCGTTCAAAGTGCCGCGCGCGTTCGTGCGCGTGGAGGCGCTGCCGCGAACGGCGCTCGGCAAGGTTCAGAAGCACCTGCTGCCGCCCTGGCGGCCGGACCATGGCGTGTAGCAACTGGAACTGGAAACTGGCAACTGGAAACTCAAAACTCACACCATGCACATCAAGACCTACACCGATCGACTGACGATGAGCCGGGCGGCGGCGCGGCATGCCGGCCGTGTGATGAACGAGGCGATCGCGTCGCGAGGCGAGGCGCGGATCATCGCCGCGACCGGGGCCTCGCAGTTCGATTTCCTCGAAGCGCTGACCGCGTCACCGGACGTCGACTGGCAGGCCGTCGAGATGTTTCACCTGGACGAATACGTCGGTCTGCCGATCGACCATCCGGCCAGTTTCCGGCGGTATCTGCTCGAACGCCTGATCGACAAGACCAGCATTCCCCGCTACCACTTCCTCGATGCCGAGCACGACGCATCCGGCCGCCGCGGCTCGCGTCGGGCGCGAGCTCTCGCGTGCGCCGATCGATGTCGCGTTCGTCGGCATTGGCGAGAACGGGCACCTCGCCTTCAACGATCCGCCGGCTGACTTCGACACCGAGGACCCCTACATCATCGTCACCCTCGATGCGGCCTGCCGGCGTCAGCAGGCGGGCGAGGGCTGGTTCGCCTCGGTGGACGATGTCCCGCCGCAGGCGGTGTCGATGTCGATCCGCCAGATCCTGAAGTCGAAGGAGATCGTCTGCGTGGTGCCCGACGCGCGCAAGGCAGACGCCGTGAAGGCCACGATCGAGGGAGAGATCTCGCCAGCCGTGCCCGCGTCGATCCTGCGCACGCACCCGAACGCCACCCTCTATCTCGATCGCGACGCGGCGGCAGGGCTCGCCCCTGCGACTCGGGGGCCGATCCTCGAGGACGACGCGGCATGAGACTCGAGCTGCCGGGGCTGTTCGACCTTCAGGTCAACGGCTTCGCGGGGGTCGATTTCAACAGCCGTGATGTGGCGGCTGACGCGGTCGCGCAGGCGCTCGAGCGAATGCGGTCCACCGGCGTCACGCGATGTCTGCCGACGCTCATCACGTCGTCCTTCGAAGACTTCTCGACCAGCGCGCGGGTGCTGGCCGGCGTGCGCGATCCGGCGATCGCCGGGATCCACATGGAAGGGCCGTATATCTCTCCTGTGGATGGCGCTCGCGGCGCGCACCCGCGCGAGCACGTGAGGCCGGCGAGCATCGACGACTTCGAACGCCGGCAGGACGCCTGCGACGGACGGATCCGGCTGGTCACGCTCGCGCCGGAGGTTCCCGGCGCGATTGAACTGATCGAGCACCTCGTCAATTCCGGTGTGCGAGTCGCGATCGGACACACGGCCGCCGACCCTCCGGACATCGCGGCAGCGATTCGCGCCGGCGCGACCATGGCGACCCACCTCGGCAACGGCTGTGCGCAGATGCTGCCGCGGCACCCGAACCCGATCTGGGAATTATTGGCAGCAGACGAGGTGTTAATCAGCGTGATCGTCGACGGCCACCATCTGCCGGGGTCGACGGTCAAGGCGATGGTGCGGGCCAACGGGGAAGATCGCACCATTCTCGTGACCGATGCGATCGCGGCCGCGGGCTGCGCTCCGGGCCGGTTCACGCTGGGCGGCGTCGAGTGCGAGCTTCGCGAGGACGGCCGTGTGGGGCTGCCGGGGAGCCCCTACCTTGCCGGATCGGCGTTGACCCTGGATCGAGCGATCGCCAACACGGTGCGGTTCACCGGGTTGTCAATCGCCCAGGCCGTGAAGATGGCGTCGACCATTCCCGCAAACTATCTCGGCGAGGCTCCCGCGGGGACGGTCACGGCCGAGTGGGACGAAGCGCGCCATGAACTGCGGATCGTCGGCGTGAACCACGCCGGCTGAGCGCGGCCAGAATTTGACCCGAGAGCGGCGTCTTCAGACCCCGCCGACCCCGAAACGTTGAAGTAATATGCGGTGTTCGAGGTGTGGGATGAGCATACGGAGAGGGATCACCGCGGCCGCCCTGGCATGGCTGGTCGCATTCATGGCCAGCCTGGCCGCGCAGGCGCCGCAGACGCCGCCCGCTGGTGCACAGCAGCCACCGGCGCCGCAAGGTGGCGCGCAGCCGCCGGCGGGGCGCGGTGGGGGCCAGCGGGGCGGAGGCCGGGCGACGTTTCCGGCGCAGCAGCGCACGCTTGCCGACGCCGCCATCATCGCGCGAGGCAAGACGCTCTATGAGGTCAACTGCCGCGCCTGCCATGGCGCAGACCTCCGGGGTGGCGACATCGGCGGGCCCAACCTGCTGCGATCGCAGCTGGTCCTGAACGACCAGCACGGCGAGCTGATCCTGCCGGTCGTCAAGAACGGACGGCAGAATCCGGGAATGCCGCCGATGCCCGCGCTGCCGCTCGGCGAAGAGGACGTGAAGGCCGTGGCCGAGTACATCCACAGCGTCGCGTTCACGATGCGTGGGCAGGGCACACCGCCTCCAGGCGAAGAAGTCGAGCTCGACATCGTGGTCGGCGACGCCAAGGCGGGGGCTACCTACTTCGCGTCCCGCTGCGCCTCATGCCACTCGGCCACCGGCGACCTCCAGGGCATCGCGTCACGGATCTCGAGCCCGCTGCAGTTGCAGAACCTCTGGATCACCGGCGGTGCCGGCCGCGGCCGCGGCGGTGCACCGGGAGCGCCGGTCCCGCGTCCGGTGACCGTCACCGTTACACAACCCAACGGTTCCAAGGTGGAGGGGCGTCTCGTTCGCATCGACGACTTCTCCGTCACGCTCGCGACCGACGACGGGGCGCAGCGGACGTTCCGCCGCGGCGGCGACACGCCGAAGGTGCAGGTGAACGATCCGCTCGAGCCGCACCAGAAGCTGCTGAGCGTTTACAGCGACAAGGACATCCACGACGTGACGGCTTACCTGGTGACCCTGAAATGAGCGCCCGACACATCATCCTGGCGATCGTCGATCGTCATGGCGCCGGTGGTGCTCGCCGGCCAGAACCCGGCCCCCTCACAGCCGCTCCCTCCGAAACCGGCCGCTCCGGCAGCCGGGCGCGGAAGCAAGCCGGCTCCCGCGACCGACTCCGCGCCCAATCCCGGCGGTCTCGATCCGGCTGCCGTGCTCAAGCCGCTGTCGGATTCATGGCCGACCTACTCGGGCGACATGACCGGCCGGCGGCACAGCGCGCTGACGCAGGTCAACCAGACAACGGTCAAGAACCTCACGCTGGCCTGGACGTCGCGGCTGGTGCAGGGCGCCGGCGGAGGGGGATTTGGTGGACGGGGAGGGGGCGGAGGCGTGCCCATCGTCGTCGGTGGCGAGGGTGAGGATTTGGGCACGACCGGCGCGCCGAGCGTCAAGGGCGCCATCCTGCAGGTGGACGGCATCCTCTACGTCACCGCGCCCGACAACGTCTGGGCGATCGACGCGCGCGACGGCCGCGAGTTGTGGCGCTACTTCTGGAAGACGAAGGGCGGCACGCACATCGGCAACCGCGGCGCGGCGATGTGGCACAACTATCTTTTCTTCGAGACGCCCGACAACTACCTCGTCTCGCTCGACGCGCGCACCGGCAAGGAACGCTGGCACGTCGAGATCGCGGACTTCAACCAGCAGTACCTCTCGACGATGTCGCCGATCGTCATCGGCGATCACGTGCTGGTGGGAACCGGCAACGACCTCGATGCTCCCGGCTTCCTGCAGTCGTACGATCCCGAGACCGGCAAGCGGAAATGGATCTTCTACACCGTGCCGATGAAGGCAGGCGATCCCGGGCTCGACACGTGGCCCAGCCTGACCGCGGCGCAGCATGGCGGCGGCCAGGTGTGGATCCCGGGCGTCTACGATCCCGAGACGAAGCTGTACATCTTCGGCACCGGCAACCCGACGCCCGGCTACACCGGCGTCGGCCGCAAGGGGGACAACCTCTTCACCTGCTCGCTGGTTGCGGTGAACATCGACACCGGCAAGATGGCGTGGTACTTCCAGACCTCGCCGCACGACACTCACGACTGGGACTCGGCGCAGACGCCGATCCTGATCGACGGCACGATCAACGGCAAGCCGCGCAAGCTGGTGTCGACCGCCGCGCGCAACGGCTACTTCTTCACCGTGGATCGAGTCACCGGCGAGCACGTGGTCACCGCGAAGTACGGCGAGACGACGAACTGGGCCACGAAAATCCGGCCCGACCGGAGAGCCGGAGCCGAATCCCGAGAAGGAAGCCACGATTCCCGGGTCGCTGGTGTCGCCGGTCGAAGGCGGCGTGACGAACTGGCAGCCGCCGGCCTATTCGCCGGATACCGGGCTCTTCTACACGCAGGAGAACAACGGATTCCAGATGCTCTATCTGACCGATCCGGACCCGCGTGGATCGATGGGGCTCGGTGGAAAGCTGGCGGTGAACGTGGGATCCGGCGGCAACGCGCTGGCGGCGATCGACTACAAAACCGGGAAAAAGGTGTGGCGGCACGCCTGGCCTCCGGGTGGCGGCGGCGGCGCCGGCATGCTGACGTCGGCGGGCAAGGTCCTCTTCACCGGCGACGGCAACGGCAATTTCGTCGCGTTCGACGCGACCAACGGCAAGCCGTTGTGGCACTCGAGAATCGGCAACATCTCGAACGCGCCGCAAACCTATCTGCTCGACGGGAAGCAGCACGTGCTGGTGGCGGTGGGGGACGCGCTCTACTCGTTCACGCTGTACTGACTCGGTTGGTTCCGGGTTCCGGGTTCAGGTGGTTCGGTTCAGGGTTCGGTTCGGTTCCGGGTTCGGGGTTCTCGGTTCCCGAACCCGGATCCGAACGTCGAAGCTGGATCCGAACCTCGAACCTCGAACCCTGAACCGAACCCTCGAACCGAACCCGAACCCCGTGAACCCGGAACCCGAGAGTGCTTCTCTCCCTGAACCCCTACGGCCTCGCGTATACCGTCGGCCTTCAAGCGCCCGGTACGCCGCGGGCCAACCCGAATCCCATCGGGCTGAAAGGGTTCATCGGGATCGTCCGGGAATCGGGCCTGCGTGCGATCGAGCTCGATCACCGGTGGCTGACGCCGCTCAGCGACTCCGAGCTCGCTGCGCTGCGCCGGGAGCTCGACGGCCTTCAGCCAGTCTGCAGCTTCTGGCTCGCACACGAGCCCGGCGAGACGCTCGAACAGGCGGTGCGGTGCTGCACCGGTGTCGGTGCCGGAATCCTGCGCTTTCACCTGACGCCGGTGCTGGAGGGCGCGCGCGCGGCGCGGGGTGAGCGGTGGCATGAGCTGCTCGCTCACGCGCGCGACACGCTGACGCGCGAGTCGGGCCGGGTCGGCGATGCCGGGCTGATCCTCGCGATCGAGAACCATCAGGATCTGGGCAGCGAAGAGCTCGTCGCGTTCACCGAGCGACTCGGGCCGCACGCCGGCATCTGCTTCGACACCGGCAACGCATTCTCGGTCGGCGAAGATCCGATTGCGTTCACGCGCCGGGCCGCGCGTCGCATCCGCCACGTTCATCTCAAGGATTACGTTTCGCAGTTCACCCCTGAAGGCTACCGTCTCGTGCGGTGCGCGATTGGCGACGGTGCCGTGCCGTTCAAGGAGATCGCCTCCATTCTCGAGCACGAGGGGACCGAGCTCGCCGCATCCATCGAACCCGGCGCGCTCGAGGCGCGCCACATCCGGTTGTTCACGCCGGAATGGTGGACTGGCTATCGGACTCGTGATGCCAGCGAGCTCGGCGTGATGCTGGGCCGGTTGCGAAGGGCCATGCTGCCGGACGGCGCCGACTACCGTACGCCGTGGGAAAAGGAAGAGGGCGGGCAGACACTCATCGATTACGAGATCGAACAGGTGCAACGGAGTCTGTCGAACGTACGGGCGATGGGGATCTGTCGGTAGGGTCAATTCCCAACGCCCATCCAACTCCCAACGTGAGAATCCGTCGAACAACGGGGTGAAAGTCGCGCCAACAAGCTTGTTGGGTCTCCTTTCATCCCGTTGCTCGGTCGGCTCCGCTTGGGAGTTGGGAGTTGGGCGTTGGGAGTTGGTTGTTATTCCTGTCTGAGAGCCACCATCGGCTCCGCACGCATCGCGCGAACGGCGGGCAGGAGGCAGGCGGCCGTTGCCACTACGATTTGCAGGACTCCGGCAGCGAGGTAGGTTGGCGGATCGGCCGCCCCGACGCCGATGAGCGTATTCGAAATCAGGCGGACGGCCAGGAGCGCTCCGGCGACGCCGAAGACTACGCCGGTGGCGCTCAGCGCCAGTCCTTCCTTCATGACGAGCGCCATCACGTTGCCCGGTCGGGCGCCGAGCGCGACCCGGATGCCGAACTCACGCGTGCGCTGGCTGGCGGTGTAGAAGGTGACACCGAACAGGCCCACGGTGGCCAGCACGAGTGCCAGGGCCCCGCAGACCGACAGGAAGCCCGCCGCCGTTCTCGCCGGCCAGAGCGGCAGCTTCATGCGCTCCTGCGTGGTGCTCACGCTGCCGGCGGGCAGTGCCGGGTCCAGCGCGCGGACCTGTTCCTGGACGATGGCGACCAGAGCGCCGGGGTCTCCGGCCGTGCGGACGATGACGGCGACACGATCGCGGAATTCCGGTCCGCTCAGTGGACGATACAGATACCAGCGCGCCGCGCGGTTCGAGTACATCTCCCTGACGTCCGCTGCAACGCCGATCACCTGGACGAGGCGGCCGTTCGAACCCGTACGAAGCCACTGTCCGGTGGCGTTGGCGCCTGGCCAGAGCTCGGAAGCCATCGCCTTGCCGATCACCGCCACCGCCGCCCCGGTCACGTACTCCTGCCCGGTCAGCTCGCGTCCGGAAATCAGCGGCAGCCCGAGAGCGGCGAAATGGCCTGATGAGATGCCGAACTCGACTGCCGAACGGCAGGTCGTCTTCGAGCAGTCCTCCCCATTGACACTGACGTCGACGTTCTTGGGAAATCCAATGGAGAATGGCGCTCGATCGGCCAGCGCCGCCTGTTCGATTCCCGGCACATCGCGGAGACGATCGACGAGCGCATCGAAGAAGCGCTGCGATCGCGTCTGGTCGTATCCGAATGCCGTCGGGTTCAACTCGAGCACGAGCGAATGCGCGGTATCGAAGCCTGGTTCGAACGCCGCGCTGTTCCAGAAGCTCCGCACGAACAGCAGCGCCGCCGCGAGAAACAGCGTCGACCCGGCGACCTGCGCGACCACGAACAGGTTCCGGGCCCGGGACGGGCTCGCGCCGATCGCGGACTGTCGCCTGATCACGTTGAGGATGTCCGCACGGGTTGCCTGAATCGCCGGGATCAGTGCCGGCGTGACCCCCGCGATCGCGACGAGCATCAGCGTGAATCGAATCAGACGGCGATCCAGCACGATGTGCAGCCGCTGCGGGATGGGAGAGGGGAGACTGAAGGCCGCGAGGAGGTCGGCGCTCCACGCCGACAGAATCAGCGCGGCCGCGCCGCTGAGGGCGGCCAGGAGCAGGCCTTCGGTCACGAGCTGCCGCAGGATCCTCAAGCGGCTGGCCCCGAGCGCCACGCGCACGCCAATCTCTCGCTGCCGTTCCGCTGCGCGGGCCAGCAGCAGGCCGGCAACGTTGAAGCACGCAATCAGCAGCACGATCCCGACGACCGCCAGCCCCATCCAGGCGACGCGGGCGATGCCACGCAGCTCGGGCACGCCTTCGCTGACGGGGATGAACGTGACGCTGCGGCCGGTGTTCGAGGCGGGGTAGGCCAGCGCCAGCTGGTTCATCACGCCGCGCAGGTCGGCCTGCGCCTGCCGTGCGGTGACGCCAGGTTTCAGCCGCCCCGCCACGGTCAGCCACAGTTCGTCCCGTGAGGTGAGCGACGGCGACAGCCCGAGGAGCGGCAGCCGTTCCAGCGGCAGCCAGAGGTCGGGCTCGTAGAGCCCGCCCGGTCCTTGGAAGCCCTCCGGAAGGACGCCGGCGATCGAGAACAGCCGTCCGTTCAGTGCCAGCGTCCGGCCCGCGAGCGGGCCAGCCCCAAGGCGTTCCCTCCAGAACCGCTCGCTGACGACGACTGCCAGCTCCGCGCCGTCCGCGTCGGCCTCGGTGAGCAGCCTGCCGGCGAGCGGTCGCGCGCGCAAGGCGTTGAGGTAATTGCCAGACACCAGCAGGCTCCAGAGCTGTTCCGCCCCGCCAGCGGCCTGCAGGCTCAACGGGACGCGCGCCTCCGCGATGACGGCCTCGAAGGTCCGGTTCTCGCGGGCCAGATCGAGGTAGTCCGGAAGCGCGGTCTGCTTGTAGGGGCTCTTGCCGCCGGTCGTCTGTATCCACCCGAGCTCGCGGGCTCCGGCAAACCGCATCGGCTTGCCGAGCAGCGCATTGATGGCGCTGTAGGCGACCGTGTTCACGCCGATCCCGATCGCGAGCGTCAGCACGGCGAGCGCCGAGAACCACGGCCGGTTCAGGAGCGCACGGCTGGCGTAGCGGACATCCTGGAGGAGAGCATCCATCACATTGCCAACATTGCCAACATTGCCAACATTGCCAACATTGCCAACATTGGGAATTGCCAACATTTACAATACGGCAAGTATTGCCCGTTCCAGTCTGAGCCGACGAATCTCCGGTATTCTTGCGCGCGAAGCGCGGCGTTTCAATGTTGGCAATCGTTGGCAATCTTGGCAATGTTGGCAATGGAGAGCGTTCTCCTTGCCCAGCAGCCTCCCCCCTTCCGCAGCGGAACGAACGTCATTCGTGTCGATGCCACCGTCATCGATCGCAGCGGCCGTCCGGTCACCTCGCTCACGGCCGATGACTTCGAGGTGCGTGAGGACGACGCGGTGCGGCCGATCACGTCGTTCACGTTCCTGGCGAACTCCGGTGAACCCTCCGACGATCGTTCCCTGCCGATACGGAGCCAGCAGCATGCCGCCGCGGAAGCCGCGCGTGACGACGTGCGGGTGTTCCTGGTGTTCTGGGACGAGTACCACATCGGCCAGTTCGAAGGCGCCATCGCCGCCCGGGCCGCCTTTACGCGGGCCATGTTGTCGGCGTTCGGTCCGACCGATCTCGTGGCCATCATGGATCCGCTCACGCCCTCCAGTGCGATCGAGTTCACGCGGGATCGAAGGGCGCTCGCCGATCGCGTGCACTCGCTGCAGGGCCGCCGCGGCGTGTATCTGCCGCCCCGCAGCGCCGCCGAGGAAGCGCAGCTCGAAGCAGTGAACTGGCGTGTCGAGGCTGTCGAAGGGTTCAGGAACGAGGTGACGGTAACGGCCATCAAGGCCGCAGCCGCTCACCTGGGCACCTTGCGCGAGGGGCGGAAGACCCTGATCGTGGTGACCGAGGGCTTCGGGGTCGCGGCAAGGAGCATGCTGGGCGGCAGGGGTCTGCCGCCGCCCCCGTCCATGGCGCGCTACGGAGACGACTCCAATACCGCCCTCGATATCGTCCGGATGGCGAACGATACGAACACCGCCGTGCACGTCATCGACCCGCGGGGCCTGCAGGTCGCAGGCGGCTCCCCCCTGATCTTCGAGACGGTCGCCTACGGCAGCGGCGGCGAGCTGCACCGCTCCAACGATCTCGCGGGAGCGGTTCAGCGGATCGTCGGGCAGGCCAGCGCGACCTACCTGCTTGGCTATACGCGGGAAATGATCCACGACGGACGCTTTCACGAGATCAAGGTCAGAGTGAAGCGCGGGGGTTACGACGTGCGGGCGCGCGCGGGATACTGGGCGCCGAGGCCCGGGGATGTCGCGAAGGCCAAGGCTACGGCAGCGGCGGCCGTGCTGCCGGCGCCGATTGCGAGCGCGTTTGCGGCGCTGAGCCCGCCGAACTCATCGCGGCTGGTCGAGACCTGGATCGGAGTCCGGCCGGCGCCGGCGGGCCGATCGCAGGTGACCGTCGCCTGGACGCCGCTGCGCGACCTGCCGGCCGGTGTCAGTCCGGCGGCGGTCAGCGTCGCGCTGAAGTCCGGCGAGACGCTGGTCGAGGGGGCAGTGCAACAGGGAGGAACGAGCTTCGACGTTCCCGAGGGCCCGGTTCAACTGAGCATTCGCGTGCTCGATCGGGCCGGGGAGATTGTGGACCGCGAGACCCGCAGCGTGGACGCGCCGCCTGCCGAAGGTCCACTCTGGCTCTCCGCGGTCGTGCACCGCGCCGCGACCCCCGCGGAAGCCCGCACCCTGCTCGCCGCCGACGCGCCGGTCTACGCCGGACGTGAGTTCGTCCGCACCGACCGGCTGCTGATCCGGCTCCGCGCGTACGGCAAGGCGGACAAAACCGCCACCATCACCGGACGTCTGATCGATCGGCGCGGCGCAACGCTGCTGCCGCTCGCCATCAGTGGATCTCCCGACGCCTGGCAGATCGATCTGCCACTCGCCTCGATAGCCCCGGGAGACTTCGCGCTGGCCTTCGAAGCACAGAGCGGCGACGAGCGGGCGGAAGCCATCGTGCCCCTGCGCATCAGACGGTAGCGTCCGCTCTTGCCGTACCAGATCAGGGCGTTGGATAGAGCCGCGCCATTGGCACCACTGTTTTGCCAATCGAGGCGTGACTCCAGAGGAGGCGGGCTGTCGCGCTCCCTCTCTTTTCGTAGTACTCGATGCGGATCGCGTAGCGCTGCCCGGCGGTCAACACGATCGTCTTGCTGTCTTCGCTGCCGCGGCTGTTCCAGTGGTTGACCAGCTGCACGTTGTTGATCCACAGCCGGATCCCCTCGTCGCTTTGCGTATAGAACGTGTAGGTCCCGCTGTAGGGCGCTTCGATTTGGCCTGTCCAGCGCACGCTGAACGCATCCGCACCGACGCCCGCGGCCGGCGCCCCCGATCCCCAGCTGAAATCGATCGTCGGATCGATCCGCGTGACAGATGCTCCCGTGAAGTTGGCGCTGTCGAAGTAGGTTCCTGAGAGGCCCGTGCCGGTACCTCCGCTCCCGGCAACACGATAGGTGGCCGTGTAGGTGGTGTTGGCCGCCGGCGTGCTCACCGTGTGCGCCGCCACGCCACCATCGGACCACGAGACGAGCTCGTAGGTCTGTACCACCCGACGACTGCGGCGTCGGCGCCTCCAGGCTGCGGACGATGCCCACGACCGCGTCGAAGGTGACCGGCGTGGCGGTCGGTTGACCGTCGAGGCGGAGCAGCAGCCCGGCCGGGTTCGTCGCGAGAGTGAGCTTCACTGTGCGCGGCAGGATGTCGCGCTGGACGGTGTGCGTGAGCCCAGCCGCATCACGGACCGTCAGGTAGATGCGATACCAGACGTTGGCTGCCGTCTCGCCCGAGGTCGGGATGGTGAACGTCCCACCCTGGGCGCCCGTCGTCGCGGCCATGAACGGGTGGGTATGGGTGTCGTGATGGAAGTCGACACGCCACGTGAAGGCGCTCGCCGGCAGCGTGCCGTCCTCCGGGTCCAATCCCGTCCCGCCGTAGCTGATCACCATGCCGCCGCTGTAGAGCGTGCCGGCTGCGGGTGCCGTGATCGTCGCTGTCGGGGCCTGGTTCGCACTGACCGTGAGCACGGCCTCGGCACTCGTCGTGCTGCCGAAATCGTTCGTGACGACGGCGCGGAACCTGGCGCCGGTGTCGGCTTGCGCGACCGAGGCGATGGTGTAGTCCTGCGTCGTCGCGCCGGCGATGTTAGCGCTGTTCCGCTGCCACTGATAGCGAAGCGGTGCCGGTCCCGACGCGCGCACGCTGAATGTCACCGAGGCGCCGGGCGCGACAGTACGGCTCGAGGGCTGCGTCGTGATCGTGGGCGCGGTCGCGCCATAGGCGATGCGGTACACGACACCCGTGGTCCCGCCGGACATGCGGGCGAGGTAATAGAGGCTGCCATCATCGGCCACCTTCAGGTCGACCGGGGACGCGATCCCTGTCGCGAAGGTCGAGACTGTGTTGCCGTTGGCGGGCTCGAGCCGGCGGATCCACCCGGCGCAGTAGTCGGCGAAAAAGTAGTCGTTGAGGTAATCGGTGGGGAACTGCGCGGTCATCGGCGCGTAGAACGCGCCGCCCACGATCGCGCAGGTCCCGGCCGCATGAGCGTAGCTGTATCGTGGCGAATCGAAGCGCGGATCCGTGGTCGATCCTTCGGTGTCGGGCCATCCGTAGTTCGCTCCGGCCCTGCCCTCGTTGATCTCTTCCTGAGAGCCCTGGCCGACGTCGTTGATGAACATCGACGTGCCGGCCGCATTGAAGGCGAACGTGAACGGGTTGCGCAGACCGACCGCCCAGATCGCGCGATTGACGCCGGTCGCCGTGCTGAAGAACGGATTGTCGGTGGGGATGCTGCCGTCGGGATTCACGCGCAGAATCTTGCCGAGCCGGTTGCCGAGCGTCTGCGCGTTCGATGCGACCGCGTTCTCGCCGACCGCGACGTACAGCTTGTCGTCCGGACCGAAGCCCAGGGCCCCGGCGTTGTGATTCGTAGCGCTGAGGTTCTCCAGCTCCAGCAGCACTCTCTCGCTGCCGGCCACGGCAGTATCGCCGCTCGCGGTGAACCGGCTGACCCGATTGTGTATGGCCGGCGTCGTCGCCGTGTAATAGATGTAGACGAACTGGTTGACCGCGAAATCCGGATCGAACGCCACGCCGAGCAGTCCGCGCTCTCCTGTTGAGTTCACGGTGACGGTGAGGAACGGCGTGCTCAGCAGCGATCCGTTCTTGATGACACGCAGTCGTCCGCCCTGCTCGCAGACGAAGAGCCGCCCGTCGGGGGCGAACTGCATCGCTGTCGGATTGTTCAGCCCGGTGGCAATCAGGGACTCGGTGAAACCGGCAGGCAAGGTCGCCGCCTGCCCGCCGGTCGCGAACGCGACCATCATCAGGCAGACGTTTCGAAGGTATTGCCACGCGCAGCGCGGTCCTGTCGACATCACCCCGCTCCTCTCGAAGACACAGCGTCAGCTGGGCGCCGGTCGCAGGGCCGCCGCAGAACGGGCGGGGCGTTGCAAAAGGAGAGCCGGAGTTACATTGCCAAGATTGCCAACATTACGAAGAGGGGATAGTTCGTCGGGCTCGGCTGGTGCCGTATTGCAAATATTGGCAATGTTGGCAATGTTGGCAATGTGAACAGCCCAGGTGCTAGAGCCTGGGCAGCGTCAAGCCTCCGTCGACGTGAATGACGGAGCCGGTCGCGTAGGGCAGATCGCCGCGGACCAGAGCCGCAACGGTGCGGCCGATGTCGCCGGGTTGTCCCCAGCGACGTTCGGGGACGAGGCCGTCGGCAATCCGCGCGTCGTAGACGTCACGGACGGACGCGGTCATGTCGGTCGCGATGATGCCGGGGCGCACTTCGTAGACCGGGATGCCGAGCGGCGCGAGCCTCACGGCAAACAGGCGCGCGGCCATCGCCAGGCCGGCCTTGCTGACGCAGGTACTCGCCGCGCGCGGTCGACACCATCTCCGCGGACACGGAGGTCACGAACACGATGGTTCCGGAGAAAGCCGGATCCGCCGATTTGCGCGCGGCCATCTGACGCGCGAGCGCCTGGGTGAGGAAGTACGGTCCCTGCAGGTTGATCCGCAGCAGTTCCTCGAAACTGTCTTCGCCGGCTTCGAGGATGTCGGCGCGCACGCGGGGTGCGCGGCCGGCGTTGTTGATCAGCGCATTCACGGCGCCGAACTGCTCGCCGATCGCGGCAGCGAGCCGCGCGCGGTCCGGCTGGCTGCCGACGTCAGCCTGGAAGTAATCCGCGCGTCCCTCGAACTGGTCGAGCACGCTGCGGACCGCTTCCGGTTCTCTCACGCCGCCGAGCGCGAGTCTCCAGCCCTCGGCAGCGAGCGCGCGAGCAATGCCCAGGCCGATGCCGCGGGTGCCGCCGGTGACCAGCGCGACACGGGTGTTCGAGGGATCAGGTGTCAACGAGTTCGCTCCTCGGCCGGGTCTTCACCCGGCCGCTCTTTCTTCCGTAGGGCCGGGTCTTTAGGCCCGGCCGATCGTGCAGGGGCGGGTCTTCAGACCCGCCCGACTGTCGTCGACGACCAGTCTTCGACAACCTGTTGAACCCGGCCATCAACTCCTCGCGGGCCCGAAGAACGTCAGGATACGGCTCGCCGCGCGCGAGGCGGCGGACGAGCAGCGCGGCCTCGCGCAGGTGATAGTCGCCCCACTGGCTCGACTCGCCACGCGGGATGCGGGAGCCCTCCGGCACGTAGTCCCAGCCGTTCGGGCGGTGATAGATCGAGTGCAGCAGCAGTCCCTGGTGCGCGTTGCCGGTCGACAGGTACGGGCCGGCGTCGTCGAGCAACGCCGCCAGCACGCCGAGGCCGGCCTGCTCGTAGCGGCTGCCGTCCTCGCCACGCGCGGCCAGGACGCGCGCGAGCCGTATCAGGCCCTGTGCGGCGATCGCGGCGGCGGAGCTGTCCACGGGTTCGTGGTCGTTGAACGGATCGGCGGGGCGTTCCGCCCAGTCGCCGAGCGCCACCAGGCCAGGCGCGCCGGTATCCCAGTACGGCACGCCGTCCGATGCCGTGCCCTGGTCGATGTAGAAGTCACAGGTCGCGCGGGCGGCCTCGAGCATCCAGTCCTCGATCGCTTCGCGATTATCCGAGCCACCGAAGTCGTCGGACGGCCGCTGCGCGATGAACTCGAGCTGTTCCGCGAAGCCGGTCATGGCCCAGGCCAGGCCGCGCGTCCAGGTCGAGAACGGCGAATACCCCTGCTGGCTGTTCGGTCCGCGGTAGGTGCCGTTCGCGACGTTGAAGAGGCTTTCGTGCGCGGTGCGGCCGCGGACGTCGTAGATGTCGCGCCCGCGCCCGTAGTAGACGGCATACTGCGCCGTCGCTCGCGCGTGCTGCACCAGCCGGTCGATCAGGCTGATCGACGAGTCCTGTTCCTCGAACAGGCGATGCCCGAGCATGTGCGCGACTGCCAGCGCCCGCAGCGAGCGGATGGTGTCCACGAACAGCGAGTGTGCGCCGTTGAACGAATAGATGTAGCCGCCGTCGGGCAGCGTGGTCCAGCGCCGCGCCTGGACCGCGCCGCTGACCTTCAGTGCGAGCTCGTAGAAACGCACTTCCCACGGCGGCGCATCGAATCCGTCCCTCGCGCGCGAGCCGCCACAGGCCGCCGTAAGTGCTGACGTTGTTGAAGCCGTGATCGTGGACGCCGACGTGCGTCAGGTGCGGCGCCATGCGGTTCACCGTCCGCTCGCGGGCGAGGTCGAGGAACTCGGTCTCGCCGGTCGCGTCGAACTGCAGCACCGCGGCGCCGAACTGAAAGCCCTGGGTCCACTCGGTCCAGCCGCGCGACTGATACCGTCCGGCGACGGTGAAGACCGGCGCGCCGCCGTTCGGCGGCCACGTCGATTCGAGCGAGCGGATTTTCCGAGCCGAGAGCTCGAACATGCGATCGATCTGGGGCAGCAGGTCCTTGGCTGAACGGTGGTGATCGAGCTTCATCTGTTCACGACTGGTTGGTTATCGACAATTGTTGTGCCATACGGGTATCCACTCAACTCCCAACTCCCAACTCCCAACTTCCAATTTCCAAGGCGAGTCTCTTCGAAGAAAGCGCCTTGGGGAGTTGGAAGTTGGAGGTTGGAAGTTGACAGCGCTAGAAACCCTACCGTCCCGGCAGCGTCGTCCCCGTCCTGGTCACCGACATCAGCCCGTTCATCGTGCGCCAGTGACCCGGGAACGTGCAGACGTAAGGGTACGAGCCGGTGCGAATGGGGACGGTGAACCGGAGGCGTGCGGTTTCGCCGGTGTTGATCAGTTTCGTCGAGTAGAGCACCTCGGCGGTGATCGGGACGAAGTTCCGGGCAAACGCGTCCGGCTCCTTGGCCATGGCCTCGGCTTTCAGCCCGACGGACTCGAGCGCGCCGGGGACCGTGACGACCAGGTTGTGCGGCATCTGATCGGGGTTGAAGAACTCGATCTCGATTTCCTCGCCCGCCTCGACCGTGAAGCCGGGGAGATTGAACTTCATTTCGGCGATCGGCGCCTCGATGCGGATCGTGACGCACGACGAGCTTGTCGATCGCCGCAATCGTGTTCCTGCCCGCTTCAGCGCGGCAGCCTGCCTGCAACTTCGCGTCCGAGCTCGACCGCCTCCTTGAAGGCGGCGGTGGTGCGCTCGGATGTCGGCACGCTGCGGATATAGGAGAGGATCGACTCTGAGAGCGGCGGGAGCTGTGCGGCCGGCCAGCGCTCCTTCGGCATCGCCCGCAGTGCCGAGATCGCGGCGCGCCGGCTGCCGGGACTTGCGATCTGCTTCGCCAACAGGCCGAAGCGCTCGACTTCACGTCCGCTCACCGCCGCGAGTGCCGTGATCGCGGCAGTGACGACGGAGTCGCTGATGTCGCCGCCGATCGTCACGCGTTCGGTGGCGGTCGCTACCGGGAGCTGGTCCTGGGCGAACACCGGTTTGCGCGACGAGTCGAGCACGCTCACGTGCAAGGTCGCCGTCCGATCGTTGCCCGGCTGATTCCAGATGGCGACCGACTCGATCGGCTGGGATTCGCCCAGATCGACCTCCCACCACGGATTTCGCTCGAGCGTGGTGAACGCGGTGGAGCCCGCCTTCGGCTCGCTGTCGGTCTTGTTGTCGATCGCGCGTTCGGGCTGGCCGCCCGTTGCCCCGCCGGCGACGATGCTCGATTGGCTGGCCTTGCCGCGAAGGGCGGCGTTTTCCAGCGGCGTGATGACCTGCACTTCCGCCAGGCGCAAGGTTCGCTCGGCGCCAGGCGCCACGATCCTGACGAACCGACCCTGCATGGCGGGAGCAATATGCCGCCCGCGCTCATCCAGCGACGCCAGGATCTTCGGATAGAGCTCGTCGAGCACCCTGGCGTCTCTCAGCGCGGCGGCGCCGAGCAGCAGATCCATGCGGTTGCGCTGCGACGCTGATGCCAGATCCCACGCCTTGCTGTTCCCGTCCGCGCGGAGCAGCCCGGCGAAGGCGCCACGGCGCGTCATCTCGTCCTCGCCGAGCGTGGCGAGCCTGGCGAGATCGGAACGCACGCCGGCCAGCGCAGGGGGATCGACGGTAGTGAGTATCTGCGACAGGTCCTGAACGACCGGCCGCGTCCCGGGCTCGCCGTCGAGCCGCTCGATCGCGTTGACCAGCTCCTCGCGCCGGCGCCAGATTGTTCAGTTTCGCGAGGCCGTCGATCGCTGTGCGACGCGAGGCCGCATCGACTGCCAGGTCGATCCACGATCGCCCGCAGCACGGTCGCGTTCTTCGGCAGGACGAGCAGCTCATTCGCGTCGAGGCGACCAAGCAGGAACACGAGGCCCTCAGGGTTATCGGCCGCAAACGGCCGGCCGCTGGTCAGCGCCGGCTTCCACGCTTTCTCGAGGGTGGTCATGGTCGAGTCGAGCGTGTACTGCAGGTAGTAGTCGATCGGGTGCCGCAGCGCATCGAGCGCGATCTCCGCGGCCTCGGCGGTCGGCACGAAACTGAGCGCACGCACCGCCTCGAGCCGGACCCGCGGCTCCGGGTCGTTGACCAGGCGCTTCAGCCGCGTGAGCGCACCGTCCACGCGATCGAACCAGTGTTGAAGCACCCGGGTGGCTGCCGCACGGGCGCGGAATTCCTTGGCCTCCAGCAGCGCGTCGAGCACTCCCGGTTCGACCGTGTCGTGATGCTCGTAGACCCACAGGGCTTCGAGCAGGTGGTGCTCGTAGTCCGGGTCCGCCGGATCGAGCGCCTCGATCCATTTCTTCAGCGCGGCGATCACCGTGCGTCGGTCGGGCGGGCACGCAGTGCCAGCCTCGCCTGATACCGGGTGCGATCCTCGTACAGCCTTCAGCAGCTCGAGCTGTGCCTCGATCGGCTCACCCTCGATCCGCGGCCGTTCGTTGAGCGGCCGGCCCTTCGCCGTGATCCGCCAGATCCGGCCATGGCGTCGTGTCGCGCCGGGGATCGCGCAGCGGGTACTGCATGTGCCCGACCAGCGGATTGAACCAGTCGGCGACGTAGAGCGCGCCGTCGAAGCCGAACTTGAGCGCAATCGGCCTGAAGTTCGGATCGACCGACATCAGCAGCGGGTCGGTCTCGACCGCCACGAACCCCGAGCCCTCCTCGCGCACCTGGTACTGCTTGATGCCCTGGAAACCGATCGTGTTGGTGACCAGGAAATTGCCCTGGGCCTCATCGGGAAAATGGCGGCTGCTGACGAATTCCACGTTGGCGGTCGGCCGCACCTGGGTCAGCGTCCACACCTGCATCGGACGCTGCTTGCGCGGATAGTCGACGTGCCCGGAGAACGGCGTGCCGTAGTAGTTGTTGCCGTTGGAGGCGTCGGAGATGAAGTTCTGACCCCAGCGGTCGACGACGTGGCCCCACGGATTGGCAAAGCCGTAGCTCACGAACACGCTGAGCTTTTCGGTGCGTGGCTCGTACCGGAAGACGCCCGCTTCCTCGAGCCGCACCGTGCCGTAGGGCGTCTCCACCTGTGAGTGCAGGAATGTCCCTTCCTGGAAATACAGATCGCCGCCAGGTCCCCAGGTGAACGCGTGAATGGAGTGGTGGCTGTCCTCGGTTCCGAACCCGTGCAGCACGATGCGGCGCTGGTCGGCCTTGCCGTCCCCGTTGGTGTCGCGCAGGAACACGAGGTTGGGCTGCTGCGACACATACGCGCCGCCGTCGCCCAGCTCGAAACCGGTCGGGATGTAGAGGCCGTCGGCGAACACCGTCAGCTTGTCGGCGCGGCCATCCTGGTTGCTGTCGTCCAGGACCACCAGCTTGTCGTGCGGCGGTACGCCCGGCAGCGCGTGCGGGTAGGTCGGCGAGGTGAGCACCCACAGCCGGCCGCGCGTGTCGAACGTCATCGCCAGCGGGTTCGCGATGTCCGGGAACTCCTTCTCTGAGGCAAACAGGTTGATCTCGTACCCTTCGGCAGGCTTCAGGCGTTCCAGTGCGATCTTCGCGTCGGTCGAGGCCGTATCGATCGCGCCGCCGCGATTCGGTTCGGGCCGGATCTGATCGGCCCGGGGCCCGACATCCCTGTTGTTCCTTCCGCCTGAAGGCGGAAGCCACGAAAGTGCCGGAGAGAGCGCGGTCGACGAGATGCCCACAAGGAGCCAGACCCCGATGACCGCCGCCGGTAGTCGCATGCGCACGCTCACTCGTCCCGTTTGATCGCGGGCGGCTTAGCCTCCGGGGCCGGCGGTTTGGCACCGGTCGCGGCAGGACGGGCCGGCGGAGGGAACCGCGCCATGCCGATTGCCGCGGCCCGTTTCCAGATCCGGTTGTCGAAGTCGGTCACGATTTCGTCCAGCTGCTGCATTTCCGGAGGAAAGCTGATCGATCCGAACGGTTCGACCCGACGCCCGACCACGTATTCCGCGTTCAGCGGGCGCGAGCGGTAGAAGAACTGCTGATTCTTCTCACGGATGTCTGCCCGCAGTGCTTCGACCTGCCGCAGTTTCGGGCCGGCCGCTACGGCGGCGGACGGCGGCATGAACCCCAGGCCATGCATGAGCAGCTCGGCCACGACCGTATCGCCGGCCTCGTTCAGATGAATCCCGTTGTCGGTGAGCGGCGCGGGCGCCCGCTGCATGGCAGCGAGACTCGGGGTGAACAGATCCACGAAGGCGACCTTCTCGCGTGCGGCGACCGCGCGCATGGCGGCGGTATATCGTTCGAGATCGCGGTTGCGCGCCACCACGTCGACGTGCACGAGGTGCGGCAGCTTCTCGTGCGCGATTGGCGAGATCAACGCCAGCCGCGGCGGGGTCTTTCCGTTGTAGGTGGCCGCCGCGTGCGTGCGCAGATAGGTTTCCAGATCGTGCTCGAACTGCGCCAGTCCGGCTTCGCCGGCGAACGACTCGCTCGCGCCGAAGAACGCGAGCATGACGTCGGCCTTCTGCTGCTGCAGGTGCTTCGACGCGTCCCCGAAGTTCAGCGGGCGCGGCTGCAGCGCGAGCGCATCTCCACTCCAGCCCAGGTTGCGCACGCGGAGCTGGAGGTCCGGGAACCGCAGCATCAGCAGCGTCTCGAAATGATTGAAGTACTGCATGCGCTCGGCGAGGGTGTTGCCGATCAGCACCACCGTGTCTCCCCGCCGAAGCTCGAGCGCCGGGGTTTGCGCCCGGGCGAGGCCCGGGACGCCGACCGAGAGGAACAGGCCCGCGAGAACTGCGATCAATCGTGTGTGAGACATGAGATGAGGTAGTCGCAGGGTCAACGATTATGACACTCCGGGGGACGGGATCCGGGATCCCGTGGAAGCGGGGGAGTTCTTGAAGATCGGGCGGGTGTCACGACCCGCCCCTGCGCTGAACCGGGCGCTTTCTCCAGGATTACCGGTTCGCTGACGCACGGGACGCGGCGTCAGCCAGCCGCCAGAACTGCGCGTCGCTCAGCAGCGTGATGCGGTGACCGCGTTCGCGGAGCCGCTTGATCTCCATCAGCTTGCGGCCGCCATCGCGCCCTGCCGCCTGCAGCACGTTCGGCCGGCCGCGGACGATGACGGTCGTGACCAGCGAGGGGCCGCCATGGACGATCGCGCCGGCCCGGCGCGCGGCGGCAATGGCTTCGGCGCGCGGGCGCGAGAGGATGCCGGTGAACGCGATGTGCACGCCTTTGAGCGAACGGAGCACGCCGGATTTCAGCGCCGCGGGCGGCGTCCTCAGCGCGGCGATCAGCTCGTCTGCGCTCTCGTAGCGCTTGCGGCGTTCGCCGATGCAGCGGTAGACGATTTCCTTCAGGTGATCGCTGCACGCCAGGTGACGGACCTCGCTCGGGCGGACCCGCTCGCGCGCGTTGCCCTTGACGACCATCGCCAGCAGCTGGCCGACCTGGTAGACGTCGTCGCGCGCCTGCCACTTCGGCGCGGAGCCGGCAATGATTTCGCTGGGCGCGGTCAGCGCGGTCATCGTTCGGACGGTGATCCCGCGTCCGTCGCTCTGCTGCCTGACGATGCCGAAGTCGCCGAGCTTGAGGGTGCGGCCTTCGCACACGAAGACGTTCATCGGCGTGAGGTCGCGATGGAGCAGCTGGCCGCGATGCAGCTTGCCCAGCACCTGGAGGATGCCCGCGATCTCCCGCCGTGCGCCCGCTTCCGTCCACGGCTTCTCGTCGCGCGCGAGAAACGCGGCGAGGTCGCCGTGACACGCATACTCCAGGGTGAGGTAGTAGAGGACCTTGCCGTCCTGGCGCATCAGCGGAAACACGTCGTACAAGCGGATCGCCCGCGGATGGTCGTCGAGCAGCTTGCCGAAGTAGGCTTCCCGCAGCCAGCCGTCGATGCTGTCGCTGACCTTGATGCAGACAGTCTGGGGCACGGTGGTCGAGCGCCCGAGCCTGGTGGCCAGATAGACCTCGCCGAAGCCGCCTTTCCCGAGCAACCGCTCGATGCGGTACCGCAGACCGGTCTCCGGGCTGGCGATCAGCTGATTCGGGATGAGCAGGTTCCTGGCTTTGAGGTCCGGGACGTGGATGGAGAACGTCCTGCGCGTGGTCTTCTGCGGACGGCTCTCATCTGCCGGGTGTACGGGTCAGCCATGGGTAGGGGGCACGCATACATTGCCAAAATTGCCAAGATTGCCAAGATTGCCAACATTGAAAACTCACCGGGGTGGTTTCACCATACCTCACCCGCCGCCTTCGATCGGCTGTTCCGGGACGCAATGTTTCAATCTTGGCAATCTTGGCAATCTTGGCAATGTTGGCAATGCGGAAACCGGTTCCACGTCTGCCCGGACCTGTGATATAGCCTCTCTCACTCACAGGTCCCAGGTCAAGTTCGAGAAGTCCTCACGTTCGATTCAGGCAACGACGGAGGCCGCGAAGATGATCAGTGTTGTACGTTCCCAGGTGCTCGGTGTGCTGTGCCTGGTGCTGCTGGCGGCGCCCGCAGGCTGGGCGCAGTCGGTCAGCGGCACCATCCTCGGCAGCGTCACGGATCCCAGCGGAGCCGTGATCTCCAATGCAAAGGTGACCCTCGTCAACGAAGGCACCGGTTTGACCCGTACGGTCACGACCGACACCAACGGCGAGTATGTCGCGCCGTCGCTTCCGACTGGCCGCTACACGGTCATGTCGGAAATCACCGGGTTCAAGACGCTGACCATGTCGAACGTCGAGGTCGGCGTCGATCAGCGCGTGCGCATCGATCTCAAGCTCGAGGTCGGCGCGATGACCGAATCGGTCAGCATCACCGCCGAGACGCCGCTCCTGCAGACCTCGTCGTCCGAGCTCGGGACGACGGTGGGCGATGAGCAGATCGAGGCGCTGCCGCTGAACGGGCGGAACTTCGTGAACCTGACCCGCACCGTGCCCGGCGTGTTGCGCGGAATTCCCGGGCGCCAACATCGATGGCGCCGGCAGCCTGGCGTGGCGCGCCTCGGCGTCGTTCTCGGCCAACGGCCAGCGGGCCCGCGACAACAACTTCATGCTCGACGGCGTCGACAACAACGAGACCTGGCTGCAGACGGTCGTCATCTTCCCGAGCGTCGATTCCCTGGACGAGTTCAAGCTCCAGACGTCGACCTACTCGGCGGAGTTCGGCCGCTCGCTCGGCGGCGTGGTCAACCTGCAGATCAAGTCGGGGACGAACGCCTTCCGCGGCAGCGGCTTCGAGTTCCACCGCAACGACGCGTTCGACGCCAACAACTTCTTCAACAACAAGAACAACCGGCCGAAGCCCGAGTTCAAGCAGAACCAGTTCGGCGGCACCCTCGGCGGGCCGCTGTTCAAGGACAAGACCTTCTTCTTCGGCAGCTATCAGGGCCATCGCGAGTCGCAGGGGCAGACGTTCCTCTCGACGGTCCCCACGGTGGCGATGCGCGAATGGTGATTTCTCGGCGCTCTCGCGGGTGATCTACGACCCGACGACCGGGCAGCCGTTCCAGGGCAACGTCATTCCGGGCGGCCGCATCGATTCGGTCGCGCGCAACATCCTGACGCAGCTGTATCCGGAGCCGAACAACGCCGGCACGACCGGCGCCGGCGGGCAGAACATCAACAACTACCTGATCAACCCGATCAAGGAGCGGCAGGACAACCAGTTCGACCTGAAGTTCGACCACAACCTGACGTCGAGCAACCGCTTCTTCATTCGCTACAGTTTCCAGAAGACGCATCGCCTGCAGCCGGCGACGCTGCCGCACGGCGACGCGGGCGCGACCTTTGGCGCCGGCGACGGCAACATCAAGGGGCAGAGCCTGGCGTTCAACGACACGCAGATGTTGAGCAGCAGCTGGCTGAACGAGTTCCGCTTCGGCTGGTCGTCGATCAAGTTCCTGATGACGCCGATCGACTTCGGCACCAACCCGGCGCAGGCGGTGGGGCTCCCGGGGATCAACCTGAATTCGGTCACGTCGGCCATGACGCAGCTCGGGTTCCAGAACATCCGCAACCTCGGCGCGAACAGCAACCAGCCGCTCATCACCAACCAGAACGACTTCCAGATCTTCGACAGCCTGACCCGCAGCACCGGCCGCCACACGATGAAGTTCGGTGGCAGCCTGACGCTCCGCTCGCGCGAAATCCTGAACGCCGACACCATCGTCGGCAACTTCAGCTTCAACAACAACATGACGTCGAACTGCGCGGGACAGCCGGCCGGCTGCACGGTCAACAGCGCGACCGGCTTCGACGTGGCCAGCTTCATGCTGGGCCTCGTCAGCGCCAAGAACCGCAACCTGTTCGACGCCGGCACCTACACGGAGAAGCGGCCGGAAATCGCGATGTACGTCGCAGGACGACTTCCGCGTCAGCTCGAAGCTCACCGTCAACATGGGCCTGCGCTACGACATCTATCCGCCCTGGCGCGAGATCGAGGATCGGCAGTCGAACTTCGACGTCACCACCGGCAAGTTCGTCGTCGCCTCCGACGACGCGGTGATCGAAGGCGTGAAGGTGGGGCGCTACCTGCAGACCTACTCGAAAGCGAACCTCGGTCCGCGCTTCGGGTTCGCCTACGACCTCGACGGCAGCGGCACGGAACCTGGTCCGCGGCGGCTTCGGCGTGTTCTGGAACTTCTCGCCCGGCGGCACCTCGTCCTCCAAGGCGCAGAATCCGCCGTTCCTCCAGTCCACGTCGCTGAACCCCACGCCGACCGCCTACGGCAACAACCTGCTGCTCTCGACCGGGTTGCCCGCGCCTCCAGGCGTCGATCCGAACCGTCCGGCGGCGGGCGCGACGCGATCGATTTTCGACATCGACTTCCGCGACGCTTACGCGCGGCAGTGGAACGTCAACTACCAGCGCAGCCTCGGCAGCAACTACATGACCGAAGTCGCCTACGTCGGATCGCAGGGGCGGCAGATGGTCATCAAGGTGGACATCAACCAGGCGCCGCCGGTCGTGGGCGTGAGCGACGCGAACGTGAACCGGCCCGTTCATCGGGCTGGCGCCGGCCGTGCGGAGCCTGAGCCAGTCGCAGAGCATCGGCAAGGTCAACTACAACGGCCTGCTGCTCAAGTTCCAGCGGCGGTTCGCGAACAACTTCTCGTTCCTGAACTCGTACACGTTCGGCAAGTCGATGGACTACGCGTCGGACAACGAGGCGGGGATCACCAACACCTACGATCTCCAGTACAACTGGGGACCGTCGGACTACGACGTGCGGCACACGCTTTCATCGAGCTGGATCTACGAGCTGCCGTGGGCGCGGCAACCAGTTCTATGGCGGCTGGCAGCTGGGCGGCATCCTCTACTGGCGCGGTGGCCTGCCGCTGACCGTCACCCAGACGCAGGGTGTCACGTCTACGGGTACCGGCAACCGCCCGAACCAGATCTGCGACGGCAAGCTGGACAGTCCGACAATCGATCGCTGGTTCGACACCTCGTGCTTCGTCGCCATCACCGAGCCGACCGGCACGTATGGCGATACAAGGCGGGGCTCGATCCGCGGGCCCGGCTCGGTCAACATCGACGCCTCGCTGATCAAGAACACCCGGTTCGGGCACATCGAGACCGAGTTCCGCATCGAGGCGTTCAACCTGCTGAATCACCCGCAGTTCGCGAACCCGAACACCACGATCGGCAATGCCTCGGTCGGCGTGATCTCGGCGATGCTGTCGAGCCCGTCCTGCTCGCTGTGCGGCACCACGGAGCGGCAGATACAGCTGGGGGTGAAAGTGAAGTTCTGATCGCTGGTCCGCTGGTCCGCTGGTCCGCTGGTTCGGCGCTGGTTCGCTTAGGCCGATCCGATCTAAGATTCGGGTTCCTCGGTCCAACGGACTAACGGACCAACGGACTAACGGACCAGCGGACTAACGGACCAGCGGACGTTTGATGAGCACTCGTTACAACGTAGGAATTATCGGTTACAGCTGGGCGGCAACCGCGCACATCGGGGCGATCAACGCCACCACTCGCGGGATCGTGACCGACGTCTACTCCTCGCGCCCGCTCGACGCCGCGGAGCTCACGGAGCGGCACGGCTGCCCATCCGCGTGCACTCGAATCTCGAGGCGATGCTCGCCGACCCGACGGATCCACGTCATCGACATCACCGGCTATCCGGATCAGCACGCGCGCCAGTTCATCGCCGCGGTTCGCGCCGGCAAGCACGTGATTATCGAGAAGCCGCTGGCGATCGACTGGAAGGACATCCTCGAGATGCAGGCGGCGCTCGAGGGCAGTCGATCGAAAACGTGCGTGTGCTTCGAGTGCCGCTATTCCTCGCAGTTCCTGGCGACGAAGGCCGTGATCGACGCCGGCCTGCTCGGCGCGCTGCACTATGGCGAGATCGACTACTACCACGGCATCGGGCCGTGGTACGGGCAGTACCGCTGGAACACGAAGCGTGCGCTCGGCGGCAGCGCGCTCCTCACCGCGGGCTGCCATGCGCTCGACGCGCTGCTGCTGTGCATGGGGACTGACGTCGAAGAGGTCACCAGCTACGCGACCCAGAGCGCCAATCCGATCTTCAAGGCGTACGAATATCAGACGACATCGACCACTCTCCTGAGGTTCAAGAACGGCAGCGTCGGCAAGTGCGCGGCGGTCGTGGACTGCCTGCAGCCCTACTACTTCCACACGCACCTGGTCGGAAGCGACGGCAGCCTCCTGGACAACAAGTTCCACTCGCAGAAGCTCGCCGGCCTGAACCGTTCGGCCTGGAGCCAGCTGTCGATGAAGATGCTCGACAGCGGCGACGTGGCCGATCATCCCTACCAGACCCAGTTCCAGGCCTTCTTCGACGCGCTCGATCGCGGCGAAGACATGCCGCTCACGAGTTTTGCGGATGGCTTTGCCACCCACCGGTTGATCGCAGCCGCAGATCGGTCGGCGCGGGAGGGAAGGCCGGTCAAGTCGTCTGAGCTCGCCTAACCACGAAGCAACGACAGCCTCCTCGACGATGGCGCTGCGCGCAAGCCACGACGACACGACGAGACGACGGAACCAGGGTTGTTTGTTTTCGGTTCCAAAAAGGAATCGGTCGTGTCGTCGTGTCGTCGGTTGCCCCGCGAAGCGGAATCGTGTCGTCGTGGGGCCGGAGGCGGCTCATGTCCTCTAAGGGGCGATGCCCTCAGTTATCGCCATCGCCGCCCACCCCGACGACATCGAGTTCGTCATGGCCGGCACGCTGCTGCTGCTCGGTGAGGCCGGCTGGGACCTTCACTATCTCAACCTCTCGTCGGGCAATCTCGGGAGCACGACGATGACGCCGGCGCAGACGGCGCGGGTGCGGCGGGCCGAGGCGCAGGCGGCGGCGAAGGTGCTCGGCGCGACCTGGCATGCGCCGATCTGCAGCGACCTCGAGATCTTCTACGATGCCCGGACGCTGCGGCGACTCGGCGCCATCATCCGGCAGGTCGAACCCGATGTGATCCTGACGCACGCGCCGCAGGACTACATGGAGGATCACATGAACACCAGCCGGCTCGCAGTCTCGGCGGCGTTCGTGCGCGCCATGCCGGGTACCGGACCACGCCCGTGCGCCGGCCGGCGACACGACCGGTGACGATCTACCACGCCAGCCCGCACGGCCTTCGTGACGGCTTGCGCCGGCGCGTCCATGCCGGCGCCTTCGTGAACACGACCCGCGTGCACGGCCGGAAGATGGCGGCGCTCGAGTGCCACGCCAGCCAGGGCGGGTTTCTCGACACGACACAGGGCATGAGCAGTTACCTGAAAACCATGGACGATCTGAGCCGCGAGGTGGGCAGGCAGTCCGGCAGGTTCCGGCGCGGCGAAGGCTGGCGGCGGCACCTCCACTGGGGCTTTGCTCCAGACGATCGCGATCCCCTCCGTGAGGCGCTCGGCCGGAACTATCTGATCAACAGGCGCTACGAAAAGGCATTGGACGATGGGTCGTAGGCTCAGCGCGATCGCGCCGGACTGGTGGGATTACACCACGCTCGATCCCGAGATCATCGCGGATGCAGCGCGATTGACGCCTCGCGACATGGAACGGTTGTCGCGGCCGGGCTTCAAGGTGATCGTCTACGACACGCTCGAAGAGTTCTATCTTGCCGAAGCGCTGGAGTACGTCGACGCATGGCGGCAGAGCACCGACGATCGGCCGGTCGGGATCTGCGGGCCGATCGGTCCCACCGAGCAGCTTCCGCTCGTCGCGCGCATCGTGAATGCACTGGACCTCGATGTTCGCAGCGGCCACTTCTGGGGCATGGACGAGTGGTTCGACGCCGCAACCGGCAGGGAGGTCGACGTCACGCATCCTCTGAGCTTCGAGCGTGCCGACCGCGAGATGTGTTTCAGCCGGATTCGCCGCGGCCTGCGGCTGCCCGACCGCCACCTCCACTTTCCCAAGGCCGACACGTCCGAGTACCGGAAATCCTGGGATGCCGGCGTGCGCTGCGCGGTGATGCAGGGCGGCCAGGGAGACGTGAAGCACTGGGCGTTCAACGATCCGCTGCCGCGCCGGGGCCGCTACAAGGACGCGCCGCCCCCGCCGGCCGAATACCGCAAGCTGGCGACCCGCGTCGTCGATCTGCACCCGCTGACCATCGCGCAGAACGCCCGCACCAGCGGCGGCGGCAACATCTCGCTGGTCCCGACGAAAGCGATCAGCGTCGGGCCGGTCGAGACCTGGAAGGCCGAGAAGGTGTCGATCTGGCACGCCGGGCAGCACGACAACCCCTTCGGCCAGCGCCTGACGGCACTGATGATCTCGAAGCGGGTGGTCGACACGTCAGTGCCGATGTCGCTGCTGGCCGAGCACCCGAACGTGCAATTCAACTATTTCAGAGGTGGATTGGGCACCTGCGCGGTCGAGATGCACTGAGGTTTGTCACGCTCCGCCCGCCAACGTCTCCCGTCACCCTAAATCCAGCCGCGTCGTTCCTTGCGCCGGCACGTCGAAGGCGGTCGGCAAATCGAGTTGCGTGTTGTGGCCGGCGGCGATTTGGGGGACCACGGCGACCGCCGCCATGAGGCCCCAGAAGATCGCTGCAGATTCGACGCCGGCGAGCGCGAGCCGCTCGATCCACGAGAAGATCGAGACGGAGATCAGGCCGCCGATCAGGACGACCGGTCCGACCGTGTTCACGTCGGTTACCGGAGCGTAGCTGGCGACGAACGGCAGCCGGCTCGTCCTGAGCGTCATGAGGGATATCAGCGCGGTGCTCAGAAGGCACCCCGTCAGCGCGTGCATCAACGCGAGCCGCGTGCCCAGCAGGTAGAAATACGGCGGGAGCAGCAGGACGATCGCCGGCAGCACGACCCCCGCGACTGCACCGCGGCGCACGCCGGCCAGGAACCGGCCGCTGTCGGCGACCCAAGCCAGTCGGAACAGGCCGTTCGCGCGAATGTCGGCCGGCAGCCGGCTCACGTGGCGGAACCCCCCCAGCAGCACGATCAGCACCATCGTCTGCGTCGAGAAGACGTAGGCCGGCACAGCGGAGAGGTCGCCACGCGGCGAACCGCTGCCCGCTGCCAGGAATACCGTTGCCAGCGCGATCGACACGGCGGTACATGCGGCCATGACCACTCGGTGAGGGCCGCTGCGGTAAAGGCACTGCAGGGTGAAGAAGAACCCGGCCTGCGCCGCCGGCCGCCGCACGACGGTGAGCGTCATGGCGCGGGTGAAGAGGCCGGGACCGCGGTACGCTCCCGCGCGATTGCCGACCAGAGGCAGTGGCAGCTGTCGCGAGTTCCAGAAAAACGCGGCGATCGCGAGAGAGAGCGTCGCGGTCAGCGCCGTCACCGCGCGCCAGGCCAGTGGCCGGATACTCGTCGCGATCGTGCGGTACCGCTCCGAGGCACGGTCTTCCTGACGCGCGATACTCGCCGGCAGATCGCCACGGGGCAGTTCCGCGACCAGCGGTCCCGCGAGCGTCTCGTGCAGGCCGACGAACCAGATCAGCGGCAGCATCTGTGCCGCCCGGCTCTCGGGTCGTCGAGCCCGATTCAGAATCGCAGGGAGCAGCAGAAAGGTGGTCACCAGCAACACGATCATGACCGCCTGTAATCCGGCTGAAATCCGGGAGAAGCGCCTCCCGAGCAGCGCCCGCAAGATCTCCCGAAACAGGAACACGGACGCGAAGGCAAAAAGGCCCGCTGCGAGCATCACTGCCAGATGAATGACCATCAGCGCGAGCGCGGGGATGATCCCGATGGGGAGCCTGCTCACCATCAATGTGGGATGGAACAAGCTCGACATCGCACTCATCACCAGCGCGAATCCCCCCGCCAGGATGCCGACGGCGCGCAGCTTGGCGCGGACGATGACGCCGCGCTCCAGCGGAAGTGGCCCGAAAATGGCGGTGTCACGAGCATCCAGCGATAGCGCGTCCCACGTCATGACCGCGACCAGCGACATGACGATCATGGCCAGCGCCACGAACACCAGTCGATCGCCGACCGCGAGCAGGGCGGTCCGGCCGGGTGACGGAAAGAGCATGAAGAGGAACTTCATCGAGATCCCGATGCTCAGGAACAGCCCGAGCGTCAACAGGCCCCCGAAGACCAGGGCGATGGCCTCGTGCCGATCCGCGTCGGGCGACAAGAGATCGTTCTCGAGGAAGCGTTGAAGGAAGTGCTGCGTGAGCAGTCGTTCACGCACGGCCCACCACGTCCGCGATCTCTCGCGCGGTCTGCTCGGGATTGGTCTCCAGCACGAGCTCTGCGAATACCTCCTCCAGCGATTGATGCGACATCAACGTACGCAGATTGGGCACCGTGTCCTCGGCGACGACGCGGCCACGGTGCAGGACGATGACCCGGGTGCACAGCTTCTCGACCACTTCGAGGATGTGCGAGCTGTAGAGCACCGCCTTGCCGCGCGCCGCAAGCGTGTGAACGAGATGGCGGAGCACCAGGGTCGTGGTCACGTCCAGGCCGGAATCCGGTTCGTCGAAGATGAGCAGATCCGGATCGTGCAGGAGCGCCGCGATGATCAGTACCTTCTGCTTCATGCCCTTGGAGTAGGCGCTGATCGACTGTTCCGCGGCGTCGGCCATGCCGAACAGCTCGAGGAGCGCGTTCATCTTCTTCTCCATCGACGCCGGCGGCAGCTCCCGAAGTCGGCCGAGCAGCCGCAACTGCTCCCGCGCCGAGAGGAACGGATAAAGCGTCGGCTCCTCCGGCACGTAGCCGAGCCTGCGGCGGTAGGCGATGGGGTCGTCCGCGACGTTCCGCCCGTCGAAGAAAACGGATCCGCTCGATGGTTCGACGAGGCCGGTCAACATGCGGCCGGTTGTGGTCTTTCCCGAGCCGTTGGGCCCGAGATAACCGACCACCTCTCCCGGCATCACGGCGAAGCTCACGTCGTCCACGACGGTGATGCCGTAGAAGCGTTTGACGAGATGCCGCGCCTCGAGGAGGGGAGTGGTCACGGGTGCTCCGTTCAGTGAGGGCAGAGTTGCCGCGCGGCGTCATTCACCGCTTCGAGACTCATCAGCGGCGATTTGAGTGGAGGCCAGAACCGCTCGGCGCCCTCTGCTTCGATTTGCGTCAGCTCGCTCTCCGAAAGACTGCCGCGAGCCCGGATGCGTGCCTTGCACTCGCTGACAGTGCCGGGGGTGTCGCCGTTGCACGCCGACGACTGCGCGAAGATCTTCATTCGCTCTTCCTGCGTCAGCCGGCTCACGGGATCGCTCGGCGGGCCGCTCCCCTGTGTCCGCCTGATCGTGTCAACGTCGGCATACCCGCGCGTTCCCGCGCCCCGGCTCAGCGCGTAGGTCGTCCCAGCCGTGCGGAAGAAGAGCGCGCCGCCATCACACGCAATCGTTCCGGTTCCCACGTCGAAGGGCCATTTGTAGCCGAGCTCGTTCCGGTCAATCGTGCGCTGCTGGGTCAAGGGGATCCCTTCCACGGGATCTGCGATCGCCGGAGTCGATTTGCTGCAGCCGGAGAGCACGAGGGCCCCCAGGCCAAGAGCGATCCAGGCTCGAACCATCGCGCAGAGCATGCGAATTAGACCCCGCACGGACCTGTTTGTGCCCTGAAGTCGGCCGGGTCTAAAGACCCGGCCCTACATCAATCGGGCGGGTCTGAAGACCCGTCCCTGCAATTGCGCGAGGCGGGTCCACCGTCTGTAGGGCCGGGTCTTTAGACCCGGCCGACTTTTGCTCGCGCGGTCGATCACTCCGCCCGAATCGCCAGCAGCGGGTCCACACGGCTGGCGCGTCGGCTTGGAACGGCTGCGGCAATCGTCACGAGTCCACCCAGGGCGACGGCGACCAGCATCAGCGAGATCGGATCGGTGGCGCGGATGTTCGCGTCGCCCGGCGGAAACGTCCGCTCCCACAGCATCGTACACACGACACCGGCCGCGAATCCGAAGCACACCTGGATGAGCAACCGTCGAAGCACGCGACCGATGATCTGGTACGACCGCGCGCCGAGCGCCATGCGAATCCCGATTTCATGACGCTGCTGGCTGACGGCGTGGGTCGTGACCGCATAGAGCCCGAACGTCGCCAGCGCGACGGCGATGAAGGCCAGGAAGAGGAACAGGCTGTTCGATACCCGTCCGTTCCAGTCGAGGTCGCGGCGGACCTGGGGCAGCGTGCGTGCCCGGAAGATCGGCAGCGCCGGGTCCACCGATTGAACCTGCTCGCGAAGCGTCGCGACAATGGCGGCGGTGTCCAGCGAGCTTCGCAGGATCATCGCGCCGCTGGCCGGCGGATCGGGCGTGAAGGGCGTGTAGACCACCGGATCCGAATCGCGGCCGCGACGCTGCCGGATGTCCGGGGCCACGCCGACGATCGTCAACCATTCGTTCGCGTCTGCCGGGGCCTCCGCTGAGACGAGCTGGATGCGTCGCCCGATGCTGCTTTCACCGGCAAGGAACTTCTCCGCGAACGCACTATTCACGATGACGTTCCCACGACCGGGAGTGCCATCCGATTCATCGAGCTCGCGCCCCTGCAGCAGCGAAAGACCGAGCGCCCTGAAGTACGCGGGCGTGATGGCAATCGCGAGCGTTGTCCGTTCATCGTCCTTTTCCGCGCCGCGTGTTCCGTCGATGACGACCTCTTTCGACTCGCCACCAGAAGCCGGCAGCGCGCTGGCGATCGCGGCAGCGGTTCATGCCGTTGATCCCGCGCAGGCGCGAGAGCAGCGAGTCGTAGAACGCCGACCGCGCCACGGCGCTCGGGTACGACGCCGGAGGGCAGCGTCATCGCCGCGGTGACGATCTCGGGGTTGTCGAAGATCGCGTCGGATGCCAGCCCCGGCCGGTTGATGCGAACATTGACCGCGAGGCCCGCGAGCAGGACGACGGCCAGCGCCAGCTGGGCGACCAGGAACATGGTCGCGAGGACGCGACGGCGGCCGGTCACGTTCGAGCGTCCGCCGTCCTTGAGCACGGTGAGGACATCGGTCCTGGATGCCTGAATCGCCGGAACGAGCGCGAACACCAGGACCGAGGCCGCCGACACGCCAATCAGCGCGGCGAGCACCCTCCAGTCGATCGAGTAGTCGAACCAGTACGGCAACGCGTCGCCGGGAATGGCGCGGCGGAACACCCGGATTCCGCCGATCGCCACGAGCAGCCCAATCCCGGCGCCGAACGTGGCGATGACCACGCCTTCGACCAGCAGCTGACGAAGGAGCCGGGTACGGCTGCCGCCAACCGAGGCGCGAATCGCCAGCTCGCGCGCCCGCAGCAGCGAGCGATCGAGCATCAGGTTGGCGACGTTGGCGCACGAGATCAGCACCACGATGAAGCCGACCGTGATGAACGCGCGCCACACGCCATCGGTCGCGCTGCCGAGGAACCGGCTGTTGATCGGCACCACCCTGGCGCGGGTGTTCCGGTTCGTCTCGGGATGCTCGCTGGCCAGCCGTTCACGCGATGCCGCGTGACCTCGGCGATCGCGTCGTCGACCCGCGCGCCGTCTGCCACCCGGCCGAACACCTGCAACGTTCGGGCATCGCCGCTTCCGGGCGACAAGGTCCGGGCGCCTGCCACAACGGCGTCCAGATCTGTGCAGTGCCGGGGAAGCCGGATCGATCGGGCAGGACGCCGATCAGGGTGACCGGGACGCCGTTGACGGTGACCGCGCGGCCGAGACGCCCCGCGATCGTGACCGTACCGCGTCTCCCATGCCGTCCTCGGCTGAGCACCGCGACCGCCCGCTGCCCCCGGCGTGTCGTCCGACGCGCTGAATCCGCGCCCGAGCAGCGGGCTGCGCGCCGATCAAGTCGAAGGCGTTTGCCGTGACGTATGCGCCGTCCAGGCGCTCGGCCGCATGGCCGTCGCCCGCGATGACCATCGGCCCGCCCTCGAAGGCGGCGATGCCGGCGTAGTGCTGCACGCCGGCCGTGATGTCCTGGTAGTCGGCGAACGACACCCCGCGGTCGCGGCCGCGATCGTCGAGGGTCGACAGCCAGAGGACCCGATGGGACGACGGCATCGGCAGGCCGCGAAGCGTATGCGCGTTCAGGATCGTGAACAGCATGTTGTTCACGCCAATGCCGATGCCGAGCACCAGCACCGCGGTGAGCCGCGAAGCCGCGGTTCCGGTTCAGCAGCCGGATCGCGAACCGGAAATCCTGCCTGAGCGCGTCGACGAGCGGCAATCCACGCTGATCGCGATACGTTTCCTTCATCTGCTCGACACCCCCGAAGGCGCGCCGGGCCGCCTGCCTCGCCTCGACCGGCGTCATGCCGTCGGCGATGTATTGGTCGGCGAGCAGGTCGAGATGGTTGCTGATCTCTTCGTCGAGGCGGCGTTCGCGCCGGCTCGAGAAGAGCAGATCCAGCACGCGCGAGATCCAGCACCCGGATGCCGGTCATGACTGATCCTCCAGCAGCCGGTTCACCATCGAGACCGTCCGCGCCCAGAGCGCCGCTTCCTTCGTCAAGCTGGCGCCTGCCGGCAGGCGTGATCGCGTAGAAGCGCGCCCGGCGGTTGTTCTCGCTCGTGCCCCAGTCGCTCTTGATCCAGCCTTTCTGCTCCAGCCGGAGCAGGGCGGGATAGATGGTCCCCTGGTTGAGCGCGAGCGCGCCGGCCGCCGCCTGCTCGATCCGCCGCGCGATGCCGTAGCCGTGCAGCGGGCCCATCGCGGCGAGGGTCTTCAGGACCATCAGGTCGAGGGTGCCGTAGGGGACTTCAGAGTCGGGGGAGCTCATCGTTCATTGCCAAAATTGCCAAAATGTGCCAACATTACACGCAGGCTTCGTGGCTTCCGCCTTCAGGCGGAAGATCGGGAGCCTTTCATGTTGATAGGCAACAGGACTTGTGGGAGAAGATGCCACCTTTCATGTTGATTGGCAACAGGAGAATCGGTAGTCCGGAGGACGAGCTACAGACTGGCGATTGACTTGAGCAGGTGCACTCTGGCCGCCGACACCGGCGCGGTCATGACCTGCGGCTCCCGGGCAAATCGCCCGACATGCGCCTCGCCGACGCACTTCGACGCGGCGAGCGCGACGAGGGCCTGATCGTCGATGCCGCCGCCGGGCAGGAAGGTGATGCGCGATCCCGCCGCGCGCCGCGTACTCCTTGAAGCGGCGGCAGCGTGCCGGCCAGTCGCCGACGCCACCCGACGTCAGGATGCGGTCGATCTGGGGGAAGGCCGAGCGCCTCGTCTATTGCGGTCAGCGGATCGGCGACGCTGTCGAAGGCGCGATGGAGGGTGACCGGGAGCGTCGGCGCGGCTGACAGCACCGAGCGGATCGCATCGAGATCGAGCCGGCCATCACGGGCGAAACCAACGACGGCACCGTGGACGTCGAGATCGGCGAGGATGCCGAGGGTCCGCTGAAGTTTCCTGAGCTCTTCGGGTCCCGCGATCCCGAAGCCGTCGCTCTCGCGCACCATCACGCGGAGCGGAAGCGGCACCTCCACCTGAAGCGCGCGCACGAGATCGAGCGAGGGGGTCAGCCCGTCACGCTCGATCTCGCGCACGACCTCGAGCCGGTCGGCGCCGCCGGCATGGGCTTCTCGCGCGTCAGCGACCGACTGGACGATGACCTCGAGCAGCAGGGCCTAACTCTTCCGGCTCGAGGTCAGCTGATCGCGGACCTTCTCGAGCCGCATCCGCAGATCCTTCACGCCTTCCAGTTCCTTCCCCTCAGGCCCGTATTCGATCCCGCAGTGGCCACGGTACCCGGCATCGACCACGATTTTCATCATCTTGAGCAGATCGATATCGGCTGTCCTTGCCATTGGCATCCCAGACCCGCGGCTTCACGCTGACGCCCCTGGCGAGCGGCATCATCTCCGCGACGCCGACGTAGGAGTCGTAGCTCTCGACCTTCGCGTTGGGATTGTCGCGGTTCGGGCCGGCGATGCGGAAGTTGCCGAAGTCGGGCAGCGTCCCCGCACGCTTGTGGTTCGCCATGCTGATCGTCTGCACCAGCCACTTCGCGTTGCTCGACAGCCCGCCGTGGTTCTCGATCACCACGTTGATGCCGGCCTTGTCGGCGAACTCACAGAGCTTGTGCAGGCCGTCAGCGACCAGCTTCTGCTGCTCGTCCGGCGACTTCGTCGTGTCGCTGTAGCCGTTCACCCGGATGGTGTGGCACCCGAGGACCTTCGCCGCCTCGACCCACTTGTGATGATTCTCGACCGCGGTCTGGCGCTTCGCGGCATCGGAGTCGCCGAGGTTCCCTTCGCCGTCGCACATGATGAGCACCTGGGTCACGCCTTCACCCCTGGCGCGGGTGTTCATCTCCCCGAGGAACGCGGCGTCCTTGGCTTTGTCCTTGAAGAACTGGTTGACGTATTCGATGGCTTCGATCCCGACACCCTTCGCGATCTTCGCGAAGTCGAGGTGCTGCATCTGCCCCCCGAAGAGCGGCTTGTTGATCGACCATTCGGCGAGCGAGATTTTGTAAAGCGGTTCGGCGGCCGCTCCGACGGCAGGCATTCCCATCGAAGAGAGTCCCGCGGCTGCAGCCGCGCCTCCAGATACTTTGACGAAATCACGGCGGTTGATCATGGGCGGGGATTATACGCTCTGATTCTTGTCGGGGCTCGCCGCCTTCGCGCTGCGCGCTACGGCGGGCAAGTCGGGGCTCGGGGCATTGCGCGGACCGCGGTCCGCGGAATGCGACCGGAGCTGGGTCTTCAGACCCGCCCCGACAATGTCAGAGCGCCAGCCCCTCGACCATCCCCGTGCTGTCGCCCAGCTTCTCCGTCTGCACGCCCATCTTGTCGAGGAGCGTGAGGTAGAAGTTGGTCATCGGCGTGCCCTGCGGATACTCGAGGTGGGTGCCCAGCTTGAACTCGCCTCCGCGGCCCACCATCAGCACCGGCAGATCCTCGTGCGTGTGGCGGTTGCCGTCGCTCAAACCGCTGCCATACACGATGACCGAGTGATCGAGCAGCGAGCCGTCGCCGTCGGGCGTGTTCTTCATCTTGTTGATGAATCCCGCGAACAGCTCCACGTGCATCGTGTTGACCTTGGTGACCCGCTCGATCCACTCGACGTTGCCGCGGTGGTGCGTGAGCGGGTGGTGCGGATCCGGAACCCCGATTTCCGGATAGGTCCGCATGCTGCCTTCGCGTCCCATCATCAGGGTGACGATGCGCGTCATGTCGGTCTGGAAGGCAATCAGCTGCAGATCGAACATCAGGTTGACGTAGTCGGCATAGAGCACCGGGATGCCGGTCGGCTTGTCGATGTTCGGCGTCAGGCCGGTGAGATCGCGTTCCGACCGCTCGATCCGCTGCTCGATCTCGCGGATCGAGGACAGGTATTCGTCCAGCTTCCGGCGGTCAGCGGGCCCGAGATCCTTCACGAGCGTGGTGGTACGGTCGCCGACGAGGTCGAGGATGCTGCGGCGATAGCGGAGCCGCCGGGCGCGCGCTTCCGGAGACAGGCTGGTGTCGATGTCGCCAAACAGTCGTTCGAAGACCAGCCGCGGATTCGTCTCGGGCGGCATCGGCGTCGTCGGGCCGCGCCACGCGAGACTGTTGGTGTAGGCGCAGGAATAGCCGGAGTCGCAGTTGCCGACGGTGCGGGAGTCGTCGCAGCCGAGCTCGAGCGACGGGAACCGCGTCTCGGAGCCGATCCGCTGGGCGGCGATCTGGTCGACCGAGATCCCATTCTGGATGTCGGCGCCGGCAGTCTTTCGAGGATGAACGCCGGTCAGGTAGGACGCCGCCGCGCGGGCGTGGTCGCCAGGCCCATCGCCAAGAGCCATCCCGTTCCGATGCGCCAGCCCGGAGATCACCAGCGTGTCCTGCCGGAACGGCTCCAGCGGCTTCATCACGCGGGCGAACTCGAAGGCGGTGCCTTCGCCTTTCGGCGTCCAGTCCGTCATGGTGATGCCGTTGGGCACGTAGGTGAAGGCCAGCCGCAACGGTGCCTTGGCAACGCTTCGTCCGAATGCCCCGAGCGCCGGGGTCATCGCGTCCAGCATCGGGAGGGCAATCGTGGCGCCCACCCCCTTCAGGAAGGTCCGGCGAGGCAGCTGCTTTCTGGTGATCAGCATGGCTAGTTGGCCTTCTTCGTTGGCGGTTCTGTTTCCCGAGCGGGCCGCCGCGACTGGAACGGCAGGCTCTTGACGATTTCGAGCACCAGCGCCGAGAACCGATAGTCGCGGGCCGGCAGGCGGCTGGCGATCGCCTTGACCGTCTTCGTGTCGTAACGTTCCAGCCCGCGCCCGAGCGCGTAGGTCAGGAGCTTCGCGGTCAGTGCCCGCGCGAAGGCGTCGCGATCGGCCGAGAGGATCGTTCGCAGCTCTTCCGGTCCGTTGAACCTCCTGCCGTCGGGCAGGACCCCCGCCGAGTCGATCGGCAGCTTGCCATCCATTGTCCGCCACGCGCCGACCGCGTCAAAATTCTCGAGGCCGAAGCCGAGCGGATCCATCCGCTTGTGGCAGGAGGCGCAGACCGGATTCTTGCGATGCTCCTCGAGCTGCATCCGCACCGACGCGGAGGTCCCGATTGGCGTCTCGTCGAGGTTCGGAACGTCGGCGGGCGGCTCCGGCGGCGGCGCATTGAGCAGGTTCTCGAGGATCCACTTGCCGCGCAGCACCGGGGACGTACGGGTCGCATACGACGAGACCGTCAGCACGCTGCCCTGCGTCACGACGCCGCCACGCGGCGTGCCCGTGAGATCGACGCGGCGAAACTCCGGGCCGGCCACACCGGGAATCCCATAGTGCCGCGCCAGCCGTTCGTTCACGAACGAATAGCGGCCGTCGATGAAGTCCAGGATGCTGCGGTCGTCGCGGATGACGTGCTCGACGAACAACTCGGTCTCGCGGCGCATCGACAGCCGCAGGTAGTCCTCGAAGTCGGGGAACCGCTGACGGTCCCGCGTGACCGACTCGAGCGCGCGGAACTGGAGCCACTGGCCGCCGAAGTTCTCGGCAAGCGCCCTCGATCGCGGATCGGCGAGCATGCGCCGGATCTCGGCCGCGAGCACGACCGGGTTCCGCAGCGTGCCGGCGTCGGCGGCACGGCGCAGCCGGTCGTCCGGCATGCTCGACCAGAGGAAATAGGAGATCCGCGTGGCCAACTCGTACTGCGAAATCCGGTGCGACGTCGCCGCCGGTGCCAGCGGCCGGTCGCGCTCGATCCGGAACAGGAAGTCGGGTGAGACCAGCAAGGCGGAAATCCCGACGACGAGCCCTTCCTCGAAGGACTGTTCCTCCTGTTGCGCTTCCCGGACGAGCGAGACGTACTGGTCGATCTCGGCGGCGGAGACGGGGCGTCTGAACGCGCGCCGCGCGAGGCTGGTCATGATGCGGCGCACGCACGCGGGCTGATGCTGCCCGCTGGTGTGACCGCAAGTGTAGACGCGGGCCAGGCTTTCAGACGTGGGCGTCGAGACCTGCGAGTACGGCCCGCCGACCTCGACGTTCGCCACCCGCACGCCGTTGAAGGGAATCTTCTCGAGCTCCGCCGCTGCTTCGTCGAATCGTTGCTTCAGCAGTGCGATTCGCTCCGGCGGGGCGTTGGCCGGCGGCGTGAACGTGCGCGGCGGATCCGGCCGCTTCGAAGGGTTGGGCCCGTAGAAGCGGGCCGGCAGCCCTTCGAAGATGCGTGGAATCGCCACCGCGAGGCGATGTTCGCCCGCGGTCAGCCTGACTCTGAAGTCGGCGGTCTGCCCGCCGAAGTCCTGCCGATCCAGATCGAAGCGGCCGTACTTCTCTTGATCGTGAACCCGCGTCAAAGTTTCGCGGTCGTCGATCCACAGCGACAGGCTGATCGGATCGGAGTTCGCGGGGCGCTGGCCGCCGAGGAACACCCGCACCACGTACTCGCCCTCGACGGGGACGCGGTGCATGGCGTGGAACGCGTTGGGCAGGCTGAGGCCCGTGACGTCGTACTGGAGCGGGAACACGCGGGCGTCACCGTTTCTCCGGCCATCGGATCGGAGGCGGGTGAGCGTGGGCTTGAGCGACGCCGGACCGTAGACCGCGGTGCGCGCGATCGCGTCGGCGGCGGACAGATACTTCTCCATCAGCACCGGCGAGAGCGAGAGCACGTCGGCGATGTTGTCGAACCCGTAGCCGGCGTCGTCCTGCGGAAAATCGTCGGCGGGCCGGAGATCGACGCCGAGCAGCTCGCGGATGGTGTTGTTGTATTCCGTGCGGTTCAGCCGCCGCGCCGTCACACGGCCCGGATCCGGAGGCGTGACCCGATCGATGCGCGCGAGCTCGCGCTCGAGCCAGCCGGCGACGCCCTGCCGTTGCTGCTCGTCCGGCTGGTCCTCTTCCATCGGCGGCATCTCGCCGCGCCGGAGCATCCCGATCACGTCTTCCCAGTGGTTGCGCTGATCGATCAGCGTGTCGGGCGACTGGAACGACTGAAGGTTCAGGCCGTTCTTCGCCTCCCCCTTGTTACCGTGACAGGGGTAGCAGTACTCCGACAGGAACGGCTTGACGGTGCCCTCGAAGCCTTTCACGCTCGCGGCGTTGAGGATCGGAGCAGGAGCCGGCCGAACTGGAGCTGGAGCGCTGGTTCTCGACAGTACGTGTCGGGCACTCACCTCAGCCGGGTGGGAACTTGCCGCCTGCCGCGACTCCGGACGGGCTGGCTCCTGCGCGCCAAAAAGGATCGCGGTGATCGCTGGACGCGACAGTCCAGCGACGGCAAGGCACGAAAGCGATACCAGGGTAATCAGCCGGTGCACGCACACTCCCTTAGAGGGACCGACTGGCCGCGAGGGCCCGGGATTCACGGCCGCCCGCCGAGCTGCGGGCAACGTGGGAAGTGGCTAACCCGTTAGCCAGCTATCAATTATGCGGATTGGAGCGGGAAAAGGCAACCGCTTGCCCGAAGGGGAACCATGCCCGCCGGGCGGGCGCGCGCCGCGCGCCCTCGGTGGCGGCTCAGGCCCGGTCGGGGCCCGCCGCCGCCTGTCTCGGCGCGCTGCGGGAGCGCCGGCCGGCCTTGTCGCGATACATGCGGGCATCGGCCGCGGCGAGCAGCTCGCCGAAGGTGCGGCCGTCGACCGGGAAGCGGGCCGGACCCGCGCTGATCGAGAGTGACACGCGCACCCCGGGGCGCGGCTCGAAGGGATAGGCCGCGACCGCGCGTCTGGAGCTCCTGCACGCGCCGCGCCTCGTGCTCGGGGCCGCAGTCCCACAGGACCACCACGAACTCGTCGCCCGCGAACCGCGCACACAGGTCGTTCTGCCGGACCGTCGACTTCAGCACGCCGCCGATGGCCCGCAGCGCCCGATCCCCGGCTTCGTGCCCGTAGGTGTCGTTGATTTCCTTGAGCCGATCGAGATCGAGGACGACCACGCTGATGGTGCCGTGGGTGCGGGTCGCGTGCGCGAGCCCGGTCTCGAACTGGCGATCGAGCGACCGGCGGTTGGCCAGCCCGGTCAGCGGATCGGTGTGCGACTCGTGCTGCGTCTGCTCGAACCGCGTCGAGTTGAAGATGACCGCGGCGGCCTGTTCGCTGACTCGCCCGAGCACCCGGCGATGCTCGTCGGTGAAGATCCCGGGCGCGGTGTGGTAGATCACCAGGCCGCCGATCAGCTGTCCCTCGAACGTCAGCGGACAGGGCAGCAGGGAGGTGAGCTCTTCGCCGTGCGCGCCGCGGCCGTCGGCGCACGACGGGAGCCGGAGCGCGACCTCGCTCCAGGAACGCGGTTCCCACTTCAATAGCGCTTCGGTGCCTGGTCCGTGCGCGTAGCGGCACCCGTAGCCGTCCTCGTCGTTGCCGAGGAAGATCGCGCAGGTCACGAACGGCACCAGCCGGCTGACCTTGTCCTGAATGTGCGCCATCGAGTCCGCCACGCCGAGGCTGGAGCCGAGCGCCTGTGCGATGTCGTAGAGCGTCTGTTCTTCGCGATGGGCCCCCGCGATGTCCTGGAGCGCCACCAGGCCTTCGCGCTCGATCCAGGCATTGTCGGCATCCGCCTCGCTGGTCATGACCGGCAGCGCCGTCATCTGCAGCCGCGCGATGAACAGCTCGACGAGCGTCGGATCGAAGGCGCTCCCCGCGTAATCGCGCAACACGGTGATGGCGGAGCTCTCGGTCCGCGCAGGACGGTATGGTCGCGTCGCCTGGAGCGTGCTATAGCAGTCGGCGATGGCGAGGATCCTGGCGCCGATGGGAATCTCGTCGCCACGGATGCCAGCCGGGTACCCCAGACCGTCCCAGCGCTCGTGATGCGCGAGGACCAGCTCGCTGACCGGCACGCCGAAGGCGACGTTGCGCAGAATCTCGGCACCGACACGGGGATGGATCTTGACGCGCTCGAACTCTTCCGGCGTCAGCGAATCCGGCTTCGAGAGAATGTGCTCGGGCACCGCCATGTTGCCGATGTCGTGCAGGAGCGCGGCGGTGCGCACCCCCTGGATCTCAGCCTCGCTGAGGCCCGCCGCTTCGGCGAGCAGCCCGGCGTAGTGCTGGATCGATCGAATGTGTTCGGGGGTACAGCCGGCGCGCGCCTCGATCGCCAGCGCCAGCGCCTCGATGGTGGCCAGCTGCACGTCCATGGCCCGGCGGGTCTCGTTCTGTTCCTCGCGCAGGCGGGCGACGACCATGTGATAGCTGCGGAAGACCAGGTACAACGGCACCGCGAGGACGGCGAGCCAGCCGAACCAGCCCCGTGCCGAGGCCGCGGTTGCCACGGCCGCGAGGGCGGCGCCGGCCAGATAGCTCGGCGCGCTCCAGACGAAGTTCCGCTGCCAGATCCGCACGACCGGTTGACGTGTCGAGAGCGCGATTGCCCCGGCAACGAATGCGGAGTTGACGAAGAAGTAGAGCGGCGCCACCACGGCCGCGGTCCGCATCATCGGCGCGAACCGCGAAGGATCGTGGCCGAGGAGCCCGAGCGGCAGCCCGGCGACCCACGCCGTGACCGTGAGCGAGCTGATGCTGAAGACGATGCGGTGCAGCGGGTTGCGTCCGCCACCGGCGCGAAGCGTGCACTGAGCCCAGGCGCCCACCGCCGCAATGCAGGCGGTCTCTGCCGGCCCGATCGCAAACAGCGCCCAGAAATTGATGGCGTGCGACAGCGACAGGTTCGACTGACTGCGGCCGAGGGGAAGGTCGATTTTGGCGGCCGATGTCAGGATCGCCAGCCCCAGGAGCACGACGAAGAGAATCGCGTGATCGAACCTGACCTGAGTCGCCGAGGTCACCAGGCAGATCGCGCCGGCCGCGACCACGGCGGTCACGAACACGCGTGCCGCAACCGGCAGCGCACTGAACGCGGGCGCGTCCTGCGGGCGCGAGCTCATCTCACCCTCACGGGCCGGGGCTGGTGAGGATGGCCGCTGGGAAGGTCCCGGGTCAGGACCGGGCTCGTTCTCGGGAACCGCTGGATGACCCGGACGAACGCATCCAGGATTTCCGGCTCGTACATCGACTCGCGAGCGCCGACGATCATCGCCAGCGCTTCAGCGTGTGCGAGGGGCTGGCGGTACGGCCGCTCCGAGGTCAGGGCGTCGTAACAGTCCACCACGGCCAGAATCCGGGCCCCCTTCGGAATGGCCTCACCCCGGAGACCGTCGGGATAGCCGGTGCCGTCCCAGTTCTCGTGGTGATGCCGCACGATTCTGGCGAGCGGCGCTCCGCCTTCGATCCCGCCAAGGATTTCCGCTCCCATCGGGGCATGCTGCTGGACGATCTCGTATTCCTCCTGAGAGAGCGGACCGGGCCGGTGCAGCAGGTGGTCGGGAATCGCCAGTTTGCCGATGTCGTGGAGGGGCGCCGCCGCATGGACCGCCGCTATCAACTCATCGTCGAGGCCGACTTCCTGCGCGAGAGCGACGCCAAGACGCTGGACCCGGAGGGCGTGCTCCGCGGTGGCGAGGTCGCGGGTCGCCATGATCCGCCACAGTGCATCGAGCATGACCCGTGCAGGCGGAGTCGCCGGTACGCGCCGTTCGCTTCCCGGCTGGAAGCCGGCGTCGAGGGTGTTTCGGCCCTGAAACGGCGTTACACGAGACGACAGGAGCGTCACAAGCGCGGAGGCAACGCAAGGGCAGTGCCTTGTCATGGGAAGAATCGGGCCTGCCGGGGCTGTCGCAGCGAGTTCCGGATGAATCTTCTTCGGTTCCTATCGGTTACCGCCGGCCGGGGACGAACGGCCTGGCATTCTGGCACCCCGCGTGACCCCAATCACGCCTTCGCCGGATGTTCCATTTCGGGTCAGCGCTAACAATCCTGGATTTCTGTGACGGATCTGTCGGGTCGCGATTTCCGGGGCGGGGACGCCCCCGGTATCATGGCCCGGTCGTGATCAACTCAACTCCCAACCTCCAACTCCCAACTCCCAAGCGGAGCCGTACGAACAACGGGGTGAAAGTCGCGCCAATAAGCTTGTTGACGGCCGTTCACCCCATTGTTCGAACGGCTCCCCTTGGGAGTTGGGAGTTGGGAGTTGGGCGTTGATCCATCTGCCGTGATCGAGTCATCGCCATCAAAGGTCCACCACGACGTCGGCATCCGTGACGTCGTCTGTGCGCTGGTCGTGGCCCTCCTGGCCTGCATCCTCTATATAGCGACGCTTCAACCGGATCTCGGCGGCCCCGAGGACACGCCGAAGTTCCAGTTCCTGGGCTATGTGTTCGGAACGGCGCACCCGCCGGGGTACCCGCTCTACTCGATGCTGTCGGGCTCGTTCGTCCACCTGGTGCCGATCGGGCCGATTGCCTATCGCGCGAACCTTTTCTCGGCCGTCATGGCCGCCATTGCCTGTGCGACCGTGTTCCTGATCGCCCGGCTGCTCGGGGCCTCACGCTGGACCGCCGGCTGCGCGGCGCTCGGGCTCGCGTCGGGGGCGAGCTTCTGGCGGAGCGGGGTGTTCGCGGAGGTCTACAGCCTGGCGGCTGCGACAGCAGGTCTGTCTCTCTTCCTGCTGCTCATGTGGGGTGACCGGTTGCGCCCGCTGTGGCTGCTCGGCGCCATCGCCGCAACCGCGGCGGCGTTCGGCAACCACCTCACGATTGTCGGCGTGGTGCCTGCGTACATCGTGTACGTGCTCGTTCGCGACCGGAAGGCGTTGACGATCCCCGTGGTCGCCCTGGCGACTCTGATCGTGCTGCTCGGGTTCGCGCAGTACGGATACATCGTGCTGAGGACCCGACAGCACGCGCTCTTTCTCGAAAGCCGTGCGAATTCATTCTCCGAGCTGGTCGAGATCGTAACGGCGCAGCGATTTGCCGAGCAGCGTTTCGCTTTTTCGCTTCGCACCCTGCTCACCGTGCAGCTGCCGGTCGTCACCGAAACCATGGAAGAGGACCTGCGCCTCGGCGGCCTGGCTCTCGTCGCCATCGGAATCGTGGTGGCAGTCCGGCGGAAGCGCAGCGGCGCACTGCTGACGCTGGGCGCAGGCCTGGGAATGCTCTGGATGGTGGTGAACCTCGGCGGCGACGTGAAGGGCTTCATCACGCCGATCATGGTGTTCGTCTGGCCGTTTGCCGCCGTGGGGGCGGACGGTTTCCGCCGGGCGGTTGCGGCGCTCTCCCGGAGGCGGATTGCCGGCGTGATCGCCGGAGGAATTGCGGCTGCCGCGCTGCCGATCGTGAACGTGTCAGCCAACTACAAGGAGGCCGATCAGAGCCGCATGTGGGAGACCGGCGAGTTCTTCCGCGCGTTGCACGCGCAGCTGCCAGACGGCGCAGGAGTGGTCACGGAGGACTACTTCTACGACAGTTCCCTCTACTACTACCGCGTGACGCGCGAGGCCCCAGGCGGCAAGCGCCTGTTCTCGGTGCCGTTCGACGCGCCCTTCGTGCGCGAGGCGGCGAAGACGCGGCCGGTCTATGCCTTTGCCGGGGCCGCGACCTTCTTCGCCGTCGAGGGGCTTCAGTTCGTTCCGGTTGCAGTGGAAGGGTTGCCGCTCAACGAGTGGCTCGCGCGACTTCCGGAGGGAACCGTGCTCGCCGGTGCCACCTCGGTACTTTGCAGGTCCCGTCGATCTCACTGAAGTCGGCCATCCGAACGCGCGGCCCGCCGGGCGCGCGCAGAACTTCGAGAGCTTCGCCGTGGTCGTGGATCGGGCCGGCGAGACATGGACGAAGGACTACCGCGCCGTGACGCTGGTCGTCGATCAGCCAACGCTCGGCACACCGCTTCCCTCGTTCGGCGGCACGCTGCGCGCTACTGCCGACGAGCGAGGCGCCCGTGTAGAGCTCGCCGAGCAGACCGTGGTCGCCACGCCGAGCGGACTCGCGCTCGCTGCCTTCTGGCCCGATGGAACGCTGATGCGGGCATTGGACTTTCCAGATCGCGGTCCATGGAGTGTCCCGTATCACGGTGCCGTGTATCGGCTCGCCGGGGAAACGCCCTGCGTGACCGTGACGACCGACGCGTGGGCAGACGTGAGTCCTGCGCTGTCCACCGGCAGTGCCGTTGCCACGCTCCTGCAGAAAAGCACCGTCGTCCTCGAGACGCGCTTCCCCGAGGCGCCGCTCGCGGTGGACGTCGCCGGGATCCACGGGGATGGCGACGCTCGGACGCTGAGCCTGCAGCCCGAGGCCGGCGGCGCGTCGCTCTGGGCCACCAGGCTGACTCGACTCGGTGGACGACGGACGGTGTTTCGCCTGACCCTGGATCGACCGGGCGTGCGGGCGGTGGCTCGGATCAAGTCGGATGTCGAGCCGACCATCCGGCTGTGCGGTCTCCCGCCGACGCCGCTCTTTCGCACCGGTGCGGGCGTCGATGTGATCCGGCCGAACTTCGAGAACGAATCCTACTTCGGTGCGGGCTGGAGCGGCGTCGAGCTCGCCGGGACGGGACGCATCCGTTACGCAAACGCGCATGCGGCGTTTCTGCTGCCGCTCGAGCCCGGATCTTCCTATCGCATCACGCTCGACCTCGCCGGGCCAGCGCACAGCGCGACGGCGATCGACCTGAATGGCGTCGCCGCCGGCTCCTGTTCCACAGGCGAAGTCAGGACGTGCTCGGTGGAGGTCCAGCCAGACGCCGGTGCGGGCGCGGTCAGCACCCTGACGCTGAACACGCGTGGCGCCGACGGCGCGCCGATGGCCGTGCGCAAGCTGATGTTCAGGGGAGCCCGGATCGAGCGCTTCAAGAGCGCGGCGGCGCCGCCGGCGGCGACTCGATCGCGGTAGTCGCCGGTTCCACGACGACTCTCACATCGCGATTGGCGGCCGGCTCGTTCCCGCGCACGTCGCGTGCGTGAATGCGCACGACGTAGGTGCCAGGGGTCAGCGAAGACGTATCCCAGAAGCCCTCGGCAGCCGCGCCCGCCTTGAAGGTGTTGGTCACGATGTAGAGAAACCGGGTGCGCCGCCCCCGATAGAACGGGATGCCGCTGCCGGGCGCATAGACGAGCGCCGGGGCATCGGGCTGAACGGCCAGACGATCGAACTCGATGGTTTCTCGCGGCTGTTCGAATCCCGGCACTGCCGTGCCATCGGCCTTCAGGATCTGGTACCCGAGCGAATACAGTCCCAGCCGCCGGTTCGGCCGGTTTCCGTTCGCCTGATCCCATGCGTCGACCACGATGCGGACCCGTCCCGAGACGATCGGCGGTTTTCTCCTCTGCCGTGGGAATGGTTTCCAGGTGTCGTCAAACAACCGGATGCCGCCAGCCGCGATCGTCGGACGAACCCCGTCCTCGAACTGGATCAACCGAAGCCCGAGTGGATTGACTTCCTCGCCGGCCCAGCCGACGTTCAGGTGCACGTGGTTGAACGGGTTGACGCTCGCGATCACATCCCCGGCAGCGAACCGCGCTCCCCGGCGCACGCGCACCCGCGCGAGCTTGCCTGCGCTGTCGAAGCCGGCAACGAAGCCGTCGTGCTCCACCATGCCGCCGGACCGGGTTCGCCCCGCCCGAACGTGGACGTAGCTGATCGATCCGATGCGGAGCCATTCGTTCAGCGATCCGAAATCGCCGGTCGAGATCGGGTTCGATACGGTTCCGTTGCGCACCGCACGGACCAGCGTGCCCTGCTCGATGCGGACATCGATGCCGGCGTGAAACCGCTCCGCGCCCTGGGTGCCGCGCGCCTCGCCCATCGTCCCGGCGACTTCATGAGGACCGTCCATCGGGGTGATCGGCCACAGCAGTGGCGTGCGGGCGAAAGTGTCGCGATCGAACGCCGGGTGGAACAACGGCGACGGGGGCAGCAGAAGTGGCAGCCGCGATCGTGCGGCAATCATGCGGATCGCTCCGTTGCCCGCGTCGGCGACCACGAACCGGCCGTCGCCGGCGACGGCAACGCCGGCCAGCCGCCGGAATCGCGCCTCACCGCCCGAGCCGTCTTTGAAGCCCGGCAATGTTCCCGCGATGGTGCGTCCGCGGAGATCGGTTGGAAGCTCGACGATCCGGCCGCGCTCGTCGGTGATGTAGGCCGTGCCGTGGGGATCGAGGACTAGGCCGATCGGACGCAGCGGGACGCCGTCAAGATCTCGTGCGAAGGTCGAAACCGTCCCGGCAGCATCGATCCGGCGAATCGCGCCGTTGCCGCTGTCGGCGACGTAGATGGTGCCAGCGGTATCGACGGCAATCCCGCAGGGCGTATCGAATCGCGCCTGGTCCACTGCGCCGTCGTCTGAACCGGACCCGGCGCTGCCCGCGATCGTGGTGACGCTGCCGTCATTGGCGATGGAGCGGATGCGGTCGTTGTAAGTGTCGGCGACGATCACGCGACCCTGGCCGTCGACGGCGATCCCAATCGGGCCGTTGAAGCGGGCCTGGCTGCCGGGGCCATCCGCATCGCCCGCGACACCATCGCCGGCCAGTGTGGTCACATGGCCGTCAGGCGCGACCCGACGGATCGCGTGATTGCCGGTGTCTGCGACGTAGAGGACACCGGCACGATCGATCGCCAGGCCCGAGGGCGAATCGAATCGGGCAGCGGCGCCCTCGCCGTCGGCAAAGCCGCGGGTGCCACCGGCCACCGTTCGCATCGCGCCGTCAGGCGAGATTCGCAGAATGCGGGGTTGGTCGCCGGCGTCGGCGACCAACACCGCGCCATCGCTGGCAGTGGCAACGCCGAACGGATCTGCGAGACCGGAGGTCGGGCCGTCGCCGGCGATGGTGACGACCGCGGCCTCCCAGCCCGGCTCGAGCGGCGCAGGGCCACGCTCGGCGGTGCGCCAGCGCCAGACCAACAGTGCCGCAGCCACGGCGACCGCGATCGCCAGCAACGAGGCGAGCCGGACGATCGGGCGAGTCACCGCTTCGTGGTCACCACGCGCTCCGTCGCGATCCGTTCGCCATGCCGATGGCGATCGTAATCATCCGGATCGTAGAGCTTCACGCCATCGACTTCGGCAAACGGTGGCCAGTCGAGCGCTCCGAGCCGTTCTCCGGCGAACCGTTCCCTGAATTGCGGCTCCTCCCACGCTTCGAACATCAGATACGGCTTCCTTCCATGCCGCCGGAGAAACGCAATCGCGTCGTCGAGGCGCCCTTTCTCGATGTCGGCCCAGCCGAGGGTCGATCGGCCGGCGTAGAAGCGGACGCTGCCGCTGTGGTGCAGCGTAATCAGGGCCGCATTCGACGGCAGCGCGGCGACGCGCTCGCCGGCCGATCGGAAGCGCCACTCGAGGTCTCGAATGCGGAAGACGTCACGAGGAATCGCAGTCCGGATCGACAAGGCGACGAGCGCAGTCGCGAGAACGCCGTACGCGATCGCACGGGAAGATCCTGGCAGGCGTTCGATCAGCGCGACGGCCACGGCCGCGGTCAGCGCGAGCAGAGGCAGCGTGGCGGGCAGCAGGAAGCGTGTGTACCACCAGGCGTCGAAGACCACGTAGGGCAGGTAGCACGCGAATGTGACGGCAGCAAATCCAAGCAACCACACGGCGTAACGCCGCGTCCCCGGCCTGGTGAGCAGCCATGGGGACCCGAGAGCGGCAGCGATGACTGGCGTCTGCGCCTCCATCAACCATCTCGAGTACCGCTGAAGGTTTGGCAGGACGTGCCTCGCCGAGAACATCGTGTTGAGGTCGCCGTAGCCTGACCGGAGCGGCGACCCATACATTGCGTTCTGGATTGCCATCACGATTGCGATACCCGGCAGAGCCGCCAGCCCGAAGACCGCGACCATGGTGACCCGCTGACGCAGGGTGCGTCCCGGCACGACGAGGGCCAAACCGAGGCCGGTAATCACCGCGAGCGGCAGCAGGTTCGGTCGAACCGTGATCGCCGCGGCCGCCAGGAGGCCGGAGAGTCCGGCACGTGCGACATCGCGCCGTTTGTCGTCCATGGCCGGGACCAGCGCCGCACACCAGAGCGCCGCGGCCGTCACGTCGTTCATCGGCTGAAACAGCTGGATCAGGAACGTCGGACTGCTGAGGGTCAGCGCGGCGGTCAGCAGGCCGGCAGCTGGCCCCGCAAGCCTGCGGCCCAGCAGAAACGCGAGACAGACCGCGATGCCCCCCATCAGCGGGGTAATCCAGAACATCGCGTTGCGTCCGGCCAGGCGCCGCGCGCCGGCCATCAGCAGCGGATAGCCGGCCGGGCAGATCGGCACCAGCGCCGGAGCCGGAGCTCCCATCGGGATGTGGCCCGCTGGCGCGAACGACCAGGGGTTGCCGGGCCACGTCGCATCCTCGGACAGCGGCTCGTAGTCGTGGACGGCGCCCCGCGCCAGCAGCTCGGCCTGATTCAGATAGCAGTACGAATCCGATCCACCGGCGATGAACGCTCCCCAGTGAAAGCCAGCGAGGATCGCGACGATCGAGAGCACGCCCGCAAACAGGCCCGCGTGCCGCTCGATGAGCGTCCATTGCCCGTCCAGCGCCGACGCCAGCGTCGCGCTCCCTCGCCACCAGCCGGCGAGCCCCAGCAGCGCGGCTCCGACGATCAACGGCCGGATCGGATCGTGCGACCGAAGAAGGATTCCGCCCAGCTGAATGGAGACGCCGCCGGTGATTGCCACGGCCAGGGCGACCAGGATGAAGGGCACCGCCGCCGCAGCGAGGCCGCGGGCGAGCCGATCGTCGACGCGTGGCATGCGATCAGGCGGAGAAGCGATGGCGGAAGAGCACCCGGATCGCGGCGATCCCGTCACGCCAGCCGATCTTCTTGCCGGCGGCCCGCGATCGCGGGGTGAAGCTGACCGGCTGCTCGGCGATGCGATGACCGGCCTTGAGCAGGCGCGCGGTAATCTCCGGCTCGATGTCGAACCGATCGGCCGTGAGTCCGAGGCCGCGTGCCACGGACGTGCGCATGATCTTGTAGCAGGTCTCCATGTCCGTAATCGAGGACCCGTACAAGATGTTCGTCAGGGAAGTGAGCGCCCGGTTGGCTGCCAGCGTGAGCCATGGGGCGTCGGGGCGCGGGCCGAGAAACCGGGAGCCATAGACGACGTCGGCCTCGCCGCGGAGCAACGGACCCACCAGCCGGCCGAGCTGCGCGGGATCCAGCTCGAGGTCGGCATCCTGAATCGCGACGACTCCGCCTCGGGCATGCTCCAGCCCGAGCCGGATGGCGTGCCCTTTCCCGCGGTTCCGGTCGGCGTGGATGATGCGAAGCCGCGCCGTCCCTTCGAGCGACGCGAGGACCTCACGCGTTCCGTCGCTCGAGCCGTCATTGACGACGATGATCTCGCGTTCGGCGGGGAAGTCGATCGTGAGGAGCCGATCGATGACGGCGCCCACGGTCGCGCTTTCGTTGAAGACGGGAACGATGACAGAGACGAGCGAAGCAACGGAAACGGACTCGGTCGTCAGAATGGCTCCAGCGGCAACCCGGGCATTCTACGATCTCCGCGGGCGAAGACGTCCGTGTACCTCGTCCGCTGTGACCTCCGTCACGCCGGCTCGACTGATTCCTGTCGCCCCACGCCGACGGCAGTCCGGCGATCGGGCGAATGCCTTATCGCCGCACGCCGGTCCCGAAGGTGCCGGCGATCCAGCTCCGCCCGGACTTTCGTGGACAGCTCCACGAATTCCCGCAGCCCTTCCACAGTGAGCCTGCCCTGCTCCTGAAGCGTTCTCAGCTTCAGCTCGCACTCCACGAGGACTTTCATGACTTCGTCGTAATCCGCTGACACCCGCTCCATTGTCCTCCTCGCTCGCAGTGGTCCAACAGACAGCAATAACCGCGCCCGTGCCGGATTCGGTACCTAATGCAGCGGCCGCGACACACCGACACCCCGGCAGATGCCGCGATTCTGCATAGTGGTGAAATCCTCGGACGAGAGGTTGTACAGGGCCCTGGAAGAAGCGTTCCTGGGCAGAGCCGGCTTCAGCGTGGTGCGAGAGCGGCGCGGGAATCGGCAGGATCCGTGGGCCAGAGATCGCCGCAAGGCCCGGGTCTGGGAAACCCTCGAGCTGGTCTTCGCGGCGTGTGACGACTAAGCCCCGAGTCAGCCTTCCTTCAACGACAGAACCGGGTTTGCCCGAGACGCCCGCCTGGCCGGCCACCAGATGGCCGAAACGCCGGCGACGCTGATCAGGACACACGTCGCGGCGAGCGTCGCCGGATCGAACGGCTCGACCGCAAACAGCTGATGCTCGAGAATGCGGACGGCGGCGCCTGTGCCCAGGAGGCCGGCCGCCAGCCCGGCGGCGAGCACGGCCCCTCCTTCCTTCACAAAGAGGCTGACGACGCGTCCGCCCGAGGCCCCGAGCGCCATGCGAATCGCGATCTCGCGCTGCCGCTGCTGAACTCCGTAAGCCGTCACGCCATAAATGCCGAGCACGGCGAGAAATCCGGCGATTGCGGCAAAACCCGTGAGCATCGTCGTGAGGAAGGTCGTACCCGCGAGCTGGCGGTTCTCGCTGAGCACCGTTCGAGGCAGATCGACGACCGCGTGCGGGTCGAGTCCGGCCGCGATCGCGCGGGCCTCGCCGAAGATCGAAGCAAGCGGCCGATCGCTGCGCACGTAGAAAGACCCGAACCTCCCGACAGATGCCGGCGTGATCGGAGCGTAGAGGTCCGCGACGTTCGGGTCTGCGTATTCCTGGCGGACATCACCGGCGACTCCCACAACCGTCAGCCACCGCCCCGGTGTCGATCCTCCTTCTGTCTGGAGGACGGCGCGGACCTGGCGGCCCAGCGCCGATGCGCCGGGCCACAGGCGACGGGCGAGCGTCTCGCTGACGAGGGCTACGGGCAGCCCGGTTTCGCCGTCGGCGCGCGTGAATTCGCGGCCGGCGCTGAGCGGTGTGCCCAGCGCGGCGAAGTAGCCCGGACCGATCTGAATCACGCCACCCTTGACGCCCTGCCCGGCGCGGCCGTCGGCCTCGATGGTTTGCGTTGGAAGATCGAAGAACGGCGGCCAGTTCGAGAACACGACGGGCGCATTGGTGACCGCGGCGAGGCGGTCGGTGAACTGCCCGTAGAAGCGGAAGAAGCCTGACGGGTCGGGGTAGTCGCTGGCCCGGAGCACGATCCGCGCGCGCACCAGGCGGTCGGCGTCGAATCCGAGATCGGTCCGCGAGCATCGCGGCTGCACTCCGGAGGAGCAGCCCGCAGCCGATGAAGCAGGATCAGGGTCCCGGCCACTTCGAACGCGATCAGGCTGGAGCGAAGGTGCCGCACGGACCGGCCGTCGGTGGAGGTATTGCCGGCACGGCGCAGATCGTCGGCGACACGCACCCGCCACGGCGTCAGCAGCGGCAGGAGCGGCAGCGCCAGCGCAATCAGCACGCCGAGGCCGCCAGTGATTGCCAGCACGGTCCCGTCGACTCGCGATGGCCGCCGTTCCATGCGGCGCCGGACGACCCAGCTCGGTCTCGATCATTGGCGCGAGCACACCGAGCAGCCAGTACGTGAGCACGATTCCGAGCGTGAGGCCGGTCGAGCACAGGAGCACGCCCTCGGCGACCAGCATTCGCGCGAGGTGGCGCCGCTCCGCCCCGAGCGCGGTCCGCACGGCGATCTCCTTCTGACGCCGCATCGTCCGCAGCACGATCAGCACGGCGAGGTTCGCGCAGACCACGAGGAGCACGAGCGCCGCTGCGACAGTGATTCCGACCAGGATCGGCTGCAGTTGACCGACGTATCGCCAGTGAGCGGATTCGAGACGGACCCCGCTCCACTCAGGCGTCAGCCCTGTCGCCACGCTCCGTGCTGCCTGGGTGATGCGCTGCTCGGCATAGTCGCGCGGCACGCCTGCGCGCAGACGGACCATGTAGGTGCGTCTCGCCGAGAGCAGCGGCACCAGCAGATCGACACCGGCCCGGCTGTCCCGGCCGAAATAGAACTCCGGCGGCAGGACCCCGACGATCTGGAAGGACTCCGCGGTACCACCGCCTTCCGGCTCGGTGTGAATCCGGCGGCCGACGATCGACGGATCCGATCCGTAGCGATCGCGCCACAGCGCATGGCCGATGAGCGCGACCGGCTCCGAGGCGGCCGCGAAGTCAGAGGCGTCCAGCATCCGGCCCGCCACCGTCCTTACACCCAGACCTTCGATCAGTCCGGGACCCGCACGCAAGCCGCGGATCGTCTGCGTCTGACCACCATCGCTGAGATAGAACGTCGCACCGGACGCCGTGATTGGGAACTCGACGACGTCGTTGATGGCGCGCCAGTCGAGCGCCTCCATCCCGCCAGGTTCCCAGGGTCCGGGCGGGGCGTACATGACGTGGTAGAGCCGATCCGCGTGGGCGTACGGCAGGGAGCGCAGCACGTACGCGTTCAGGACCGCGACTGTCGACGCCGCCAGCGCGAACCCGGCAGCCAGCGAGATCACGCTGACGGAAGTGAATCCCGGCGTGCGGCGCAGCATCCGCCCGGCATATCGGAGATCGCGCATCAGGTGGTCGAGCCAGGCCCAGCCCCACACGTCATGCGACTGTTCGCGCAGGCGGAGGGCATTGCCAAACCGCGCCGGGTCGGCCATCAGCGCGCGATGGTCCTCCATCTCCCGGCGCAGCGCCGCGTCGACGCGGCTGCGATTGAGCAGGTACCAGACGCGACGGAACCACTCGCCAATGTTGGGCATTCAGCGTTTCCGATCTGCTATCAGGGTGTGTCGAGGACCGCGCTGATCGCTGCCGTCACGCGACGATACTCGGCCCGCTCGATCTCGAGCTGTTTCCTGCCTGCCGGTGTGAGGCGGTAGGTCCGCACCGTCCGGCCCGTGTCGGACACGGCGGATGCCGCTTTGACCCAGCCCTTGAGCAGCAGCTTCTGCAGCGCCGGATAGAGCGAACCTTCTTCGACGCTCAGTTCCTCCTTCGAGAGGAGCGCGATGCGCTGCGCGATGGCGTACCCGTGCAGCGGCTCGGTGGCGAGCACGCGCAGGATCAGCATGATGAGCGTGCCCGGCGGAAGGCCGTCGGTCCTAGGCATAGGTTAACTATGCCTATGGTGCGCCGGAGTGTCAACAGCTCGGGGCCGGGGGCTCCCGCCTTCGCGCTGCGCGCTTCCACCTTCGCGCTTCGCGCTACGGCGGACAAGACGGCGGGCAAGGGAGGTGAAGAGGATTCTCGTGGCTTCCGCCATTGGGCGAAAGTACAACGCCGATCCATTTCACAGCATGCTACAGTCGGTTTCGATGACGGCGCACTCATCGTCAGGCGATCGACGGGAACGAAGCACCGCCGGCGGCGAGGCGCAGCCGGCGTGGATTGCGGTCGACAACTATGTCGAGGCGTGGCTTGCGCCGGGCGATCGGGCGCTCGAAGCGGCGCTCGCGCGCAGCGAGGCCGCAGGCCTGCCTGGAATCAACGTCACCGCCGCTCAGGGCAAGTTCCTGCACCTGCTCGCGCGGATTGCGGGCGCCCGCCGCATTCTCGAGCTCGGCACCCTCGGCGCTTACAGCACCATCTGGCTGGCGCGGGCCCTTCCTCCGGGCGGGCGGTTGATCACGATCGAAGTCGATCCCGCGGTCGCCGAGGTCGCGCGCGCGAACCTGGTCGAGGCCGGGCTGACCGATGTCGTGGAGCTTCGCGTCGGCCGCGCGCTCGACGAGCTGCCGCGAATCGAGGCGGAAGCCGGCGGCCCGTTCGACCTGATTTTCGTCGACGCCGACAAGCCGAGCACGCCGCAATACCTGGAGTGGGCGCTGCGGCTGTCGCGTACGGGCACTGTCATCATCGTCGACAACGTGGTGCGCGCGGGCGCGCTCGCCGACGAAGCGAACGACGATCCCCGCGTCGTGGCGATGCGTCAGGTGGTCGAATCGATTTCACGTAACCCGAGGCTGACCGCGACCCTGACACAGACCGTCGGTGCGAAGGGGTACGACGGGTTCATCATGGCCCTCGTGACGTCTTGAGCCGGCGCCGCGTCCCCGCGGTGCCTCTACCGCTTCGCTTCGGGCGTGCGCAGCGTGTAGGACGGACGATGCCAGACGGTGGCGCCCGGACGCTTCACCTTGACCTCGATCGACCGCCGCTTCTTTGTCGGATCCGGGTTGGTCGAGTAGTACCCCACCAGGTAGTAGTCGCTGGTCTCCTGATCGATCCGCTTCAGCGTCTTCGTGAGGTCGTTCTGGTTGACCGCCGCGAGGCCACCCGTGAGGTCGGCGAGCACACGCAGCGTGTCCTGCTGGTTGCGGACGAGATCCAGAAACTCCATCCGGTCGACCTTCTCGTCGAGATCGGGTCCGGCGACGAGGCCGCGGGGGTCGATGGTGTAGATCGTCGTGCTGGCGCGGACCGCGGCGCGGGTCACGTCGGCCAGATCGCTGATGAGATCTGCGAACGCGAACTCGTTACCCTGCTGGCGTAGGGCGGGATCGTTCGGATCGGCGCTGTTGTCTCCGTTGTTGTCGACGCTGTCGCGCAGCCGGCCGTAGCGTTCGATCTCGTTCTTCGCGCGGGTCTTCGCGTAGGGATCGAGATCGTAGCCGTTGCTGATGTAGATCAGCGCCTTGCGCCGGTCGTGGATCTGCTCGAGCTGGCTGATCACGTCGCGGGCCGTCGAGAACGCCACGTGAGCGCGGTGTCGGACCTCGGGAGGCCCCTGCGATCCCGTCGGCACGTCGACGATGTCGTTCGAGGTCTGCGCGTTGCCCGAAAACTTCTCGGCCGCTTCGGTCAGGCGGCGGCGATCGTAGGTCAGGTTGATCGCGATAGAAGAGGGACCCGTGGAGACGATGCCGAACATGTCGCCCTGGTGAATGAGCTCGTCCGAGATCTGTTTGAACAGGTTGCGAACGCGCGCGGTGTCCCGGAAGTTCAGGTGCTGGTCGTCCACGAAGATGAAGAACACCCGCCCGGTTTCGTCAGCCGGCGGGCGCGGGGGCGGCAGCAGGATGCCCTCGGCGACCGGCGCAGCAGCGGGCGCGGTGGCGTTATAGGTGCGCCCTCCGTGGGTCATGGAAAACGTCACGAGCTTCTGGGCTACGCCGTCCTCCAGGACCTCGAAATCGTCGATCTTCAAGTCCGACAGAAACTGGTTGTTCTTGTCGCGAACCACCACATCCGTGGTGACGAGTTCTACGCGCGAAGTGAAATCGGGGCTTGCGCTGATCCTCCTGCTGTCCTTCGAGAGGTAGCGGAGCAAGGGCCAGCGCTGCGACCGCCCACCGCGCCAGATACCGGGATGTTGGCTGCATGACCCGATTATGCAGGACGGCGTCGCCAATGAGAATCGGCTTTGAAGTCCGGCGTCTCACCTGGAGAGAGCCTGTCCCCAGGCGTGAGCGGGCTCCTCCGCGTGCGCCCATGCGTTGCACAATTATGTACTCGGAGGTAGTCATGAACGTCCGTCCCTCGATTCTCTGCCCCATCGACTTCTCGGATGCGTCGGCGGGGGCGCTCCGGTATGCGGCTGCGATCGCGGGGCACTTCGGCATCCGGCTGATCGAGCTGACCGTCGAGGATCCGCTGCTGACCGAAGCGGCCGATCTCGGGACCGGCGTGCGCTGGAACCCGGACGACAGCAAACACGAGCTCGAGCACTTCGCGAACCGGACGTTCGGGCAGGACTCACCGATCCTCGGAATCCTCGATTACGAGGTGGCGGTCGGTAAGCCGGCCGGAGAGATTCTTCGGGTCGCCCGCGAGCGATCGTGCGATCTCGTCGTGATCAGCACCCATGGCCTCACCGGCGTGAGAAAGCTGTTCTTCGGGTCGACGACGGAGCGCGTCCTCCGCGAGACGACCACGCCGGTGCTGGTGACGCCACCTGCCGACCCCGGTCCGGTTTCGATCGAGGACGCCCCGAAGCTGGTTCGGCGCGTCATGGTGCCGGTGGACCTCTCGCCAGGCTCGCGGCACCAGGCGGTGGTCGCCGCAGGCCTGGCGCAGGCACTCGGAGTCCCGCTGATCCTGCTGCACGTGATCGAACCGGTGCGAACCCCGCTCGCCGCCAGGCTGCACCTTGCCGGGATCGAGGCCGACCGTCGCGCGGTGGCAGAAGAGGGACTGCAGGCGCTCGTCGCGGAGCTCCCGACCCGGGTTCACACCGAGACGCTCCTCGTTTATGGCGATCCTGCGGAGGAACTGGCCAAGGTCATTCGCGATCGCCAGGCAGGCCTGGTGGTGATGGGCCTGCACGCGTCACCAATGCTCGGGCCCCGCATGGGATCGGTGACCTATCGGATGTTGTGCCTGTCGCCGACGCTGGTGCTGGCGCTCCCGCCGGAACGGATCGGCGCCCTGAGCGCCGAAATCGCGGCGCGAACCGCTGTGGCCCCGCCTCTCACTTCGCCGCGCACGCCGCCAGTTTGAGCCGCAGCGGCTGCTTGCCTTTGCTCCACACGAAGTAGGTGTTCCAGTCGTGGGGCAGCGCCATCAGGTTCCGGCAGAACGCGGCGTTCTTTTCCCGATTGAGGTAGACCTCCACGTTCGAACTGTAGAACGTGGTGACGATCTGCCGGTGCTGCCGGATGTAGCTGGCCGTGCGCTGGAGGGCCGCGGGGCCGCCGAAGTCGCCGACGATCGGGACGATCAGGTTCGCCGCGTGCAGGCGCTTCACCCACGCGAAGCTCTCCGCATTCGACAGGTAGCTGCGATGCTGGCCGGACACGTCCCTGGCGGTCATCAGGGCGCGGTAGGAAGGCCCTGGCGGATCGTTGGGCAGCAGCCGCGCGTAGTGAATGTCTGGCCCGTCCGAGTAGAACGCGTCCAGCACGTAATCGATCCACTCGAGCTCGCGGGGCGTGAGCGGGAACCGATGGGCCGCGACGAGCCGCTCGCGAATGAGCCGTCCGTTCGCCTCTCGCAAGCGGCGCTCGGGCCGCACGCTCGCGTATCGGGTAAAGAGCTCTTCGACGGCAGCTGTGGGCTTCCAGGTCCGCCGGCCGTTCGCGCGAGAACAGCCGCGAGACGAAATCCACTCGATCCGTCGAGAGCTCGAACAGTGTCTTGTACAGGAGATGCAGGCTCCGGTTCTCCAGCCGCACGTCGACGATGAAGGCCATGGCGGGGCGGACCTCGGCGATGTAGCTCAGGTTCTGTTCGGGTCCGACCCCGACGTACACGCCTCCACGCGGTCGAAGCGTACGCATGACGTCGGCGTACTGGAGTTCGTTGGACACGACATTGTCCGAGTGGGTGAACGTGCCCGGAGGCTCGGACAGGTCGGTGATCAGCTCCCAGAACTGCTGGTCGGTCAGCTGCGCGGGCAGGCTCGACCGCCGGAACAGACCGCAGCCGCCCTGGGCAATCAAGCAGGCCACGATCAGCAGGGCGGCGAGGGCTGCAGGCGATCGCTGTCTCGACGAGAGGGGCACGGGTTCCAGAGCACTCTACCCGAACAAGCGGCTTCCCCGGCCCCGCCGGCGCCCTCGACAAAACCGTTGTCACGGCGGCCGGAAGTCGCCCAGAATCAGGCTCGCGTCCCGCGGGTCACCGCGGATCGGTCAACCGCCATGTGTGGTGCCTTCGAGCGTGATTGATGTGGCGTAGTGCGGTGCGCAGGTTCCTTTCGCCGTCGGTATACGCTGACGGCGTTCTCCACAGCCCGGATCCCGCCGGCGGATCCGGTGGCGAGAGCCACGCCCCGCGCCAGACCAAGACCGAGCTGCAGCGGGAGCTCGCGGAACATCGCCAGACCGAAGAAGCGCTGGCGCGGCGCACCGCGGAGCTCGAAGAGGCCCGCAACTTCCTCGACTCCGTCCTCGAGCATCTTCCGGTCATGCTCTTCGTGAAGGATGCCGAGCACCTGCGCTTCGTCCGCTGGAACAAGACCGAAGAAGAAGCGCTCGGGATCGAGCGCAGCATGGCGATTGGCAAGAGCGACTACGACTTTTTTCCTGAAGAACAGGCGCGGTTCTTCGAGGCCAAGGATCGCGCGGTCCTGACCGGCGGTGAGATGGTCGACATCCCGGAAGAAGCGATCCAGACCGCACATCGGGGCCTGCGGTTTCTTCACACGATCAAGGTGCCGGTGCTGGGCGCGGACGGCAAGCCGAAGTACCTGGTCGGGATCTCGGAAGACATCACGGACCGGAAGCGGGCCCAGGAGGAGCTGGCGCGGGCCCGTGAACAGGAGGCGGAGATCGGCTTCCGGATCCAGCAGACCCTGCTCCTCGAGCAGCCGCCGCAGGATCTCCCCGGCGTGCGTGCGGCGGCCTTGACCATCCCCTCACAGCGGATCGACGGCGACTTCTACGATTTCTTCAATCACCGCGATCGCTGTCTCGACGTCATCGTCGGAGACGTGATGGGGAAGGGCATTCCCGCCGCGCTGCTCGGCGCCGCCACGAAGAGTCATTTCCTGCAGGCCCTCAGTCGTCTCATCTCCTTGTCCGAACCCGGTACCCTGCCCGAGCCGAAGGACATCGTCACGCTCGCGCACTCCGAGGTCGCGCGGCAGCTGATCGAGCTCGAGAGCTTTGTCACCGTGTGCTACGCGCGGCTCGATCTCGTCAACCGGCGGCTCGACCTCGTGGATTGCGGCCACACGACAACGATTCATTTTCAGGCGAGCTCCGGTGCCTGCAGGCTGCTGCAGGGTGAGAACCTGCCGCTCGGCGTCAGCGAGCGCGAGATCTTCGAGCAGATGACGGTCCCGGTGGAGCCCGGCGACGTGCTGCTGTTCTATTCCGACGGGCTCACCGAAACCCGGAACACTGCCGGGGAGCTGTTCGGGATCGAACGGCTGGCGGAGTGCGTTCGGCGATTTGGACATCTCGAGCCGCGGGATCTCATCGAACGCATTCGGCTGGAGGCGGTGGCGTTCGGGAGCTCCGAGCGGTTCGGCGATGACCTGACCTGTGTCGCGGTGCGGATCGAAGAGCGGCGGCTGCCGCAGGCGCGCGCGGAGCTGGAAATCTCCAGCGACCTCAACGAGCTGGCACAGGCCCGGAAGTTCGTTCGCGACGTGTGCGAGCGCCTCGCCGCGCCCGTCGATGAGGAGACCGTCAGCCAGCTCGAACTGGCGATGACCGAGGCCGCCAGCAACGTGATGCGCCACGCGTACGGCGGCCGCACCGACCGGCGGATTCAGCTCGCGGCGGATGTCTACCAGGACCGCATCGTGCTGCGGCTGCATCATCTCGGCCAGAGCTTCGATCCCGCCGCCGTCCGGCCGCCGAACTTCGACGGGAGCCAGGAAGGCGGCTTCGGCATGTACATCATCACCCAGACCGTCGACGAGGTGCGCTACCACCGCGACGAGCGCGGCCGGAACTGCATCTCGATGATCAAGAAGCGCCGGTAAAGTCGCGAAGCGAGGGCCGCAAATGGAGTTGACCACGGAACAGGTCGGCGACGTCACGATCGTGGTGCTGCCGGGCGAGCAGCTGGATGCCGGCAACGCCAAGGAGTTCAAGCGCGACATCGCGTCCGTGCTCGAGCCGTGCCGCAAGGTGGTCTTCGACCTGCGTGAGCTCCGGTTCGTCGACAGCTCGGGCCTCGGCGCGATCCTGTCGTGCCTGCGTCAGCTCACCGGCAAAGGGGGCGAACTGAAGCTCTGCGCGATGACCAAACCGGTCCGCGCCCTGTTCGAGCTGGTGCGGATGCACAAGATCTTCGACATCTACGTCACAAAAGACGAGGCGCTCCAGGCGCTGGGGTCAGACCGGGGTCAGACCCGGGTCTGACCCTCAGACGAAGTACCGCAGCCCAAGGGACAGCAGGCCGAGGAACGAGAAGAACCCGCACATGTCCGTGCAGGCGGTGACGAAGACGCTCGAGGCGACCGCCGGATCCGCGCGGAGCGATCGCAGGATCAGCGGGATGAGGCTGCCGACCAGCGCGGCGATCAGGAAATTGGCGACCAGGGCGATTCCCAGCACCGTCGCCAGCAGCGGCTCGCCGTGGAGCACGTAGGTCACCAGGCCGGCCGCGATGCCGAGCGCGATCCCGTTTCCACACGCGACCGCCAGCTCCTTGAGCAGGATTCCGCGCGCCTGGGCCATGCCCACCTTGCCCATGGCCATGCCCCGCACCATCACGGTCAGGGTCTGGACTCCGGCATTGCCTCCCTGCGCGGCGACGATCGTCATCAGCGCCGCCGCCAGGGCGCGGCTGTGAATCGTTCCCTCGAACAGCCCGATCACGCTGGCGCTCAGGCTGGTCGTGAACAGGTTCAATCCGAGCCACGGCAGCCGCCGCTTGATCGCGCGTCCCGGTGAGTCGAAGAGCGGCTCTTCCTCGCCGAGACCCGACAGCTTCGAGAAATCCTCGTTCGCTTCCTCCTCGAGCACGTCGACCACGTCGTCGACGGTGATCCGGCCGAGCAGCGCGCCGCGGGGATCGGTGACGGGCAACGACACCAGGTCGTATTTCCTGAACAGCCGCGCCACTTGCTCCTGGTCGGTGTCGACCGTCACCGAAATCACCTGGCGATCCATCACCGCGTCGACGGTTTCGCCCGCGCGCGCCAGAATCAGCCGCGACAGCGGCAGCACGCCCAGCAGATGGAACCGGTGATCGACCACCAGCACGTTGTGGATGTCGGCGACGGCCTCGGCGAGCGTCCGCACGATTTCGACCGCCTCTTCGACGGTGGCGCCCTCGAGCACTGCCGCGTACTCCGACTTCATCAGGCCGCCGGCCGTATCAGCGGGGTATTTCAGGAGCTGCTGGATGCGCGCCGCCACCGACCCGGGCAACCCCTGCAGCACCGTCTGGGCGCGATCCTTCGGGACCGATTCCAGCAGATCCGCGGCCTCGTCCGAATCCAGTTCTTCGACCAGACTCCGAAGCTCATCGTCCGAACGGGACTCGAGAATCTCGGTGCGGCCGGGCGGAGAAAGCTGAGTGACGACCGTCGCCGCGCTCTTCACGGGAAGCAAGCCGAAGACGGTCTTGCGCGACTCCGGTTGCGGAAGTATGGTCAGCAGCTCCGCGACATCGGCCGGGTGGAGGGATGCGACCGCCGCACTGATGGCCGGCAGGTCGCCTGTCTCCACAAGCGCCACCAGCTGCTGGAGGTCAATGTCGGGTCCGGTCAGGGCATCGCCTGGTTGAGCGTTCATGGGAATGACCTTCAAGTGTTCCGCGAAACCGTGATTGGAAGGACCGCGAGCCTACACCCGATTCCCTGGACGTCAAAGTTTTTTGACGACCACCTGACCGCGTGTGGAATGTTCTGACTGGAGCTGGCAGTGAGGCCGGTGGGGTCCGGATTAGTGTCGGACGATCCGCAATCCGGTTGGCGGCAGTGGTTGCTGCGGCGGGTAGAGCGAACGGACGCCGGAGATGTCGTCAGCGTCGAGCGTGCGATTCCCGGTGTTACAGGACGAGACCGACGGATACATCGTTGCTCCGGTCACCGCCGAGTGCCCGAGGCCGAGCGCATGCCCGAATTCATGCGCCGCGATGTCTTCGATGTAGAAGCCGCCGGAACAACCGCTGGTGCCCGCGAAGAACTTGAACGCTTCATCCCAGAACACGATGTCGGCATCGATGATCTGCGAGCCGCTCGACCACCAGTAGGTCGTGGCGATCGCCGACGCGTTCGACGCGTTCCGGAAGAGGACCAGGTTGACTTGATCGTTGGTGTTCGTGGTTTGGGAGCTGGTGCCGGAGTAGATGAACCGGAACGCGCCGGCCTGCTGCAGCCAGGTGTCCGCGCCGGCACGAACGGCTGCGTCCGCCGCCGGTCCTGGGAGATCCAGGTTCGTCGAATTGACGAAGTACGGGGTCTGCGGCTGCGGCCACGCCGGGCCACTCACGCTGAAGGCTCCGGTCGTCCCTGAAAGAACCGTTACGACCGCGGCGGTCGCAGCGAGCACTGCAAAGGCAGGTCGTAGGGCGGGTGGCCTCATGAATCTACCGCCCTCTTCCCGCCGCGACTTCGCGTCGAATCACGTCGAGTGTCAGGCTGGTTCCAGGAACGCGATTCGAGCCGTCCAGCTTGATCAGGCCTTGTCCGCGCAGGTGGGGCACGAACACGCCGCGCGCATTGCGCTTCAGGAAGAAGACTGCGCGCTCGCCCGGAGCGACCGGAGCCTGATCGGAGACGTGAAGCGTGAGCTGGCCGAGAGTGCCACCCTCGACCTCGACGTCGACCGCGGGCGCCGTGTCGCCCTTCAGCGTCTCGGTGACGGCCACGTGCAGGACCGACACGATGAGCCGATCGCCGAACTCGTTCACCTGCCAGTGAGGCGTGATCGATCCGACACGTCCGACGACCACCCGCTCGGCGCCACGTGCCCGTTCGGCCAGAGGCACCGGGACCTGCGCGCTAATGGCTGGGCTGAAGCCGAAAACCGCACCGGCCAGGCATGCGGCGATCGAGACGCGGGTCATCACGGACATTCTGCGGGAAGGGCAACGCGTATGCCACCGCCGCGGGTGATGGAGTTTCCAGTCGGCAGTTACCAGTTTCCGGGTTGTCAGTTTTCAGTTGGGAGTGAAGATCCCCAGCAGAATTGAGATCGAATTACGGAGTCGTCAGGCAGTCGGTCGGGTCTGAGACCCGACCCTACATTAGAACCTGGAGGCGCCCTTCATGGCTCCCGCAACACGATCAGCGGATCGACTCGCATCGCGCGGCGGGTCGGCACGGCACAGGCGGCGAGCGACACCAGCGCCACGGCCGCGGCGACTGCGGCGTAGGTCACCGGATCGGTCGGGTTCACGCCGTGCAGCTCGCTGGCGAGCCAGCGCGTCAGGACGATCGCGCCGCCGATCCCGAGCAGGATGCCGGCCGCACAGAGCGTGGCGCCTTCGCGGATGACGAGCCAGAACACGTCGTAGGGGCGCGCGCCGAGCGCGAGGCGAATGCCAATCTCGCGCGTTTGTCGCGAGACCAGGAACGACAGCACGCCGTAGACGCCGATGCACCCCAGGGCCAGCGCCAGCGCCGCAACCGTGACCAGCACCGACGTCGTCGCCGCCGGGGCCGCAACGGCAGCGGCGGTGATTGCGGTCATCCCCCGGACATCGTCCACGACGACAGGGCCGCTGGCCCGGGCCGCGATGTCTTCGAGCATCGACGTGACCCGCCGGGCATCCAACGACGTGGCGAGGACGACCGCCATCTCGCTCGGAATGCGGCCGTCCTCCATGGTCGCGTTCGGCCCGTGCGGCACGTACATCGCGCCGTCGATCCACTCGGGCACGCTCCTCGCCAGGTCGAAGCCGCGCACATCCGCCGCGACTCCGATGACCGTGTGCCAGTTTTGCTCGTTGATGAACCGCAGCTGCCGTCCGATGGGATCCTGATTCGGCCAGAAGCGCCTGGCGGTGGCGCTCGTGACGATCACCACGGCTGGACCGCCCGGCGAGGTCGGCTGGTGTGAATGCTCGTCCGCTCTCGAGGCGGATGTCCATCACCTTGAAGTAGTCGGGCGTCACGGCATGCATCCAGAACAGCGGCGCCGCCTTTCCTTGCGGCAGGGTGTAGCCCGACAGCACGACCGAGCGCTTGGCGACCGCGCCGGTCAACGGCAGCGTGTTGACGAGCGCGGCGCCGCGGACGCCTGGTGCGGCCTGGACCTGCCGTTCGAGCTCGCGGTAGAAGGTCAAGCAGCGCTCCGCGGTGCCGCAGACCGACTCGGCGGGGGCAATCCTGCGCGGTCACGATCTGATCGGCGTGAAATCCTGGATCGCTCCGCGACAGCGCCCACAGGCTGCGCACCAGCAGCCCGGCGGCGATCAGGAGGAGCACGGCGCAGGCAACCTGGGCGACGGTCAGCGCAGCGCGCAGCGGTGCGGCCACGGTGGCGCCGGAACCGCGCGAGCCCGAATCGAGCGCCCCTTCCAGACGACTGCGGGAGGCCTGGACCACCGGTGCGAGACCGAAGCAGCACCCGGTCACGATCGCCAGCCCTCCGGCAAAGAGCAGCGCTCGCCAGCTCACCTGGGCCTCCATCAGGCGTGGTGTGTCGGGCGGCAGGACCACCTTGAGGATCGCGACGCCTTCCGCTGCCACCAGCAGCCCGGCGAGAGCGCCAAGGAACGCAAGGACGATGCTCTCGGTGAGCAACTGGCGGGCGATTCGTCGCGGCGCGGCGCCAAGCGCGCTCCTGATGCCGATCTCGCGGCGCCGCGACACGGATCGCGACAGGCTGAGGTTCGCGACGTTCGCACACGCGATCACGAGCACGGCGCCGACCGCCGCCAGCATGATCAGGAACCGTGTTCTCACATCTCCGACCAGCGCTTCATGCAGCGGGATGGCCGCGACATCCTTGTTCCAGTCCGCAGGCATCTTCCATGGAAACCGCGCGCCGACGCGCGACTGAAAGAGCCGAATATCGGCGTGTGCGTCATCAAGGCTCGATCCTGGACGCAGACGGCCGATGACCGGCATGAAGTCGCCGGCCCAGTAGCGCGCGGTGTTACGCGGGTCGAGGCCGAGCGGCACCCACACCTCCGTCCGCCTCGACGGAAACTCGAACGACGCCGGCATGACCGCAACGACTTCGTGAGCCTGTCCGTCGAGCTCGATGGACTTGCCGACGATCCCGGGGTCGCTGCCGAACCGGGTCTGCCACGCGGCGTGGCTCAGGATCGCGAAGCGATCGTTCGGGGATTCGTCTTCACCCGGGCGAAGCCAGCGGCCCATCGCCGGCGCAACGCCGAGCGTGGAAAAAAGCTCGGCCGATATCCGTGTGCCCGCGAGACGGACGGGCGTCCCGCTGCCGGTCAGCGTGAACGCGTGGCCGTCGGCATACGCTGCGACATCCATCGTTCTCAGTTCGCTGCGCATCGCGGCGAACGCACCATTCGGGTAGGGCCCGGTGATGCTGACCAGACGGTCAGGCGCCGCGTACGGAAGCCGCGACAGGAGGATGACGTCGATCAGGCTGTAGACGGCGGTGGTGGCGCCGATCCCGAGCGCGAGCGTGAGTGTGGCGACGGCGGTGAAGCCCGGAGTGCGCCACAGCAGCCGCAGGGCGTACCGCACGTCCTGCCAGACGGCATCGATGGCGCTCATGCCCCGCGCGTCGCGGCAGTCATCCTTGGCTTGCTGGACACCGCCGAAGTTGCGGCGGACGGTGCGCCAGGCATCGTCGCGGTCAATGCCCCGGGCGACCAACTCCTCGACCTGCTGTTCGAGGTGATACGCGATCTCGTCGTCCAGATCCCGATCGAGCTGCCCGGCGGACGACAAGGAGCGCCATCGAAGCGGCAGCACGTGCAGCCAACGTTGGAAGTCCACGGATGCCTCCGTCCGGTGCTAGGCTGGTGCCTGAGGTCGAGCAGCCGGGTGATGGCGGTGGAGATCCGGCCCCAGTTGGCGGCTTCCTTTTCGAGCTGACGCCGGCCCGGCCGTGTCAGCCGATAGAACTTCGCGCGCCGGTTGTTCTCCGTGACCTGCCACGACGCCGTCACCCATCCGTGCTGTTCGAGCTTGTGCAGGGCCGGATAGAGCGAGCCGTCGCTCACCTGCAGGACGTCGCTCGAGACCTGTTTCAGGCGCACGCTGATCGCATGGCCGTTCATCGGTTCGAGCGCGAGGATCTTGAGCAGCAGCAGATCGAGCGTGCCCTGCATCAAGTCCGGTGGTTTGCTCATAGGCTGCCCTCGCTTACCGAGCGAAGGATACAGGGGCTCCGCTCGGTAAGCAAGGGGTAGGACGCCGCGACATCTCGTATGCGCGTCATACAGCGACTGACGCGGCGCTCCGCGGCTCTCGATGTGCCGCGTTCCACTGTCCGCAACCCGCCCCGCAATTTGCATTCGATCGGAGGTCGCTGTTCAAGTGCCCCGGATGGTTTCTCACGCCTCGCGTTCGTCACGGTTGTCCGCGGCTCTCGCCGCCATCGGGCTGCTCCTCGCGGTCCACGGCTGTGGCAGCAGTTCCTCCAGCACCAGCGTGGCCCCATCGTCCATCAGCCGGTGCAGTGTGTCGGTGACCGGCGGTGGCTCGCCGATCCCGGCGGACGGCGGCGCCGGCACGTTGACCGTCACGGTCGACCGCGAATGCTCGTGGTCTGCCCGATCGGAATCGCCGTGGATCTCGCTGACCGGCGGGCAGGGGCAGGGGTCGGCCACCATCAGCTTCTCGGTCCAGGCCAACCCAAACGCGTCGGGCCGACGCGGCAACGTCGCGGTCGAGCAGCAGAAGGTCGAGATTGCACAGGAAGCCGCGCCGTGCCGCTTCGGCGTCTCTCCGTCGTCAGTCGATGCGGCTGCCGCCGGAGGCACCGTCGCTGTCGGAGTGTCGGCGCCGAGCGGGTGCTCGTGGACTGCCCAGACCGCCAGCCCGTGGCTCACCGTCGAACCCGGTAACGGCCAGGGCGGCGGCACGGTCCAGATTGCGGTCGCGCCGAATGGCGCGGCTGCGAGGTCAGGAAGCGTGACGATTGCGGGCGCTCCAGTCCAGGTCCGGCAACTGGCAGCCTCAGGACCGCCTTCCCCGCCTTCACCACCGGGGTCGGACTGCCGTTTCGACGTCGGGCCCACCCGTCGGACGGTTGAGGCCCCCGGCGACACGTTCACGGTCGATATCAAAGCAAAGGGCGGATGCGGATGGACTGCGGCCAGCCAGGCCCCGTGGATTATCGTGGCCTCAGGAGCCAGCGGGACGGGCAATGGCGAGGTGCGCCTCGTGGTGGTCCCAAACATCGGCGAGTCGCGCACAGGCTCGGCGACCGTGGCCGGCGCTTCGATCACGATTCAGCAGGAAGCCGCGCCGTGCCGCTTCGGCGTCTCTCCGTCGTCAGTCGATGCGGCTGCCGCCGGAGGCACCGTCGCTATCGGAGTGTCGGCGCCGGGCGGGTGCTCGTGGACTGCCCAGACCGCCAACCCGTGGCTCAGCGTCGAACCCGGTAACGGCCAGGGCGGCGGCACGGTCCAGATAACGGTGGCGCCGAATGGCGCGGCTGCGAGGTCAGGAAGCGTGACGGTTGCGGGCGCTCCAGTCCAGGTCCGGCAACTGGCAGCCTCAGGACCGCCTTCCCCGCCGGACTGCCGTTTCGACGTCGGGCCCACCCGTCGGACGGTTGAGGCCCCCGGCGACACGTTCACGGTCGATATCAAAGCAAAGGGCGGATGCGGATGGACTGCGGCCAGCCAGGCCCCGTGGATTATCGTGGCCTCAGGAGCCAGCGGGACGGGCAATGGCGAGGTGCGCCTCGTGGTGGTCCCAAACATCGGCGAGTCACGCACAGGCTCGGCGACGGTGGCCGGCGCTTCGATCACGATCCAGCAGGATGGCGTCGCCGAGTGCAACTACACCCTCAAGCCCACTCATCTCGACGCCAAGTGGAAGTCAGATGACTACGATATCGACGTCAAGACCCGGGATGGCTGCCGGTGGACCGCTTCGAGTCCCGTGTCCTGGGTGACGATCAAGGACGTCAGCCGCGAATCGGGGGACGGTAAGGTCCGCATCAGGGTCGATGAGAACTCCGAGACTGCCAGAAGCACCACGCTGCTCGTTGCGGGCCAGCCGTTCAGTCTCACCCAGGATGGGAAGAAGTAAGGGCCTTCCCTAGGAAGTAAGTCCTTCCCTATTAGTGAGGTGGTTGTTTCCCACCTGGCTACCACATCAATATCTGTTACGACTCAGTGGAACGCACGAACCGCGAGTGGCAGGTTTCACATCTGAAGAGGTTGAGCTGGCGGGATTCATCCTCTACTTGTGCGGTTGGTGCCGTCCGGGTGCTGCCGCATTTGGGACATGTCGCCCCGCCAAAAGAGCTCGAGGCCGTGTGAGGCGATCTGGGCCCATCGAGCGTACGCGGTTCTGACGACGCGCGGCGATCCGGGGTCTGACGGCGGTCGGTAAGCCTTTTCTCAGGAACAGTCACGCCAACCTGGGAGCAAGATCCGGCCCAGACAGTTCCTGCACGTTCGCGCGCGAACGATTTTCTGTGCTGATGACGACGCGTCTGGGCGTCTATTCGGCCACGATCGTGGCCTTCGGGATCGCCTCGCGATCGCGGGGTGTGGCTCGGATCGGGCCCCGGCGGCGCCGCGAACCGCGGTGCGAAGCGATCACGTTCTGGGGCTTCACCGATGCACACACCGGCTCACGGGCATCGGCCGTTGCTCTTCGACACGGCCTACCAGCCGAAGCCTGCTTACCCGGGCGTGCTGGAGGCGCTCCGGGGCCGATAGAGCAGGATGCCTGGCGGGTCAGCGTGTGGTGCGCAACGAGGAGGCAGGATCAGTCCTGCCACTGATCTGGCGTTTTCTCGAGGAGCTCGTCTGCCAGTGAATTGGCATCCTTCTCGAGGCGGGCCTGGAGCGCTGCAAACCGCTGATCCATATCCCGCTTGATCGCACGCGCGTTGAGGATGCACGCACGGACGAGCGCCAGGACCACCATCAGGACCGCCCCGGCGATGATCCAGCGCACGACCCATTGGACACCGTTTCGCGGCATTCGGTCGATCGCAGCCATATCGACGGCCGGGGATTCGGGTTGACAGCGCCACGACCTCGCGCCACTGTTGGTGGCGCCTGATCCGCTGAATGCCAGTCGCTCGCATCATCCTGGTCACCGTGCTGTGCATGGCGTCGTCCGTCCTGTCGGGGGATGGCCGTGATCAACGCTCCGATCCGCGGAGCTCGCAGACCCGAGGACCGTTGACTCCCGATCAGGCGCTGGCGAGTTTCGAGCTCGAGCCCGGCTACCGGATCGAGCTCGCGGCGGCCGAACCGCTGATCAGGGATCCGGTCGCGATCGCGTTCGACGAACGCGGCCGGATGTATGTCGCGGAGAGCCGCGGGTATCCCGGTCCGCTCGAAGGGGCGCCCGGATCGGCTCCCGAGGGTGTCATCGCGTTGCTGGAGGACACCGACCACGATGGACGCTTCGACAAGCGAACCGACTTCGCGCGGAACCTCACCTTCCCGAACGGCATCATGCCCTGGGACGGCGGCGTATTCGTGACCTGCGCGCCCGATCTGCTGTACCTGAAGGACACGACCGGCGACGGCATTGCCGACGAGCGCACGGGTCGTGCTGACCGGTTTCGACGCGACGAAGACCGCCCAGATGCGATTCAGCCACCCGACGCTCGGGATCGACAACTGGATCTATCTGACCAGCGGACTGACCGGCGGTCGCGTGACCGCACCGGATCATCCCGAGCGCCCGCCGGTGGTCTTCGGCAGCAGCGACTCACGCTTCAACCCGATCACGCATGCGTTCGAGCTGACCGGCGGCCAGGGCCAGGTACGGCCTGACCTTCGACGATCAGGGCCACCGGTTCACCTGCTCCAATCGCCGTCCGGTCATGCACGTCGTTCTCGAGCCGCGCTACCTGCAGCGCAACCCACATCTGGCGTTCTCGCAGACCGTGGAAGACGTGTCAGCGGCCGGGGCGCAGGCGTCGGTCTGGCCGATCAGCGGCGACACGACGACGGCGTCGTTCATCCCCGGTCTGATGAGCGCGCCGCACGCGGGACGTTTCACCGCGGCGAGCGGTGTCCACATCCATCGGGGAGACGCGCTGCCCGCCGGTCACCGCGACAGCATCTTCATCTGCGAATCGGCGCAGAACCTCGTCCAGAGGCAGGTGCTGATCGCCGAACGGCGTGACGTTCACCTCGAAGCCGGCCCGGAGCGGCCGCGACTTCCTCTCGTCGCGCGACACCTGGTTCCGGCCGGTCTTCGCCGCCAACGGTCCCGACGGCGCCCTCTACATCGTCGACATGTACCGCAAGATCATCGACCACCCGCAGTACGTCCCGGAACAGAGCCGGGCGCTGCTCGACTTCGAAGCGGGGAAGGAGCGCGGCCGGATTTATCGGGTGGTTGCGCAGCGGCTGGAAGCGGGACCGGCGAGCGATCGATCTCGGCCGGATGACCGTCGCGGAGCTCACGCGGACGCTCGAGCATCCGAATGCCTGGTGGCGCGAAACCGCGCAGCGGCTGCTGCTCGAACGCCGCGATCGAAGCGCGGTTCCCCTGCTGCGCACGGCTGGCGCGGACCAGCCCTCGCGAGGCCGGCTCGCATCCATGCGCTGTGGACCCTCGACGCGCTCGGTGGCGCTCGAGGCCGACTGACCGTGGCCGAGCCCTGCAGGATCGGCACGCGGCGTCCGCGAGAATGCGGTCCGTCTCGCGGAAAGCGCGGGCTGCGAGCTATCCCAGGACGTCCGCTGTCACGCCGTGCTTCGCCATGGTCGACGATCCCGACGATCGCGTCCGGCTGCGCGTGGCGCTGGCGCTCGGAGAAGCGGACGATCCCGGCCGTCGTCGCTGGACTCGCCGCTCTGGCGCGCCGCGATGGCGCGCAGACCTGGATGCGCGCCGCGATCCTCAGTTCCGTGAGGGATCGGTCGAACGAGTTCCTTCGCGCCTTCGTGGCAACGCGCCGTCCCCGGCCGAGGTCAAGGCGGCGGTGATGCAGGACCTGGGACAGCTGTTCGGCGCGGGACAGTCGCCCGAACGCTGCCTCGATTTGATCGTCCAGATCGGCGAGCCGAGCACGGAGTTCGGCTGGCAGCCCGCGGCAGTGGCCGGCGTCGCGCAAGGCTTGAGGGCCAGGGGGCTCGGCCGGGAAGACCGTTCCGCGTTGATGACGCTGGTCTCCGGCGATTCCCAGCAGGCTCGCCTCGCGAGGCAGCGCGTGGATGCAGATCGTGTCCGGGGTCCGCGGCGCTGGCGCTCGACGAGACGGCCCCGCTGAACCAGCGGCTGGCCGGGATCGCGCTGCTCGGGCCACACCGACTATGCAACGGCGGGCGCGCACGCTCCAGAGCCTGCTCGCTCCGCGGCAGTCCGTCCGAGATCCAGGTTGCGGCGGTCAGGGCACTGCTGCAGCTGCCCGACCGTGCCGCAGCCGCCAACCTGCTCGAGCGGCGGCGCTGGCAGGCGTTCACGCCGCAGGTTCGCGAGACCGTGCTGTCCGTCCTCCTGACCGACGACGGCAGACGATGAGTCCTGCTCGACGCGATCGAACAGGGCTCGATCGACGGCACGGCGCTCGGCCCGTCGCGGCGGAGCCGCCTGATGACCCACCGCAACGCGGCCATCCAGAAGCGCGCCCGCGCGCTGCTCGCCGGCCTGGAGTCCGGCGATCGGATGCAGATCTACGAGCGCCTGCGCGGGACGGTGCTCGAGCCGGACCGCGAGCGCGTCGAGCGGCAAGAGGGTCTTCGCCGCGCACTGTGCGACCTGTCACGCGATCGACGGCGACTGGCGGACAGCGTGGGCCCCGACCTGAGCGGCATCCGCAACCAGCCGGCCGATGCCATCCTGCTTCACGTGCTCGTGCCCGATTACGAAATCGCGGCCGGCTATCAGTCCTACGTCGTGGAGACTCGCGACGGACGCACGCTGGTCGGACGGCTGGAATCAGAAGCGCCCAACAGCGTGACGCTGCGTGACGGCGCATCGCAGGCGCACGTGATCCTGCGCAGCTGACGTGGTCTCGATGTCGGCGTCGACCCGTTCGCTGATGCCGGCCGAGCTCGAACGCGCGATGTCGGAGCAGGACCTCGCCGATCTGATCGGATACCTCAAGGCCGATCCGCGCCCGCGCTGACGGACCGCGCCGGATTACTGTCTGGCCAGGTCCTTCAGCAGCTGAATCGCCGTCTCGGCCATGCGCTCGCCGCCGCCGGGGGCGATCCGCGAATTGACCGTCTCGTAGCTGCCTTCCTTGAAGGCCTTCTCCGTGGGGATGTAGGCAGGATTGTCGTTCGCGAGCTCCACGACGAGCGTGTGCCGGAACGGCGAGCCGCGCTTGATCGCCAGTCCCAGATCGACGAACACCTCGCCCGGGAGCAGGACGATGGCGACGTCCGGACTGAGGCGGAACGCCTGGATCTCGGCGTCGAGCGTGGCCCCCCGGCGCAACAGGTCGAGCGTGGTCGCGGTCTCGACCTGCGCCAGGAACGGCAGCTCGCTGCTGCCGATCTTGGCCGCGTTCGCTCTTGGCGATGGCCGCCTGCTCGCTCGACACGCTTCGCAGCGGAAGCGACAGCCGGGTGGACGCGACGGCGAGGGCAGGGCGTTCGATCGGCACACGCGGGCGCGCGGAGAGAACATCGACGCCGAGCTGCTGGCCGATCAGCCGGGCGTCGTACCGGCGTCGTCCGCTGACGTCGATGTGGTTGATGTCGCCGCAGGTGCCGGTGCCGAAGACGGAGATGAAGCCGTCGCCGAATTCGCGGCGCAGCTCGGCGGCGAGGTGCCCGGGATAGTCGGCGGAATACTCGGTGCCGCCGACGGTATCGGCGTGCAGGGCGAACACGCTCAGCGAGCCGATCGGCTTCTTGTCCTTCGTGAACAGGATGAAGGGGAGATCGGGATCGATCGGGCCAGCCGGCCGCACGATCTCCGGATTGAGCACGCCGGGATTGAAGCGGACGCTCCCGTCTTTCAGGTGGAACCGGCGGTTGAACGAGAGCCGATCGTCCTCCGTCCGCACCAGCTCCATCGCCGCCGTCGACAGCCGCGCATTGGCGTCGACAATCACGTCGACCAGCCTGTCGCGCAGCGTCTCGGGATAGTTCACGGCGGCGAGCGGATCCTTTCCGTATTTCGCTGCCGCCTGTTCGCTGAAGATCCGGGCCCGTTCGCCCGCGAAGAGCGGCCCGGTGTGCGTGTGCGTGGCGGTGATCGCGATGTTCGCTGCGGGAATGCCCGTGCGCGCGGATGCCCGCGCACGCACGTCGAGCGACATGGACTGCGGCATCCCCAGCAGATCGCACACGACGAGCGCCGCGCGCGCCGGACCCTGCTGAAACACCAGCGCCTTGGCCTTGAGCGGATCCTTCTGTCCGGTCGCCAGACGCTCGGTGAAGTACCCGTCCATGCGATAGCCGACCGGCGGGGTGATGTCGATCTCGGCCAGTCCCACCTGCAGTGATGGTTCCTGGGCCGTCACGGTGCAGAGCACCAGTGCCGCGAGGCACGCAACGCGTCGCATGAGTCCTCTCACCGTTAGCCTATCGTGCCGTGCGGCCGGCTCACGATCTGGCTTCGACGCCCAACGCCTCCGCGAGCGCTTCGAGGCTGTAGGGCTTTGGCAGCAGCACGAACTCTCCCTCTTCCATGCCGCCGGCCGCTTCCACATACCCCGTCGTGAGAACAATGGGTAAACCCGGGTGGCGGCGCCTGATCTCCCGCGCCAGGTCGAGGCCGCTGACCCCACCCGGCATCATGATGTCCGAGAGGACCAGGTCGACAGTCCGGCCGTCGGCGAGGGCTCCGAGGGCCGCCTCAGGACTGGCGACATGGAGGACGGAGAATCCCAGGCAGCTCAGCATCTCACGCGTGAGCGCAGAGACCTCCTGGTCGTCTTCGACCAGCAGCAGATGGCCACGGCCTGTCGCGACGTCGGTCCGGGTCACGGTGACCCCCGGAGCCTCCGCGTGGCGAGTGTCCTGGTCCGGCTGTCGCGACGAACGGGGAAGCCGCACGGTGACCGTCGTTCCCGTGCCGACCTGGCTGTGGATCGAGACTCGTCCACCGGACTGCTGCGCAAACCCGTACACCTGTGTGAGGCCGAGGCCCGATCCCTTGTTGACGTCCTTCGTCGTGAAGAAAGGCTCGAAGACACGCGCCATGACTTCCGGCGGCATGCCGGTGCCCGGGTCTGCAATCGACAGCCTGACGAGGTCGCGGGTGGCGCCCGTGCCGTCCAGCTCCTGCACGTTGTCGGCGGAGATGGTGATCACGCCGCCCTTGCTCATCGCGTCGCGGGCGTTGACGCAGAGGTTGAGCACCGCCAGTTCCATCTCTCCGGCGTCGACTTCGACCGGCCACACCTCGGGGGCGCACTGCATCTCGACGTGGATGTCCCCGCCGAGCGAGGCGCTGAGCATTTCCCGCATCCCGCTCAGGTGGGTGGAGAGATTGAGCGACTCCGGATTGAGCGGCCGTCTGCGCGAGAACGCGAGCAGCTGCCTGGTCAGCCCGGTCCCGCGGGCAACCGCGCGGCGCATGCCTTCGAAGATGCGCTCTTTCTGCTGAGGGGTGATGCTGCGCTCGAGAAGCTGCAGCCCGGTCGCGAATACCGCGAGGAGATTGTTGAAGTCGTGGGCCACGCCCCCGGTCAGCTGGCCGAGCGATTCCATCTTCTGCGCCTGCCGCAGCGCTTCCTCCGCCTGCCGGAGGCGTTCCTGATCGCGCAGCCGCTCGGTCACGTCATAGACGAACTGGTAGGCGCCGATGCGGCGGCCGTCGCGACCGCGCAGCGTGTTGTACCGCATCTCATAGGCACGCCGCTCACGGCCCGGATCCCCGAACTCTTCGATCGCGGTGAACTCTTCGCCGGCCAGAGCCCGGCTCCACACCGCCTGCACCGCTGCCTGCTGCTCCGGCTGGTCTGCCAGCACCTCCAGCATGGAATCGCCGACCCGGGGCCGGATCCCGAAGATTCGTTCGAATTCGTCGGTTGCCGCGTGGTTGATGGCCAGCCAGCGGTACTCGAGGTCGGCAACCTGAACGAAGGCGTTGGTCCCCTCGACGATGTCGGCGAGCAGCTTGCGCTCGGCGAGGGCTTCGGTCACGCGGCGTTCGAGCGTCTCATTGAGCGCCAGGAGCCGGGCCTCACTCTGGCGGAGGGCGCGTTCGGCCAGCACGTTCCTGGTCGTCTCCGAAACCGCGCAGAACATTCCCGCGACCTTGCCGCTCTCGTCGCGAACCGGTGAGTAGGAAAAGGTGAACCAGGTCTCTTCGTCGTATCCCTGGCGGTTCATGACGAGCGGCAGATCTTCCCGGTAGGTCGCCCGACCGGCCATCGCCGCGTCGATCAGCGGACTGATGTCGGGCCAGATCTCGGACCAGATGTCAGAGAAGCGCCCTCCCAGCGCGCGCGGATGCTTCGCGCCGAGAATGTCGGCGTACGAGTCGTTGTAGAGAAAGCCGAGCGCATCCCCCCATGCGACGAACATCGGGAACTGCGACTGGAGCAGGAGCGCGACGACGGTGCGGAGAGACTGCGGCCAGACCCCGGGCGGGCCGAGCGGAGAGCTCGACCAGTCATGGGCGCGCATCAGTCCGCCCATGCGTCCGCCGCCGAGGAGAAAATCCAGCGATTGAGGCATCGGTTGCACCGGCGCCGTTGGTGCAGGGAATGCTATTACAGTCACGTTCAGGGAGACAGCCATGATACCGCGGCCGGCCCGGCGGGCCCAGTGATTGCGTCACTGATGTCGCGGCGCCCGCTGCGAGTGTTTCCGCCGTGTCGTCGTCGCGCGTACACTCCAGGGAATGGCTCTGACAGCCGACAAGTTCTTCACCGCCACGGTCACCAGCCGCCTGGAGATCTCCCACGACCTCTGGGCGATCCGCGTCAACCCTGGCGGACCCTTCACATTCACCGCCGGTCAATACGCGACACTCGGAGCGGATGGTGACTCGGGCCACGTCGAGCGCGCGTATTCGATCGTGTCGTCGCCCCACGAGCCGGAACTGGAGTTCTTCGTGGAGCTCGTCCCGGAAGGAGCGCTGACGCCGCTCCTGTATCGCCTGAACGTCGGCGACACGCTCAGCCTCCGCAAGGCGGCCAAGGGCCGATTCCTGATCGAGATCGCGGCGGGTCCGGCCGATCACCTCTTCCTCTGCACGGTCACCGGCGTTGCGCCGTTTCTCAGCCTGATCCGCGCGCTGGCCCTGGACTGGCGCGAGGGCCGATTCACCGGCGATCGCCGCCTGTATCTGATCCAGGGAGCGAGCCTCTCGTCCGAGCTTGGTTACCGCGAGGAGATCGAGAGCCTCGCCCGTGAGCTGCCGTGGCTGACTTACGTGCCGACCGTGAGCCGTCCCTGGGACGATCCGGACTGGTCCGGCGAGACCGGGCGTGTAGACGATGTGATCCGGAAGTACGCAGATCAATGGTTCCCGGATCCCTCGCGTGGCCTGGCGCATCTCTGCGGCCACCCGGCGATGATCGACCACGGCAAGGCGATCCTCCGCCGGCGCGGGTGGGCCAAGGATCGGCTCAAAGAGGAAAGCTACTTCGTGTTGCCGCGCTGACGGCGACGCGACCGTCACATTGCATTGACTTCTCCCGGAATGGCCGCATAGCATGCCGGTGCCCTTCCCCTAAGTCGATGCGAATCTGCGCTTTGACGCGACCGATCGTCGGGGTTCTGCTTCTCTGGCCCGCCGTCGTCGCGGCGCAGACGGCACCCGATTGCACGCGTAATCCCGATCGGAATCGATGGTTCGTTCGTGCGGGCAGCACAGGCGCCCCTGACGGCACAAAGGGTCGTCCCTTCGTCTCACTTGCCGACATCGAGCGATGCGCGCCCGCGGGCGCCACCATCACCGTGCTTCCCGCCCTGAGGTCCGCCGCGGGGGCAGCGCGCCATCGACATCGACGATCGCAACGGCCGCGCGTGGGCGGTGCTCGCCGTCACCGAACTGATCGGCACACCGGCGCGGCCGCGCGACGCGCTGGTCTATGCCTTGCGCGGGGCGACGCGGGGGCCGCACGACGCGTTCGCCGTCAACGGCGTGGGGATGGCGCTTTGGGGCACCGCATCCTCGCTCTTCCTCGCAGCCAGCGAGGAGGCCGCCCGGCTCGACCCGCTCTACCTGTACCCGCCGCTCAACTCGTCGGAAGCGCTTGTGTACCTCAAGCGTCCGGAGGAGGCGCTTGCGCGTGCGGAAAAGGTGCTGCTGCTCGAGCCGGAGATGCCGGCTGGCCTGATCAGAAAAGCGCTCGCGCTCTTCGAACTGGAGCGGGCCGCGGAGCTATCCCGGCTGGTTCCGATTCTTCAGGTCCAGGCGTCACAAGGTCGCGCGGATCCGGAGTTCGCCGCCATCATCCAGGACGCCGACACGCTGCTCGGCGGAGATGCGGCGGCCAGGCGCGCCGCCCTCGATTGACTCGAGCGGCAGGCGAGAAATCCCGGTCCATTCGGCGACTGCATTCCACTCGCGTGGCTCGTTCGCTACGGGCGCACCGGCGGAGCGCTGACTGCGATCGAAGCGCGAGCGCGCCAGGGGCGGCTTCCCTACGACTTTCTGCGTCTGGCGCCGGAGTTCAAAGCGCTCGCTTCCGACGATCGCTACATTCGAGCGCTCGCGCAGGCGCGCCGTCAGTTCGACGATACCGTCGCCCTCCTCGAAGAAGCGAAAGGCCGTTCGGAGCTTCCTCCATTCATGCAGCAACCCCTCACTGACCTGCTGCGTACGCTGCAAATCGATTACCGCGCCGGGGCCGCGCCGAACCCCGGAATCCTCCTCGCCAGCCACTCCTCGATCGTGCGGAAGTAATCCGGTACGAACCGCCGAAGCGACGCCATCTCGGCGTTGGTGCCGACCTTTGCTTCCCACAGGTAGTGGTTCGCCCCCGGAAGAATGGAAAGGGTGTAGTCGCGGTGACCGCCGGCTTCGAGCGCGGTCTCCCATGCCGCACGGTTCTTCGCCGCAACGATGTTGTCGTCCAGCTCCCCGAACAGCGCAAGGACCGGCACCCGGAGTTGCCGGAGCGTCGGTGCGGGATCGTAGAAATACCACTGCCGGATCGACTGCCAGTACGGGTGCTCGGGCGTGCTCGGGAACGTGTCGGGCGGCCGGCCGATCCGCTTCGCCAGGGCCGACCGGGCCGCCGCGTACTCGTCCCAGCCCTGACCGGTCTGGACGTACCTGTATTGCAGTTTCATGATGGCCACGATCTCCGCGACGACGTCCGGCTTCATGCCGGCAGCGGTCATCTCGTTCTGCGCCTGATCGATCGTGGTCTCGGCTGCCGGAATGCCGGCGCCGGAAATGCTGACCAGGAATGACAGCTCCTTCGCACGAACGGCCGCAAGCGGCATGACCCAGCCTGCCTGGCTGACGCCCAGTAGTCCGATCTGCGCCGGGTCGATGTCGCTCCGGCCCCTCAGGTAGTCGAATGCGGCGGACGCGTCGCCGGCGAGGACTTCGAACGAAGCGGTCTTCCAGTCACCGGTCGATTTGCCGACGCCACGCTTGTCGTAGCCGAAGACGGCCATGCCGCGACGCACCAGGAAGCGCGCGAAGGGCAGGATGAAGTCCCGGTCCTCGGCGCCTGACCCGTGCACCAGGATGACAGCCGGGTGCCTGCCGCCGGTGGACGGACTGATGAGGGTTCCGGCCAGCTGAACGTCGCCATTCGAGAACCGACGTCTTCGTGCTTCTCGATGTCCACTCGCCGGGCCGTGCGCAGCGGTGCACCCTGGCGCAGCCATGTGAGCGACGTGATTTTCCCGGCACCGTTACGCTGAAACTCGATCCGTGCCTCGACCGATTTGGCAACCGCGACGCCGGGTCCGGCGAAGAACTGGTCATCGCCGGTCGGATACAGCACGCGAACGTCGCCGGATTCATCGAACGCCACCAGCTGCCCGGGTTTGTCGAACCCGCTGAACTCGTTCCACAGCTGCAGATACACGAACGCGTTCGCGTCCCAGCTGTACACGCCGGTGTACTCACGAAGGACTCTTTCGTCCGTATCCCGTACAGTCGGCGATTGAAAACCCGGGCGCGCCAAGACGACGCCAACGAGAGCAATCGTGACGGCCGCGCCGATGACCGGCGTTCTGCGCATTCCGATCCTCCGCCCCCAGCCCCCGTCTACTGACTCTTCTTCGCCTCCCGCCCCTGTCGCTCGGTCGTCGGCGGCACGATCCCTTTCAGCCGCAGGTAGACTGCCATGGTTCCGTACATCTCCTGGCCATGCGAGATGAGGCTCGCCGGGAGCAGCCCTTTCGCGACCTGCAGGTCTTTGGCCTTGACCATCTCGGGCATCGTCGTGTCGCTCAGCGGCGTCACGAGCGGATCGCAGTAGGCCGTCGACGCCTTGAGCAGCGCGATCGCCTCGGTTCTGGTACGCGGCGCGTCTTCCTTTTCGTCCTTGCGCGGGCTTGGCTCACCCTTCAATATCGCGCAGGTGTTGAACTGCATCAGCGCGGTGTGAGCCACGAGCTGGCCGAACGGCCTGATCTCGGGTGTGGGCTTGAAGCCGTAGTGCTCCTCGGGCATCTTTTCGGCTGCTTCGACGAGGTTGCGCTGCACGCTCTGATAGCCCCGCAGCATCTCGCCCGAGAGCGTGAAGATCTTGGGACCCTGTTCGTCGGCTTGCTGCGCCGCCGACACGCTTGCAATCGCGAGGACCGCGAGCGACAGTGTGGTGATTCGGAATCTGCACATTTCGGACCCTCCAGCTGACGACATGGTCATCCTGAGGCCCCCGGGATTCCGGCCGCAACCCGATTGCAGCCGGCCGCGTCGCGGACGCAGCCAGACGACCGGCGGCCGCCGCCGGCAGCGGCTGCGTGCGCTAAGCTGGTCCAGGCATGACCGATCGCCGCCGCGCCGCCGCTCCTCAGCCATCGCGCGATGTGGGTCGCGGCCACGAGCTTCTGGCTGTTCGTGGCCGCGATGTCCGCGGCGCAGATCCTGTGGGCCTCGCAGAATCCCGGCGAAGGCATGAACGTCAGGGGAGCAGTGATTTGGCAGACCGTCGTATTTCGTGGTCTGGATCCCCTTCACGATCGTCGTGTGGCAGCTCACGCGCGAATGGCTGCCCGAGCGGTTCGGCGGCTGGGCGTGGCTGCTCGCGGCCCATCTGCCGGTGTTTGCCGTCGTGACCGTGATTCACACGTTCGTGATGGTGCTGCTCAGCGCGGCGCTCGCGGACTCAGCGGACGGGGCCATGGGGGAGCTTTCTCATGCAGCTGCGCGGACGGTTGAATGCGCAGCTGCTGATCTACACGGCGATCGCCGGCACCGGGCGCCGCGATGACGCTCTACGAGCGATACCAGGATCGACAGCTCGCGGCCGCGCGGCTGGAAGCCGAGCTCGCCGCCGCGCGGCTGCAGGCGCTGCGCGGGCACCTGCAGCCGCACTTCCTCTTCAACAGCCTTCACAGCATCGCGGCGCTGGCGCGGACCGGGCGACACCGCGGGCGTCGTGCGCCTGATGGCCGGCCTCAGCGAGCTGCTGCGCCATGTGCTCGACGCCGGCGATCGGCACTCGGCCTCGCTGCACGAGGAGCTGCAGATCGTCGAGCGGTATCTGGAGATTCAGCGCGCGCGGTTTCCCGATCGGCTCGCCGTCACCGTGGATCTCGCGCCCGACGTCGCCGATGCCCGCGTGCCGCTGCTCGTCGTGCAGCCGCTCGTGGAGAACGCGGTGCGTCATGGCCTCGCGCCGCGGGTGCGCGAGGGGTCGCTCTTGGTGCGGGCGATGCGCGACAACGGGTGCACCCGGATCGACGTCGAGGACAGTGGCGTCGGCCTGCCGCCCGGATGGACGCTCCAGGCTTCGACCGGCACGGGCCTTCGGAACCTGGCGTCGCGCCTCGAGCGCCGAGTTCGGCGATGCCGCGGCGCTCGCGGTAGGACCGCGGGAGGGCGGCGGCGTACGAGCGACCGTGACGCTGCCCTACACCCGCGTCATGACCCACGCGCTTCCCGCCGGTCCGTGGCGGACGATCGTCGTGGACGACGAGCCGCTGGCGCGGCAGACGCTGCGGGTGCTGCTGGCGCGCGAGCCGGATTTCGCCGTCGTCGCCGAGTGCAGCCACGGCGCCGATGCCGTCGACGGTGATCCGCGGCGAGCGCCCGGACGTGCTGTTCCTCGACGTGCAGATGCCGGAGGTGGACGGCTTCGAGGTCCTGCGGCGGCTCGACTCCGGCAGCGTGCCGGCGGTGATCTTCGTGACCGCGTTCGACCGCTACGCGCTGCAGGCGTTCGAGCAGCACGCGCTCGACTACCTGCTGAAGCCATTCTCGGACGAACGATTCGCAGTCGTGCTGGATCGGACGCGCGTGCGCCTGCGCGAGCGCTCGTTTGCCTCGATGGCGGCAGGGCTGTCGGATCTGCTGTCGGCGATGGCGCCGGAGCGCAGCCAGCTCGTGGTTCGCGACGGCGGCCGCACCTTCGTGATCCCGCACGATGACATCGTCTGGATCGAAGCCGAGGACTACTGCGCGCGCATCCACACGCGCGGTCGCACGATTCTGGTCCGCGACTCGCTGCGCGCGCTGGCCGATTCGCTGGAGCCCGACGGGTTCGTCCGCGCGCACCGCTCGGCGATCGTCAACATCGCGCACGTGCGCGAGATCGAGCCGCTGGCCTCAGGCGATCAGCGGCTCACGCTCAGCGACGGCACCACGGTGAAGGTCAGTCGCACCTATCGCGCGAGCGTCATCGATGCAATCGCTCAGCGCTAGTCCATAGGAGGGCCCGGGCATGACTCGGGACTCGGGACTAGGGACTAGCGCTTAGCGATTGCATGTAGACTGCCGCACGGTGTGCCGTGAGGCTCATTCTCCGAATCCTGTCGCCGGCCCTGGTTCCCGAACCGGGCAGCCAGGTGTTCGCCGAAGATGGCGGCAGCATCGGCCGCGCTGCCGATAACACCTGGGTGCTGCCAGACGCCAAGGTGTCCCGCTGGCACGCCGTGATCAGCTTCCAGGACGGCAGGTTCTTCATCGAGGATTTGAGCCGGAACGGCGTGTGCCTCAATGACTGGAACAACCGGATTGCCGGCGGCTGCCCTCACCCGCTCAGGGCTGGCGACATCCTCTTCATCGATCCCTACCAGATCGAGGTCTCACTCGAAGACGGGAACGGGCGGTCAGAGTAGGCGAGCGCCCGGCGCGGGCAGGCGGGATGACGACGCTCTCCCCGAAGTCGAGCGTGGTGAATTCCTCGATCAGGAATACCTCTTTCATCGAGGGCGCGGTCAAGAGCCAGGAGCGGCTCGTCGATCGCCTCGTCGGTGAGCTGGAACGTGCCGAAGTGCATGCCGAGGCTGACGCGCGCGCCGATGTCGAGGTGTGCCTGCACGGCCTCCGCGGGATTCATGTGCACCGGGCGCATGAACCAGCGCGGCTCGTAGGCGCCGATCGGCAGCAGCGCGAGGTCGATGGGAGGGCAGCGGCGGCGAATCTCCGTGAAGTGCGGGCCATACCCGGAGTCGCCCGCGAAGTAGATCGTCTCGGTCGGGGTGCGCAGCACGAACCCGCACCACAGCGTCCGGTTGCGATCGAACGGCGTGCGTCCGGAGAAGTGCTGCGCCGGCACACAGGTGACGGTGCGTCCGTCGCCAAGGTCCGCCGCGTCCCACCAGTCCAGCTCGATCACGTTCTGCAGCGTCATCCGCCGCAGAAACGCCCCGAGCCCGAGCGCCGTGACGAACTGCGGCTCGGCGCCCTGCGCACAGCGGCGCAGCGACGAGGGCTGCAGATGATCGTAGTGGTTGTGGCTGACGAAGACGATGTCGGGAATCGGCAGGGAATCGAGCGGCAGCGCAGGCGGGCGCACGCGGCGCGGGCCGAGGCGGCCGAACGGCCCCGCATGGGTTGTGAACATCGGGTCGGTGAGGATCACCGCGTTCGTCGTGCGCAGCAGAAACGTCGAGTGGCCGATGAACGTGGCCGCGATCGCTCCCGGGGCGACGTGCGGCGGCGGCGGATACGGTGTGAGCGGCACGTACTCCGGCCACGCCGATTTCTCGCGCGTGCGCTGCCATGTGATCACGTCGCCGATGGGGCGGGCCTGTTGGCCGGAGGGATTGAAGAAGCGCTCGCCGTCGCAGTGATCGGAAACCGGCAACGTGCGCCTCGGCCGCCCGAAGGCGGACGCGACGAAGGATACGAGAGACAAGGCCACGTCGTTCTTCATCCGCGGAGCATCGCCAGCCAGGCGCTTTCGATGGCTTCGAGCGTCGCACCGAACACGGCCTGGGTGCGGGACCTGATGTCGTTGAGTGATTCGTCGCGGCCGTTGCCCTGCAGGAATCTGAGTACGGAAGGCAATCCGTACCGCTCTGTCAGGTAGAGGACGAATGAGCCAGCCATGCGGTAGCTCAGGATCGAATCCTGGATGGCGCGAAAACCTGACGTCGTCACCGATCCGCTCAGCGGCAGCGGCAGCGTTCCGGTCCGCAGGTATGACCGGCAAGCGTCGTGCACCTGTTGTCCGTTGAATCGAACCGTGAAATCCGCTCCTGCCGGATCGGTCTGGAACGAGACGGCGATGCCTTCGTTGAAGAAATCCGACGGTCGGCCGATCGCCGCGGTATAGACGTGCACCACCTCGTGGTTGTCCCACGGCCAGATGGTGTGAATCCGCCAGCTGCCGGGTTCGGCGAAGCCGTTGGTGTTGCCGTTCCCCGTGTAGCGGCCCATCGCTTCGCGCGACAGGTACTTGCGGTATTCGACCTTCTGCGCCGGCACGATGCCCAGTCGCTCGATCGCCCAGGCGTTGAAGGCTTCCTGGCGCGGCACATCAACCGTATCGCCCGGCTCGTAGTAGTAGCGGGTTGTCGATGTTTCGCTGACCAACGGGAGCGATCCCGCCCCGGGCGCGGTGGGAGAATGTCCGCAGGCCGTCGCAAGAGCCCATGCGGTGACGACGAAGGCGAGGCGGTAGTGACGCACGGCAGCTCGGGTCCGGTACAACCCGGACCGATCGTAGCGCGGTGCCAAGCCAAGACGACACCATTCCCGGCCGCGCGCTTCATCGCCGCCGCAGCTTGTAGAACAGTTTCGCGGCTTTGGCTCCCTGCCTGGCGATGCGCGTTCGTTCCGACTGCGCCCGCTCGTCGTGCCGCGACTGCAGGAACGCATCCTCACGCCGCAGCCGGTGATAGCTGTCGAGACGCCCGGCCTCGAGCTCGCCGCGTTCCACCGCGGCTACGACCGCGCAGCCTGGTTCGGTCCCGTGCGAGCAATCCCGGAACCGGCACGCGGCCGCCAGCGATTGGACGTCGGCGAACGCTTGTTCCAGTCCGGCCTCTGCGTCCCAGAGCTGCAGCTCGCGCATGCCGGGGGTGTCGATCAGCACTCCGCCCCCCGGCAGGCAGAACAGCTGACGGGCGGTGGTGCTGTGCCGGCCGCGATCGTCACTGTCGCGGACCGGCAGCACCTCCTGACGGCTGTCGCCGGTGAGCGCGTTGACCAGGGTCGACTTGCCCACGCCGGATGACCCCAGGAGCGCCGTCGTGCCGCTCGATCTGACGACCTCGCGCAGATCCGCGAGCCCGTCGCCCCGGACCGCGCTCGTGATCGCCACCGGCACACCCTGCACGATCGCGGCAATGTCGGCGTAGCAACGATCGGGGTCGGCCTCGTACAGGTCTGCCTTGTTCAGCACGACGATGGGTTTCGCGCCGCTCTCCCAGGCGAGCGCGAGGTACCGCTCGATCCGCCGCAGATTGCAGTCGCGATTGCATGACGTCACGATCAGCACGGTGTCGATGTTCGCCGCGACGATCTGGACCTCCGTCGATCGGCCGGCCGCCGCGCGCGTGAAACACGACTGGCGTGCCAGCACGCGATGAATGGTCGCGGCGCGCTCGGCCGGGCGCACCGCGGCGAGAACCCAGTCGCCAACCGCCGGCAGGTCGGCCCGGGACCCGGCAGCGTGACGCAGGCGGCCGGCCAGGCTGCCGGGCCAGTCGCCGTCACCCCCGGAAATCCGATACTGCCCGCGTCCTTCCCAGACCACGCGCGCCGGCGTCCAGGCGGCGCGCTCGCCGTCGGTCATCTGCTGCGCGAAAAACGAAGTCCACCCCAGGGCGTCCAGTGCATGCACGGTCGTCTCCTCTCGTGAGCGCGTCAGCGCACACCTTCACCGTTGAAAATTGGTGCGGTAATCAGCGAGAAGAAGGAACGGACCCCGGGGCGCGATCGACGTGTTGAGGCGGACGAACTAGCGAATTCCGGAACCCGTCCTCCGGCAGCGGACAATCATCGGCAGCTCCTGGCGGTGGATTCTACTCCCAGTCGCGTGGCTGGCGGAACCCCTCGGCCCGGTTCACGCCGCACTCGTAACGCGACGGTCGCAGGTATGGATTGGTGATAGCGTGTAGGCCGCCGTCGCGGGGCGGACCAGGCCTGGGGCTGGCCGCCTTGCAGGCGCTCAGCGGCACCATCAGGAGGGAGACATCGTATGAAGCTTCGAAACTCGCTGCTCGCAGGTGTGATGTTGGCGATGTGCGCGGCCTCTTCCTCGGCCGGGCCGCAGCCGCCGGCCGGCTGGACCGACGGCTACGTCATCGCGAATGGCATCCGCCTCCACTACTGGCGCACCGGCGGCAACAAGCCGGCGCTGGTGATGGCACACGGATCGTCGGACGACGGCCTGTGCTGGACGAACCTCGCGCGCGAGTTCCAGGACCAGTACGACATCGTCATGTTCGACGCGAGGGGCCACGGCCTGTCCGATCCGCCGACACCGTCCGATCCGCCCGACGTGCAAGTCGAGGACCTCGCGGGCCTGATCAAGGAGCTGAAGCTCGATCGGCCGATTCTGATGGGGCATTCGATGGGCAGCTCGTCGGTGGCGCGTTTCGCCGCGAAGTACCCGGACGTGGCGCGGGCCGTGATTCTGGAAGATCCCGGACTGGTTCGCCCGGCCACGCCCGCGGCAGGAGCGGCCACGCAGACGCCGGAGCAGCGCCGCACGACGATCCTCGCGCGCAACAACACGACCGAAGAGGATCTGGTGGCCGGCTGCATGAAGAACTCCCCGAAATGGGGACGCTCCGAGTGCGAGTTCTGGGCGCCTTCCAAACGGCGCCACCATCCCGGCACCGTCCAGAACGTGCCCTCCGCCCTGCCGCCGGTGGGCGAACTGTTCCCGAAGATCACGGCGCCGACGTTGATTCTCAAGGCGGATGCGCAGGGTGATCTCAGAAAGCAGAACGAGGACGTCGCCAGCCGGCTGCCGCGCGGAAAGATCGTGCACATCGAAGGAGCTGGACACAACGTCCGCCGCGAGAACAAGGCGCAGACCATCGAGGTGATGAAGACGTTCCTCAGCGGAACGTAGCGTGAGCGGGGCTCTCGCAGCCCCGCTCCGGATCGCGACCGAGCAGGCGCTCGGTCGCTCGCACATCACATTCGCCACGGTGATCGCGTCGTCCCGGTCAGGACAGCACAGCGGCGGTGACCACATCGCCAACGACGCTGTCTTTCAATTCGAAAACATCGACCTCCCCGGCCTCAACCGCGGCGATGTATCGCTCCGCCCATCGACCGGCTTCGGCGAGAGACGGCGCCGCTACGACCACGTAACCGCCGATCATCTCGGTAGTCTCGACGAACGGTCCGTCGAACACGCTGATGCCGTTGCGCGAGTTCTTGTAGCGCCTTCCCCTGGCGCTCGGACGCAGAGCTTCCGTAACGATATGGGCGCCCGTGCGCGTGGTCTCCTCGATGAGTCGCGACAGCTGCGTTCGCTGAGTGGGCGACGGCGCCTCATCGGCCTCTGTCGCGGCCGAAGCCTTTCTCAGCACCATATAGCGACGCGTGGAATGGCCGTCAGGCTTGGTGCCCAATCCGATGTCCCATGGTTCGGTGACCGGGCGAATGTCGATCTCGAGATCGCCCAGGGCCCTGGCCTGGCGTGACGCCCACTCGATGGCTTCGGCGATCGACCCGGTTCGCAGGATAGTGAAGCCGGCCGGCAGCTCGTTGCCGGCTTCGAACGGGCCAGCGATCACGCGCCGCTCGCCACCCGAAAACTTGAGCCGGACTCCTTCGACGCTCGGACGAAGGCCCTCCGCAGCCAGAAGCACGCCGGCCGCCGCAACCTCGCCGAGCAGTGATCCCACCCGGGCGACCAGCTCGGGGGAAGGATTCGCGCCGGTCTCCCAATGCGCGTTGGTCTTGTGAATGATGATGAATCGCACGGAATCAGCTCCGCATCGCCGGCGTGAACGCCGGCCCTCTCAAGAACTCGACGACCGGGAGGGTCAGTACGTCAGGCTTCACGTTGTGCGTCTGGCCGGCGAGCTCGCGATGTTGCGAACCTGGCACGACGCCGGCGATCGCCCGGGCAGCGGCCTTCAATCGCGAATCGGTCTTCGCGCCGTTCATCACGAGGACCGGCACGCGAATTGACGCGAACCGGGCCCGCGGGATCCTGAATTCGGTCATCACCGCGGCGTCGTACGGAAGCGTATGAGCGACCGCCTGAAGCTTGCGCCAAATCCACGGCATCAGGCGCATCAGCAGGACGATCGCGGCGGGCGCGCCGACCATGTCTTTCATGAAGTACTTCACCGCTCCGCCGCGGTCTCCGGTCGCCAGCAGACGCTTGAGCTGACCCTCATGAGCGTCGCCGCCCGCTCGCCCGTTGTCGTCGACATATGGCGGCTCGTAGGCCACTACTTTGCGGATTCCTGGTCTGGACGCTGCCGCCTCGAGGGCAAGCGCCGCTCCGGATGAGAGACCGAGGAGAAACGCCGATCCGCCGGCGGCCTCGACCAGCGTCTCGATGTCGTCGACTTCGCGCGCGGGGGAGTACGGCTGCCTGTCGCCGCTCTGCCCGCGCCCCCGGCGATCGTACGCGTAGACCGTGAAGTGTCGCGCGAGCAGCGCCGCGAGCCTGGAGGAGGGACCGAACCCTCGGCTGCAGAGGGCGCCGTCGATCAGAATCAAGGCGGGGCCGCTCCCCGAACGGTCGTAGGCAATTGTCGTCCCGTCCTTGGACATGACCAATCCTGCGTGGCTTCCGCCTTCAGGCGGAAGTTGGGCGCCGACGGCAGCCTTCCGGCTAAAGCCGGAAGCCACACCTTCGGAGCTAAAGACCTCGCTCATGAAGCACCTCCACATCCCTGTCGAACAGCCGCCACGGGAATCGACAAATGCCCACCGCGGGGAGGTGGAAAGCAGACGGCGCGCAAGGAGCCCGAACGTGTTCGAACGGAACGCGGGACGAAGCTCAGGTGCGATGTGCGCCCTGGGCCGCCGTGTAGAGCGTGTAGACCGACTGGCTGCTCGTCATGAACAGGCGGTTTCGGTTCCTGCCGACGAAACACAGGTTGGCCGTGCCCTCCGGCATCAGGATCTGGCCGATCTTCGTGCCCTCGGGCGCATAGACGTGGACCCCGTCCACGCCCTCGCCCCCGAAGCCGGTTCCGCACCAGATGTTGCCATCGACGTCAGCACGGATGCCGTCATGGAAGCCGGCATCCTGGGTGGCGAACTCGCGCCGACTGGTGAGCCGGCTTCCGTTGTCCTGGACGGTCCACGCAATGATCTTCGCCTTCTCGCCCGGGAAGTGGGTCGGAGCGGTATCCGCGACGTAGAGCGTGCGGTAGTCGGGTGAAAAGCACAGGCCGTTGGGTTTCTTGATCTCGTCGGTGAGCTTCGTCAGCCGGCCGCTCTGCGCGTCGATGTGGTAGACGCTGGTCGGCAGTTCGAGCTGCCGCACGGTGCCTTCGTAGTACCAATGGCTCCCGTATCCCGGATCCGTGAAGAGGATCCCGCCACCGTTCGGATGCACGATGACGTCGTTCGGCGCATTGAGACGCTTTCCCTCGAACGTTGACGCGAGAACCGTCGGCTCCCCCTCATAGTCGTAGCGGACGACGCGGGCGGTCTGGTGCTCGCAGGCGATCTGGCGTCCCTGCCAGTCGAAGGTGTTGCCGTTCGAGAAGTTCGACGGGGTCCGGAACGGCGCGACCTGCCCGGTGGCCTCGTCCCAGCGCAGCTGAACGTTGTTGGGGATGTCGCTGAAGACGACGTATCGGCCCACGCCATTCCACGCCGGTCCTTCCGCCCAGAGCGCCCCGGTCCACTCACGCACCAGGGGCGTGTTGCCGATCATGTACTTCCTGAAGCGTTCGTCGTGGACCTTCCAGACGGCGGAGGGATAGCGGATTGGCTCGGGACCGATCGGAAATCGCTGCGACTGTGCTGAGGCGCGCGCCGACAGCATCGGCAACGCAGCGGCTGCGAGAAACGCGCGTCGGTTCATGTCGGGGGACGTCTGGAGTTTTGGCACGGTGCGCGAATCTATCACGACCCGTCTGAACGAATCACGGTGCCTGCCTCACGGGCCGCTTCGCGGCGAGGACGACGACACGACGACACGACGGCGCCTTCGGCGCGGGGCGCGGAGAACACGAAGAGCACCAAGGCCACGAAGAAACCCTGAGATCGTGCAAAACCGCGAAGCGGAAGCGTCAGATCGGCGGCCGTCCCCGGGGATTGGCCTGGCCTTGGTCGCCGCGTATACTGGCGCCAGCGCGAGGGGCGCATCCAGTCCGCGGAAAGGGCAGTGCCCACCCACAATTGACCGGGAAGACACGAACTTCTTTCACCCGCCATCGATCCCTACCGGCGACGGCGGACAGCCTGACAGGGCGGACTCCGGGCTGCATTGAAAGGAGCTTCGCATGTACCCGAACCCGCAGGACGCCCTCCCGCTTCCCTCACGGCCGAATCTCGATCAATACCGAAAGCTGGCAAAGGACTTGGTGAAGGCGTGCAAGTCGGGTGACGCCGCCGCCATCCGGGAGTGGACCGTCAAGTGGTTGAACGTCCTCGCGACGAATCTACCCGACTCGGATCGTTCCCGGCACCCAGGCGAAATCGACCGCCGCGCACACGATGTCGAGCAGTTCGCGCGGACCAGGCTCTCGGGCCGGCACGATCGTCCGAAGTGCGCGCTGACTGACGCACAGTTCGTGATCGCGCGGGCGCACGGTTTCGCGAGCTGGCCGGTGTTTGCCGCGCACCTCGAGTCGCTCACGCAATCGTCGTCTTCGGTCTCCGTCTTCGAAGCCGCCGTTCGCGCCATCATCAACGGTGACAGCCAGACGCTCAGACGGCTGCTCCGCGACGATCCCGGGCTGGTACGGGCACGCTCGACGCGCGAGCATCGCGCCACGCTGCTGCACTACGTTTCCGCGAACGGTGTCGAGGGCTATCGACAGGTGTCTCCGAAGAACATCGCGGAGATTACGAAGATCCTGCTCGACGCCGGCGCCGATGCCGATGCCGGCGCAGAGGTGTACGGAAGCAGCCGGTGCACCGCGCTTGGTCTCGTTGCGACCAGCGCGCCGCCCGACGCGGCCGGTGTTCAGCTCGGGGTCATCGACGTTCTGCTCGACCATGGAGCGCGCGTGGATCTGAAGGGTGGCGCCGGCCACAACGACACCTTGATCCGCGCTTGTCTCGCCAACGGGCAGCCGAACGCTGCGGCGCATCTGGCGAGTCGCGGCGCGCCTCTCGATCTCGTCGGGGCCGCCGGCCTTGGACGCATCGAGGTGTTGAAGGAGCTGTTCGACGCGCAAGCGCGGTCGGCAGCACCGTCGACAGTGGCCGACGCGTTCGCGATGGCGTCGGCGTACGGCCACAAAGCGGCCGTACAGTTTCTGCTGGAGCGGGGCCTCCACGTCGATATGGAACTCCGGGGACACGGCGATGGCCACACGGCGCTCCATGTGGCCTCGTATCACGCACATGTTGACGTCGTGTCCCTGTTGCTGCAGCACGGTGCCCATGTCGATGTGGTCGACAAGACATGGAAGACACCGCCGCTGGTATGGGCGTTGACTGGCTGGGACCGGGCGCCCGCTCCAAAGCCGGACCGCTACTACACAGTGGTGGCGGCGTTGGTCCGTGCCGGCGCGCACGTCACGCCGGACCTGCTCGAATCGGACAAGGTCCGGCGTGATCCGAAGATGACCATCGCGCTCGGCGGGCAGGTCTAATCCGCCCCGCGTTCTCCTGACCTCCTTGATCTCCTGTAAAAGGACGCCGTCTATTGCGGCAGCACGTAGACGAGCAGCTCGGCGCCCGTGGCGCTGCTGACCGCGATCGCGATGTATTGCCGGCCGTTGACCATGTAGCTCATAGGTGATCCGGTCTGGTGTGCCGGCATGGCAACGGCGGCAATATCGGCGCCGGTGGCCTTGTCGTACGCGCGCAACAGCGCCACGCGCTCGCCGGCTTCGTTCGTATGGACTCCACCCTCCCCGGCAATCAGAAGCGTCTTCGTGGCGAGCACGCCGATGAAGGTTCGTCCGGGCTGACCGAGGCGTGGCAGGTCGAGTCCCTTCAGCGCCGGATGATTCCTGATCTCGTCAGGTGTCGAGGTATGCGGCTTCTGCCAGATCAGGTCGCCGGTGTTCATGTCGTAGGCGGTGATTCGATCGTACGGCGGTTTGAGGAGGGGCAGGCCTCGCACAGTCGTCATCGCCCGGCCGCGGCCGCCGCCGCCAGTGGTGCCGGGGGCTCCGCCGCGTCCGGCGCCGGCCGCCAGCCCGTAGACGTAGCCCATGTCGGACGACTCCGGGTTGGCGGGCACGATGCCGGCGGCGAAGAGTGCCGTGTGAGAGTGCACGTAGATCCGGTTGGTCTCGGGGTCGAGTGCACCACCCGGCCAGTTGGCTCCGCCATGGTCGGACGGCACCATCAGCGTCGCGAGAGGGCCGCCGGCGTCACTCAACACTGGCGGTGTGTACATCGGGCCGATCCGAAACGGCTTGATCACCTCGAGCGCCTCGGCGCGCAGCGCCGGGGTGAAATCGATCAGGTCCTCGATGCCGATGCCTTGACGATCGAAGGGCGCAGGCCGCGTAGGGTAGGGCTGGGTTGGACTGGTCTTCTCGCCAGGCACAGTGGATTGCGGCACCGTACGCTCTTCGATTGGCCAGATCGGCTCGCCGGTTTCACGATTCAACACAAAGAGGAATGCCTGCTTGGTCGGCTGGGCCAGCGCCTTGACCCGCCGGCCGTTCGCTGTCAGATCGAACAGAATCGGTGCGCACGACGGGTCGTAGTCCCAGATGCCGTGATGCGTGATCTGGTAGTGCCACCGGCGCTGACCGGTTTTGAGGTCCAGCGCGACGAGGCTCTCGTCGAACAGGGTGTTCCCGGGCCGGTGGCCACCGTAGTAATCACCGGTCGGCATTTCGACCGGCACATAGACCAACCCGAGCTCGAGGTCCGCGCTGAATTGCGCCCACGCGCCGGTGTTGCCGTTCCGCAGCGCCGAAGTGTTGTCCCAGGTTTCGAAGCCGAACTCGCCCGGTTTCGGAACGGTGTGAAAGATCCACAGGCGTTTCCCGGTCCTGACGTCGAAGCCCCGAACGTATCCCCTCGCATTGTTCATGGTCTTCGGCGCGCCGCTGAAGCGGTGGGCAGCGCCCACGACGACGACGTCGCCAGCGACGAGCGGAGTGGCGTTCAGGCCGATGTCGGCGGTGACCAGATCCAGTTCCTGGTCGTTGTCTCGTTTCAGATCGACGACGCCATCCGTGCCGAATGTGGGGATCGGCGCGCCGGTTCTGGCGTTCAGGGCGATCAGCCGGTAGCCGGGAGTCACATAGACGATGCGTTGATCGGATCCATCGCCGCTCGCCCAGTGGGCGACGCCACGGCCCGCACCGCTCCGCGCCGGGTTCTGCCCGCGCGGGCCCTCGTCTTCGGCGTGCATCCAGAGCAGTTCACCTGTCGCCGCATTCAGCGCGACGACAGCGCGGCGCGTGCCGGCCGTCGTGTAGAGCACGTTGCCAATCACGAGGGGAGTCGCGGAATACAGCGTGTCGGGCCGCGGCCCGAACATGCTGGTGTTCAGCCGCCAGGCCAGTCGCAGCCTGGAAAAGTTGTCTTTGTTGATCTGATCGAATGGAGCGTAGCGGCTGCTGGCGAGGTCGCCGCCGTAGGTCTTCCACTCGAAGGCTCCCGCTGGCGGGCCCGTTTGAATGCGCGCGCGCGCCCCGGTCACGCCGAGCGCAACGGCCAACGCCACCGTCCATGTCAGCTGCCACATGGACGTTAGGATGCCACGATCACGCCCGCGCCGCCGCGACCACTTCGCTGATGGCATCGATTACCACGTGTGGCTGATCGAGAGGAATCCAGTGGCCGCTCTGCGATGCCATGATGTGACGCCCGCGTGTGGAGAGGGCGGCCATCGCGTCCTGCTGCCGCAGCCGGTACTCGCCTGGATCGGTTGAGGAGATGGTAACCAGGGGCAGGTCGCCATACCCGTCCGCGGTGGCTTCGAGCACCATCGCGGCAGTGAGACACACCGACTCGATCTGGCTGCCGAGCGCTTCGAAGAAGTGCGGTTTCGACCAGAACTGCGCCAGCGTCGGCTGCAGCTCCGGCGGCAGCTTTCGGACCGGCGCGAGGATGGCCTCGTCCTGCCGCGACAGGCCGCGCCGGCTGGCCAGCCTGACGAGCACGCGCGCGGTCCGGACCTGACCGAAACCGACGAGCGTGGAGACGATGCGTGCCAGGCCGATGCGCGCGGTAACCGCGCCGTAGCGGCACAGCCGCACGCCGCGGTCGATTTTCACCTGTTCCTTCGGCGCCGGCGTGACCCAATCCTCGGCATGCGCCGGATCCACGAGCACCAGCCCGGTCGTCTCGGCGCTGAATCGGCGCGCGAAGATCAGGCCGACGAAGCCGCCGAACGAATGTCCGACGAACACGAACGGCGGCGGAACCCCGGCGCGCTCGAGCAGTGTACGCAGTTCTCCGGCGATGCGATCCGCGGTCCGGGGCATCGGGCCGGGATCGCTCCACCCGAAACCGGCCCGGTCGTAACTGCAGACCCGCGATACTTTTGCCAGCGCGGGCTGCACGAGCGACCAGCTCAGCGACGAAGCGCCGAGCGCGGCATCGAGCACGATCGTCGGAGATCCCTCGCCGGTGCAGTGGAGGTGCAGCCGGAACCCGCCGACGTCGACGAGCGTTCCGGGAGGAGGAAGGGCACGCACCGATCCAGCATACGCATTAATCGCTTCCGTGGCTTCCGCCTTCAGGCGGTAGGCGAGCGCCGGCCGCAGCCTTCCGGCTAAAGCCGGAAGCGACGAGTCCGGTTTCTGTGTGGCTTCCGCCTTCAGGCGGAAGTCCGCTCAGGATCTATTCCTCCCGCAGCGCGGATGCCGGATCGAGCCGAAGTCCACCGAGCGTCGCCGCGGCAGCCGAGGCGAGGCCGACGACCGACACCAGGCCGAGCACGACGGTCAGCACGAGCGGATCGCGGGGCCGGACTTCGAAGAGCAGGCTGGCGATGAGGCCGCCCAGTGCCAGGGCGCCACCCAGGCCCGCCGCCAGCCCGATCGCCACGGGCGTCGCGCTCTGCCGGAGCACCAGCGAGAACACCTGGAACGCGCGCGCCCCGAGCGCGACCCTGATGTTCAGCTCGCGGCGGCGTCTCGAGACGCCGTAGGCCGTGGTCGCGTACACGCCGACGATCGCGATGAGCAGCGCGGACCCGCCGAACAGGGTGAAGAGCGAGGCCTGGTAACGGCGGCCTTCGACCGCGGCATCGATCACGTGGCGCAGCGGCGCCACGCTGGCGATTGCCAGGTCCGGATCGACGTCGCGCACCACGGCGCGAACGGCGGAGACGAGTGGCGCAGGGTCGCCCTGTGCGCGCACCACCAGCACGGATTTGCCTTCGTTGTTGTACCAGTAAGGAACGTAGACCATCAGCGGCGGGTCCGACTCGAGTGCGGTCACGCGGCCGTCGGCGACGATACCGACGACCTCGAAGCGTTGCGCCGGATCGGCACGTGTGAACTCGCGGCCGATCGCAGGGCTCTCGGGCCAGAGCGTCCGCGCGGCGCGTGCCGAGATCACGGCCGGCGTGGGCATCCGGGTCCGATCCCGCTCTTCGATGCTGCGCCCCTGGAGCATCGGCATCCCAATCGCGCGGAAGTAGGCAGGTCCCACGAATCGGTAGTTGGCGCTGGATTGTGCGCTCTGCGGAATCACGCGGTCGGGCCGGACGATCTTGTCCACCCAGGTTTCGCCGGTCAGCGGCAGTGCGGAGGTCCAGGATGCATCAGTGATCCCCGGCATCGCCCGCACCCGATCGAGGATCCGGTCGTAGAGCCGGGCGCGTGCGTCGCCATCCGGGTACCGCGCCGATACCGGCGCCACTTCGACGGTCACCGCGCCCTCGGCCGCGAAACCGGTGTCCACCCGCAGCACCCGCGTGAGGCTCGACACGAACAGCCCGCCGGCCGCAAGGAGCATGACGGACAAGGCGACCTGTGCGGCCAGCAGAATTCCCCGTACTCGGTTTGCGCCGCGATCGCTCGTGCGCCCGCCGCTGCGCAGCGCGGATTCGAGGTCCCCGCGGCCGATGCGCCAGGCCGGCAGGAACGCAACCGCCAGCGCGGCAAAGAGCGCGATGCCGGCGCCGAAGCCAAGGACTCGCCCGTCGATGACGACGTCCTGCACGCGCGGCAGGCTGATGGGGGCGGTGATGACGAACACCCGCAGCGCGGCGCCCGCGAATACCACACCGAGCACTCCGCCAGCGGCAGCCAGGAGGATCTGGTCGACGATCAAGCCGCGAACCAGACGCCAGCGGCTGGCACCGAGGGCGCCACGGATTGCCGCATCGCGGAGGCGGCCGATCGCCCGCGTCAGGGTCAGGTTCGCGAGATTGGCGCAGGCGATGAGGAGCAGGGCTCCGATGGCGCCAAGGAGAAGCAGGAGGGCGCGACGAACCGGACCGACGATCGTCTCCTCGAGCGGCATGACCCAGCCGCGGAGCTCCACGGGTTGGTGGGTTTCCCGCCGCGCAATCTCGGCGACGGCGCCCTGAATCACGTTCATCTCGGCGCGAGCCTGTTCGCAGCGTGACACCCGGCTTCAGCCGTGCGACCACGCCGTAGTTGAACTGTGCCCATCCAGTCGGACTTCGCGAGGGAAATCCGGAACGGCACAATCGCGGCCAACTCGGTGGTGATGGTTCCGGATTCGGCGAGCGCCTGGAGCGGGGAAGAGCGTCAGCCTGGCTGAAGGACGCCAACGATCGTGTAGTCGGTCCCGCCGAACGTGATCGATCGTCCCAGCACCGCCGGATCGCGTCCCAGCCGTTCGTGCCACACCTGCTCGCTGATGACGGCCACCCGCGGCCGGTCGGGGCTCTCATCCTCGCGGGTCAGTCCTCGCCCGAGCGCCACGGGGATCTGCAGCACGTCGAACAGCGTTCCCGACGAGCGCAGGACCGTGACCTGTGCCGCCTCCCCGACGCCCGTCAGCGTCGAGGTCCGCCAGTCCATCGCCGCCATGGCCGACATCGTCGTCGCGCGATTGCGCCACACGTCGAAATGCCGGAGGCGTCACGGGCAGTGTCGGATACCGCTCGGCGATGCCCGGGACGATCTCACGAATGGAAACGAGGGCCTGTGGCTCGGGATAGGCGAGCGGGCGCAGCAGGACGCCGTTGACGATCGAGAAGACCGCGACCGACGCGCCGAGCGTCAGCGCCAGCGTGCCGACAACGGCGGCGGCATAGAGCCGATCGTGGCGGAGACTACGCCAGGTGTCACGGAGATCGAGCAGGAGCGCGCGCATGGCGGCTTGGACGGTGAGGGCGGCCTGGAGGGTTGGAATGCCCCGACACCGAGACTACCTGCGGCCGGTAATGATGACCACGCCAATCCGCAGCGTATTCCGATCGCTCGAGAGACCGGGAAAAACCGCGGAGGTGATCTTGAACCTGTCGCCAAGAGCCGCAATGGAGCCGACCTCGCGCTGCCCGTAGTCCTCGAACCGCACCCGCTCGCCGCGGATGGTGCCGCTCAGCAGAAGCTCGAGCCCGAGCGGGTCGTGCACGAGCTCGACGAGGTTGCCGGCGCGGCTGGCGTAGTCGCCGGTGCGGCCGCAGATCGGGCATGCTTCCACGTCGGCGTGATTGGGGTTGCTGTGCTCGACCTCGTAGTGCACGCTTGCGCCGAACCGATAGAACGTACCCTTGGCAGCCTCGGTGTTCAGCGTCACCTGTTCGAGCCGGCTGGCGGTGAGTGCGGAGTAGTAGTAGCGCATGTGAAACGCGTGCGAATGCTGCAGCGCTCGAGCGGTGCGATCTTCCCAGGGCTGGAGGTGCTCGATGCGCGCTTCGAAGTCGCATCCCTCCGGGTTGTCGAACGGTGGGAGGTACTCGCGCAGGCGCATCGAGTCGCGAACCGCGTCGGTCACGAGCTTCACGGCGTCGCGGTGCGAGCGGGCGAGTCCGGTGTCGACGTGGAACCAGACGTTCGGGTAGCGCGGCATCGCGCGGTCGAACACGGTCTTTGGTGGCAGCTGGAAATCCTCGATCGATTCCGGGGCGCCCGACATCGTGGCCGCCGGCTGCGTCCCGACGCCGATCATCATCAGAGAGACCGCGATCGGGATCAGTCTGACGGCGTGCATGCGCGTTCCTTCCCGCTCCGTCGATGGCGATTCATGTGTGAGCCCGTTGGAAAACCGGCCGGGTCTGAAAACCCGGCCCTACAAGATTGGGCGGGTCTAAAGACCGGCCCCTACGGTTCTGGGTGCCTTGCAGGGTCGGGTCTTTAGACCCGACCGATCTGTGTGTCATCCCCACCGCTCAGAAATAGAACTTCACGCCGAACTGAACGATCCGGGCCGGAGCCGCCGACAGGATCTGCCCGAAGCCGCTCGAGTCGCGGGCGATGTTCGGCGGCCCGAAGTTCGGATGATTGAACGCGTTGAAGATCTCCGTGCGGAACTGGAAGGACCGCCGGTCCGTGACCTGGAAGTTCTTCGCCAGCGTGAAGTCGAAGTTCGCGACTCCCGGTCCCCGCATGATCCCGACGCCGGCGTTGCCGAAGGCCTGCGGTACCGCGAATGCCGCGAAGGCGTCGGTGTTGAACCAGCGTGCCAGCGTGCGCTCGGATTCGGGCAGTTCCGGATCGCCGACCAGGTTCGGACGCGCGCGCCGCTCGCCCCCGAGATTGACCACGTTCGCCCCGCTGAGCGTTGCGGTGAGCGCGAGGCCGCTCTGCACGACGTGGATCCCGGTCACCTGCCACCCGCCGAAGGCGAGATCCATCGCGCGATTCCAGCTGTTGCCCCAGTGCCGTCCCCGGCCGAACGGCAGCTCCCAGATGTAGCTCATGACGAAGCGATGGCGGATGTCGAACTCGGTCGGCCCGTACTCGGCGCGCAGGTTGTTGCCGTCCTGCGGCTCACGGAAGACGCCGGTGTCGATGCCCGCGCCGCCGCCGCTCGTCGAGATGTGATCCGGCGCGCCGCTGAGCGCTTCACCGAGCGTGTAGCTGACGTTTCCGGTCAGTCCGTTGGTGAATCGTTTCTCCAGCCGCAGCTGGAGTGATTTGTAGGTCGAGCTGACGCGGTTCTCCATCCACTGGATGTCGCCGAAGGCGGGATAGGGCCGGGCGCCCGCAATCTGCGACCCGTCCGGATTGGTAATGACCGCACGCTGATTGAGATTGCGGAAACCGTTCAGCTTCGTGCCCTTGTTGCCGACGTAGGCCACGTCGAGCACGATGTCGGACATGAGCTCGGTACTGGACGCCGATGTTGTACTGCTGGATGTAGGGCGTCCGCTGGTTCGCGTCCTGCGCCCGCCGGCTGATGGTCGGGGACAGCGTCGTCGGATCGAGAAGCCCCGACGGGTAGCCGTCGACCAGGCGGAAGGGGGCGGCCGAGGCAATCGCCGCCGCGCCGGTGACGCCCGTCTGCAGCAGGTTGTCCACCAGGTACGGCGGGTTGAATCCCAGCAGGCCCTCGCGCCCCTGCCGGACCGTGTGGGTGTAGAACACGCCGTAGCCGGCGCGCACGACCCAACGTGATGCCGGGTTGTACGCGAACCCGATCCGCGGCGCGAAGTTGTTCCGGTCCGGATGAATCAGCGCGCGGTCGAACACATCGCCGTCGCTCGCGAAGATCATCGTCCCGGTCGCCGGATCGAAGTTGGCGAACTGATTGTCGCGTTCGCGCGGAGGCGTGGCGTACTCGTAGCGCAGGCCGACGTTCGCCGTCAGCTTCGGCGAGAGGCGATAGTCGTCCTGGACGAAGTAGAACTGCATGTCCTGCCCCTGGTCCATGACGGTGTAGCTGGTGAGGGCCAGCTGCGAGGGCAGGCCGAGCAGCAGATCGCCGACGGCGCGGTTGGTGAAGCGGTTCTCGAAGTTCATCCGGCCAATCGTGGCGTTGAGATCGTTGATCCCGGTCTGGACGTGGAGGAATTCGCCGCCGAACTTGATGAAATGCGCGCCGCGGCTGAGGCTGAACGTCGCGCGCGGATTCCACGACCGCGGGGTCTGGAACTGCGGCGTCGACGTGTGCCGGCCCACCGCGTCGAACCCCTGCATGTTGACCTTCGGCACGCCGCCCATGATCGCCGGATCGCTCGGGCACGTTCTTGAGGCCGATCTGCGCCGGACCGTCGACGCCGTAGTTGGGCGGGGTCGTGTAGTAGTCGCCCTGCGAGTACCCGAAGCGGATGTCCCCGACGAGGGTCGGCGAGACCGTCCAGGTCAGGCCGATGCGCCAGCCCCTGCGATCGCATGTCGTTCGCGCCGAACGCGTCGTTGAACGAGCCTTCCCCCAGGCCGGTCAGCGGCGCCGGACGGAACGTCAGGGTGTCGACGAAGCTGTAGCGCCCGAACAGCGTCATGTTGGGGGAGACCTGATGATCGAGGCGAACGTCGAACTGATCCGTGCCGTGTGTCGGTGACCGGCGTCGAGGCGTAGATCGTCGAGTTCGGCGACATTCGGATCCGGGATCAGCGCGACGATCGCCGCGCCGACCGGGTCCCAGCGCTCGCGCGGAATCACCCACTGCCCCTGCGCGTTGCGGCTGAACTCGGGCCGTCCGGCGGCAAACGGATCGAAGACCGCCGCGCTGAACAGCCCGGCTTTCTCGGCCGCTGTCGGCACCTGGCGGACGCGCGGCACGCCTTCGAGATCGCGCAGGCCTTCGTAGTCGCCGAACCAGAACGTCCGGTTCTTCACGAGCGGGCCGCCGGCTGCGCCGCCGAACTGGTTCCGCTCCCGCTTCGGCTTGGGCGCGCCGAGCGCGTTCGAGAAGAAGTTGTTCGCATCGAGATGGTCGTTGCGCAGGAACTCGTACACGCTGCCGCGGATGGTGTTGGTGCCGGACTTGATCGTCGCGTTGACCACGGCTCCGGAACTGCGCCCGAATTCAGCAGAATAGGCGTTCGTCTGAATCTTGAATTCCTGCAGGGCTTCGATCGAGGGCTGCACCAGCTGGACGTTCTCGCCGCGGAACGAGTTGGAGTAGGAGATGTTGTCCACACCGTCGAGCAGGAACACGTTGTTGAAGGTGCGGTTCCCGTTCACGTTGAGCACGCCCTTGAAATTCACGCTGGCCAGACGCGGAGTGCCCGGCAGGACCCCGGGCGAGAGCAGCGCCAGCTGGTTGTAGTCGCGGCCGTTGAGCGGCAGCTCGACGATCTTCTTCTGGTCGATCACCGATCCGCGTGACGAGGTCAGCGTGTCGAGCAGCGGCGTGGCCGCGACCACCTCGACCGACTCGCTGAGCGCGCCTGTCTGCAGCGTGACGTCGATGCGGGCGACCTGGGCGACCTGCAGGTTGACGCCGGTCCGGACCGTTTTCTGAAAGCCTTTGCTCTCCACCGCGATCGAATAGTCGCCAGGCCGGAGGCTGGGAACCACGTAGGTGCCGGCATCGCTCGCTTCCGTTCTCACGCTGATGCCGGTCTGAACGTTCGTCACGATCACGACCGCATGCGGCACGACGGCACCCGTCGCATCCGTCACGGTGCCCGCGATGGTCGCCGTCTCCTGCTGGGCGAATGCCGCAGCCGGCAAGGCGCACAGCCATACAGCCAGAAGCGTACAAAGCGCGTGTCGTCTCACCATGTGTCTGCCTCCGTGATGTCCTTCGACAAACCGGTGGCCGAAAGTCTGATGGGCGCGTGTGACGTTCGGGCGACGTCTCCCGATCCGCCGCGCGAGGCAGCGGGCCGGAGGAGTCGTTCACTCAGGGAAACGGCTGGATCCTAACGCCAGGCCGTCCATTAGCGGACAAGATTTTTCTTCAGGTGCACCTGCGGCTTGACTTCGCCGATCGGGGCACTCGAGGTCGGGCAGCAGCTCCCCGCAGTCACCGCGGGTCGTTGTCGGGCTTTTGCTGGACTGACAGTCGCCACGCGGTCGACTGCTCGTTCGCGACCAATCCGAAGGCCGCGGTCCTGACCAGGCGATCATTCCGGAACAATCGCAGCGAGCCTCGACGCCATTGGCCTGCAGGGCGCCAGTAATCGCAGTGCCACTGGCCGATCTGCCACAGCATGGTCTCGCAGCTCGGATAGTCTTCGTTTTCGACAGGGGGTCGCCGACTGGGCCTTTGGTTTCCTCACACGTGCTCCTCTCACGCTTTAGTGAGGGCAGCACACCGGGAGGCGCTCAGGAAAGCAGCCCCCATTGTACCTGCTTCCCTCGGGGGCGACAGCGCGACCCGATCTTTAAGACGAGCCGCTAATTAGAATGGGCGCCTTGCTGTCGATCCTTCTGTACGCATTCGGCCTTGTCGCCGCCGTTGCCGCGCTCGCACTTATCCGCCCCATTTCATGGCTCGGACTGCGTACGCGGCGTCGAGCCTTCGTCGCTTGGCTTCTCGCCTTTGCCGTCGGCGTCGGCACGCTGGTATGGCCCGCGCACGAGACTCGCGTGGCATCGCCGGTCAGCCGGCTCGACCAGATCGTTCCCATCTACCAATTCAGCGAAGTGCACGAGACCACCATCGAGGCCTCCCCAGAACGGATCTACCGCACCATTTGTGCCGTCACCGTGAACGAGATCGCGCTACTACGGACGCTCACATTCATTCGGCGCTTCGGACAGCCAAGGCCTGACAGCATTCTCAATCCCCCAGGCGACAAGCCGTTCTGCGAGGTTGCGCTGAGCAGTGGCTTCTATCTCCTCGCGGATGAGCCACCGAGTGAAATGGTCCTCGGCACGTTTGTGGCGGCGCCGAAGGCCGCAAGGGCGAACCCACCGCCCCAGATTACGGCCGCGACATTCACCGCGATTCACTCGCCGGGCTTTGCCATCGCTGTCATGAATTTTCGGCTGCAATCCATTGGATCGACTCGGACGCGGCTGACGACGGAGACGCGCGTGTTCGCAACCGATGCGACGATTCGCCGGCGTTTTGCGGCCTACTGGCGTGTCATCTATCCCGGCAGCTCCATCATTCGGATGATGTGGTTGCGAGCCATCAAGGCCAAAACGACTATGAGCCAGCTGGAGCAACGACGTTGATCTCGTTCCACGATTGTTCGCGCCGGCAGTTTCTGCGGGGCGTCGCTGCCGGGCCGTTCGTGGCGGCGGCTTGGCCGTTCGTCGACCAGGTTGCGGCTGCGCAGAGGAGACGTACGAAGATCCGGGACCTTCAGGTGATGATGCTGCAGGGGCCAGGGCGCACCTACACGCTCGTCAAGATCACCGCGGAGTCTGGTCACCACGGCATCGCCGAGGCGTATGGATCGCCAGGCGTCGGTGTGAAAGAGCAGGTGCTCTCGCTGAAGCCGTGGCTGGTGGGCAAGGATCCGCTGGAGATCGATGCGCTGTACACACAGATGGGCGAGGGCACGTTCAGCTTGAGCGGTACTCGCACTGACGGCTCGGCGCACAATCTGATGCGCGCCGTCAGCGGCATCGAAATGGCGTTGTGGGATCTCGCGGGGAAGATCCTCGACGTGCCGACGTCGACGCTGCTAGGCGGCAGGTTTCGTGACAAGGTCCGCGTCTACGACCATGCGGCGCCGAAGAACATGCTCGACAAGCCGTCGGTCGCCGATTGGGCAGCCAAAGTCAAGGCGCACCCGAGCGGCTTCACCTGCCACAAGTTCGGGTTCCCTCACAGCGATCCCGCGACCGACCGGGCACGCGACCCATCCAATCGCGTCCTGACCACGAGAGAGCTGATTGCCGTGCAGAAGGGATTCGAAAACTGCCGGGATGCGCTCGGGTGGGATCACGATCTGATGGTGCACTGCCACTGGGAATACGACCTCAGGACCGCGATGCAGATCGCGGACGCCGTGGAGCCGATCAAACCCGTGTGGCTCGAGGATCCGCTGCCAGTTGACTATTCCGAGTCATGGCAGCGCCTGTGCGCGGCATCGAAGGTGCCGATCTGCATGGGAGAGAACCTGACCCGCCGCGAGGGCTTCAAGGACTTCATCCTGAATCAAGGCTGCGACATCCTGCATCCCGACCTGCGAAACGCCGGGGGTTTTCTCGAGACGAAACGCATCGCGGACATGGCCCACGTGTTCGGCCTGCCAATGGCCAATCACAATACGGGGAGCCAGGTCTGCACGTACGCGTCCGCCCAGTGGGCCGCCTCGATCCGCGATTACGTTGCGCTCGAGACGATTACCGGCGAGGGCGGCTGGATGGATCAGGTCCTCCTGCTCGACGGCCCATACATAAAGGATGGCTTCATCCAGGTCACCGAGAAGCCCGGACTCGGAATCGAACTGAACCCGGACGTCGTACGCGCACACCTGCCGCCCGGCGAAACCTGGTGGGGATAGTCCCGGGCGCTGTGCATTGCCTCGCGGAGTGGCACAATCTGTGATTCGAAGCTGCAAGAGGTGACGAAATGCGCGAGCTTCAGCTGAGTCCACCGTTACTTGTATTTGTGGTCGGCACCCGGGCAGCTCTTGCGTTCGGTGCCGCCCTTCTGCTGGCGGACCGTATTCCGAAAGCCCGCCGGAAGAGAATCGGATTGACGCTCGTCGCGATTGGCGCGGCGACCACCATCCCTGCGGCCATATCCGTCTTCGGCAGCCGCACGGCGCGAATAACCAACCGTCTGGGCGAAGCTGGGATTCCTTCCGCCTGAAGGCGAAAGCCACACAGCCAAGGATGGTCTTGGCTTACCCTACCAGCTCCATCAGCTGCGCTCGGCTCGGCCCCGGTATCGCGATCGGCGGTGCGCCTTTCATCGCCTCCTGGGCGGCCCTGATCTTCTCCAGGATCGCCGGCCGCTTCAGAATCTCCTGAACCGGCGTCAGCGTGCCGATGTACTCGAGGCCGGCGCGAAACAGGTCGGCGTCGGCGCCCATGGTCGTCAGCAGCGACCGGATTGAGCGGGTCAGCTCGTCAGCCGGCGGCTGCGGCTGGCGGCCCTCGCGAATCGCTTCCATGTCGGCGAAGCGCGCGCGATCGGTGGCGATCTGGGCGTGGTACCAAGGCGCGATCTCCGCCTCGGTGACGTCGTGAAAGTCTTCAGCCAGCGCGCGTGGGTCGTCGGCGCCGTTGCGCAGCACGTTGCGCAGCCGGACCGCGTGCTTGAAGCCGACGGTGAGGCCACGGCCGGCCGACGGATTCGTGCAGGCCCAGGCATCGGCGACCGCCACGAAGCCGGTCGCCACCGGAGTGCCGTCAACGACGAAACGCCGGTACTGATCGACGATGCCGCTCATGGCGAATACGGGGGTGATCGGCTCGCCGTCGAGCCAGTGCGCGTGAAGCGGGCATGCGCGAATGACGTTCGTCAGCTTCTCTTCGTGGCGCAGGGTTTTCAGCGGTCGATCGCCGGTGGCGGTGAAGATCGTGACCGACCACGTGGCGTTGTCTCCCGGCAGCGTGAGCACCGAGATCGATCCGATCGCCGTGAGCCCGGGAGCTTTGCGCACGGGTTGGTTCCCGGCGAAGTACCGCGTGTAGTAGGTGAAGCCCGAGTCCGCCTGTTCTTCGTAGACCGGCCGGGCGCCGAGCGCGGTCAGCCAGCGCCCGCCCGGCGATTGCCGGCCGGTCGCGTCGACGATGAGATCCGCGTGCAGATCCTCGCCGGCCGCTGTGCGGACACCCGCGACGTGCGGCGTTCCAGGGACCGCGGATGGACCTGCGAGCAACTCCTTAACCTGCACACCATGGCGGATCGTCAGCCGCGGCTCGTTCTGCGCGACCGTGGCGAACACCCACTCCGCGACAGGGCGGCGTGCCGAGAGCGTCCATAACTTGTCATCGATGGGGCGGGGTGACCGGTCGGTGAATGCAGGCGGCAGGGGCTGGACCAGGTCGTATCGGCAGGCGCCGGCCTGACCGAGCGCCTCCTGCACGTCGGGAAGCTCGGCCTCGAGCACCTCGCGCATCCCGGGCATGAAATTGTGAGGCTGGCGGAACTGCGCAACGCCCTTGCGCGTCCAGCCGTCCCACGCGGCCTGAGGCGAGTCGGGGACCGGACCGGGATCACGCTCGAGGATGGTGACGTCGTGGCCGTCTCGGGCAAGGAGCAGGGCCGTGCCCAGGCCACAGATGCCGGCGCCGAGAACGAGTACCACCATAGCGCCGCAGATTATCGCCGACCGAGACTGTGCGCCAGCAGGGGCGCCACACTTGGGAATGGCCCATCCGTCGGGAGGGAGAGTACTCAGGACTTCCGGCGCGGACGGCGGCTGGACCCTTCCCCGATCCTGGCGATCCGCTCGAGGACTTCCTCGAACATCGCGCGTGAGTGATCCCACGCCTCCTGGACGGCCGCTTCGAGCCGATTCCCCATCGCCTTGATCTCTCCGCGGAGCTCGTCGCGGACCTGCCTGATTTCGCCGCGCAATTCCATCCGCACTGCAGAAAACTCACTGTGCATCTCCTCGCGGAGTTGCACAATCTGCGATTCGAGCGCCTCGACCCGAGCCGGCCATCCTTCGAGCGAGGTCATGCGTTGTTCCAGCCTTTCTAGCCGTGTTGCAAGAGGTTGCGGCGACATCGGCATCTCCTTCGCTACGCTGGTCACTCGGAAATCCGGGACCACGTGCGGATGTCGCAGAGCGAAGGCCGTGCCGGAGGACGACGACGATAGCATCGTCCTGGTCCAACAACCAGCGACTGGCGATCGACGGTTCCGGGCGAACGCTGGCGCTCGTTGGTTATGTGCCTGCAATATTCCCCCAGCCTCATTCGTCTAGTACCCAAAAGTGAAGCACGCGACGAGCCTGGAGCGGATGGCACGCGAACAGGACCGGCGAATCTCTGAAGTGGTCGAGCGGGAGCGGTCCCGGCTGCTCACTTCATCCGACGCCGCGTGTCGGAGCCCGCGCGACGCCGAGGACGTCCTGCAGGACGTCTTCTACCGAGCTGGTCGAGGCGAATCGCCTGCTGATGCCGATCGACCACGTCACCGGCTGGCTGTTCCGCGTCGCGCGCAATCGCATCATCGATCTGTTCCGCAAGAAGACGGCCGGAACGCTTCGGCGATCTCCTTGTCGCTGACGAAGACGACGAGCTGCTGCAGCTTGGAAGAACTGCTGCCGTCGCCCGACGCCGGACCGGAGGCGCTCGTACGCGCGCCGCGTGCTGCTCGAGGAGCTCGAGCTCGCGATCGGCGAAGCTGCCGGAGGAGCAGCGCGAGCGTGTTCGTCGCGCACGAACTCGAAGGGCGTAGCTTCAAGGAGATCGCCGCGGAGACCGGCGTGAGCGTGAACACCCTGCTCTCAGCGCAAGCGCTATGCGGTGCTGCATCTGCGCGCGCGGCTGCAAGCGCATGTACGACGAATTCACGAAAGCATGAGGGACGACATGAGACGAAAGTGGATGTTCATCGTGCCGGCGGCCCTGCTGGGTATCGCGCTCGTCGCCTTCATCGGCGGCGAGATCGTGCGCCTGCTCTGGAACTGGCTGCTGCCGCCGCTGTTCGGGCTGGCGCGAGATCACGTTCTGGCAGGCGCTTGGTCTCCTGGCGCTGTGCCGCATCCTTTTTGGCGGCAAGGGATTCCACGGCGGTCGCCGCCGCTACTCGAGTTTCCGCCAGCGCTTCGGCGATCGCATGGCGGATCGCGTGGCGGAGCGATGGGACCACATGACACCGGAGGAGCGGGAACGCTTCCGCCAGCGGATTCGGGAGCGGTGCGGGTTCGAGCCGGCGCCGAGCCGTGGAGAGGGGGAGTGAGGAGGGGGGGACCATGATCGACCCTCAATTGGAAATCGTCCTGAGGACGTCTGGAAAGTGGCCATGCAAGCCCTAATGTATTAACACTTTTTCCACTAGATGTTCTTCTGGTATGCTGCCGGGCATGCCGAGGAAATCCCGGGCCGATGCTCGCGGCGACATGCTGCAGGGCACGCTCGACATGTTGATCCTGAGGACGCTGCTCAGCGGACCGGCCCACGGCCATACAGTGGCGCACGTCATCGAGAAGAGCTCCGACGACATTCTGCAGGTCGAACACGGATCGCTTTATCCGGCGCTGCATCGGCTGGAGGACGTGGGCCTGATTGCGTCCTTCTGGGGGACCTCGGAAAACAACCGTAGAGCCAAGTACTACCGGATCACACCTGACGGGCGGCGGCATCTGCTAGCCGAGCGCAGCCGATGGAGCCTGCTCGTCAGCGCCGTGACGCGGGTGCTGGGGCCGGCCACCGAGTAGCGCCATGCGGTGGCGACGCTACTTCGAGAGGAGCAGGCGCGACGACGAGCTCGCGCAGGAGATCGCGCAGTACATCGCCCAGGAGACCGAGGACAACATCGCGCGCGGCATGACTCCGGACGACGCCCGACTGGCCGCCGTTCGCCGGTTCGGGAACCGTCAGGTCGTTCGAGAAGCGGTGTATCGCATGAACAGCGTCAACTGGCTCGAAGTCATCCTCCAGGACCTGAGATACGGTCTTCGTCAGCTGCGGCGGCGACCCGGCTTCGCCGCGGCCGCGATCCTCTCGCTGGCCCTGGGCATCGGCGCCAACACGACGATCTTCACGCTCGTCGATCAAATCGTGCTTCGGCTGCTGCCGGTCGAGAATCCTCGCGAGCTCGTATGGCTGCGTCTCGAAGGCGTCCGGCCCGGCGGTAACTGGGGTGATGGGACCCACACGTTTCCCTTTCCGACCTACCTCGCGCTTCGCGATCGCAACACGGTGTTCTCCGGCGTGACCGGACAGCGGATTGAGCTGGCGAGCCTGGTAGACGACGAGCGGAGCGCCGCGGTCACCGTGGGGATGGTCGCGGGAAACTACTTCGAGGTCCTGGGTGTTCGATCGGAGCTCGGGCGCGTACTGACGCCCGACGACGACCGCGATCGGAACGGCCATCCGGTCGCGGTGCTTCAGCACGATTTCTGGCAGTCGCAGTACCAGGGGCGCCCCGGGGTGATCGGCGAGTCGATCAGGCTCAATGGCCGGCCGTTCACGGTGGTCGGCGTGGCCGCGGCCGGGTTCGAGGGCACCGACGTCGGTGTGCCAACGAAAGTCTTCGTCCCGCTGGCGATGCAGCCAACGATCGCGCCAGCGAACCCGTCCCTGGAGGACGAGCGGGCGGCGTGGTTCTATCCGTTCGCCCGATTGAAGCCCGGCATGACCATCGCGCAGGCGGACGCGGCGATGAAGGTGCTGTACCGGCAGCGGCAGCTGGAGGAGCTCGCACAGCCGTACTTCTCGCGGTTCCCGGAGACCCGCGACGAATTCCTCAAACAGCGCTTCTCCCTCGAACCCGGCGATCGCGGGAGCTCCGGGTTGCGGTCGCGCTTCGCAGAGCCGCTCACGGTTCTCAGCTGGCTCGCCGCCGTGGTTCTGCTGATTGCCTGCGCGAACATCGCCGGCCTGCTGCTCGCACGCGGCGCGGCCGCCCAGCGGGACCTGGCGATCCGCCGCGCCATCGGCGCGAGCCGCGGACGCATCATCGGCCAGCTGTTTGCCGAGAGCGTGCTGCTCGCGGTGATCAGCGCCGCAGCTGCGCTCTTCCTCGCATCATGGCTGACGCGGCTCGTGATCGCATGGATTCCGGCCGGCAACGTGGGCCTCTCGCTGTCGGACACCCCTGATTTGCGAGTGATCGCCTTCACAATCGCTGTCGCGGCTGCGACGGCCGTTCTGTTCGGCCTCCTGCCGGCGTGGCAGAATTCACAAATCGGGCCCGCGGCGACCTTGCGCGAACAGTCCGGCGCGATTGCGGGCGGCCGCACGCATCTGCGGATCCGCAAGTTGTTCATCGGTCTGCAAGTCGGTCTTTCCGCGGTGCTCCTGCTCGGCGCGGGGCTGTTCGTCCGCTCGCTCGACAATCTGCGGCGCGTGGAGCTCGGCCTGCAGAGCGATCGTGTGGTCACGTTCCTGGCGCGGCCGGCCGTGCCGTACGACACCCCCCGCAAGGTGCAGGCGTATCGGATGCTCCTGGAAGGACTGGCGACGGTCCCCGGCGTCCGCGCTGTGGGGGCGAACCGGACGCCGCTGTTCACCGGCGGCCGGACGGACGGCCCGATCACGATCGCCGGCCGGACCGGCACGGGGAACGACTTCCCGTTCACGTTTTTCAACGCGGTGACCCCTGGCTACTTCGACGCCCTCGGCATCCCGGTTCGCGCCGGCGCTCCTTTGACCTGGCGTGACTGGGGAACCGGAAAACGCCTGGCATTCGTGAACGAAACGCTGACTGCCACCGCCTTCCCGGGCGAGTCGCCAATCGGCCGGGTCATTGGGTCGGGCACGAGATCGGAAACGAACGTCGAGATCGTCGGCATCTTCGGCGACGCGCGGTATCACGACGTCCGCGGCCCGATACCGCCTCAGACGTTCTTCAATCTCGATTCGGTACTGGAGCGGGTCCAGCGCATCGGCGTCTACGTCCGCGTCGCCGGGGACGAGCGGCAGGTCATGCGCATCCTTCCTGGTGAAGTCCATCGCATCGACCCCAACATCGTCGTCACCGATCTGCGCACGCTCGAGGATCAGATCGACACGCGGATGTCGAACGAGCGGATGCTGTCCTTCCTGTCGATGGGATTCGCCGTGCTGGCCACCATTCTGGCGATCGTCGGCGTCCATGGCGTGCTGGTCTTCCAGGTCGCGAGACGGACGCGCGAAATTGGCGTCCGGATGGCGCTCGGCGCCGGGACGGCCGGGATCGTCCGCCTCGTCGCGAGCGAAATGTTTGTCGTGATCCTGACCGGGCTCGCCGCCGGCGTCGGGGTCGCCTACGCCTCCGGACGCTACGTCCAGAGCCAGCTGTTCGGCCTGGATGCCGACGATCCCCTCGTGTTCGCCGCCGGGGCCGCCGTTCTTCTCCTCTCGGCCGCCGTGGCCACGCTGATGCCAGCCTTGCGCGCCTCCCGAATCGAGGTCGTCCGGGCGCTGCGCTGCGAATAAGCTCAGCGGGCGCACCCCGTAGAGGCACCCCGATTTCGGCCCATCCGTTGGCCGGTGGTCAACTTCTTGGCTGATCTGACTCCCGGGATCGACGAAATATCGTGTGTTCGAGGGTTCCTGGGCTGTCGCTGTTCTTGCAACTGGACGATATACCCCAACAAAGTTGACGGCCGAGCTGACTCTGGCGACCACACCTGACGACGACCTGGGAGGGAACGGGATGGCATCACGACGACTGGTTATCTGGGAAGCCATCCACGAGAACCGCTGGTTGACCACCATCGCCGAGAGGCCGGATGGAACGTTTGTCGCCCTTACGGAGGATTTTGCTGCCCTTCGGCTCTCGGAGGTGGCGGTCTCGCTCGAGGAAGCCCACGACGCGGTGGGCCGTGCGCTCGCCCGCGGCGGGCATTCCCGATGCTCGCTTGGGTGCTCGGAGTGGGCAATGCGTACGACCAGGACAGCGGCGCTGACTCAAAGCGTCTTGCGCTCGCCCGATTTATCCGAGCAAACGGCTGGTCCTGTTATCCCTTCACCTGTGCGCGAGGGCCGCAGCGCCCGCCGCTGGAGCCACTGAACGCCAGACCGTCACGGCCCCGGGCTACGACGGCGTATCAGCGCGTTGGCTCTCGTTTCGGGCCTCGGCAGGCCGGAACACCCGCCAGTATCGCAGGACAGCGCACAGCGCCGCAAAGAACAGCCCCTTCTGCCACCAGGGTCGGCCCTGATCTGTTCGTCTCCTTCCGCCCCGTCCGCCGTGACGGCGATCCCTGTCGCGATCGTGGCCACCAGGTGCAGCCGTCCTCGCGTCTTTCGATGTCATCGGACTCAGTACCTCCTGCTTCGCCTTTCCTCGGTGCCCTCCAATCGTTCCTCGCACGACTAGCGGCTGGCCACAGAGCCCCGACCCCGCGGAGCCCGGAAGCTCGTCACATCCCAGATCGTGAGCTTGCAAGCGGCAAACCAGCCAAACGGCTGTGCTCGGCCGGATGCGCTAATTCAGGCTCTTGTATTTGAACGTTACGCTCGTCTCTTCTTCGAACACCAGCGGCCGGACGAAACGATGGAGCGTGCCGGTGCGCGGCACGTCGATCCGGACCGGCAGCACGCCGGCAACGCGTCGCTGCAGGTTCAGGACGTTCTGGGACGGTGATTGCTGGGCCGCTTCGAGCGCCTTCCTCTCGTTGTCGCGCTCGCCGCCGGCGTTGCCTCGTTGATCGAGGTACGGTGCCTCGGCAGCGACCATGACGGTCTCGGTCAGACCGCCCACCACCATCTGGAAATCGAGCCGGCGGGGACGGCCGTCGAAGGAGAACACCCGCTGACTCGTGATGAAGCCAGCAAGCTCGGCGGTGACGGTGATCGACCCGTGGGGCACGTCGTCGACGACGTAATTGCCGGTGCCGTCGCTGGTGACGGTGCGCCGCGCGCGGCCTCCTTCGATGACTGTGATCTTCGCGCCGGGAATCGGCGCTCCCACCGGGTCCGTCACGCGGCCGATGATCTGACCGGCCTGCACGTCGACGCCGGGCCGGTAGACGCCGCCGCCCGTTCCGCCGCCGGAGCCCACTCCGCCGCCGGATCCGCTGCCGTATCCCGAGTGGATGTAAGCGGCTGGGACCATCGTGGCCGGCAGGACGTTGCCGCCCACGGCTTTCGCCGAATAGCGATCGGGAAGGAACAGCTCCCATTCCAGCACGCTCACCGGCACGTCGAGCTTGGGGAGGATCATCTGCGACTCGCCGCGCTTGCCGAACGCCGGGCCGCCATGCAGGTAGACGAACGATACCGAGTACGGCCCCGCCGGCCGGAAGCCGGGGCGGAGCAGGGGGATGCGCGCGCCGTCGGCACCCCGCACCGGCTTTGCCGTTTCCCCCGCGACTTCCACCGACAGAATCGTCGCGCCGGCCGGCAGCGTGACCTTCATGAAGGGCTGCGCGCGATTGCGCACGCGCAAGGTAACCTCCGTCAACATTCGCCCCTCGGACGTGACGAGCGTCGTCGCGGTGCCGTGTTCCGCGACCGCCGCAATCACGGCGGCGTCCGCGAAACGCTTGACGTCGAGCGTCATGGTGCGAGCCTCGCCTGGACGACGCTGATAGCGGAACGCGGCGAGGACGGCCTGACGGGACAGCGACCGCAACGAGGCATGCGTCTCGCGCGCGTCGATGCGCCTGAGGTTCTCGTCGGCCGACGCGCTGACCTCGATTGTGCCCGTGCCTTCGACGGCAATCTCGCCGGTCTCGCGCTGCACTCCACCGATCGTCACGAATGCCGTGTCGACTTTGAACGAGCCGGCGCCGTGCGGTTGCTCGAGCCCGATCAGGAACTGATGACGGCGGCGCGCGGGTTCGCGGACGACCAGTGAAATGACGCGGCCGCGTACTTCGCTGCCATCGAGTGAGCTGCCGGTGATGCTGGAGACCTCGTACCCCTCGGGAATCTGCACCTCGAACCGGTCGGGGTCGCCCCGGACGACGGTGATCTCGACGAGCGCCACCATCCTCAAGTCCGCGTCGCCGATGGTCACCAGCGACTTGACGTCGCCGACCGTGCGCGATTCCACGGCCAGCGCCGGCGCGGCGGCCTCGCGCACCGACCACGACACCTGGGTGCGGGCGTTCCGCAGCGTCGCCTCCACTGACGTGACACCGTTCGCAACCGAACGTCGAGTGATGATCCCGGGCTCGATGCGCACGTCAGCCGGATCGCCGGGCAGATCGATGATCGCGGTCGCACTGCTGCCGGCCGGTTGCGGCAGCGCGAAGGCCGCGCGCCCCGGCGAGGCGCTGAGGTCCGCGGTCCAGTCCAGCGTAACCACGAAAGGACCCGGGCCGGTGAAGACGGCGGCATGTACATCGCCCTCGTGGAGCAGCGGCAGCGGCTGCCCGTCCGTGCGGGCGTCGAGCAAGGTCGCACCCGTGATCAGCGGGACCTTGACGGGGCCGCGCTGAAATATCTCACCCTCGATGCGCACCGTGCCCATGACAAGGCCGCCGGCGACGCGGCCGCGCAGCTCGGCGCGGCCGACCACCGACGCCACGGGCGGGGTATCGATCGCCGCGGCCGGTTGCGATGCGCGGTCGAGCAGGCGGTCGTAGTCAGCGACGGGGAGGGTCACGGTGCCGGCGGGTCCTTGTGGAGTCGCCGGCCGCGCCTGGGCGCGTGCGTCGAGCACGCCTGGGCCGCCGACTGCGACGGCGACGAGGATGGCGGTTGCAGGGAAGTGATTCGTCCACATGTGACACCTCACCAGCGGCTCTCGCGTTTGTAGGAGAACTCGAGCGCCGGACCCTGCAGTTCCGCGGTCAGCTCGCTCGTCAAGAAGACGCTCGTCCCGAATTCCGGGAACGGCACGGTCACCGGAAGCGGACCGGCGATCGAGCGGCCGGCCGCGTCCTTTCGGGACCGTTCGATCAGGTCGGCATCACTGCTCGTCGGCGGCCGGGGAGAGAGAGGCGCGGGCGACGCGGTGGGCTCGACTGCAGATCCGGCGGCGTCGGCTCGCAGGGTGTCGGTGAAGGGGCCGTTGTCGGTGTTCACGCGAAACGCGCCAGGCTCGGGCACGATGCTGAATCGTGGCGAGTGGTAGACGGTGACGCCGGTGCGCGCGATCGGCAGGTCGACGCTCGGCAGCAGCAGCCTGCTGCGGCCTTTGTCGGCCCACGCATCGCCGCGCTGGACGTAGGTCACTTCGACGACGAAGGGAGGCGTCTCTTCGCCCGCGTGTCCCTTCTCGAGCGGCAGGAGCATCGCGCCATCGGCCGAGACGCCCGGCCGCAGCGGCCGGTTGGCGACCGCGGCGCTCCACAGAGTGGCGTTCGCCGGAAGCGTGACGCCGAGAAACGCCCGCTGATTGTTGCGCACGGCGTAGCGCGCGCGCACGAGCGTCTTGCCTTCTTCCTCGATCAGCGCATCGTAGCGTGCCTCTTCGACGCTGGCGACCAGCACCGCCTGCGGCGTGTAGCGCGCGACCGTCAGGGTGAGATCGCGGGCCGCGCCGGCCGGTTGCGCGCGGAATCTGAACGCCTGCATCGACGGCGAGTCGCGGCCCGTCACCGGTTCGCCGAGATCCGAGGGATCCGCCGGATCCAGCCCGCGCGGCTGCCGCTCACCGATTTCACCGGCGCCGAGCACCTCCACTGCCACGCCGCCGCTCTCACGTTCTGCCGCCGGCAAGCGCACCAGCGGCACGGCGATCGCGCCGGCACGCGGGACACGCGCTTCGCCGGTCAGCAGGAATGACGTCTGCAGCTGGACCGGCTCGAGGAAACTGACCCTGAGGACTCCCGGCCGGACGTCCCAGTCGCTGACGAGCGCGCCCGACACCTGATTGACGACCACACCATCGGGGATGGCGACCTCAATCGACGGAGCGACGCCCTGAAGAACTTCGACACGTACGGTGGCGCTCACCGGGCTGGTCTCCTCTCCCAGGCCGACCAGCTGCGTCACGCTGCCGCGCCATTTCAGCGCCTGCGTCGACCGCACGTCCGCGATGCGCCGCTTCCAGGTGAGCGTGAGCGGCTGACCCGTGCGGGCGAATGCGACCCAGCGGCCGTCGGCGGCCGTCGGCCGTTCCGCCAGCACCCCGCCAGTGACGGCGACATCGAGGTCCTGACGCGGCACGATCACTCCCAGCCGCGACACCGCGCCCTTCGACGCCGGAATCGTGATCGCCTCGCTGCCCGATGCGGCGCGCACCGGCACCACGATATCGAGCGTCAGCACGAAACGGCCTGGTTTCGAGAGGAGCACATGCGGCGCCGGTGTGTCGATGACCGGCACCGCGCGACCGTCCACGCGTGCCCCGCGAACGAGGAGGCCCTGCGGAATCTCGATGCTGACCCAGCCTGCCTTCAGGACGTCCACGGTGAGCCGCGCTTCACCGGTCGCCGCGTCGCCGGCCGCGCGCAGTTCGTATTCCACGCGCGTCAGCGTCGCGTCGACCGGCGGCGGATTGGGCGGCTTGACGGGCGGAAACGCTCGCAGCCGCAGCGCGCGATACTCCTCGACCGGAATGACGACCCATCCGTCGGTCCGCGGCGGCGCGGGCGTCTGTGCGGCCGCACCGGCAATGCCGATGACGCACACCGTGGCGACGGCGCCCAGATGCATGGCGGATCTGTAAGTCGAGCGAACTGGCCCTGACATGACCGTCCTCCTGGTTGGCGACAAAGCGCGCGCGCGATGCAAGGCGCTCACCTGCGGATGCCTTTTGATCTGACTGCAGGGAATCGATGACGGCCGGGTCCGGGATACGGGAAAGCGTGTCGATCGATCCAACGGAACGGTGCCGGAGGCCTCGCATTACACTCTCGTCATGCCACGACTGATCGCCGGGCCGTCCGTGATTCAGGCGGCGGGGAACAAGCCGAAACGCATCGAGGATACGCCGGCCGCGTCAACAGCGGCCACGCGGGAGTCAGCGTCGCGCGCATGCAATCGCCGGAAGGATGGCGGGAGCCGGGGCAGCGGCCCCAGTTCGAAGAGATCACCGTCGTGCTGCGGGGGACCCTCCGGGTCGAGGACCAGGGCGGCGTGCTCGACGTTGGAGAGGCGCAGGCGGTGATCACCGCCCCGGGAGAGTGGGTGCGCTACAGCACGCCGTTTGCAGGCGGCGCCGAGTACATCGCGGTGTGTCTGCCGGCGTTTTCAGCCGAGACGGTGAATCGCGATCGGGCGTGACGCGGACGAAGGCGTCTCCTTACCCCGGACCCAGGACCAGCTCGAATCCGAGGTCGTCGTTGCTCGATCGCCGAGTTCGTCAGCACGATCGCGGCGACCTTGCGCGATTTGTCGAAGCCGATCCACGTGCGGTAGCCGCCGGTGCCGCCGTTGTGCCAGACGACGTCGCGGCCGTTGGCGTGCTGCGAATCTGCCAGTTCATGCCGATCGACATGTCCTGGCGCGGCCCGCCGGCGAACGCCGGTCGTGCGTCTGCTGCATCACGCGCTGGCAGACGCCCGCCGGTCGGATCCAGGTTCGCGCGCGCAAACCTCAGCATGTCGTTCATCGTCGAGCGCAGCGCGCCGGCGCCGGCAAAGCGCGGGGATATCCCAGTTGGCGGTGACCATCCCCTTGCGCGTTGTGCCCTTGCGCGAGATGCGCGCTGCATCCACGGCGTGAGCGTGATGCCGGTGTGTTCCATCTTCAGCGGATCGAGGATCCGCTCCTTGACCAGCGCCTCGTAGCTCTGACCGGCGCGCCATCGCGAGCGCCTGGCCGAGCAGGCCGACGCCGAGATTGGAGTACTCGAACTCGCGCCGATGTCGCGCGTGAGCTGATAACGGCCCAGGAACTCGAACATCTGCTCCGGCGGTGTAGTCGGCGTAGGGATTCGACGGGTCCGCTGGGTCGCAGGTTGTCGGGCATGCGCGGCAGCCCGGACGACTGCGTGGTGAGATCGAGCAAGCGTGATCCTCCGGCCGCCGCGCTCGGGCACGCGAGTGCCCGGCGGCAGGTGGTTCGCGACCGGATCGTCGAGCTTCACCTCGCCGCGATCGGCCATGTCCGCGAGCAGGATCGCGGTGAAGACCTTGGTGATCGAGCCGATCTCGAACACGGAGTCGCCGTCGAGCGGCTTCGCGCCGGGCCCGGGATTGCCGTAGGCCGCCATCGACGACGAGCCGTCGGGCTCGATCGTAGCGACGACCATGCCGGTGCTCTTCTTCGCATCGACGCGGGCCTTGATGGCCGCGGCGATCTCGGCGTTGCGCGTGCCATCGGCAACGACGGCGGCGGAGACGAGCGTCAGGCCTGCGAGCCACGCTAGCGGGCGTTTCATGCGCGACAGGTTACCGCGGAGCTTCGGATCATCTTCGAACCTGACGCCGCCCGCCAACAAAAGAAGGTGCATACGGCAGAAAGAAGGTTGGGGACACGGAGACTAAACTGACCTGCGAATCGCTCCACACGTGCCGCGTGCACGGTCCTGCCCCGACGTAACCACTTGCAGATCGGGCGGTTACTGAACCGGAGCCAGCCGACGAGCAGCTCTGCATAATAGATAAGCTCTCTGGACCCGGAATTGCCTGAGCGCACCTTGCTGCAACCAGCTGCAGTCCCTTGCTCGGACCGGAGTTCAGATGCGCATTGCGAAAGCCGCGTGGACTGGTGGTTCCGTCCTTGCCGTTCTACTACTCGCCCTGGGCTTCGGCACATCGACGACAGAACCCGTGCTCGCGCAGGCCGGAACACAGGGCAGTTGGCGAACTCTGGCGAATCAGGTACCGATCAATCCGGTCCACGCCGTGCTGCTGCGCACTGGCCAGGTGCTCATGGTCGCCGGCTCGGGCAACGTGGCCACCGAGACGAACTTTCGAGCCACCGTCTGGGATCCGGCGACCGAGACGTTCCTGACACAGGCGCTCGGCTGGGACATGTTCTGCAACGGCATGGTGACGCTGCATGACGGCCGTGTCCTCGTCAACGGCGGCAATCTTCAGTACGACCCGTTTTGGGGCGAGCCACGCAACGCGGTCTTCGACCCCGCGACCGGTGTGTTCACCGACATCGAGAGCATGGCTCATGGCCGCTGGTATCCGACCGTGACCACCCTCGGCGACGGGCGGGTCATGACCTTCTCGGGACTCCTCGAAGCCGGTGGGACGAACACGTCGGTCGAAATCTACACGGTCGGTTCGGGCTGGAGTCAGCCGATCCCGCCCGCCCCCCCTGGACGCCACCTCTCTATCCCCGGATGCACCTGAGCACGGACGGTCGCGTTTTCTACGCAGGATCGACGCGCAGCTCTCGCTTCTTCAATCCAGTCGAACGGCACCTGGTCAGCGATTGTCGCGACCACCAATTACAGCGCCTCGCGGACGTACGGCACATCCGTGCTCCTGCCGCTGACACCCGCGAACGGCTACCGGCCGCGCGTGATGATTTTCGGGGGAGGCAACCCGGCAACGGCGACGACTGAAATCATCGATCTGTTAGCGCCGACGCCGAGTGGGCAGTTCGGACCCTCCATGAGTCAGCCGCGGATCCAGATGAACGCGACGATTCTGCCGAATGGAAAGGTGCTCGCCACCGGGGGATCGACGAATGACGAGGACGCCGTGACCGCGAGCCGCAACGCGGACCTCTACGATCCCGTCACGAACACGTTCAGCCCGGCCGGCGCGAACGCGTTTCCGCGGCTCTATCATTCGAATGCGCTCCTGCTGCCTGACGCGACCGTGCTCCTGATGGGCGGCAACCCGCAGCGCGGCAGCTACCAATCGCGACTCGAGATCTATTCGCCGGCGTACCTGTTCAACGGAGACGGCACCGCTGCCGACTGCGCCCCTCGATTACCGGCGCGATGGCGGAAACGGTGAACTACAACTCGCCATTCGCTGTGCAGACGCCGGATGCGGCAGACATCGCGTCAGTCGTCCTCGTCCGGCCCGGCACACCCACGCATGCGTTCGACATGGAGCAGAGGCTCGTGGGGTTGTCGTTCACCGCGGGCAGCGGCGTTCTGAATGTCACGGCGCCGTCGAACGGCAACATCGCGCCGCCCGGCTACTACATGCTGTTCGTGCTGAACAGCGCCGGCGTTCCGTCGGTGGCGCGATTCGTGAGACTTGACCCCGCCCCACCCAATCAGGCCCCGGTTGCCACGATTACGACTCCGGCAGGCAATGTCACGGTCAATCCCGGACAAAGCGTGTCGTTCTCCGGGGCCGGAACAGATTCGGACGGCAGCATCAGCGCATATAGCTGGACGTTCCCCGGCGGTGTTCCGGGCTCGAGCTCAGTGGCCACTCCCGTTGCCGTGAGCTACTCCACGCCTGGAAGCTATGCAGCGTCGTTCACCGTCACGGATGACAAGGGACTCGCCAGTCAGCCCGTAACCCGGGCCGTCACGGTGTCGAACTTCACGCTGTCGGCGACGCCGGCCTCACAAACCGTGACGGCCGGACAGAACGCGACGTTCACCGCAACCGTGGCGCCGGTTTCGGGGTTCACAGGCACAGTGGCTTTCACGGTGACAGGTCTCCCGGCGGGCGCAGTCGGCACGTTTACGCCGCCGTCTGTCACCGGCTCAGGATCGACCACGCTGCTGATATCGACGACCGGCGTGCCGTCCGGAAGCTATCCATTGGTCATAAGAGGCACGAGCGGACCCATCTCACGGACGGTCAATGTCACGCTGACCATCGCATCCAATCAGGCTCCTGTTGCCACGATCACGAGTCCGGCGAGCAACGTGACGGTCAACCCTGGAGGGACGGTCGCGTTCTCGGGCAATGGAACCGATGGCGACGGCAGCATCAGCGCATATAGCTGGACGTTCCCGGGCGGTGTTCCGGGCTCGAGCTCAGAGGCCGCTGCCGGCGCCGTGAGCTACTCCACGCCTGGAAGCTATGCAGCGTCGTTCACCGTCACGGATGACAAAGGCCTCGCCAGCCAGCCCGCAACCCGGGCCGTCACGGTGTCGAACTTCACGCTGTCAGCGACGCCGGCCTCACAGGCCGTGATGGCGGGACAGAACGCGACGTACACCGCGACGGTGACCCCGGTTTCTGGCTTCACGGGCGCTGTGGTTTTCACGGTGACCGGTCTCCCGGCCGGCGCCGTCGGGACGTTTACGCCTCCGTCCGTCACCGGCTCAGGATCGACGTCGCTGCTGATTACAACGACCGGCGCGACGCCATCTGGAACCCATCCGCTGGTCATCAGCGGGACCAGCGGATCCATCACGCGAACGGCCAATGTCACGCTGATCGTCAACGGCGATTTCGCGATCGCCGCGACCCCATCGTCCAGGACGGTGAACCGGGGCAGTTCCACGACTTACACCGTCACGATCAGCGCGGGGCCGGGATTCTCCGGGCCCGTGAACCTGACGGTCGACGGGCTGCCTTCGCGTACGACGGCGACCTTCAACCCCGCGTCACTTGCAGGTTCGGGCACGTCTGTCTTGACCGTGAATGCACCGAAAAATGCTCAAAAGGGAACGCGAACCCTGACGATCACCGGCACCGGAGGCGGCCGTATCCACTCCGTGAACGTGACGGTGGACGTCCGATAGCCATGGCCATCTCACGCAGGACGCTCCTCGAACGTCTCGGTGCCGGAGCGCTGAGCGCCGCGGCGGCCCGTCAGATCGCGTTTGCGGAGACCAGCGCACCAGGCGCATTGCCGTCGAAGGATTTCATACGCCTGCATCGCAACGAGAGCGCGCATGGACCATCGCGCCACGCGCTTGCGGCAATGCGGGACGCCGCGTCACAGTCGGCACGGTACCCGGATGCGGCCGCGGCATCCCTCAGGCGAAAGCTCGCCGCGGTTCATGGCGTGCCGGTCGACCGTGTCGTCCTGGGTTGCGGGTCGACGGAAGTCCTGCAAATGGCCCTCGACGGGTTCGCGAGTCGAGGCAGGACGATCCTGACGGCTCGCCCGACCTTCGAAACGGTCGCGCAGCTCGCGCGGCGAACCGGATCGCACGATAGTGGACGTGCCCCTCGCGAAGGACCACTCGCACGATCTCCACGCGATGCGCGACCGGGTGGATGCCCGCACCGGGCTGGTCTACATCTGCAACCCGCACAACCCGACAGGAAGCCTCACGAAGCGGCAGGACATCGACGCCTTGCTTCACGGTCTCCCTGCCGGCGTCCAGGTCGTCATCGACGAGGCGTATCACGATTTCGTGGGACATTCGGCGGACTATCGGTCGTTGATCGACCGGACCGACGATCCCCGGGTGATCGTGACGCGCACGTTTTCGAAGATCCACGGGTTGGCGGGCCTGCGCATTGGCTACGGGATCGCGGCCGCGCCAACCGCCACGATCATGAGAGCCCACGCGTCGTCGAACGACGTCAACATCATCGCCGCGCGTGCGGCGGAAGCGGCGCTCGGGGATCAGGAGTACGTGCGCACGCGCGTGAACACGATCGCGGACGAGCGTCAGGAGTTCCTGAACCAGGCAAACGCGCGAATGCTGCGGTCGATTGACTCGTTGACGAACTTCGTCATGCTGAACACCGGCCGGCCTTCGGCGCAGGTCGTGGACCATTTCGCGCAGCACCGCATTCTCGTCGCCGGACCCATTTCGGGTTTCGACAAGTACATCCGTGTCTCGCTCGGCACGCCGGCTGAGATGCGGGAGTTCTGGCGGGTCTGGGACCTCATGCCGGGCGGCCACATGCACATGTAGGCGGATCGTCCTCGGCCGCGGTCGTCGGATCAGCCTTCTCCTGACTCCAATTCGACAGGCATCGGCGGCGCGCGTCGCCGGCCACGGTCAAGAAATGCGTCGCGGTCGAGCCTGAGATGGCCGCACATCGTATGATTCCGGCTGCAAGCCTTCGCTCACCCTTCGAGCGAGGCTCCGGCTGGCAAGCCATCGCCATCCCCGAACGAGGGAACACCGATGAATCCAGAGAGTTCTGCTCGAACCGCGCGCATCTCACGGCGCCAGATGCTGTACGCCCTGTCCATCGGCGGCGCGGGTACCGCGTTTGACTGGCACGTCCCGGCCTACGCGGCGCAGGCCGCATCTGCGGCAGGCACGCCCCCGTTCGCGGCGCTGAACCGCTTTCCGCGCATGGTCCAGGAGTTCTTCGTGGCGCGCGAGAACGCGCTGCACCAGCAGCGGCTGGAACGGCTCGCGGCGCTGAAGACGAAGGCCGACGCGGAGGCGTACGTGCGGACGGTCCGCGGAAAGATCCGTGAGTCGTTCGGGCCGTTCCCCGAGAAGACGCCGCTCAACGCGCGCGTCACGAAGGTCGTCGAGCGGGATGCCTACAAGATCGAGAACGTCCTCTTCGAGAGCCGCCCGGGATTCCTGGTGTCGGCGAACCTCTATATCCCCAAGGGACGGCGCTTCCCGCTGCCGGGCGTCGTGGGCTCTTGCGGGCATTCGGCGAACGGCAAGGCGATCGACACGTATCAGTCGTTCTGCCAGGGGCTCGCGCGTCTCGGCTACGTCGTGCTGATCTTCGACCCGATCGGCCAGGGCGAGCGCATGCAGTACGTGGATGCGAACTGGAAGCCGATACGCGGGACCGGCACCGCCGAGCACAACTACGCGGGCATCCAGCAGGTCCTGGTGGACGAACGCTTCTGCACGTGGCGCGCGTGGGACGCCGTCCGCGCGCTCGATTATCTGGTCACCCGCGAAGAGGTCGACACGCGCCATCTCGGGATCACCGGCAACTCGGGAGGCGGCACGATGACCACGTGGCTGTGCGGCCTGGACGACCGGTGGACGATGGCCGCGCCGAGCTGCTTCGTCACCGAACTGCGGCGGAACATGGAGAACGAGCTGGGCGCCGACATGGAGCAGATCCCGCCGCGCGCGCTCGCGCTTGGCCTCGATCATGAGGACTTTCTCGCGGCGCTCGCGCCGAAGCCGGTCATCATCCTGGCAAAGGAGAAGGACTACTTCGACGCGCGCGGGAACGAAGCCGCGTACGAGCGGCTGAAGCGCCTCTACCGGCTCCTCGGCGCGGAGGACAACGTCGCCTACTTCATCGGGCCGACCTACCATGGCTACTCGCAGGAGAACCGCGAGGCGATGTACCGATGGTTCAATCGCTGCACCGGCATCTCCGACGCCAGGACCGAGCCGAAGCTGGTGCTGGAGAAGGAAGAGACGCTCTGGTGCACGCCGCACGGCCAGGTCGCAGCGCTGCGATCGAAGCCGATTCATGACTTCACCCGCGAGAAGTCGAAGGTGCTCGCGTCGAACGAATGACGCGAGGCAGTCTCGACGCCGCGGCGCTCGGTCGGACGGTCGCACAGACGCTCAGGCTTCCCGAGCGCAGCGGTGTGCCGGAGTTCCGCATCCTGCGACCGCTGCCCGACCGCAAGTATCCGATCCGGCACGCGCTGCCGTACATGGTGGAGACCGATCGAGGCGTGCACGCGCTGGTCTACAGACTCACCAGGGAGCCGCTCCTCTCGAGGCCGCCGCGCGAGACGAAGAAGGCGATCCTCTATGTCTCCGATCAGTCAGCGGACGCCGAACTGCGAAGCGAACCGCTCGTACGAGAGCTCATCGAGGCCGATCCCGAAGCGGCGTTCCATACGTGCGACGTGCGCGGCATCGGCGAGTCGACCCCCCAGACCACGAGCCTGAACAACAGCGACGAGTACAACACCGACTACTTCTATTCCTCGCACGGGCTCATGCTCGACTATCCCTACATCGGCCAGCGGACCTTCGACGTGCTCCGGGTCCTCGACTGGCTCGCGGCCTGGGGCTACGACCAGGTTCACCTTGCCGCGCGAGGTCAGGGCGCCGCGCCGGCGGCGTTCGCGGCGCTGCTCTCGCCTCAGGTGACGCGAGTGACGCTGAAGCACCCGCCGGCTTCCTACGCGGAGATCGCCGAATCACCCGATTACAACTGGCCGCTGTCCGCCCTGCCGCCCGGCGCGCTGGCCGGCTTCGACCTGCCCGACTGCTACCGCGCGCTGAAAGCAAAGGACCTCAGGCTGCTCGAGCCGCTCGGCGCCAGGGGGCGGACGTAGAAGAAGTACCCGCGCGCGAAACTCCGAAATGTCCGTGGAGATAGCTTGGCAGGCCACGAGATGTCGCGGTCTGGCCGGAGACTTGAGCGCCCCTCGATAGCCGCAACTGCTTGACCCGCCATGCGATGCGCACGGGCCCCGCCTCCGGGTCGGGTGGACGGGGAGTTGCACCGGTGTGACGCAAGGCGCCGAGCGGCGCGAATTATTGAGGGGGAGCGACATGTTTTCAACCAGAGCCATCGGCACTGCGCTCGTCGCGCTCGCGCTCGCGCCGGTGCCCGCGCGGGCAGACACGCTGCTCATGCCGTTCTTCGGCGTGAATTTCGGCGGGGATTCCGGCCAGGAGTTCTCGGAAGCGTTCGACGCCAGTCAATTCAACGGGGGCGTGAGCATTGCCTTCATGGGCGGCGGCGTCTTCGGCATGGAGGCCGACTTCGGTTTCAGTCCGGACTTCTACGGCAAGACCGACCTGGGCGGCAGCAACGTGTTCACGGCGACGGGCAATCTGCTCATCGGGATTCCCTTCGGCGGCCAGCAGGGCTTCGGCATCCGTCCCTACGGCGTCGTCGGCGCAGGCCTGCTCAAATCGAAGTCGGACTTCGGTACCGACGTCGCCGAGATCGACGAGAACGATGTGACGTGGAGCGCCGGCGGCGGCGTTCTGCTGTTCTTCGGGACCAGCGCCGGTCTCCGTTTCGACATCCGCTACTTCCGGACGTTCAACGATCTGGAGATCCTCGGCATCCCGATCGCCGAGTCGCCCGGGAAGATCGATTTCACGAGAAGCTCGCTGGGTCTCGTGCTGAGGTTCTGACCCTCACCTACCTCCCGCGTTGACCCTCATCGCGGCTGTTCGCGGTCCGGTGTGCGGAGGAGCTCCTGAACGGAGCTCCGATTTCTCTCAGACGCTGCTTCTGTTGCGAGCCGGCCGCACCGGCTCGATCGCCGACCGCCCGGCATGATGGCGCATCGTTCGTTTCGCTCCGCTGTGCGCGTCGCGATGCTGTTCATCGTCTGCGCGTCCTTTCTCTGGACCCTCTGGGTGCTCGCCTTCGGCGGCTTCGACATCACGCTGCTCGGCGCTCGCATTCGCTCCAACAATCCACAGCGCGTCTTCGTGATCACGCTGCTCGCGCTCGCGGGTTTCTTTCTGGCCGGCGGCAGGATTCCGGTCGCGCGGATCGCCGCGCGCCTTCGCACCGTTGCCGCCGGTGTCGTGCGATACCCCAGTCGGGTGGCGATTCTGATTGCGATCGCATCAGCGATGGCCGCGTACGCCGGCAGCACCCGCATCGCCGGCGGATCGGACGCGTACGGTTATGTCAGCCAGGCCGATCTCTGGCTGCGCGGCAACCTGAAGGTGCCGCAGCCGTGGGTCAGGAACGTCCCCTGGCCTGACGCGAAATGGACCTTCACGCCGCTCGGCTATCGGCCGGGCGCCGAGGCAGACGACGACTGGTCGATCGTGCCGACGTATTCGCCCGGACTTCCCATGCTGATGGCGGTGGCCAAGCGGCTCGGTGGCCAGTGTGCGATGTTCGCGGTGGTTCCTCTGCTCAGCGGCCTGGCGGTCCTGGCCACCTACGGTCTGGGATGCCGGTTGAATGCGCGAACCTGCGGGCTGATTGCCGCGTGGCTTGTCGCGACCAGCCCCGCGGTCCTCGGGTCCGTGGAGCCCCTCAGCGATGTGCCGGCCATGGCGGGGTGGACGATCGCGTGCTATTTCCTCCTCGGGACATCGGTGAGCTCGGCGGCGGCGGCCGGCTTGTGTGCGGCGCTCGCGATCCTGATTCGTCCGAATCTTGTTCCGTTGGCGGCACCGATGGGTGCGTGGTTTCTTCTTCGGCGCACCGCCGCCAACCGCGGGTTCCGGTCGCGCCTGGTCCCGATGGCGGCGTTCGCGGTTGGCGTTCTGATCGGCGCCGGGGCGATCGCGCTCATCAATCAGCACCTGTATGGCTCGCCCGCCACGTCCGGGTACGGCCGGCTCGAGGATCAATTCGCGTGGAACCGGGTGCTGCCGAATCTGCGGCGCTACCTCGCGTGGTTCACCGAGATCCAGACGCCGGTCGCGCTGGCCGGGTTCGTCGCGCTCCTGTTTCCCGCACGGCGACTGTGGCCTGATGTTCCCGATCGACGGGTGTTCATCGTCATCGGGATGTTCGTCGCGATCCTCTGGGGCATGTATTGCGCGTATCTCGAATTCGATTCCTGGGGCTACCTGCGGTTCGTGCTCCCGAGCTGGCCGTTCATCATGCTCGGCGTCGGAGCGGTCTTTCTGGCGGCGGCGCGTTTCGACGGCACCGCCGCTCGCTGGCTTGCCGGCCTGGCGGTCGTCGCACTCGGAGCGTGGACCCTCGCGGTCGCCGTATGGCCACTCGAGGTCTATGCCGCGCGTCAAGCCGCGAGGCACGAAGCACCGCTCGGCCGCCTCCTCACAGAACACACGCCCGAGAACAGTGTCGTGCTGGCGTTCGAGCGGTCCGGCAGCTTGCGCTATTACGGAGGGCGGATCACCATGCGCTACGACCTGCTCGATCGCGAGTGGCTCGACCGGGCGGTCGCCTGGCTCGGCGAACGAGGCGTTCGGGTTTACGCTGTGCTCGACGAGCATCACGCAGCCGACGTGAAGCGGCGGTTTGCCGGCCAGCGTACGGCTGCCGTGTTCGACTACCCCTTTCTGACCTATGAGCCCGCAGGCACGTCGTTCTTCGATCTGTCAGCACCCGTCGATCCGTCCCGGCCTCCCATCGTGATCCGCGATGCGTTCAGCGATCGTCCCGGCTGCGATCCGCCGGCGCCGCTCGAGCCACTCGCGCTCCGTTGACTCAGCGCGCCTCCGGCGACGAACGAGTCATCGAAAAGAGTCGCCTTGAGCCCCTCCTCCCCGTCTTCGTCACTCCGGAACCGGATAGCAGTGGTAGCGCACCACCGAGCCGGTCCAGTGCGAGCGGCCGCACTCGGCCAGAGCGGCTGCCATGTCCTCGGTCGATACCCCTCGCTCGAGCACGTAGTCAAACTCGAAGCCGTCCTGGTACTGGAAGTGGACCACGATCGACCACAGCCGCTGCCCCTGGGCGGCCAGTCCGGTGGCCCCGAATCCGATCAGTGCGGCCAGGGCAGCCACGAACACTCCCCGCATCAACACTTTCTTCATGGCTCTCAACGTCGTCAGTCTCCGCATTTGTCGTTCTCCTCACCTGGTAAATCGAAAACGGGCGGCGATTGCCGCCAGCTCACGGTGAGGCCATCCCGTGCCGGCTCACGCCGGACGAGTTCGTCGTCGCTTGACCCTCGTTGCGGCTTGATTCTTAATGGAGCGCGACGCTCAACACAGCATCGACTTCCCGATCAGTGAGATCAAGCGCATCATCCCGCAGTGGACGGCGGGGAAGCTGCAGGCCTCCACCACCGCCTCCGCCGGTTTATACCTTGGCTAACCGACGCTCCATCGTGACCGGCGTCGGGGGTTGTGACCGCTTGTTCGACTGATCCTCGACCCTGAGTCCGCTCAGGTGGCGCAGAGGGGGACATCGTGGCCTCTAGCCGTCTCCACGACAGTCCGGATGGCGTCCACGATGACCTCCGGTTGGTCGCCCGCCACGACGTGACCGGATTGCTGCGCGACGATCACACATCCTCGGTCTGACAGCGAGGCCTGATCTCGTTGCAGCCGTCGCCAATTCTCGTCGGCTCCTCGTCCACCGGTAACGACGAGGACCGGGACGGTGAGCGTGCGACGCGAGCTTCTGACTTCCGCCGCGCTCTCCCGAATATGACTGAGCTCGTCAGCCGCCGCCTGGTATCCGGCTGCGCGGAAACTCGTCGCCTGCGCGAATTGGCGCACTGCTGGAGCCAGCGATTCGACTCTCTGGCCGAACGACATACCGAGCAGTCGGAAGACCCCGATCGTCGACAGCAAGGGAACGAATCGCGCCATCCGGGGGACTTCATGTGCGTCGTCTTCGTGGGAGGCATCCACGAGGACGAGCCCTGCGGCGCGGTCAGGCCGATCGGAAGCGAACACACGGACGTCGAAGCCCGCGATGGAGGCGCCGACGAGCACCACCGGTCCGGCAATCCCGCTGCGGGCGAGGAGTTCGCCCAGCTCGTTCGCGATGCGGCGTGCTGTCCGCGGCGACGGGCCGGGATCGCTGTAACCCATACCTGCCCGGTCGTACGAGCAGACACGCGTGAATCGCGCAACGTCAGGTTGGACGAAGCCCCAGTCAGCACTCGAGCCGCCGAGGCCCGTGTCGAGGATGACGGCAGGCGCGCCGTTCCCGGTGCACCACAAATGCAGCTTGTACCCTCCGATGTCGACGAGACGCCCTGGAGGCGGAGTTGCCGCCAGGTCCCTTCGAGTCGCAAGCCATTGGTATGTGGCGCCGGAAAGTACGGCAACGATAAGGAACGCGCCCAGCACGACGAAAATGCGCACCGTCCAGCGCCCCATGTCGACATCTCCCGTCAAATCGTGCCCTCAGCCGAGTCACTGACGTGATGAGTGGATTTCCAATTTGCACTGGGCGGACCCAAGCGTCAACCTGCGCGGTCCCGCGAGTGTACGAATCGGTCAATCCCCGCTGGTTCGATTACCGTCTGCGTTCGCCGCGTTGGTGGACGAAGTTATTGATGACAAAGAGGGCTGATAGGGTGAGCCGCGGAGGAATTGAAACCTTCAACCCGCAGTTAAGAGACGCAAACGAACAGCAAAATAGCTTATTGTGTGGAGGGTGCTCGCGGCGATCACGATGGTGCCCGCGTATCTCGGTTCGTTCGTGCGGTCTCAACGCGATCGTTCCCGCCAACCTCGATGACGAGAGGCTGACTTTCTCCGGTCGGCCCGGTCGCTACATCGGCGCCGCGAAAACAGGTTATTCGAAGGCCGGATGATGGCGCGGCCTGTCCGGCCGGTTTCGGCCGACAGCCGAGACACTCGCCATGCGGCAACCTTCCTTCGGCAGATTTCAACGGTGTGCATCTTTTTCGCCACCGATCACGGATATGGCGGTCCAGCGTCCGGCGTGAAGCTACGCGAAGCTCGTTCTCGCGTGTTTTTGCCAGATCTCAATGGAATTCCAATCGTCTTTGGAACGGCATTCGAATTGCCTCTGCCGAACCCACAGGCACAGAAGCAAATGATGACGCATGCGTTGCGACGATTGGTTTTGGTTGTGGCGGTCGTCCAGATCGTTGCGCCACAGACTGCCGTCGCCCAGACGGCTCCTCCCGCTGCGCCCACAAACCTGCGGATCGTCAACGGGCCCGTCGCCAGTAGCTGCCCGACCGGGCAAATCGGTACGCCGCCCAACTGTGTCCCGCCTCCGCCGGCGCCGGCAGCGAGTGGCAAGCAGTGGACCGTGGCGTTCGCCGAGGAGTTCAACGGCACGTCGCTCGATACGACCAAGCTCACGCCCGTGCTTCGACTGGAACTTTGGCGGCTGCACGTCCTCCTTCAACACCGGCAAGGAGCACTATCAGTCCTCGCAAGTGCAGATCAGCAACGGCACCGCCAAGCTGGTCGCGGAGCCGCTCTCGCCGGCGTCAGCGGACAGCGCGTGCTACCAGGGGCGTGCACCTACAAGGCCGGCCTCGTCTCAACCGCACGACCGCGGGCCGACAATGGTTCCGCGTACTTGTTCGCGTTTACCTACGGATACATCGAATCGCGAATGAAGTTTCCGGGCACCCCGGGGTTCTTCACGGCGTTCTGGATGTTGCCGACCGACCCGAGCTTCAACTATCGCTCGGAGATTGACATCGTCGAGATACTGGGCGGCTTTCCAGATACGATATTCATGACACCATCACTACAACAATCGCAGTTCGTCCTACACGCCCAACAACGGGCTGCACAACAACGGCGCGTGTCCGGTCAAGGACTACTCGACCGACTGGGTGAGGTTTGGACTCGATTGGCAGCCGACCTACGTCGCGTGGTACATCGATGGCATCAAGTGCGGCCAGTTCAACGGCAACACCACGACTATTGAAAATGGTCCGATGCAGGTGATTCTGCACATGATGATCGACAACCAGTGGGAACGGGATTGGGGCTCTGTGCTTTCGAGTCAGACCCTGGTGCGGCAGCTGGAAGTTGACTACATCCGCATTTACCAGCAGCGCTAATCTCGCCGGTGCCTTGGAGCCTGTAACAAACCCAACCGGCACGACGCGCACTAAATTTCTCGAACTCGTCGCCCCAACGACCCGCGCGACCCGCAGCCTATCCCCGCGCCGAAAGACAAACGCTAGCGGGCCGCAAGAACTCGCAGTTGATCCCACTTCCCCGTTCCGCCGGAGCAAACCGGCAACGTCTCCCTCGATGGCCTGCCTTATTCCTGTCGCAGGGTTTGCATTGGGTCGACTCGGGCCGCACGTGTCGCTGGGATCCAAACCGCCAGCAGGCAGCCAGCCACGACCACGAGCAGGCTTGCGGCATACGCGATCGGATCTGTGACGCGCACGATCTCGGAGATGAACGCGCCGAACTCGGTGGTGAGCAGCGCTGTCGCGAGCGTCATGGCGAGTCCGGCGCCGGCGACCAATCCGTACATCACCGGGCTCGCGGTTTGCCACAGCATCAACTGCGTGATGTTCTGCGACGAGGCGCCCAATGCCATTCGCACGCCAATCTCCTTGGCGCGCTGCTCGACGAGGTACGACAGCACGCTGAACAACCCCGACACCGTCAACAACAAGGCGAGCGATCCGAGAATGAGCGCGACCCAGAACGCGATGTTCAGGAAAAATCTTTCGAGTCTCGCCACGGTCCGCATCGTCACGATCATGCCCATGTTCGGATCGATCCTCGTGAGGTGATCGAGCAGCGTTTGCCGCGCCAGATCGGGATCGCCGCTCACGCGCGCCATGGCCATGGTCTTCGGAACATCGAGCGTGGTCGGCAAGAACACGATCGAACCCTTAACGCCGGTGAATCGGAATCCTGTGACATCGCGCGACACGCCGACGACGGTGACCATGCGCGACGGCAGCGGCGGTTCATCTCCCGGCTGTGTCGGAGCGTTCATGTCTGGCTCGAGCCGGAACGTCTCGCCAACGGCATCGCGATTCGGCCAGAGCATGCGAGCGGTTGATTCCGAAACGATCACGACCGCATCCTCGTCTCGTTCGGCCGCTGTGAATGAGCGTCCGCGCAGGATCGGAATGCCCATCACATCGAAGTACGCGCCCGACACGAACTTGTAGGGAACGTTCTTCTTGCCGGCGCCGGTATCGGCAAAACCCGCGCGCTGGTCCAACATACCAGGCCGCACGGCCGCATACGCCGTAATTGTCGATTCGGCCGCGATCGCCTGCAGCATCGCGGCGCGCTTTGGCTCGTTGACGAGCTCGATCATCACGGTGTCGGCCGTGCGGAAGCCCGGATCGAATCGCGACGACGCGATCGCACTGCGAAGGAAGATCGCGGCGCAGATCAGGAGCAGTGCGGAGGCGAAGACCTGCACGCCAATCAGCGCGTTGCGGGCACGGCCGGGTCGCGCATCCTTCACCAGTTCTCCGCGCAGCGTCCGCACCGGTTCGATCCGCGTCGCCTGCAGCGCCGGCATCAGCGCGAAAAACGCGGTGGCGGCAACTGCGGCGACGACCAGAAACATTGCGACGCGCCAATCCGCGGCGGGCACGTTGATATTCACATCGCCGAGATCCACCGGCATGACGCGCATCGCCCAGTAGACGGATCCTTCGAGCGTGAGGCGCGACACCACGTAGCCCCCTGCGGCCGCCACCAGCGCGAGCAGCAAGCTCTCGGTCATCAACTGCCGCACAATGCGGCGTCGCGACGCGCCCAACGACAGTCGAATGCCGATCTCGCGCTGACGCGCCACGCCGCGCGCGAGCAACAGGTTCGCGACGTTGGCGCACCCGATCAGCAGGATCAATCCGAACGCGACGAACAACGGTGCAAAGAGCGCGATCGCTTCCATCGGCTGCGGAAGCGTGCCGCGTCTGGGGACGAGGTCGATGGTCAGCGCGTGTCGATCCGCTGCGGAGACCTGTTGGTTCGACTCCCACGCAGAAAGCTGGGCACGCGCGCTCTCCATCGCCACACCCGGCCTGAGCCGGCCGACGACATCCAGTCCGACGCTGTCTTCCTGGCCGCGGTCGCCCGGCCGGAACTGCGCCAGCAGCGACAATGGCGCCCAGAAGTCGGGCGCGCTCACTTCGAGGCCGCGGAATCCCTCCGGCATGACGCCGATGATGTCGAACGGCAGGCCGTTGACGACCACGGTGCGTCCCAGCACGTTCGGATCGCGATCGAAGCGGCGGGTCCACCCCTTGTCGCTCAGCACAATCACCGCGTTGCCGCCCGATCGCTCGTCATCCGAAGGAGCGAGCGCCCGTCCCAGGACGCTCCTGACGCCGACGACCTGGAAGAAATTTCCCGAGACGAGCGTGACTGCCATCATCTGTCCGTCAACGCGCAAGTCGATGTCGTGCAGCGACGCATAGGCATCGGTGAAGACGCGGGTCTCTTTTCGAAGGGCCTCAAACTGTGGACGCGTCAGGGGCGATCGATCGCCATTGGCCCGCGGCCGTTCGACGCCGTACATCGCGCTGATGTCGGGCACTGTGTCAACCCGGAACAGGAACCTGTTCAGGATCGTGAAGAGGACGGCCACGACACCAAGACCGATCGCGACGGTGACCACGATCGTGATGGCGGCAAGCGGCCCGCGCCTGAACGTGCGCATCGCGTACTGAACGTCTCGGATCGTGTTGTCGACGAAGGCGGTGCCGCGCTCGTCGCGGCATGCATCGGCAGCCACCGTCGTCGATCCAAACCGGGCCTTCGCCGTGTTGCGGGCTCGAGCCGGCTCCATACCCTCGTCGATCAACTTCTTCGTTTCACGCTCGATGTGGAAGGAGAGCTCGTCGTGCAGGTCGCGCTCGACGCGGCGTGGCATGACGAGTGCCCGCAGGCGATGTGTCCAGTCGCGGAGGTTCATGGCTTACGCAAACCTCATCACGCGCTCGATGGCATTCGACATTCGCTCCCATTCGCGCGCTTCAACGGTGAGCTGACGGCGGCCGGACGTCGTGAGCCGGTAATACTTGGCCCTGCGGCCGAGCTCAGACACCTTCCACTCGGCTTCGAGCCAGCCCTGAAGCTCGAGCCGGTGCAGGGCAGGGTAGAGCGAGCCTTGGTTGATCTGGAGCACGTCTTCGGAAATCGCCTGGATGCGCTCCGAGATTGCCCAGCCGTGCAGGGCGTCCTTCTGCAGCGTGCGCAGGATCAGCAGGTCGAGCGTGCCGGGCAA
>CAWIKP010000024.1:0-215844 GCA_963836735.1 uncultured Acidobacteriota bacterium | reverse complement strand
GAAGTACGCGATGTTCGTCACGTCCTGGTCGGAGAAATTCGGCCAGGCCGGCATCGAGGTGTAGGGCATGCCCCGCCTGATGATGTTGGCCAGGTCCTGGTGGGTCGGCAGCGCGCCGTTCGGAGTCGTGCGGACCTTGTACTTGCCCAGCGTGAAGTTTCTCGGCCTCGGCTGCAGGTGCGCAGCCGCGTATCCTTCGCCGTCTCCCTTTTCGCCGTGACACTGCGAGCAGTACTTCAGATAGAGCTGCTTGCCCGACTCGCGCTGCGCCTCGGTCCCGACGTCGGGACTCTGCGCCCGGACCAATCCCATCGTCGTGACGCCGAACAGCGCGGCAACGACGACGCACCAGCGGGACCGGCCCGCCGTCCTTCGACGGCGCTCAGGACGGCCCTGAGCCTGCCGCCCTTCGACGCTGCTCAGGGCGACCTTGAGCCTGTCGAAAGGTCGAAGGGCCGTAGCGCGAAGCGCGAAGGTGGGAGAAGTCATTGGTGCGCCGCCTCCTCCTTGGCGCGAGGCTTCTGACCGGTGAAGTCGTAGAGAAAGAGGATCACATCCCAGATCTCTTCTTCCTTCAGGAACTTCTCCCAGGCCGGCATGGCGTCGCCCAGGGCCCGCCTTCCTCCGGAAGGCCCGGCCCGCCCTTGGAGATCCGCCAGAAGAGAAACGTGTCGCGCAGCATCGCGATGGTGCCGGCGTCGGCGAAGTTGGTCGGGATCGGGTCGAGGCCGTGCACGAACATGCCGTTGCCGGCCAGGTTATCGCCGTGGCAGAAGACGCAGTTCCGGTAGTAGACCTGGCGCCCGTTCTCGACGTGCTTGCGGAACTCCGCCGGATTCGACGTCTGCAGGGGCAGGTACGGGTTCTCTCCGGCGTTGAGATCGATCTTCTTGTCGTGCACGGTGATCTCGGAAGGCGATGCCGGATGCACCGTCCGCGGGAACAGGGGAGGCTCGAGCGGGACGTTCATCTTGACGTAGACGTTGGCGGCCGCGAGCGCGGGAATGGCCAGGACGGTTGCGCCGAGCAGCGTCGTGTACCGCTTCTCCGTCATGAAGCGGACGAGCGGACCGGAGATTTCATCGCGGCGGTCCTGGCTGGAGGACATGTAGGCCAGGATCGCAATCGTGATGATTCCCATGTAGAGCGTCACCACGGACGCGGGAATCGGGGCCGTGAATCCGAACCGGAGCAGGACGTAGATTCCCACCCACCAGGCGATCGCCCAGGTCAGCAGATTGGTGCGAAGGAAGCGGAGGACCGCGAACACGGCGACCACGGCGAGGACGATCAGAATGTTCATCGTGCAACTCCGCTTGCGCCGGGCGCACCGCCCGATGGGCGGCAACCGGCTCGAGACCCGCGAGCCGAAGCACCTGCGGCGCCGCTCCGCCGGGTCTCAGCTCCGCGCCTTTCTTGGCCGCGCCGCTGTTGTAGTGGTGCTTCGTCTCCAGCGTGACCGTCGGCGTGCCGCCCAGCGTCTGGAGGGCCGCGATCACGCAGAGGATTTCCTGGTCGGTCAGGCCGATCGGAGGCTGGTTGACCGGCGGCATCGCCGGAGGGAATCCGGGGACGACGAACGCGGTGGGTTCGTAGAGCGACTGGGCAAGGTACTCGACATCGCTCAGGCCCGCGACCCGGGTCTTCGCGCGCTCACCGACGCCCGCGAGGTCGGGGAACCGGAGCGCGCCGGTCTTGCCAATGGTGTGGCAGGTCAGGCAGATGCCCTTGCCCTCCATGATCTCCCGGCCGACCTTGACCATGTCGGCCGTGGACATGCCGGCCCCGAAGGCGGTCTCCTTCGGAGGCTGCACTTCCTTCTGCGGCACCATCTGGCCGACATAGGTATAGAACCCCGTCGTCGCGAGGACGAGAGCGCCGATCCGGACAATGTGGGGGACTCTCATGACGTCTGGTTCCGCCTACGTCCGTGCGGGGTCCGGCGAGATCTCACCCGAGCCTTCGCGGTGGCGGGTCTTCTTACCGAAATCGGGCCGATCGTGCAGGCTCGAGATCCAGAAGACCAGGCCGATCAGCAGGAAGAACATGAGCACGGTCGCCGAGACGACTTTCGTGGCGAAGCCAAGGGTGGGCGTGAACGCGTCAACCGACTGGTCCCGAATGACGCCGTAGACGTGCCAGTGCTGGCGGAGGCCGGACCGGACGTAGCCCATGAGTCCCATGAGCCAGGTAAACGTGACCGCGATGAAGATCAGCACGTACTGCGAGATCACCGGGATCCTGCCCCAGCGCACCTCGCCCGTCTTGCTCGCGCCGCGGAAGAGAAAGACGTCGATGGCAGTGATTGAGATCATCGCGAACAGGACCGAGAGGACCTGCGGCACCGACAGCCCGATCCGGACCGTCGCCTCGACGAAGTACCCGTAGACGCCGAGAAAGATGACGAACATCGCGACGGTCGCGAAGATCGCGAGCTGCGCCACATGGCCCTTCTTCGCCCACGCCACCGTGGCGACTTTCCCCGTCCGCCGATAGAGCAGGAAGCTCATGAAGGTGGTGAGGATCAGGATGTTCACCGCCGTGTTCTTCGCGGACATGACGCCGAGGTAGCCGAGAATCGGGTGTGACGACCCTCCCATCGCCCGGACTTCGGAGACGGTCGCGATGATCGAACGCGGCGTCGCCCAGACCATGAAGCAGAGCGCGATCCCGATGAGCAGGTACTTGATGAACTTCTGGAACGGGTTCACTCCCTCGACCCGGCCCATCCCGAGCCACAGGTAGTAGTTGGCCGCCAGGAACAGGTTTCCGATCAGGACGGCCTGGATGATGAAAAGCCATGAGAAGGCCCCACCCATCATCGTGAGCCCGAGCGTCTGCGAGAACGCGTAGATCTCCTTGGCGAGCCAGTAGCCGGCGAACGGCAGCGGGAGGAAGGCGCTGATCGCGACGAAGTTGCCGATGTATCCCATCCAGTCGTAGTGGGCCCGGTCCTCGTCGGTGTCGGCCTGCAGGAACTTGAACGCCGCGTAGGCGGCGGCGACCGATCCGCCGAACGCGACGTTCGCGATGACGCGATGGACGTTGATCGGCATCCACGTGTAATTGTGGACTGCGTCCCAGACCGAGAGCACCGCGCCCTGGGTCGAGACCCCCTGCGGCGACATCATGAACGTCAGCCACGCATTGGCGATGAACATGATCGCCGTGCCCACGAGATTGAGGCCGAGGCCCAGGCCGAGATGCACCAGCGGATGGAATTTCCCCCAGCCGTAGTAGTAGGTGTAGAGGAAGAAAGCCTCGAAGAAGAAGAGGATGACGTACGGCAGAAACGTCGGGGAGAACACGCTCATCAGGTAGTTCGTGAACTTCGGATACAGGATGATGAGCATGAACGTCAGGAAGGCTCCGAACGTCGCGGTCAGCGAGAACGAGACCGAGAGGAGCTTCGTGAATTCGTGCGCGAGCCGGTCGTATCGCACATCCCCGGTCTTGTAGCCGATCGCCTCGACGATGAACGCGAAGATCGGGACCGCGAGGACGAACGCCGCGAACAGCAGGTGCAGCTGCGCGACCGCCCAGATCGCGACCCGGCTCCCGACGACGGGAACCGTCCGGTAGGCGACCTCCTCGTAGGGCTTGTCCGCCTGCTTGGCCTTGTCCTGCGCGTCGAGCTTCTCGCCGGCCAGGCTGTCCGACCGGACGGGCGGGGTCTGGGCAGCCTCTTGAGTCTCGCTCATTGCCGCCGCCGCGGTCCTCAGTGGCCCCGCGAGCACCACGAGTGCGGCGACAGCACCGAGAAGCACCAGCAGTCTGCGGTTCATCAGGGCGTTCATCACCACGCCTCGCTCATTGGATGCCGGCGGCCGCGCGCGTCGCGCCGGCCGTGTCGTGGACCGTGTGGCTGTATTGACAATGGTGAACGGAAAGGCAGTCCCTGCCCCTGTACCACGAGGCCCCGTGGCACCGGATGCCCGCGATCACGAGGGTCAGTCCGACGCTACCCGCGATGCCGGACACGAGTGGGAGCTTGTATCACCAAAGGGGAACGATCTGGCCCAATGGCTAGGACTGCGCGGCGCCTAAGAGTTTCCCGAGCCGCGAGCCCCGAGATGGAGTGATGGCACATCCTCGCAACACACTTCGCAGGGAACAACCAAAAAGCCGTCGATCGAAGCCGGAATCTTATCTACGAACTATGGACACGGTCAACTCCCAACTCCCAACTTCTCCGCCTGCACCTCGAGCGCGCGAAGGCGGAGAAGTTGGGAGTTGGGAGTTGACGTGGGTCGTTGCCGTTATCTGAGCGTCCCCGGGAGCCAGCCGCGGCTCATGTAGTCCATCAGCGTGAACGAGAACATGATCAGGAGCCAGAAGAAGCCGGACCCGGCGATCACCCAGGTCAGGCGGCTGCTCCATCGGACGTGCATGAAGTACAGAATGACGAACAGCGCTTTGACGACCGCGATCGTGAGCATCACCACGTTGTTCAGCGCCCCGAGGTCGAAGAAGGCCACGAGCACGGTGAGCGCCGTGCCGACCAGGAGGATGCCAAAGACGACGAAGTACAGCTTCAGCGACGGTACGTGATGCGCATCCATGGAATCGCTAATCCCTCATCCCTAGTCCTGAGTCCCTGGTCTTGAGTCGCTCGTCCTGGTTCCCGAATCGCGAACCGCTAACCGCGAGCCCGCGACTACCCCGCATGGTAATGACGCCCGATCAGATAGAGCAGCGGGAACAGGAAAATCCAGACGATGTCGACGAAGTGCCAATACAGGCCGGACACCTCGACCGGCGTGTAGTAGGTGCTGTCGAACTGCTTCCGCCAGGCCATGATCGCGATCACCGTCATGATGCCGATGCCGATGATCATGTGCAGGGCGTGCAGCCCCGTCATGATGAAGTACAGCGAGTAGAACTGTTCGACGCCGGCCGGATGGGTCCAGGCCGACTTGTCGAAGTGCGGCCCCGGCACGATGTGGTGCTCGAACTTGTCGGCGTACTCGATCACCTTCACGCCGAGGAAGACCGCGCCGAGGACCATGGTGCCGAGGAGCCACGTCACCTGGGTTCGGGCCGGCCGGCCGGTCTGGGCGGCGCGCACCGCCAGCGCCATCGTCAGCGAGCTGCAGATCAGGACCGCGGTGTTGAACGCGCCCCAGCCGATCGACAGGTGGTGGCTGGCTTCCTGGAAGGCCTCGGGCGACGCCGCGCGATAGACGATGTAGGCCAGGAACAGGCCGCCGAAGAACAGGATTTCCGTGACCAGGAACACCCACATGCCGAGGACCGAGGCCTCGACCTGCTGCTCCATGTCATCGAAGTGGTGCTGCAGCTTCGGCATGGACGCGGGTGCTCGTGGTGGACGCCCGGCTGGATGGCGTCCACGTTCGCCACCAGCGGCGGCTGGTGAATAGGACCTGGAAAATGCTCGGCGTGAGCGTCAGGCAAGACCGACCTCCTGGCTCGGGTGCGTGTGCACGTACTGGTGCGTGCCCTCGGTGACCACCGGGGTCACCGTGAAGTTCTCGGTTGGCGGCGGGGACGGGATCTCCCATTCGAGTCCCCGGGCGCCCCACGGGTCGTCGGCGGCCTTCTCCCCCTTCACCAGCGAATAGCTGAAGTAGATGAGCGGGAGGAGGTAGCCGACCGCGAGGATGGAAGCGCCGGCGGTCGAGAGCACGTTCAGGACCTGGAACTCCGGCGGATAGGCGTGGTAGCGCCGCGGCATCCCGAGGTACCCGGCGATGAACTGCGGGAAGAACGTCAGGTTGAATCCGACGAACACAATCAAGGCGGAGAACTTGGCCCACGCCTCGGAATAGAGCCTGCCGCTGATCTTCGGCCACCAGTAGTGCAGCCCGCCGAGATACCCCATGATGGCGCCGCCGACCATGATGTAGTGGAAGTGGGCGACCACGAAGTAGGTGTCGTGCACGTGGATGTCGATGCCCATCGCCGCCAGGAAGAGACCCGTGAGGCCGCCGATCGTGAACAGGCCGATGAACCCGAACGCGTAGAGCATCGGCGACTCGAGGCGACACCGACCCTTGTAAATCGTCGCGGTCCAGTTGAAGACCTTGATCGCCGACGGGATGGCGACCAGGAACGACAGGATCGAGAACACCAGGCCGGCATACGTCGACTGCCCGGCCACGAACAGGTGGTGGCCCCACACCAGGAAGCCGATGACGGCGATCGCGATCGACGAAAACGCGATGAACGAATAGCCGAAGATGTTCTTGCGGGAGAACGCCTGGACGATCTCGCTGATCACGCCCATCGCCGGCAGGATCATGATGTAGACCGCCGGGTGCGAATAGAACCAGAACAGGTGCTGGAACAGCACCGGGTCGCCGCCGAGGGCCGGATCGAAGATCCCGAGGTGCAGCGCGCGCTCGGCGGCCACCAGCAGGACCGTGATGGCGATGACCGGCGTGCCCAGGATCATGATCAGGCTGGTCGCGTAGTGCGCCCACACGAACAGCGGCAGGCGGAACCAGGTCATGCCGGGCGCCCGCATCCGGTGCATGGTCACGATGAAGTTCAGCCCGGTCAGGATCGAGGAGAACCCGGTGATGAAGATGCCGACCGCGGCGGTCATCACGTGCGTGTTCGCCGCCGCCGTGCTGTAGGGCGTGTAGAACGTCCAGCCCGTGTCCACGCCGCCGCTCAGCGCGGCAACGAGCGTGAACGCGCCGCCGAGCACGTAGATGTACCAGCTGAGCAGGTTGATCCGCGGAAAGGCGAGATCCTTGGCGCCCATCATGATCGGGAGCAGGAAGTTGCCCAGCACCGCGGGAATCGACGGGATCAGGAAGAAGAAGACCATCACCACGCCGTGCATGGTGAACATCTTGTTGTAGGTCTCCGACGACGAGCAGGTCGCCGGCGGGCGTCAGCAGCTCGAGCCGGACCAGCGTGGCGAAGATCCCGCCGATCACGAAAAAGACCGTGATCGACACCAGGTAGAGCAGCGCGATGCGCTTGTGGTCCCTGGTCAGCAGCCACGAGGCCGCGCCATGGCCGTTGTTCAGATAGTTCAGTGCGGGTGCTTCCATAATGGATACCGTTATCTCTGCTGCGGCGCCTTGAGCGACTTCATGTACGCGATCAGCTGCAGCAGCTGCTCTTCCGACACCATGCCCTGGAATGTCGGCATGATCGGCGGGAATCCCGCCACCACCTTCGCCTGCGGATTGACGATCGACTCGCGCAGGTAGGCTTCGTCGGCGACGATTTTCCCGCCGCCCTGGAGCTCGACCTCGTGGCCGAAGATGCCGGCGAGGGTGGTCCGCGGGACCCGCTGTCGCCGGTGTGGCAGGTCACGCAGGCCAGGCTGGTGAACAGCTTCTCGCCGGCCGCGGCCGGCGAATCCGACACCGGGCCGCCGCTCAGCCACGCCTGGTAATCGGTCGGCTCCATCACCACGACGCTGCCGATCATCCCGGAGTGCTTGGTGCCGCAGTACTCGGCGCAGAACAGGTGATACCGGCCCGGCGTGGTCGCCTGGAACCACAGGGTGTTGTAGCGGCCCGGGATCACGTCCGCCTTCACCCTGAACGCGGGGATGTAGAAGCTGTGGATCACGTCCTCCGATCCCATGATCAGCCTGACCGGGCGGCCCGCCGGCACGTGCAGCTCGTTGATCTCGCGCTGTCCGCCGACGTGCTGGACCTTCCACATCCACTGCTTGCCGACCACGAAGATCTCCATCGCCCCGGCCGGAACGCGATAGAGGTCGAAGAAGACCTTCGCACCCCACCCGAACATGCCCATCGCGATGAAGAACGGGATGATGGTCCACATCAGCTCGAGCACGAGCGAGCCGTGGATGGCGACCCCGATTTCTTCGTCGTTCCGCCGGCGGTACCTGATGGCGAAGAAGACGATCAGGCCGGCGATCAGCAGCGAGAAGAAGGCGGTGACCGCCACCATGAAGAAGAAGATGGCGTCGACCTGCCCCGCCTGGACCGAGGCCTGTTGCGGAAACAGCGGAAAATATTTGGACATCGTCAGGTTCGGAGCTCCGGGCCTGCCGCTCCGGCCCGGCGCTCGCGCCGGAGGCTGATCGTCAGAAACGAGAGGAAGGCCAGCACCGTCAGGATTCCTCCCATGCGGACCAGGCGGAGCACGGAAGCGCCGTACTTACCCGTTGCCGGGTCGTAGTGGTAGCAGAACAGCAGGAAGTCGTCGACCGGGCGTGCCGATGCGCTCGTCGGACGCTTCAATCAGGCCCAGCCGCAGGTCGCGCGCGGAGAATTCGATCCCGTAGAAGTATTTCGAGATGTGTCCCTTCGGGGTCAGCACCTCGATGGCCGCGCCGTGCGCGAACTGCTGGATCGCTTCGTCGTACGCGTAGCGGAACCCCATCGCATCGGTGAGCGCGTCGATCGACGGCTGTTCGCCGGTCAGGAAGTGCCAGCCGTGGGCCGTGTGCGGCCGTCCGTATCGCTCGAGGTAATTGGCCTTCTTCTGCGATGCCAGCCCAGGACCCTCGCGCGGGTTGAAGCTCACGACGACGACGTCGAATTCGCGGCCGGGCTCGAAGTTCATCACCGAGAGCGCGCTCACCAGCCCGTTGAGCACCTGGGTGCAGAGCATCGGGCACTCGTAGTACGCGAGCGCCATCACGACCGGCCGCTTGCCGAAGAAGTCGCCGAGCCGGACCGGCTTGCCGGTGTCGTCGACGAACGGCAGATCGAGCGGCAGCTGCCGATCGAGGTGCTGATCGATGTGAATCTTGCTGAGGAGTCCGGGCCTCGCGCCGGCGGGATCGCCGGGCTCGGGCACGGTGACCCCGACCTGCGCGAGGGCCGCCGCCGGAGCACACGACTACCGTGACGGCGACAATCCCGCAGCGACCGATCAACCGTGGGATGAACATGATGACCTCAGTGCCCGCCCGGCCCGTGTGGTTTGGCGGCGGGCGCTTCTTCATGCGGCTTTGCGCCGGGCGCCGGCGCCGCTTCCGGCGTGGCCGGAGGTTCGCCGGACGGAGTCGCGGTGATCACCGCGGCCGCCCGAGGCTTCCCCGCGGGCCGGCAGGCGGGTGCCGAGATCCGGCGCGACGGCACCACCCTCGCGTACCGGTACTCCGCGCTCCCGCAGCAGCTTCTTCGCCTCTTCGATCGGGATGTATGCGACGCCTCCCGCCTGGTTGACCCAGCCGTACCCCTGGAGCCGCTTCTGCTCCGCGCCGCGGACATTGGAAAGTCCCATCGGCTCGTTCGTCATCAGCTGCGGCCCGCCCACGCTGGGATTGAAGAACGGTGACTCGCGCGTGTTCTTCGGCATGTCGACGGCCGGCGCCTGCAGCGGCGACAGCTGCGGATCCCTGGCAGCCGCCTGGCTCCCGAAGAATCCGAACAGCAGCCACATCGCCAGCTGCGACCCGAGTGCCACGACCGCGAGGATGATCGCAGAGCCAATGACCGCCTTGATATTGACGTCGCGGTGCTCGTGGTCGATGTCCTCGTTGTGCAGCGGGTCGTCGTCTCCCGGCGGATGGGGCCGGTGCGGCACGCCGTCGTCGACGTCGTCGAACCGCGTCATCGTCGCGGGCGGCGGCGGGGGCGCGTCCTCCCAGCGGTGTCCGATCGCGGGCTCGCCGCCCAGCTTGTAGCTGCCGTGTCCGCCGGGCCGCTTTGCCGCTGTACGCTCGGGCTGGCTCACCGCCATCCGGCGCGGCGGGCCCGTTGGAATCAATGGGCGGCTTCATGGGCGAACATCTCCTTGAGATACGGGTCGTTCATGGGGAACAGCGGACGCGACCCGAGCTGGCGGACGAAGAGGTAGACCCACAGCGCCGTCAGACCGACCGGGATCGCGATGTCCATCCAGTGCATGGGAATCAGCGCCGGGCCGGCGTGTCCACCCTCCGGCCCCAGGTGCCTGAATGACGGAGCGACGTACCAGATCAGATCGACCAGCCGCATCAGGAGCACCCAGGCCGCGATCCTGGCCAGCGTTGGCGCTCCGCTTCTTGAGGCCGGCCGACAGCAGCAGGCCGAACGGCAGGAAGAAGTGACCGACTACCAGCAGGATCGCGACCGCGCCCCACGACCGCGGATGCGCGCGAGGTACCACGGGATCTCTTCCGGCAGGTTGCCCGACCAGATGATCAGGAACTGAGAGAACGAGAGGTACGCCCACAGCATGACGAACGCGAGCAGCAGCTTCCCGAAATCGTGGAAGTGGCGCGGCGTCAGCAGCGTGCCCTCCGGATGATCCTTGTCGATGGCCGCGAGCACGAGGATGGTGAAGGCGAGGCCGGTCAGGCCGTAGCCGGCGATGGTCAGCAGTCCGAAGATGGTCGAGAACCACTCGGGCTCGAGCGACATCACCCAGTCGACCGACGCGAACGTCACGGTGATGACCAGGAAGAGCAGTCCCGGGGCGCTGACGGTGCGGAACCGGATCGAATCGACCTTGGTCACGGCCTTGCCCGAGTCCTGCTCGGACGACCACTTGTTGAGCGCCCACATCAGGCCCATCCAGAACACGAAGTAGATCGCGATGCGGGCGATGAAGAAGCCGTTGTTCAGGTAAAGGCTGCTTCTCCTGAATGATCGGATTGGCCTCCGCGCCCGGCTGGGCCCACGCAAAGATCCGCGGCAGGCCGATGATCACCGGGACCGCGAGGATCAGGACGATCGGCAGCAGCCGGCTGCCGGCCTCGAATATCCGCCGGCCCACCATGCCCCACTGGCCGCCGGAGAGGTGCTGCAGCATCAGCAAGGCGAGCGAGCCCAGCGACAGGCTCAGGCAGAACAGGAAGCCGATGAGCCACGAGCGGAAGAACTGATCGAGGTTCATGACGGCGCCGACGGCGCCGGCCAGGAGCGCCACCACGCCGACGATGAGCGCCCGCTGCTGCAGGCGGCCGAGTGCGGGAACGTCGCGGGTCGTGAGTGTCTGCATTATTCGTGTTTCACCGCGCCCGGCTGCGCCGATGCGGTCGGCGCCTTGGTCGGATCGCCGCCCGGAACGTCCGAGGCCGCGGCGTGCTGACTGAGCTGCAGCGCGCGGATGTAAGCCACCACGGCCCAGCGATCGCGCGCCGAGAGCTGCATCCGGTAGTCAGGCATCGCGCCGAACCCGTTGCTCATCACGTCGAAGAAGTAGCCGGCATCGGCGTTGCGGAGGCGCTCGTCGTGGAACGACGGAGGCGCCTTGAAGCCGCGCTGGACCACCATGCCTTTGCCGCTGCCAGTCGTGTCGTGACAGGGCGTGCAATAGATGTTGAAACGCTCCTGGCCCCGGTTCAGCACCGCGTCGTCGACGGGAAACGGCAGTTCCTTGACCGTGGCGGTGCCCACCTTGCCGGTGAAGAACGCCGCGTCGTCCTGCAGCGTGCCGCGGGCCACCGTGCCCTCCACCAGCGGCCGCGCGCTGCCACCGTCGGTGAAGAACGCCGTGCCGCGGAGCCCGCGGTACTTCGGCTGGTTGTGCATGTCCTGGCGGCAGCCGGCCGCGCCGACGAGCGACAATGCGGCCACACAGAGGGCGACCGCCCGGATTCTTCCGGCTGAGGAGCCGGAAGCCACGAGTCCGCGCGCACACTCACCGACCCGCCGCGGGTGGCTTCCGCCTTGAGGCGGAAGATCTCAGTTCGGGATCTCATTGATGTCCCTCGCACCCAGCCCCTTGAGGAAGTCGGCCGTGCGGCGCCGATCGAATTTCGGATCCGTGGCTTCGATCGTCAGGAAGAAGCCCTTCTCGCTGGCGATCTCCGCGAAGCGCGGCACGTTGAACACCGGGTGATACGGCATCGGCAGGCCGCTCAGCAGGACCCAGCTGAGGACCGCGGCAAACGACGCGATCAGAATCGTCAGCTCGAAGGTCACCGGGATGAACGACGGCCAGCTGTTGAACGGACGCCCGCCGACGTTCAGCGGATACGCCATCGTCGAAACCCAGTAGCAGAGCCCGAAGCCGCCGAACATCCCCAGCAGCCCGCCGACCAGGACGTTGCGCTGCACGCGATGGTCGTGCGCGTCGAAGGCATCGACCAGTTCGTGAATCGGGAACGGCGAGTAGGCGTCCATGTTCCGGTAGCCTTCCTCGTGGGTCTTCCGCGTCGCCAGCACCAGGCTCGTCGGGTCGGGAAACTCGGCCATCAGGCCGTAGATTTCCGGTGTTGGCGCGGTTGCGTGGGCGCTCATGATCAATCCGCTCCGTACGACACGTCGAAATCGTCAACGGTGGGATCGTGCTTCAGCTTGACCTTCGCTTCCGGCACGAGCGTGCGTACTTCGAAGATCGAGATCATCGGCAGCACCCTGACGAACAGGAACATCAGCGTCGTGAAGAGGCCGATGGTGCCGAAGAAGGTCGAGAAGTCCCAGATCGTCGGGTAATACATGTCCCACGACGATGGCAGGAAGTCGCGGTGCAGCGACGTCACGATGATGACGAACCGCTCCAGCCACATGCCGACGCTGACGATCAGCGACAGGATGAAGAGCCAGGTCGTGTTGGTGCGCAGCTTCTTCGACCACATCGTCTGCGGCATCAGGCCGTTGCAGAAGATCAGCGCCCAGTACGACCAGGCGTACGGTCCGGTCATGCGGTTCACGATCATGTACTTCTCGTATTCGTTGGCGCTGTACCAGCCGAAGAACGCTTCGATCAGGTAGCCGTAGAACACGATCAGCCCTGTCACCAGCATCACCTTCGCCATGTTCTCGATGTGGCGCATGGTGATGAAGTCTTCCATCCCGTACCACTTGCGCAGCGGGATCGCGAGGGTCAGCACCATGGCGAAGCCGGCGTAGACGGCGCCGGCGACGAAGTACGGCGGGAAGATCGTCGCGTGCCAGCCGGGCACGATGCCGATCGAGAAGTCGAAGCTCACGACGGTGTGGACCGAGAGGACCAGCGGCGTCGACATGCCGGCGAGCAGCAGGTAGGCGGTCTCGTAGCGGCCCCAGTGGCGGGCCGATCCCCGCCAGCCGAGCGCGAGGGCGCCGAACAGCCGACGGATGTGGATGTTCTTCGCCCGATCCCGCAACGTCGCGAGGTCGGGGACGAGGCCCGTGTACCAGAAGAGCGCCGACACCGTCCCGTAGGTCGAGACCGCGAACACGTCCCAGATGAGCGGGCTGCGGAACTGCGGCCAGATCCCCATGGTGTTCGGATAGGGCAGCAGCCAGTAGGCCGCGAGCCACGGCCGGCCGGTGTGAATCAGCGGGAACATCAGCGCGCAGGCGACCGCGAACAGCGTCATCGCCTCGGCGAAGCGGTTGATCGAGGTGCGCCAGTCCTGCTTGAGGAGCAGCAGAATCGCCGAAATCAGCGTGCCGGCGTGGCCGATACCGATCCACCAGACGAAGTTGATGATGTCGAACGCCCAGCCGACCGGCTGGTTGTTGCCCCAGATGCCGATGCCCTTCAGCAGCAGCCAGCCCACCGACACCATCAGCCCGTTCAGCAGCAGGAACGCGACGAAGAAGACGATGTACCACGGGATCGGATGCCGCCCGCGCAGCACGACGTTGGAGATCTTCTCGGTGACCGACGTCATCGTGTGACCCGGCTCGATGACGGGCTGTTCGTGGTACTCGGCCACCGCCGCCCCACCGGCCGGAGTTGATTTCGGATCCATCAGTGTCCCGTCGGTTGGCCCGCAGCCGGCGCCGGGGCGAGTTCGGGGTTCGGATTACGAATCTCCGCCAGGTAGGTCGTGCGCGGACGGGTGTTCAGGTCCTCGAGCACGCCGTAGTTCCGCTCCTGTTTCTTGAGCTTGTTGACCTGGCTGTTCGGGATCGTTCATGTCGCCGAAGACGATCGCGTCGGCCGGGCAGGCGGAGCCGCAGGCCGGCACGATCTCGCCGTCGCGCACGCGACGGTCCTCCCGCTTGGCATCGATCCGCGCCTGGTTGATGCGCTGCACGCAGTAGGTGCACTTCTCCATGACGCCGCGGCTGCGCACCGTGACGTCGGGGTTGCGCACGCCCCACAGGCTCTCCGTGTTCCAGTCCGAGTAGAGGAGGAAGTTGAAGCGCCGCACCTTGTAGGGGCAGTTGTTCGAGCAGTAGCGCGTCCCGACGCAGCGGTTGTAGACCATGTCGTTCAGCCCTTCCGAGCTGTGCGTGGTCGCCGCGACCGGACAGACGACCTCGCACGGCGCGTTCTCGCACTGCTGGCACAGCATCGGCTGATGGAACGACTCGGGGTTCTCGGGATCGCCGCTGAAGTAGTGATCGATGCGGATCCACTGCATCTCGCGGCTGCGCAGCACCTGGTCCTTGCCGATCACCGGGATGTTGTTCTCGGCGGTGCAGGCGACCACGCAGGCACTGCAGCCGGTGCAGGCGCTCAGGTCGATCGCCATGCCCCACTTGTAGCCGTTGTATTCGTGGTCCGGTAACATCGTCAGCGTGCGCGGCGGCGTATGTCCACCCTGGTGGTGAATGACGTCGGGCTTCGTCTTGTACTCCTCGAGGCTTGCGGTGCGGACCGGCGCGCGGCCCTCCATCGAGTGATGCTGCTGCGTGGTGGCCAGCGGATAGTGTTCGCCGGTCTTCACGAGCTCGAGCCCGCTGCCGAACCAGGGTGCGTCAGACGTTCGCAGCAGGAACGCGTTGAACTGCTCCGACGATCCGACGGCATTCCCGACCCGGCCTGCGTTGCGACGCCCGTAGCCGAAGAACACGGTCACCGACTGCGCGGGATGGCCCGGCACCACGAACACCGGCATCCGCACGGTGTTGCCGCGATATCGCAGCTCGACGACGTCTCCCTGGCGCAGCCCGCGCTCGTCTGCGAGCCGCTTGCTGATCCACGCGGTGGGGTCCCAGGTGACCTTCGTGTAGGGCTTGGGCAGTTCCTGCAGCCAGCCGTTGTTCGCGAAGCGGCCGTCCCAGATCGTCGGATCGGGGCGGAAGATGATCTCGAGACCGCCCTGTGCGCGGCGCTGGAGCGGCGGCCGGTGCAGGGGCGGGCGCGGGCGGCGCGGCCGCCGGCGCCGGGCTCGGAGCGGGCGACGCTGCAGCTTCCGCCGCCCCGGGCCGCGGTTGCACCAGGAGTTGCGGGCGGCGCCGCGGCGGCCGGTGCGGTCAGCGTCGTGGCCGGCCCGCCTTCGGCGAACGACGTGCCGGCGATGAACCCGTCGTGGACGGCGGTGCGCCAGAACGCCTCCGGGTTGGGGAAGCCCTCGCCGTGGAGATTCGTGAACTTCCAGCCGCCGGTGCCGGCTGCTGTACGTCCTGGTCCAGAAATCCTTGACCAGCGCGAGGCCTCGACGGCCGGGCTGCGACGTAAAGGCGGCGATGAAATCGTGCGCCGACTGACCTTCGTACAGCGGCTCGATCAGCGGCTGGGTCACCGTGACCGTGCCCTCGAACGATCGCGAGTCTCCCCAGCTCTCGAGCGCGTGCGTCTCGGCGACGTTCCAGTGGCACAGCGGCGAGGTCTCGTCGAGGTGCGTCGTGTGATAGGCGACGATCGGCACCTTGGCGAGGCGATCGGCGAAACGGAGATCCACGGGCGCCGTGAACACCGGGTTGCCGCCCATGATCACGAGCAGCTCCACCTGCCCGGCGTCGATGGCCCTGGCGAGCTCCACGATCGAACTGCGACCGGAGGCGGGCACGGCTTCCGCGCTGCCGCCATACAGCACGGTCGTGCCGGTGTTGCCGAGCGCGTCATTGATCGCCTTGGCGGCGGCGTGCACGCCGTCGGTCTGGAACTCGCCGGCCACGACTACCGAGCGGCCCTTGTGGGCCTGGAGATCCTTGGCAATCGCGGCCACCCAGCGGGCGACCTCGGGCGCACCCGGCTGGGACACGCTGGCGGATGGAGCCGGCGCCGCGGCGCCGCCGATCGCCGCCGCGAGCTCGCGCGCCACGGCTTCGACCTCGGAGGCCGCGATCGACAGCCGGTGATCGGCCTTGGCGCCGGTCAGCGTCGGCGTGCTCTCGATGGCGTACAGCCGGTTCATCGAGGTGTTCTCCTCGGTGAGCCGCCGCCGCGCCGAAAAATCCTTCGAGTACCTGACGTTGCCGGCCCCGCACGTGAGGAAGTCGGCGTCGAGCGCGACGATCACGTCGGCCTTGTCGAACTGGTAGACGGCGGTGGTCTCTGCCGCTGCCGTGAGACCGCCCGGCCGGGCGACGGCATCGTAGTGATGCAATTTCGCGGCGGGGTAGTCGCGCAGCACCTCTCCCAGCAGCGCCGCCAGCGAGGGGGAGGTGATTGGCGGGGCCAGGAAATGGAGTCCCGCTCCGCCCCGCGGCTTCTGGCTGCGCAAGGCTTCCTGCATCGCGCCGACGAACCGCGGCCAGCCCCGCACCTCGCCCCGGAAGGTGATGGTCTTGGCGCGATCGGGGTCGTAGAGATTCAGGACCGACGCCTGGGTCAAGACGTCCGTGCCACCCCGGCTCGCGGGATGCTCAGGATTGCCCTCGATTTTGGTCGGTCGCCCCATGTGGCTCTCGACCAGCACCGGCATTGCGGTTCCGGCCATCGGCACCGCGCTGGCGAAGTAAAGCGGGCGGCCCGGGACGATATCTTCCGGCTGGCGGACGTACGGCACCAGCGTCTCGGGCGGCTGCTTGGTGCAGGCGCCGACGCCGGCCAGCGCCAGCGAGGCGCTCATCAGCTTCAGGAAATTGCGGCGTCCCTTCGGGTCGTTCCACTCCGAGGCCTGTTCGGGAAACTCCCGGTGCAGATACTCGCGGAACTCCGGCGTGTCGGCGAGCTCGCCGAGGCTCCTCCAGTACAAGCGCCCGTTCGAGCCAGCGAGGCGGGATTTGATGGCAGCAAGGTCCATATGTAGCTAGTCAGCTTCCAGCTTCCAGCTCCCGGCTTCCAGCTCGCCGGTTGCTGGCCGGCTTCCGCGACAACGCTGGCAGCGGGCAGCTGGAAGCTGGCAGCTGGGAGCTCTCATCTGTGGCACGTCGAACAGCTGGTGAGCTGCTCGACGCTTCCGATCTTGTATTGCTCCACCAGTTGCTTTCCGAGATCGGGGTCGCCTGACGGTTCCCAAGCCATGTTGTAGACCTGGTCGCGGGGCCGCACGTACTTGGCCGGATTGCGGTGGCAATCGAGACACCACGTCATGGTCAGCGGTGCGTCCTGGTACATCAGCGGCATCTTGTCGACCCGGCCGTGGCAGGTGGCGCAGCCGACACCCTTCCGCACGTGGATGCTGTGGTTGAAATACACGAAATCCGGCAGATCGTTGACCCGCGTCCACTGCAGCCGGGTGTTGTCGCGGAAGCTGGCCCGCACCGGCTCGAGGATCGGCGCGTTGTTCCAGATCTGCGAGTGGCAGTTCATGCAGGTCTTGGTCGGCGGAATATTGGCGAACGCGGATTCCTCGACCGAGGTGTGGCAATAGCGGCAGTCGATGCCGACGCCCCCGACATGATGGGCGTGGCTGAATTGAATCGGCTGCTCCACGAACACGTCCTGGTTCGTGTAGAAGCTGCCGAGATGGATGACGCCGACCGTCGCACCGAGTCCGGCGACGAAGAGTCCGAGGGCAACGATGCTGAGCCGGGAATAAATGTTGGATTGACGATGGAAGAGCTGACTCATCGTGTGGACGTCCGCGTCGTGCCTCGATGGCGCGCGCCGTGCCCTCCCTCTTCGGGATCACCGGGCGGCGTTCAAAGGCCTAAGCCTACTCCAATGACGGCTTCCGCAGAAAGACAAGCCGCGGATCCGCGTGGTGACCGAGCCCCCAACGGCGCGAGTCGAACCCTGGATTCAAATAGTGTGAAACTTTTCACAAGGTGTCAACTGGAGTCTCCTCACGCCCACTTCCGACTCCCAACCTCCAGGGAGTCGCTGCTGCGCAGCGGCTCTGCTGGGAGTTGGAGTTGGGAGTTGGAAGTTGTCGTGACCCCCACCGTACAATGCGGAGTGCGCTCCAACCTTTCGCTCGTTCCTGTCCTTCTGCTCCTGATCTCCTCGCCTGCCTTCGCGCAGGCGCCGGTTACCTACCGCGTCTCGTTCCCTGCTCCGCAGCATCACTACGCCGACGTCGAGATCGTTCTTGCCGATCTGCCGGCCGCGCCGCTCGAGCTGCGAATGAGCCGGTCGTCGCCCGGCCGCTACGCGCTGCACGAGTTCGCCAAGAACGTCTTCGACGTGAAGGCCTACGACTGCGTCCGGCAAGGAACTGCCGATCGTCCGGCCGAACCCTCACCAGTGGAACGTGCCCCAGCACCCGGGCCAGGTTCGGGTCGTCTACAAGGTGTTCGGCAACCTGCGTCGACGGCACCTACCTCGGGATCGACGCGTCGCATGCGCACATGAACATGCCGGCGACCCTGATGTGGGCGCGCGGCCTCGACGGCGCGGGCCGTGCGGGTCACGTTCGTGCCGCCGGCCGGATCGCCGTGGAAACCGGCGACGCAGCTGTTTCCGACCGGCGATCCGTGGACGTTCACCGCGCCAAACCTGCAGTACCTGATGGACAGTCCTACCGAGCTGAGCGACCAGTCGTTCCGTTCGTTCAAGGTCCGCAATCCCGACGGCCGCGAGCAGACGATCGTCACCGCGGTCCATCACGATGCGACGGATGCCGAAGTCGACGAGTATGTCGCGGGCACCGAGAAGATCGTCCGCGAGCACGCCGCCATTTTCGGCGAGCTGCCGCAGTTCGACGGCGGCACCTACACCTTCCTTGGCGATTACGTGCCGTGGGGCGGCGGCGATGGCATGGAGCACCGCAACAGCACGGTCGTCGCCGAGGGGGCGTCGATCAGGGGCAACGTGCGCGGCGTGCTCGGCACGGTCTCGCACGAGTTCTTTCACGCGTGGAACGTCGAGCGCATTCGCCCGAAGGCGCTGGAGCCTTTCGATTTCGAGGACGCGAACATGTCGGGCGAGCTCTGGCTCGCGGAAGGCTTCACGCAGTACTACGGCCAGCTGACGATGGCGCGGGCGGGGCTGGCGGGCGCCGAACAGACCATGCTCAGCCTGGCGAACTCCGCGCTGGGGGTGGCGTCGAGCCCGGCGCACCGGTTTCGATCCGCGGTGGAAATGAGCCAGCTGGCGCCGTTCACGGATGCGGCCCGGTCCAACGATCCGACCAACTACGGCTACACGTTCATCAATTACTACCCGTACGGGTCGGCGCTCGCGCTGGCGCTCGATCTCTCGCTGCGCGAGCGGTCGAGCGGAAAGATCACGCTCGACGACTACATGCGCGCCCTGTGGCGGGTCCACGGCAAGCCGTCCGCGGCCCCCGGGTACGTGGCCAAGCCGTACACGCTGGCCGACGCCCGTGCGCGACTCGCAGAGCTCGTCGACGACCGCGCGTTCGCCGACGACTTCTTCTCGCGTTACGTCGAGGGGCGCGAAGTGCCAGACTATCGCGCGCTGCTCGCCCGCGCGGGCGTGATTGTCCGCAAGCGCAACCCCGGTGAAGCCTGGACCGGAGCCTCGATCGATGCGTCCGGCAAGGTCACCGCCCTGCGCGGCCTGATGGCATGGGGGACACCGGCGTTCGACGCGGGTCTCGAGCACGACGACGTGCTGACCTCGATTGACGGACAGCCGTTCACCGCTGCTGCGCTGAAGAATCGCAAGCCTGGTGATAAGGTGACATTCGAGGTCCGGCACGTGGGCGGCGCAACCGCGAGCGGCGTGCTGACCTTCGGCGAGGATCCCACGGAACAGGCGGTCCTGGCCGAGGCCTCGGGCAACTCGTTGAGCCCGGAGCAGAAAGCGTTTCGAGAGGCGTGGCTCGGATCGAAGCAGCGCGCGGCCGAATCCCGGCCGGGGCGCTGAGCGTCTGAGATCGAGGAAAGCAACACCGTGCTCGGCACCACGATTCAACACTACCGCGTCGGTGAGCGGCTGGGCGCAGGCGGGATGGGCGAGGTCTACCTCGCCGAGGATGTCCGCCTGGGCCGGCCCGTCGCGCTGAAGTTCCTGCCCCCGGCGCTCAAGGCGGATCCCGACAGTCGTGCGCGTTTGCTCAACGAGGCCCGCGCGGCGTCGCTGCTTCGCTCACCCAACATCGCGGTCACCTACGACATCGGCGAATACGGCGGCAGCGACTTCATCGTGATGGAGTACGTCGAGGGCGAGCTGCTGTCGAAGCGAGTGGCCAGCGGGCCGCTGCCGATCCGCGAGGCCGTCGAGGTCGGCGTGCAGGTGTCCGATGCATTAGACGAGGCGCACGGCCGCGGCATCATCCACCGCGACATCAAGAGCGCGAACCTCATTCGCACCGAGCGCGGCCTGGTCAAGGTGCTCGACTTCGGGCTCGCGAAATTCCTCGCGGTGAACGAGCGCGACGCGATCGTCACCCAGCCGCAGGTGACGATCGCCGGGATGGTCGTCGGGACGATCTCCTACATGGCGCCCGAACAGGCGCTCGGTCGCAGCGTCGATCACCGGGCCGATCTGTTCTCGCTGGGCGTCGTCTTGTACGAGCTCGCCACGGGCAGGACGCCTTTCGCCGGCACGGTGGCGACCGAGATCGTGGACAAGATTCTCCATGAGACTCCCGCGCCGCCGTCGGCGCTGAACGCCACCGCGCCGAAGGCGTTCGACGCCATCGTGATGCGCGCGCTGGAGAAATCGCCGACGTTCCGGTACCAGAGCGCGCGCGACATGCGGCAGGACTTGCGCGAGCTCTCCAGCTCGCTCGAAGAGTCGAGCCGCGTCAGCGCGAGCCGGGCTGCCGCCGCCAGCGGTCCGCAGCCATCCGCGATCGAGCGCTCGGTGGCGGTGATGACCTTCGCGAACATCACTCGCGACGCGACCGACGACTGGATCGGCACCGGCATCGCGGAGACGGTCAGCTCGGATCTGAAGAACATCCACGGCCTGACCGTGATCGGCCGGGCGCGGGTCTACGACGCGTTACGGAACCTGGCGTCCAACGCCAGTCTCGACGAATCGCTGGCCATCGACATCGGCCGCCGGCTGGGGGCGACCTGGGTCGTCGTGGGCGGCTTCCAGAAGATCGGCGAGATGGTGCGCATCACCGCGAATTTCGTCGACCTGTCCACCGGCGCGGTGTGGAAGACGGTGAAGGTCGACGGTCGCGTCACCGAGATCTTCGCGCTGCAGGACAAGATCGTCTACGAGCTCAGTCAGGGGCTCAACGTCGTCCTGCGGGGCACCGAGATCGCTGAAATCGAGCGCCGCGAGACCAGGTCGGTCGAAGCCTACGAGAGCTTCGCCCGCGGCATGATGAACCTCCGGCTGGCCAGCCGCGATTCGATCGAGCGGGCGATCGCCGCCTTCGAGCATGCGACCCGTCACGATCCGGAATATGCACTGGCGTGGGCCGCGCTCGGCGGCGCGTACAGCCTCAAGGGGTCGTTCCTCAGCCTGACCGATCTGATCGAGCAGGCCATCGAAATCGAGCGGCGTGCCCTGTCGATCGACCCCGATCTGGCCGACGCGCACACCTGGCTCGGAGCCGCGCTCCTGAATCTTGGCCGCATCGACGAAGCGATGGTCGCGATGCGCGAAGCGATCCGGCTCGAGCCGGACAACGGTCAGGCACACCAGGCGCTGGCCCGCGCCTACTGGGTCGGCAAAGGCGACTTCGCGTCGGCGATTCCCGAGTTCGAGCGCGCGATCGCACTCAATCCCGACGCGGGCTACTCGTACCTGCAGCTCGGGCTGCTGCTGGCCTGGGAAGGTCAGTACGAACGCGCCGAGGAGGTCTGCAAGCGGGCGGTCGAACTGCAGGATCAGTACATTTCCGGCAACGCGGGCCTCCAGGTCGTTGGCGCGAACGGCCGGCTCGGCTACGTTTACTACCTGCAGGGACGGTACGACGACGCGCTGCGCGAGTACGAGCGGGGCCTCCAGTTCGTCGCCTCCAGCGATCACGCGCTGAAGGATCGGACCGCGATCGAGCTCACCATCAAGATCGGCGCGACCTGCCATCGCCAGGGGCGGACCGCCGAAGCCACCCGGCATTTCGAGCGCGCACGGAAGATGTTCGACAGCCTGCTCGCGAAGGGCGCCGACGATCCGTTCACGCGCTACTACGTGGCGTGCATGTATGCGCTGAGCGGCGACCGCGAGCGCGCCCTCGACTCGCTCGAGCGGGTCGCGGCGAAGCTTCCGGCGCTGACCGCCGCGCGGGTCCGTCGTGATCCCGACGTCGACTCGCTGCGGTCCGAGCCGAGGTTCGAGGCTATCGCTGCGCTGCAGGCGAGGTAAAGACAACTCCCAACTTCCAACTTCCAACTCCCACGGGAAACTATTCGAACAACGGGGTGAAAGACGTACCAACAGGCTTGTTGGTACGAAACTCATCCCGCGCGTTCGAGCCGATCAGGTTGGGAGTTGGAAGTTGGGAGTTGGGAGTTGACACATGACAGACCAGCGGAGATCTGACGTCATCATCGTCGGCGCCGGCCCCGCCGGACTGAGCGCCGCGTTGATGCTGGGCCGGTGCCGGCGTTCGGTCGTCGTCTTCGACAATGGCAAGCCGAGAAACGCACCCTCGCGCGCGTTGCACGGGTATCTGAGCCGCGACGGCATCGCACCGGCCGACTTCCTGCGCCTGGCGCGAGACGAGCTCGTGAAGTACAAGTCCGTCCGAGTTCGCGACGAGCAGGTCGCCGCCGCTGCCTGCCGGCCCGGCGACGGCTTCGTCGTCACCCTCGAGTCCGGCGAAACGATGGCGGCGCGGAAGCTGTTGCTGGCGACCGGCGTGGTGGACAACCTTCCCGAGATCCCCGGCTTCCGCGAGCTCTACGGTCGCAGCGTGTTTCACTGTCCGTACTGCGATGGCTGGGAGCTGTGCGATCAGCCTCTCGCCATCTACGGCCGTGGAGCGCGCGGAGTCGGCCTGTCGCTGGAGCTCACCGCCTGGAGCCGCGATCTGGTGTTGTGCACGGACGGCCCGGCGGAAATCGAGCCCGATGACCGCGTCCGGCTTGAACGGAACGGCATCGCCATTCGCGAGGAACGGGTCACCGGCCTGGAAGGCGCCGACGGCGCCCTGTCCCGGGTCGTGTTCGAGAACGCGCCGCCGCTCGAACGCCGGGCGCTGTTCTTCACGACCGGTCAGTATCAGCGCTCCGATCTGCTCGAGCGGCTCGGATGCGAGTTCAACGAAAAAGGAACGGTGCGGACGGGCAAGTACGAGACGACCCATCTGCCTGGCCTGTTCGTGGCCGGCGATGCCTCGCGCGCCGTGCAGTGGGTGGTGGTGGCTGCGTCGGAGGGCGCCGAAGCGGCCTTCGCGATCAATAGCGATCTGTTGAAGGAAGATCTGAAATAGGCCTCAGTCCGAGAAGCCGAACAGATCGAGCGCGTCGGGCTCGACGAACACGCCGGCCTTCGGCACGTAGGCGCGCCAGCCCTGGCGCTGCATCAACAACCGCAGCAGGTCCACGGCGGCGTCGCCCTCCGCGGCCGCCACCGCGGCAGGCACCGGGTCGCCGCGTCCGAGGTCGATGCTCAGGCGATAGTTGTCCCGCCGGTACTCCGCCCGGCCGTTGGCGTCGAAGGTGATGCCAGGCGCCAGGGCCTGCAGGGCGACGATCACCTCGTCACGCCCCCCGAGTGGCGGCGCCGTCTCGATATGTTTGGGACCGTCGCTCGGCCTGAGATTCAGCAGCAGCAGGCCACGGAGCCGCAGCGGCCCCCGCGCCTCGCCCCGAGCGGCCGGCACCGGCGGCGGCGCGACTTCTTCGGTTTCCTTCGCCTTCGACCGGCGGAACCACAGGAGACCCATTGGGGAAATTCTACAGGGGTTCCGGGTTCAGGGGTTCCGGGGTTCAGGGTTCGGTTCAAGGGTTCAGGGTTCGGTTCAAGGTTCAGGGGTTCACAAGCCGAACCGGAGAACCCGGAACCGGAGAACCCGGAACCGAACCCTGAACCCAGAACCGAACCCGGAACCCCGGAACCCCTGAACCCGGAACCCACTCATGTAATGATCTCCCCATGTCCCACCGGTTCACCGTCGGCGTGGAGGAAGAATTCCAGATCGTCGACCCGAACACCTGGGAACTGCGCTCCCACGTCACCGAGCTGCTCGCCTCGGGTACGCCGGCCCTCGGGGAGTACATCAAGCGCGAGCTGCACCAGTCGATCGTCGAGGTCGGGACGAAGATCTGCGGCGACGTCTCCGAGCTGCGCGACGAGATCTTCCGGATCCGGCGCGAGCTCTCCAGCGCGGCCGAACGCGTCGGGCTGGCGGTGGCCGCCGCGGGCACGCATCCGTTCTCCGATTGGAAGGACCAGGTGCTGTCCCCCGGCGTGCGCTACGACAGCATCGTCGAGGAGCTGCAGCAGCTGGCGCGATCCCTCCTGATCTTCGGACTGCACGTGCACGTGGCGGTGCCCGATCGCACGACCATGATCGACCTGATGAACATGGCGCGGTACTTCCTGCCGCACCTGCTCGCGCTCTCGACCAGCTCCCCGTTCTGGATGGGCCGGGACACCGGCTTGAAGTCGTACCGCACCACGGTCTTCCGGCGCTTCCCGCGGACCGGTGTGCCGGATCATTTCGATTCGTGGAGCGCCTACGAGAACTACGTGCAGCTGCTGGTGGAGCTCCACTGCATCGAAGACGCGAAGAAGATCTGGTGGGATGTGCGGCCGCACCCGGTTTTCGGCACCCTCGAGTTCCGCGTCTGCGACGTGACCACCAGGCCGGAGGCGGCGGTGATGATCGCCGCGCTCTGTCAGGCGATCGTCGTGAAGCTGCACAAGCTCTACACCCGCAACCAGGGTTTCCGTCTCTATCGGCGCGCGCTGATCGAAGAGAACAAGTGGCGGGCCGCGCGATGGGGGCTCGACGGGAAGCTGATCGACTTCGGCAAGCGGGCCGAGGTCCCGATGCGCGATCTCGCCCGCGAGCTGCTCGAATTCCTCGACGACGTGCTCGACGAGCTCGGCAGCCGTGAGGCGGTCAACTACGTCCATACGGTCCTCGAGGAGGGCACCAGCGCCGATCGCCAGCTCGCGGTCTTCCGTCGGACCGGCGATCTCAAGGCGGTGGTGCAGCATCTTGTTCAGGACACCCGGCAGGGCGTCGAAGCCCGGGGAGCGGGGCGATGAAGATTGGGTTGTTGTGCGGCCGTGAGTACAGTTTCCCGCCCGCGTTCATCGAGCGGGTGAATCAGCTCGGCCATCCGCATGGGATCCGCGCCGAGATGGCGAAGTTCGGCGGGACGAAGCTGGACGAGCCGTCCGAGTACCGGGTGATCGTCGACCGCATCTCGCACGAGGTCGAGTACCTACCGGGGCGCGCTCAAGCACGCCGTGCTGCACGGCGCCTACGTGATCAACAACCCGTTCTGGTGGACCGCCGACGACAAGTTCTTCAACTACTGCGTGATGCACAAGTTGGGGTTGGCGATCCCCCGCACCGTGCTGCTGCCGCAGAAAGGCTATCCGGCCGATATCGATCTCACGCCGGAGTCACTCCGCAACCTGGTGTTCCCGATCGACTGGGAGGGCCTGCTGGATTACGTCGGGCGTCCGGCGATCCTGAAGCCTTACTCGGGCGGCGGCTGGAAGCACGTCTACAAGGTCAACAACCGGGAGGAGCTGATCGCCGCCTACGAGGTGACGTCGCCCTATCCGATGACCCTGCAGCAGTTCATCGAGTTCGATCGCTACGTGCGGTGCTTCACGTTCGGCAAGACCGACATCACTCCGGTCGCATACGACCCGCGCGAGCGCCGCTATCTGGTGGAGCACGAGTACCTGAGCGCCGGTCTTGGCGCGCGCGTGGTGCGCGACGCGCAGACCATCAACCTGGCGCTCGGCTACGAGATGAACACCATCGAGTTCGCGATCCAGGACGACGTGCCGTACGCCATCGACTATCTGAACCCGGCGCCCGACTTCGAACGCGATCGGATCACCGATTTCTACTTCAGGCACGTCATCGAGAAGATGTCGCAACTGGTCATCGATCGGGCCTTGAACGGGCTGCCGTCGCAGTCGTGGCCGCGCTGGGAAGAGATGATCGGGGTCGGCCCGAGCACTGGCTTCACCGGCGCTCCAGGCGTACGGTAATGGATGCGATTGCGGAGTGGACCGGGCTGCTGCGGCCCGACCACGAGCTGACGCCGGTGTTCTGCACGTCGCTCGCCGACGCGATGCGCGATCGAAAGCTGACCTTCGGCGACCGGGTTCATTGCCCGGTGTTGCGGCCGTTCTTTCTCTCGGCGGCCGACGAAGCGCGGATTCGTGAGGCCTCCGAGCGGATTGCCGCGATCGGCGAGCGGGTGGCAGCCGCCGCGATGTCCGATCGGAGACTGCTGACCGCGCTGGGAGTGACGGAAGCCGAGGAACGGCTGATTCGGATCGATCCCGGCTACGCGCGCGCGAGCACCGCGTCGCGGCTCGACGCGTTCCTGCTGCCCGACTCGCTGCATTTCGCCGAGTACAACGCCGAATCGCCCGCCGGGGCCGCCTACACGCAGCGGCTCTGCGAGCTGTTCGACGACCTCGATGTCATGACCGCGTTCAAGCGGCGGATGGCCGTCACCTATCACGCGACGATCCCGCCGCTCCTCGCCGCGCTGCTCGAGAGCTATCGCGAGTGGGGCGGGCGCGCCTCGCCGCCGGTGATTGCCATTGTCGACTGGAGAGAAGTCCCGACCTGGACGGAGTTCGAGCTGTTGCGCGACGCGTTCCTCCACGAGGGCGTCCCCACGACCATCTGCGATCCCCGCGAGCTGAGGTTCGAAGGCGGCGTGCTGCGCGCCGCCGGACAGCCGATCGATCTCGTCTACAGACGCGTGCTGGTCAACGACCTCATTGCCAGGGCGGACGAGTGCGCCGCGCTGCTGACGGCGTACGAGAGCGGGGCCGTCTGCGTGGCCAACACGCTGCGCTGCAAGCTGGCGCACAAGAAGGCGTTCTTTGCGGTGCTGACCGATCCCGCGTTCGCGGGGCTGCAAGATGCTGCCGATCGGGCGATCGTTCCGGCCCACGTGCCCTGGACCAGGCTGGTTGCGGACGTCGAGACCGAGCGCGACGGCCGCAACGAAGGTCTGCTCGCGCTGGCCGTCCGCGACCGCGAACGCCTCGTGCTGAAGCCGAACGACGAGTATGGCGGCACCGGCGTGCTGCTCGGCTGGGAAGCAAGCGAGTCGGCCTGGGACGCCGCGCTCAACCAGGCGCTGGCGGACCCACCCGGGACCTGGGTGATTCAGGAGCGAATCCCGGTGCGCCGCGAGGTGTTCCCCCACTTCGACGACCAGGGACACGTCGTGATGCGCGACATGCTGGTGGACCTTGCGCCCTACCTGTTTCGCGGCAGGCTCGGAGGCTATCTGACCAGACTGAGTACCGACCGGGCTGGCGAACGTCACCTCGGGCGGGGGGCAGGTACCGGCATTTGTGGTCGGACAGTGACAACTCCCAACTCCCAATTTCCAACTCCCAAGGGGAGCCCTTCGAACAATGGGGTGAAAGGCGTACCAACAAGCTCGTTGGATGTTCTTGGCTTCATTGTTCGACTGTTTCCTCTTGGGAGTTGGGAGTTGGAAGTTGGGAGTTGAGGGCCCCTGTACAATATTTCGATGCTTTTCGGCCCCCCTCCGCCCGACCTGATGCCCGGCGCTCGCAACGCCGTCGGGACCTGTCTGGCCATTCAGTCAGGGGAGCGCGTCGCGCTCATCGCCGATCGGGCGAGCGCGCCGGTGGCGGCGAGCCTGGCCGCGGCGCTCGACGAGCGCGGGGCGCGGACCGACGGTGTGCTCATCGAATCGGTCAGCGTGCGGCCGATGACCGCCGCCCCCTCCCGGATTCTCGACGCCTTGGAGCAGGCCGACGCGGGAATTCTGTGCGTGCAGCCGCAGGAAGGCGAACTGCCGGTGCGGATGGCGATCGTCGCCGTGATCGAGCGCCGGCGGATTCGTTACGCGCACATGGTGGGGGTGACGCCGCAGATCATGCGCGAGGGGCTCCGTGCCGACTATCGCCTCGTCGATCGCCTGAGCCAGCAGCTGTGCGAGCGGATGCGCACCGCGTCGGGCTTGACGGTCAAGACCCCGGCCGGGACCGACTTCACCGCCACGTTCGATCCGTCGCTCGTGTGGGTGAAAACCAGCGGGCTGATCAACCCGCGCTACTGGTCGAACCTGCCGGCCGGCGAGGTCTTCACCACGCCGGCGTCGGTGGACGGCCGATTCGTCTGCGACGGGACCGCGGGCGACTATTTCAACGCCAAGTACGGCAGCCTCGAGTCGACGCCGTTGACCCTGGAGATCCGCGGCGGCCGGCTCGTCGACGCCCGGTGCGACCGCTCCGATCTCCGGCAGGACTTCTGGGACTACTGCCACACCGACGCGAACAGCGACCGCGTCGGGGAACTGGCGTTCGGGACCAATGTCGGTCTCCGCCGGATGATTGGCATCCTCCTGCAGGACGAAAAATTCCCCGGGGTCCATCTGGCCTTCGGCGATCCTTACGGCAGCCAGACTCACGCAGACTGGAAGTCGCGCACCCACGTCGACGTGTTGACCCGCGACTGCAACGTCTGGATAGACAACGAGCAGGTCATCGCACAGGGGCAATACCTGCTGGATCGGTTCGACTTGCGCGATCCGGTGGGGCTCGAGTCCACGCCGGTCAGGTAGACCCGATGAGGATCCGCACGATCACGTTCGTCTTCACGGTGCTGGCCCTGCTGCTCATCACGCCGCCGGGCGCCGCCGCGCAGGAGCGGGAAGAAGACACCTCGTCCCCATCACTCCGCATCGACTGGACGGAGTTCAAGAAGCTCTACGACGCGAAGGCGATTGAGCTGATCGACGTTCGCGGCGACGTGGTCTTCGAGTCGGGCCACATCCCGGGGGCGCGATCGATCCCGCTCGCGGAGGTCGAGAAGCGCGCGACGGAGCTCCGCCGCTCGAAGAAGCCGATCGTCCTCTACTGTGCTTGACCGTCAGAGCACACGAGCGCCCGTGCGGCGCTCACGTTGCAGAAGCGCGGGCTGAACGCGCGCGCCTTGCTCGGCGGCTGGGAGAAATGGCGCAACGAGGGCGGGAAGGTCGAGACGGGAAGCGGTGGACGTTCGTCAAATCCCAAGATCCGAAATCCCAAGCTCCAAGGAAGGTTGAACAAGACACCTTGGTAGTTGGAGCTTGGAACTTGGCAGTTGTCGTCTACCACCTTCCCACGTACTCCCTGAGCATCTCCTTCCAGTAAGGCCAGTCGTGGCCTCCCTTCGGTCCCCAGTCGTCGACATAGTGGCGGAGGCCCTTGCGAGCCAGGACGCTGGCGAACGCGTAGGTGTGGCGGCTGTCCTCCCACGGCCCTGAGCCGGTCACCAGCCTGAGCTCGCAGCTTTCCAGCTGATGGACAAACCAGCCATCCGTCAGGTTGGCCATGTAATCGACCGGGTTGTGGAAGTAGAAGTTGTCGTCGTACATCCCGTCCATGAAGCGGCGCAGGTCGTAGACCCCCGAGAAGCCGTAGCCGCGCTTGACCAGGTGCGGATAGCGCAGCAGCGTGTTCACCGCATGGTAGGCGCCGAGCGAGGCGCCCCACGTGGTAATCGGGATCCCTGGCGACTGGCAGTGCGAATGGACGAACGGAACGACCTCGTCGCGAATGTATTCGTCGAACATACGCTGGCGCCAGCTGCGGTGGAAGGGGTGCGCGCCCTTGTTCAGAAATGAATCGTGGTTGTTCGAGCCCACGCAGAACACCTTGAGCCGTCCCGCGTCGATGAAGTCGGCGATCGCGTCGAGCAGTCCCTGACGCTGCAGCTCCCACTGGTCGCCATGGCTGGTGGGAAAGGCCAGCAGGGGCGGTCCCCAGTGACCGAAGACCGCGACCCCCATGTCCCAGCCGAGCCTGGGTGAATACCAGTTGTGGTGTTCGACGCGCATTGGGGCATTATCCCCGGCATGCGGCCCTTCCTGCGCCTTCTCTTCGGCCCTCCCGACTCGCCGATCGACCGTCGCATCTACCTGATCCTCGGCGCCTCGCTGATGGCCTTCAAGTACGCCGTCGACGCCGCGGTCATTGCCATCGCGGCCGGAGTGTTCTGGACGCCCGTCGACTACCTGCTGCCGATGATCACCCTCAACTCGTCGAAGGCGGCGCGGTTCACGCCGGGGCTCAGCATCTGGCTGCTGCTGTGGACGCTGCCGTTCATCTGGATCGGGGTCGTGCTGAGCGTGCGGCGGGCGCTCGATGCGCGGATCTTTCCCGGGGTCGTGGTCGCCTTTTTCGTACCGTTCCTCAACTACCTGCTGATGGCGGCGCTGGCGATCGCGCCGACCAGCGTCGCGCCTCCGGTCAGGCCTGCCGAGCCGCAGCCGCTCGCCACGCCGGACCCGGCGTCGCCGGCCTCACACGCCCGGAGTTCACAGCTGGGCGTCGTCGCTGGAGCCGTGGCCGGGGTGCTCATGATTGTGATCGGCGTGCTCGGCTTCCGGAGTTACGGCGGCAGCGTCTTTCTCGGCGTGCCGTTCATGACCGGGCTGATCAGTGCGGTGGTCGCGAACCGCAGTGAAGTGCGCAGCACGAGGGAAACGATCGTCCTCGGCCAGGTGGCGCTGCTGGCGATTGCCGGGATGACGATTCTCCTGGCCCTCGAGGGCGGGATCTGTCTCGCGATGGCGTTCCCAATCGCGTCGCCGATCGCGATCATGGGCTCAATCGTCGGGCGCCTGCTCGCGCATCGTGAGCGGCCGCCGTCGTTCACGCACCTCACCATGCTGCTCTTGACGGTGGCGTTTGGCTCGGTCATCGAGGCGGCGATGCCGGGAGTGCCGACCCGCACGGTCGTGACCTCGGTCGACATCGACGCCTCGCCCGGCCGCGTCTGGGAGCAGGTCGTGTCGTTCCGGGAGATCGATCGCGCTCCGGCGTGGTACTTCAGGACCGGCCTGGCATATCCGCTTCGCGCGCGACTCGAAGGCACCGGCGTCGGCGCGGTCCGTCACTGCGAGTTCACGACGGGCGCCTTTGTCGAGCCGATTACCGTCTGGGACGAGCCACGCGTGCTGGCGTTCGATGTCGAGAGCCAGCCGCCGCCGCTCCACGAGTGGAGCCCGTATTCACACGTCTACGCCCCGCACCTGGACGGCTTCTTCCGGACGACGCACGGGGAGTTCCGCCTGCTCCGGCTCGCGCCCAACCGCACCCGGCTTGAAGGACGCACCTGGTACTCGCTCCAGATGCGGCCGTCGATCTACTGGCAGGTGATGGCCGACACCATCCTGCACGCGATTCACGAGCGCGTGCTCAGGCACGTCAAGGCCGAGGCCGAGCGGACGGGGTAGTTGTCCGGCCTCGGCCCCACAGCGCGCGGCCGGGACGCGCGTTGGTGTGCTCGCCGTTACGGAGCACCACCGCTCCGTTGACGATCACGTCCCGCACGCCGACCGCGTACTGATGCGGCATCTCGAACGTGGCGCGATCGGCGACCGTGGCGGGATCGAAGATGACGACGTCGGCGAACATGCCGGGCCGGAGGAAGCCGCGCTGTTCGAGCTCGAGGTTGGTGGCGGGAAGGCCGCTCATCCGGTGAATCGCCTCGGCGAGCGCCAGGGCCTTGTCCTCCCGCACGTACTTGCTGAAGACACGGGCGAAGTTGCCGTAGGCGCGCGGGTGCGCGGACGACTTCGTGAACGGCGGCTCCGGCGCCATCGACGCGGCATCCGATCCGAACGACACCCACGGCAGGCGGATCTGCCGGCTGAGATTCTCATCCGACATCATGAAGTAGACGGTTCCCACGCGCGATCGATCTTCGAGGACCAGGTTCATGATCGTGTCGACCGGATCCTCGCCCCGCATGCGCGCCGCTTCCGCCAGGGTCTTGCCGGTCAGCGGCTTGAGCGCCTCGGACTTGAATTCGACCAGCAGCACGCGGTCGGCCGATCCGGCCGCCAGGAACAGGTTCTCCCAGTCGCGTGACGGGGTCCGAATCGCGCTGGCGATCTTCTTCCTGGTCCCGGGATCGCGCAGCCGCTTGAACGCCTCCTCGTAGCCGCCGTCGAGCACCCAGGGCGGCATCGACGCATCGAGGCCGGTGGCGCCGGCAGTATAGGTGTACATGTCGGCGGTGATCCGCAGGCCGCTTCGCCGGGCCTGCTCGATCATCGCGATCACGCGCGGCATCTTCGGCCAGTTCGCCTCGCCCGCCGCCTTGAGGTGATAGATCTCGGCCGGAATCTTCGCTTCCCGGCTGATCCGAATCAGTTCCTCGACAGCCTCGATCAGCCGGTTCCCCTCGCTGCGGATGTGCGAGATGTACTTGCCGTGATATTTCGCTGCGACCGTGCAGAGCTCGATCAGCTCTCCGGTCGACGCGTAGAAGGCGGGCGCGTAAATCAGCGAGGAGCCGATCCCGAGCGCGCCGGCTTCCATCTCGCGCCGCACGATGTCCCGCATCGCGTCGAGCTCCGACGTCGTCGGCTTGCGATCCGCCAGCCCGATCACGTGTTCGCGCACGGTCGTGGCGCCCAGAAACGACGCCACGTTCTGTGACACGCCACGCCGTTCCAGCTCCTGCAGATATTCCGACAGCGTGGTCCACGTGATGTCGAACTTCAGATCGCCCATCTGCTCGACCATCCGCTTCTTCATCGCGTCGTTCAGCGGACCCATCGAGCTGCCCTCGCCAAAGATCTGGGTGGTGACGCCCTGACGAATTTCCCCCTGCGACCGGCCATCCACGAGCAGCGACTCGGTCGACCACGACAGCATGTTGATGAACCCCGGGGAAACCGCCAGGCCGCCGGCATCGATGACGGTTGTCGCAGTGGCGGCCGACAGATCGCGAACGGCAACGATGCGGTCGCGACGGATGCCGACATCAGCCCGCACTCCAGGGCTTCCGCTGCCGTCGTAGACCATGCCGCCGCGGATGATCGTGTCGAAGGTCTCGGGTTGGCCGGCCGCCGGCGTCAGGAACGCCGCGCAGAGAATCAGCGTCAGGACTGGGCGCATGGGCCGGAATTATGACAGGAGCTCAGGACTACTCGCGGTAACTCAGCGAACTTCGCCGTTGGGCACTCAGCAAGCCTCCCCGCTGCCATGCACGCGCCGCGCCGGCACTGGCCGTCCGCGGCCGGCTTCCGCGGTCCGGAAAATCGTCGCGGCTCGTACTCTCGCTCCGCTCGATGACGCGGCGAGTAAGGGATACGCTTGGGCCACAGACGTCAGGCGCACTGATGCGCCGGTGGTGGCTTGGGATCTACGCGGATCACAGGGGCCGAACTCGCCGCGAGGAATCGCCGCGCCGATTTTCCTGCTTCGCAGCGCGTGGCCCGCTCCAGACGGCCGCGGCCGTCCAGCACCGGCACGCCGCGGGTGGGCAGCGCTCAGCGAGTTCACCCATTGCGAGGCCGAGTCGCCGGCGTCCGTATATCGAGCCGGAACGTAGCGACCGGGTGGCGCCGGACGGGGCGCCCCGCTCGGCGCGCAGGCGACTCCCGTGACAAGCGCTCTGTGCCGAGCACCGAGTGGGGCTGTCCGGCGACAGGACCCGGTCGCGGAGTGGAGGCGATCGGAAGGCGCACTAGTCGCGGCGGCTCGCTCCACGGCTCTTTCAGTTGTTCCTTGAGCTCATGTTGACAGCAGTCTTACATCATGTAAGACTGACCGCGTATGAGGGACCGGGTGCCGACGCTATCCGGGAAGGAGCACATCGTCCTCGAATTGCTCGGGCGGTCGAGCGAGATGTACGGCCTCGAGCTGGTCACCGAATCTGCTGGTGCGCTGAAGCGTGGAACCGTGTACGTCACGCTGGGGCGCATGGAAGACAAGGGCTATGTCACCTCCCGTGCGGAGGAGGAGTCGCCGGCGCAGGGTGGGTTGCCTCGCCGGCTGTATCGGGCCACCCCATACGGCTGTGAGCTCCTGGCGATGCTGACGTCGGCGCGGCGGCGGCTCGCCGTGAGGTTCGCGCGATGAGCCTGCCGGGCAGCTGGCTGCGGGCTTTCGCTGTGTCGATTTGTCGTTCGTCAACAGTCGAGCGGCTGGTCGATCCGATCATCTCGGATCTGCGAATCGAGTCCGCCGCCGCCGCCGGCCGGTCGTGGCGCCGGCGGGGAGTGTTGCTGAGGGCGTACGTCGACTTCTGGAAAGCGCTCGTGGTTCACACCGCACTGTCGATCGGCCAGCGTGGGGAGGCCGGCGACCGGGATGTGTTCCGCCGCGCCATCGGGTTCGCATGCCTCGGATTCGCGGTGGTCACGGTGCTTCTGGCGCTCCCGCCATTGGTCAATGGCATTGGCCTGAACGGTAGCCAGGTCCGACAGCTGACGCTGGCGCTCACGCTGATCCCGCAGGCCCTGCCCATCAGCATCCCGATCGGCGTGTGTATCGGCATCATGAGCGCGATCCCTGCCCGGACACTGACGCGACGCGACTTCCTTGTCACGCTGACGATTGGATTCACTGCCGCCTGCCTCGTGTGGGCCGTCATCGAATGGGGCGTGCCGCTTGGCAACCGGACGTTCCGCGACCTGGTGATCTCGGAACTGACCGACGGACGCGTCGTTCACATCGAGCCGGGTTTGAACGAACTCGGTTTCTCCGGCCTTGCCCGCCGCACGGACGTGGCTGCGGTCCGGCATTACCACCTGATGTGGGCGCTCAGCTTCGCGGCGATTCCGCTGGCGGCGTTCAGCTTGACGGTCGCGGCACGAGTTCGGCGCGCGGCGCCCCGCGCACTACTGGTATTGGGCACGCTGGTGGGGTATTACGCCGTCCTGTGGGTGTCCGACAGCTCTCTTCGTCAGGGCGCGCCCGTGTTGGTGGCCTGGATGCCCAATGCCGTGTTTCTTCTCGCGGGGCTGATGTTGCTCTTGCGGCAGCCGGTGATCAATAGCGGCCGCGTCTAAAAGACCTCGCCGGGAATCGGCGTGTGAGCTGATCCGAACGACTCGATCAGCATTTCTTGTTGCTGGCGGGGCCCCCACCCCCGCGCGAAGAGCCGGCCTCCGGCCGGCTCCCACGTTCCCGCGACTCTGATTTCGACCGAACCCCCGAGCCCCCGAACCCGCGAACCCGCGACCCGCGACTAACGAATCGTCGTCGGAAACCCCGGCTTCTTCAGGATCGTCGGCTGCGTTGCCGCGCTCGCGGGTTTCATGTTGTAGCGCCAGGCTTCGATCACCCACCCGCCGCCCGAGCGCCGGAGCACGAGCGTGCACAGGCCTTCGGCCGGCGGGGTCAGGTTGCCACGGCCGTCGGTCACGCCACGCAGTTCCCATTTCGCGTCGGCGATCGCGACGTCGCTGGTGATGCACCGAACCTGGCCGATGGTCAGGAAGTGCTTCGAGCCGCGGAACTCGCGCTGCATGAAGAGATAGGTGCGATTCTCGCGGATCACCTGTGCCGTCGTCTCGACGAGGCCGTCCGGATGCGCCATGTCGCCTCCGTCGGCCCAGAACGCGGCCAGACGGTGGGCATCCTGATCCTGCCAGGCGAGATAGAACTTGGGCGCGAGCTCCCGGATGAAGCGCTCGTCGCCCTGCAGGCATTCGCCAGCCGCACGACCGCCTGATTGCGCGATCGAGAACTCGCGCGGCGCGGCCGTCAACTGGGGAGCGGTCGTTCCACCGCGCGGCAGGGCGGCACGGCGAAGTTCCTCGATCTCGGTCCTGATCGCACCGACCGTCGTCTCCACCACGATACGCCCTTTGTCGCGTGTCGCCAGCGACGGATCGCCCCACGCGCCCGTCCGCGAATACGTGCCGCGACCACCCGCAGGATTGCGCGTCAGCTGGAACGGCGCGGTCACCGACGGACTGTAATCGCGCTCGGCGGCGGCCATGTTCACGGTGGACGGATCGATGTAGAGCATCATCGAGGTTTCGATCTCGTCCGCGTGATTGCCGCCCGGCTGCTGCTGCACGCCTCGGGTCGCCTCCATTCGCGCACGCCAGTCCGTATAGCGCAGCAGGATGCCTTCGGCCGCGAGCATCTTGGCGGTCTCCGCGAGAGCCTGCGCCGACGAGTAGCCCGTATTGAGCACGTAAAAGCGTCGCGGGCCATGACGCGCGATGCTGCGCACGACGTCGGCCGTGAGGTCGCGCGCGATGTTGAGCGAGAGCGACGTGGAGCCGGGATATTCGCTGAAGGCGGGGAAGTAGTGGTACGGCAGCGCCGGCGCCGCCACCACATCCGCGATCTCGAGAATCCGGCGCGTGAAGTACTCGGCAAGGATCAGATCGTTGCGCAGCTTCAGGTGCGGGCCGTGTTCCTGCGCGGCGGCGCCAAGGGGGAGCAGCACGACTGTCTCCGGCTTCAGTCGCTGCTCGGCCATCGGCCAGGTCAGGTCAGCCATCTGGACTCCGGTCACGACCGGCTCGGGCGGCTTTGCGCCCCTGGCTCCGGGCACCTGCGGGGGCGCTTGCCCGGTGACGCTGGTCAACGAAACCAGGAAGAGCAACCCGAAGAGCGCGCGCCGCACCGTCGTGACCTGAATCTGAGCGAGCCTGCATGAGTACCCTCGCGGGATTTGGACGCCTGCCGGTGAAAGTCGGCTTTACTCTAGACTGAGTCATCAGCTGTCAGCTATCAGCTATCAGATCTCAGGAGTGACCGCTGACCGGCCGGACCCTGAGTCGGGATCCGGGACTCGCTGATAGCTGACAGCTGATAGCTATAGATTCAACATGACCGACTGGGATGCGACGCGATATCACCGGGTTTCGGAACCGCAGTTCGACTGGGGGCAGCGCGTCATCGCGCGTCTGCAGCCGGCGGCCGGGGAGCGGATCCTCGATGTGGGCTGCGGCACCGGCCGGCTGACCCGCGAAATCATCAATGCGGCTGGCAACGGCTCCGCTGCGCGGGTGATCGGCCTCGACCGTTCAGGGTCGATGCTGGCGGTCGCCAGAGCCGACGCGGCCGTATCGGAGTGGCCGATCGGGTACGTGCAGGCCGACGGCGCGGCGCTGCCTTTTGCCGACGCGTTCGACGCCATCTTCAGTGCGGCGACGCTGCACTGGATTCACGATCACGCCGCGGTCTTCCGGAGCGTCGGCACCGCGCTCGTCCCGAACGGCCGGTTCATCGCGCAGTGCGGCGGCAAAGGCAACCTGCAGCACATGCTCGAACACGCCGGCGCGTTGATGGGGTCGCCGCGCTATCGCGAGCACTTCGCAGAGTGGCGCGACCCGTGGAACTTCGCCGATGCCGAGACGACCGCCGCGCGGCTGAAAGCGGCCGGCTTGACCGGCATCGAGACCTGGCTCGAGGAAGCGCCGGTCGATCTGGAGACCGCGGAGAAGTACGCCGACTTCGTCTCCGTGCGTCTGCATCCGCCATCATCTCGATCGCCTGCCGCCGGATCTGCGCGGGCCCTTCACCGACGATCTGACGACGCGCGCCGCCGCTGACGCCCGTCCTTTCACGCTGGACTACTGGCGCCTCAACATCGACGCCCGGAAGCCGGCTGCGTGATCGGCCACTACGAACAGCAGGTTGCCGCGCACACGGCTCGCCGCGACGCCGAGACGGTCCTCTCGGTTCGCATCTCACGGCTTCGGCTGGCGACCGTGGTTCCCGGCATCGCGCTCCTCGTCATCGCCGGCGCCAGAACGTTCTCGGCCCCGGCGCTGATCGCTGGCCTCGTGCTCCTGCTGATCTTCCTGGTGCTGATCGTCTGGCACGCGAAGGTCGAGCAGCGTGTCGCCTGGCACGACGCCCTGAGGACCGTCAATCTTCACGCGCTCGCGCGCATCGGCCGTGCGTGGGATCGACTGCCGCCCGCCGACGATCCTCCGCCGGATATCGAGCACCACCCCTATGCGCAGGACCTCGATCTCTTCGGCCGCGCCTCGCTGCTGCAGTGGCTGGGCCCCGCCGCGACCGCCGCCGGCGCTCGAACCCTCCAGCAATGGGTTCTGGCTCCCGCGCCGGCTCCCGACATCAGCGCCCGGCAGCGCGCGATCGTCGAGCTGGCGGCCGCGGTCGAATGGCGTGAACACTTCGCCGCCCACGGCCGGCTCACGGCGGGGGTTCGTCGCGCCGAGCTCGAAGCGTTTCTGAAGTGGGCCGAGAGCCGCGGGCCCTTCACGTCCAGCGGCGACAAGGCGTCTGCGTGTGGCAGTGCTGGTCGATCACCGCGGCGATCTGGACGCTCATCGCCCTCCAGGCCGCCGGTGTGGCGGACGCGGCGTATTGGCTGATTCCGGCAGTCGCGGGAATGGTCCTCTCGTTTGCCACGGCGGTCCACGTTCACGGCGAGTTCAATCGCGCGCTCGTCGTTGACCAGGCCTTCGCGCGGTATGCGGATCTCTTCGCGCATGCCGTCCACGCGCCGGGTGAGGCGCCACTGCTCGCCGCGATTCGCGCGCGCCTCGCGGCGTCCGGCGCAGATGCGCCCGAGTGTCTGCGCCGGTTGAATCGCATCCTCGGGTTCGCGCAACTGCGCGCCGGCGCCGCGATTTTTCACTTTCCGATCCAGGTCTTGACGCTTTGGGATTTTCACGTCTTCTTCGCGCTCGACGGGTGGAGACGGAAGGTGGGATCGGGCGTCAGGGGGTGGATGGAAGCCATCGGCGACCTGGACGCGCTCAGCGCGCTGGCGCAGGTGAAGGCCGACTATCCTGCATGGGCATTGCCGGAGGTCATCGACGCGCGCATAGACGAGGTCAAACAGCTCCTGGCGTCGAACCTGGGTCACCCGCTGATTCCCGACGATCGCCGCGTCGGCAACGACGTCGAAGTCGGGCCTCCCGGCACGCTCCTCCTCATCACCGGATCGAACATGTCGGGCAAGAGCACGCTGCTGCGAGCGATCGGCCTGAACGCCGTGCTGGCGCAGGCCGGCGGGCCGGTGTGCGCGGACGCGCTGAGGATGCCGACGGTGGACATCGAAACGAGCATCCGTGTCCAGGATTCACTCGAGCACGGGCTGTCGTACTTCATGGCCGCGCTGGCGCGTTTGAAGGCCGTGCTCGATCGGGCGCGTCATCGTCTGGCGGGTGACGACGGCCGGATGGTGCTGTATCTGCTGGACGAGATTCTGCAGGGCACCAACACCGGCGAGCGGGCGATCGCGGTTCGCGGCGTTGCGCGTCACCTGCTCGAAGCCGGCGCGATTGGCGCCATGACCACCCACGATCTGGGACTGGCGGCGGAGGAGCCGTTGAATACCGCGGCCCGGCTCGCCCACTTCACGGAGCTCGTCGACGAGCACGGCGGGATGACGTTCGACTACCGGCTGCGCCCTGGCCTGGCCACCTCTCGAAACGCCCTGCGCCTGATGCGGCTCATCGGGATTGAGGAGGGTGGGACAGGCCGGGGTCAGACCCCGGTCTGACCCCCGTGGCTCTCGCGCTACACACTCAGAGGACGTCGCCTTCCACGGCGGTCGGGGTGTTGTCGAAGATTACCGTCCCGTGGTCGCGTGCCGGCATGAGCCGCTGCCCGGACCGTTCCGGGCTGCGATATCGTGCCCACCACCAGGCGCCTACCGCGGAACCGACCATCCCCGCCAGAATCCCAAGGGTTCGTCTGCTCAAGAGACCTCCTTTTCCCGGATTCAGCTGGCAAAGCGAGTGCCACGAAATCGGCCCCCTGTTTGCAGCAGACCCTCTCGTGAGAACCCGAACCCTGGCCCGACCGGCGCACGAGTCCTCCTGGCCCCTCTGGGTGTCCCTGACCTGGCTTACCGTCGGGGTGTTGACGGTTTTTGCGGCCGCCGGCTGCCATAGGAGCGTTCCGCCGCTCGACACCTCACCGCAGGCCGCGGCCCAGCCACGAGGGACGATCAGCGGAACCATTCGCGGTCCGGAAGGAACGACGGCAGTCGAGGGCCGGGTCGTGGACGTGATCGACGTCACGACCAACCGGCGCCAGCGCCTGACGACCGACCAGAACGGCGGCTTCTCGGTGACGCTCGATCCCGGCGACTATCGGGTCGTGCTCACGCTGCTCGACGGTGAGGCCATCGTGCGCCAGCCCGGGGTGATCCACGTCGATCGCAGCGATGTCGATACCGATGCAGATTTTGTGATCGGCACGAGCCGCATCTCGCGCCCACGCCCGGCCTACAAGGTCGACGATGGGCTTGGATCGCCGGTCGCGTAAAAGGCAACTCCCAACTCCCAACTCCAACGGACGTCGTTCGAACAACAGGGGTGAGCGTCCCGTCAACCAGCTTGTTGGCGTGACTCTTACCCCGTTGTTCGAAGGGCTCCCCTTGGGAGTTGGAAGTTGGGAGTTGCGAGTTGTCGTAGATAATCCCTTGAATGCTCCCGGTTGAATCGGATCCCTCCGCCACTCGCATGTACGCGCTCGTCGTTGTATGTGAACTCCTGGCGATCGTCGCGCTCTGGCTGCTCGGCCGCGCGTACTCCGTCTAGCCCGATGCACCTCCTCGACTGGCTCGTCGTAGGCGTGTATCTCGCATGGATGATCTGGGACGGGATACGCCGGACGGCCGACTCCGACAAGGTCGATGGCTACCTGCTGGCGAACCGCAGCCTGCCGTGGTGGGCGGTGGGGCTGTCGGTGATGGCGACGCAGCTGAGCGCGATCACGCTGGTGGGTACCACCGGCCAGGCCTATGCGGACGGCATGCGATTCGTGCAGTTCTACTTCGGGCTGCCGATCGCGATGATCATCCTGAGCGCCACGCTCGTGCCGTTCTTCTATCGCGCCAGGATCTATACCGCTTACGAGTACCTGGAACGCCGCTTCGACCTCAAGACGCGGACCCTGGCGAGCGTGCTGTTTCTCTGCTCGCGCGGGCTCTCCTGCGGCGTGATCATCGCGGCGCCCGCGGTGATCCTCTCGATCGTTCTTGGCTGGAACCTGACCTTGACGATCCTCGCAATCGGCCTGCCGACCGCGCTGTACACGATGGTCGGCGGCGTCCAGGCGGTGACCTGGACCGACGTCAAGCAGATGGCCGTGATCGTGGTCGGGCTGCTGGCCGTGATCGTCGCGCTCATCGCCGGCCTGCCGCCGGACGTGAGCTTCGGCAAGGCGCTGCACGTCGCCGGCGCGGCGGGCCGGCTGACTGCGGTCGACTTCCGCTTCGACTGGAGCCAGACCTACACCTTCTGGTCCGGGCTCCTGGGCGGGTTGTTCCTGATGCTGTCGTACTTCGGCTGCGATCAGAGCCAGGTGCAGCGCTACCTGACCGCCAGGTCCGTGCGGGAAGGACGCGACTCGCTGATGATGAGCGCGTTCGTCAAGATCCCGCTGCAGGCGCTCGTGCTGCTGACCGGCGTGCTCGTGTTCGTGTTCTATCTGTTCCAGCAGCCGCCGATGCTCTTCAACCGCGTCCACGCGGAGCGAATCGCCGCCAGCGACCGCGCCGGCGAATTCCAGCGCCTCGAGGGCGAATTCGAAAGTGCCTTCGCCGCGCGCAAGACGGCCGCGTCGGTGCTCGCCGACGCCGACGCGTCGACGCGGCCCGCGGCGGCAGCGACCTTCCGCACGACCGATGCCGACGTGAAGGCGATCCGCCAGCGGGCCGCACAGCTGGTGCGCGAGGTGACCGGCGACGAGCGCTACAAGGATCGCACCGGCGACACGCCTGCACCGGACGTCAATTACGTCTTTCCGACGTTCGTCACGACCAGGCTGCCGCCAGGCCTGGTCGGCCTGATCATCGCGGCGATCTTCGCGGCCGCGATGTCGTCCATTGCCGCGGAGCTCAACTCACTCGCCACGTCCAGCGTGATCGATGTGTACCGCCGGCTGCTGAAGCCTGAAGCCAGCGACGCGCACTACTTGATGGTCTCGAAGCTGCTGACCGGCTTCTGGGGCATCGTGGCCTGCGTGGTCGCGATGTATGCCGCGGGCCTCGGGTCGTTGATCGAGGTCGTCAACCGCTTCGGATCGTTCTTCTACGGATCGCTGCTGGGCGTGTTCGTGCTGGCGCTGGGGTTCAGGCGCTCGACCGGGACCGGCGCGTTCGTCGGGCTCCTGGCCGGGATGGCGGTCGTGGCCCTCGTCGCGCTGCACCCGGCGACTCGCGGCATCTCGTTCCTCTGGCACAACCCGATCGGGGTGATCGCGGTCGTCGTCGTCGGATTGCTGGTGAGCCTGATGACGAAGCCCGCCCCGGTGAGGGCTGCATGAAATCGCTGGTCGCCATGGCGGCCGTTCTCGGCATGGCTGGCGCCGGGGCGCTGTCGGCGTCTGATGCCCGGCAGCCCGCCCGGTACGACATCGCGATCGTCGGCGGCCGGGTGGTCGATGGATCCGGCCAACCGCCGCGGCGCATGGACGTGGCCATCGCCCAGGGCCGTATCGCGGCCGTGGCGATGGTGTCCCGACGCGACGCGCGGGAAGTCATCGATGCATCCGGCCTGATCGTTGCGCCCGGATTCATCGACGTCCACACTCATGCCGACGATCTCGCCGATCAGCCGCTCGCCGAGAACTTCGTGCGCATGGGGGTGACCACCATCGTCGCGGGCAACTGCGGCACCTCGGCGCTCGACGTCGGCGAAGCGCTGGCCAGCATCAGCCGCGCAGGACCGTCGATCAACTTTGCCACGTTGATCGGCCACAACACGGTCCGGGCCGAGGTGATGGGATCGGCCAACCGCCTGCCGTCGATTCCGGAGCTGACCCGCATGCGCTCGCTGGTGTGGCGGGCGATGGCGGACGGCGCGGTGGGATTCTCGACCGGCTTGCAGTACGTGCCCGGCACGTACGCGAAAACCACGGAGATCATCGACCTGGCGCGCGTGGCCGGAAACGCCGGGGGCGTGTACGCCACGCACATGCGCAACGAGGGGACCGCACTCGAGGCCGCGATCGAGGAGTCGATCCGGGTCGGATTCACGACCGGCGCGCGCGTGCAGATTTCCCACTTGAAGGTCGACAGCCCGAGCCGGTGGGGCGCCAGCGAGAAGGCGCTCGTCATGATCGATGCCGCCCGAGCCCGCGGCGTGGACGTGATGGCGGATCAGTACGCCTACACCGCCGCGAGCTCGTCACTCGGGATCAGGTTCCCGGCGTGGGCGCTCGAGGGCGGCCAGCCGGCGATTGCGGCACGGCTCAACGATCCCGACCAGTGGGCGCGGATCAAGCGCGAGATGATCGGGCTGCTGGCCGAGCGCGGCCTGCGCGATCTGTCGTTCGCGGTGGTCGCCTCGCACACCGCCAACCCGCTGCTGAACGGCCTGAACATGGCCCAGGTCGCGGCGAAGCTGAAAGGGTCGGATTCGGCCGATGCGCAGTTCGAGGCGGCGCGCGAACTGATGCTCGAAAACGGCGCCTCGATGGTCTACCACTTCATGTCGGACCAGGACGTCGAGCGGATCATGCGGCACCCGTTCGTGGGAATCGCGTCCGACAGCGGCGTGCTCGCCGCCGGACGGGGCGTGCCGCACCCGCGCGGATACGGCAACAACCCGCGGGTCCTGGGCGAGTATGTCCGCAAGCGACACGTGATCAGCCTCGAAGAAGCGATCCGGAAGATGACTTCGCTTCCGGCCAGCCATTTTCGCCTGACCAACCGCGGGCTGCTGAAGGAAGGCTATGCCGCGGATGTTGTCGTGTTCAACCCGCTCACCATCGCGGACGCGGCGACCTTCGAGCAGCCGCATGCCTATGCGGTGGGCATTCCCTATGTGCTCGTGAACGGCGTCGTCGTGGTGAAGAACGGAGAGCACACGCGGGCGAGACCGGGGGTGGCGATCACGAGGGGTAAGTAGTCAACTCCCAACTCCCAACTTCCAACTCCCAAGGGGAGCCGTACGAACAATGGGGTGAAAGTCGTGCCAACCAGCTTGTTGCCGGACTTTCATCCCGTTGTTCGAACGGCTCCCCTTGGAAGTTGGGAGTTGGGAGTTGATCTGCGCGAGCGACTATTCATCGAGCGCCAGATAGACCACGACCGGCGCTACAACCACCCACATTCCGGCAGCAATCAGTGGCAGTGTCGTGTAGAACGCCGCGCCGAGGAGCCACGAGAAGCTGACGTTGCTCGGCAGTGTCAGCCACTCGGTGCCGGCAATCGCCGCCAGCCCGGCGCGGATGCCCTGCGAGGCGGCGGGGCGAGGGCGATGGCGCCGAAGGCGGCGCAGATCGTGGCGATGACCTGGACGACCAGCAGCGGGCGGAGCGCCACCCGGGCGGCTTCTTCGCGGGCGCGAATCTGCGCTCGCCACCAGACGGCGCTCGCGGCGGGACCACGGCTTCAGCGCGGGCGCAGTCGCGATCCTCGAAGAAGGCGCCGGCGATCTCGGCGACGTCGCTGCAGAGCGAGCAGGACGCGACGTGTGCGCGCAGCGCGGGCTCGGCGCGATCCGGCCAGCGGCGCGCGGCCACCGCGTCCAGCAGTTCCTGCTCGAACGGACACTGGAGCTTCACGATCGGGTCCTTTCCTGTTCGGCGGCGCGCGTGCCGGTCAGCAGCGCGGCCAGCCGGCGCCGCGCGCGAAACAGCAGCAGCTTGACGCTGGCGGCACGCAGCCCGAGCGACTCGGCGATTTCCTTGTGCGACGACCCCTGGGCGTAGGCGAGCCACAAGCAGGGCGCGTTCGCGCGGCTTCAGGCGGGCCATCGCGCGCCGGAGGTCGGTGGCACGTTCGGTGGCCGCCGCCTCGTCGTGCCGATCCGCGATCTCCTGCTGCGACGTGTCCAGGAACGGCGCGACCCGGGCCCGGCGGCGGCTGTCGTAAATCAGGTTGGTGGCGATCCGGAACAGGGCGTTGCGCCGGTGCGCTTCCCCTTCATAGTCGCCGCGGGCGCGAAGGAAGCGGTAGTACGCCTCCTGCAGGAGATCGTCCGCGAGCGCGGCGTCGCCCGTGACCCGCGCCAGATAGGCGCGGAGCGTCCGGGCGGTCCGGTCGTAGAATCCGCGGAACGACTCCTCGTCCATCTCGAGCGGTACGGCGGCGTCGGCGTCTTCGGCGCGGAGCCGCTCAATTTCTGTAAGCGTCAGGTCACGCATTGATTTCTGCCGGGCCTGGGCCCGGAGCCGGCCGGTCGAGCAGACCGAGCCGGCGCGAGAGAACGTAGGCCGCCGACCGCCGAGACCAGGAATCCGGCGCCGACCGCGGTCGACATGCAGCCGGCGATATAGAAGAACTCCTGGGCTTCGAACAGCGCCCGGCCGCTCAGGAACAGCAGCCCGAGCCCGGTCACCAGCAGGACCGCGCCGATTTGCATCGACCAGAGGATCCTCGCGACCGGCGCGGCCATCGCCGGCGCCAGCTCCTGCAGCGGGCTGGGGCCCGATTCCAGGAATCGGCGGCCTGAAGGTGTCTGGACGTAAGTCAGCAGCTCGTCGTTCGACGAAAAGCGATCCATCAGCTTCGAGTGCACCTCGGCCTGGATCTTCGAGAGCCGGCTCCAGCGGCGCTGGTCGAGCACGGTTCGAATCAGCCAGATCAGCGTGCCCAGGACGATCCCGGCGGCGATGAACGCGGCAAATCCGGCGAGAATCCCCGCCATCAGCTCGAGTTTCTGGCTTCGGGGCTGGTAGTTGTCGTTCTGTCCAATCCGGATCCCTTCGAGGTAGAACTGCGCATTCTGCGGGATCTCGCTGTGCTGCGCCAGGAAGTCACGAAGCTCGGGGTATGACGCCAGGTAGCTCTCGCTCCGCATCAAGGACGGGTCGAGCTTGAGCACCCGGCCCACCGACGGCGGATGGTTCTCCAGGATCCGCATCAGGGCTTCGCGGGTCCCCTGGGCGTCCATCTGGGTGACCGGGCCGGGGCGCCGGCCGCCGCTGCTCGAGTTTCGGGGTCTGGGCGGAGGCGCCGGGAACGAAGGATGAACAGGTAACCGCCACGGCGAGAACCGCGGGGGCGAATCGGACAAATGAAGGCGTCATGCCTCTAGATACGCAGGGAGAGCGGGGACGGTTAACAAGGGAGAAGGGAGAAGGAAACGGCCTCCTTCTCCCTTCAAATCTCCCACTCCGCCAGCCGTTCGACGCCCACGTTGCCGCCGCTGATGATCGCCACGATCGGGCCGTCAATCCGCTGTTTTGCGTCGACCAGCCCGGCGAGCACCGCGGCAACGCTGGCCGCCCCGCTCGGCTCGGCCACCACTTTCGCGCGATTGAACGTCCAGGACACGGCCTCGACGATCTGCGCATCCTCGACCGTCACCACGTCGTCGGCCAGGCGGCTGATGTAGTCGAACGTGAGGTCACCCGGACGCACCGGCATCAGGCCGTCGGCGACGCTGGCGGTCGAGGGCAGCGTGACCGGATGCCCGGCATCGAGCGACGCGCGCATCGCCGCGGCGCCGACCGGCTCCACACCGATCACCCGAACGTCCGGCCGCGTCTGCTTGACGGCCGCGACCACGCCCGAGGCCAGCCCGCCGCCGCCAATCGGGACCACGATCGCGGCGACGCCCGGTTGCTGTTCGAGGATCTCCAGGCCGACGGTGGCCTGGCCGGCGATGATCCACTCGTGATCGAACGGCGGGACGATCGTGAGCCCGCGTGCAGCCGCTTCGGTTTCCGCCCGTGCCCGCCGTTCAGACGAGGTGGTGCCCTCGAAGATGACTTCCGCACCGAACGACCTGGCGCCGTCGACCTTCACCCGCGGCGCGGTCTTCGGCATCACCACCACCGCCGGCGCGCCCAGCTGACGCGCCGCGAGCGCCATCGCCTGCCCGTGATTGCCCGATGAGTAGGTGATCACGCCGCGCTGCCGCTCCTCCGCGGTCAGCTGCGCCACCATGTTGTAGGCGCCGCGAATCTTGAACGCGCCGCACGGCTGCATGTTCTCGCACTTCAGGAACAGCGGCCGTCCGGCCTGGGCGGAAACGTCGATGAGAGGGGTCACGCTGGCGACGCCAGCAATGCGCTGCCGCGCGGCGCGAATATCGGAAAGGGTGATCACGCTTCGATTGTACCGCGTGGCGTTCCGCCGAACGCGTGGATCGTCCGGATGACGTACGGCACGTAGCCATCCCGAAGCAGCGACCCCCGAGCGCGAGCCCCCGCGGCTTCCTACTTCCACCGCTTCCGTGATCATCAACACCAACACGTCATGGGCCGCGAACGTGCGCGTATACACCGGTCCCTTCGGGCCGGCGACGAAGTTCACGGCGCTGCCGGTCAGCATGTTCTGCCAGATCGCCTCGGGGATGGCGGGGGCGAACGTGAGCGTGACGTCGCGTGGCTCGGTGGCGTGGTTGACGGCGATCAGGAGCAGCGCGTCGGGCGACTCCAGCCAGTGCGCTTCCACGTCGCCCTGGCCGCCGTCGATCGTGAACGCGCGATCGCCGGTCGATTCGACGGGGTGCAAGGGAACGTAGAGCGCGGGATTGCGCGCGAGAGTTTCCGCGAACGCGGCGGCTTCAGCGAGCGCACCGTCGTTCTTCTGAAGGGCCTGCCAGTTGTCGAAAATCACCGCTCGGGCGCCGGAGGCGAGTCGTGTCCAGGCGGCCTCGCGGACGGTGTCGGCGTCGGTGCGCTCACCGATCGGCACGGAGGCGACCTCCGCCGCTGGGACGATGACGCTCGGGTCCCGTGCCGCCGGTGAGCAGGCGATCGATGCGCGCCATGGGTCGCGTCGGCTCGCTCGGCAGGACCACGGTGAAGCGAAGCCGCGCGCATGGTCTCGAGATCGGTCCTCCGGCGGGCCGGGTCGGGATCCAGATCGTAGCGAACACCCACCGGGACGAAATCGAGGGTCTCCTGGGTCGCCGGCATTCCGTGGCTCGGAGCCGCGAGGTGGAGAACGATCGTCAGCGCTGCGGACAGCATCGCACTAGCGTAGCGGCGAACGGATGTGGCCGTAGCGGGCGTGGAGCGCCTGATCCACCGCGTACGCGACCAGGCCGAGTGCAGTGAAGGCGAGCAGCCACGTCCCCGGTCCGGCGCCGGCGAGGTTGAGGATCGATCCGCGAACGCCAGCAGCCTTGCCGGGATCGTGCAGCAACGCCGCACGCACGAGCAGGAGGCCGAGCACGACGATGATCAGCGCGCGTGAGCCGACGCCGAAGCGGCAAATCCGATGCAGGGTGCGGCGGCGGACCGGATCCAGCGAGCTCAGGTCCTTGTGCTCCTCGTCGGTGCCCTTGATGGCGGAGATGATTTCCGACACGCCGTACACGGCCGTGATCGCTCCCGCGATGCCGACCAGCCAGTCCCCCATCGGCAGCGCCATCGCCTTCGCGGTCCACAGACGCACCGTCGTATCCGTGCCGTGCGAGGCGCGGAGCCCGCGCGCCAGCCTGAAGGCTTCCACGCCGAGGCCGCCGTAGACCAGCGCGCGTATCAGGTAGCCGATCCGGATGACCAGGCCTTTGAAACCCGTTCCGCGCCGTTGCGGATCGAGGATCGCAAAGAGCACTCGCCACACGGCGTATCCGCACAGGCCGATGGCCAGGATGAACAGCACCGACGTTGCCGAACGGGTGCGACAGGATGACCCGCAGCGCGCCGCGTGTGTCGGTGACGGCCCCGCCGTGCTTCAGCGCGGCCGCAGCGGCGAGCAGGCCGACGGTGGCATAGATGAAGGCCTTCGACGCGTACCCGAGGCGCGCAAGCGGCTCGATCATCAGCGAAGGGCGCTGCTGAAGAAGAGATCGTGATCGCCCGGCGGCTCGTGACCGGCGAGCCGGACGGCCAGCGCGACCTGCGCCCAGTGCCGGATCTCGTGCACGAGGATGTGAAAGAGCAGTTTGCGCGACGTCATGGGCCACTGCTTCTCACGCACCTCGAACGAGCGGATTTCGTCGGCGACGTCCGGGTCCAGATCGGCGATGTACTGTTCGAAGCTCGCGCCGGACCGACGCGCCGTAGTTGAAGAGGGGAGCGACGTTGCTCCCGGTCAGTCCGGTCGAGCTCGACAGCGGTTGCCGGGTCAGGCGCTGCAGGTGCCGCTGCTCGACCAGGAAGATGTGATCGACCAGCTTGCCCACGGTCGGCAGCCGGCCGCCCGGCTGAACCGGTGCGTCCATGGCATCCGGGTGCAGCGACAGCCACAGGCGCCACTTGTCCCGCTCGCCTGCGGTGTAGCGAAGCAGTTCGTCGAGGCCGATGGTGAGCGCAGACATGATCAGATAATGCCCTATGTTCTCCTCGCGCGTGCCGCGGCAGCTGCGGGCCAACGCATTCTCGCAGGCCCTGAGCGCGGCCCGCGCCGCCGGACGCGAGCTGATCGACCTCACGATCAGCAACCCCACCCGCACCGGCATCACCTATCCGGCCCGGCTGTTCGCTCAACTGTCGAGCCCTGAGGTCGCCGACTACCGGCCCGAGCCGTTCGGCATGCGCAGTGCGCAGAGAAGCGGTCGCTGCCGACTATGCGCGCCGGCAGGTCTGCGACCTCCTGGGATCGGATCGTGCTGACGGCCAGCACCAGCGAGGCCTACTCGGTGTTGTTCAAGCTGCTGTGCGCGCCCGAAGGCGATCAGGTGCTGGTGCCGGCGCCGAGCTATCCGCTGTTCGATCACCTGACGGCGCTCGACGGTGTCGGCGCCGCCCAGTATGCGCTTCATTACGACGGCCGCTGGTGGGTCGATTTCGACACCCTCGATGCCGCGTGGGGCCCTCGCACCCGGGCGGTGCTGGCGGTGAGTCCCAACAATCCGACCGGCTCCATCGTGAGCGGCGAGGAATGGCAGGCAATCACCGAACGGTGCGCCGCGCGGACTGCCGCGCTGATCGTGGACGAGGTGTTCGCCGACTACCCGCTGTCGCCGGCAATCGCGGCCGTCTCCGCGGCTTCTTCAGGCGCGCCGGCCTGTCTTTCGTTCCGGCTCGGCGGGCTGTCCAAGTCGGCTGCGCTGCCTCAGTTGAAGCTCGGCTGGATTGCGGTCGATGGGCCGGCGCGGCTGATGGACGAGGCGCTCGAGCGTCTCGAGCTCATTTGCGACACCTACCTGTCCGTTTCGACGCCGGTGCAGGTCGCCGCTCCCGACGTGATTGCCGCTGGTGCCGGCCCACGCGCGCAGGTGCTGGAACGGGTTCGAAGCAACTACCGGACACTGCGCGAGCTTGCGTCGCGGCATGCGTCGGTCGACGTACTGAACACCGACGCCGGGTGGTCGGCGGTGATTCGCGTGGCGGCGCGCGCGAGCGAGGAAGAGATCACCCTCGATCTCCTCGAACGCGATGGCGTCATCGTTTACCCCGGCTTCTTCTTCGACTTTCCGCGCGAGGCGTTCCTGGTCGTGAGCCTGCTGCCCGAGTCCCCGCAGTTTCACGAAGGCGTTCGCCGGGTGCTGGAGCGCGTGGATGGCTGAGCGGCGGGATTTTCACGCCGGCCGTCATGCCGGCGTGCTCGTGCCCTTGTTCTCGATCCCTTCGCGATCGAGCTGGGGCGTTGGTGAGATCGCGGACCTGGCGCGCTTTGCCGGCTGGCTGCGACAGGCCGGGCTCGATTTCGTGCAGCTCCTGCCGGTCAACGAGATGCAGGAGGGGCAGAATTCGCCCTACTCGGCGCTGAGCGCCATGGCGATCGATCCGGTCTTCATCGCGCTCGGCGAGGTGCCAGAGTTCCGGGAGGCGGGAGGCGAGGCGGCGCTCACGGCCGGCGATCGTCAGCGGATCGATCAGGTGCGTGCCGCGGCGTTCGTCGATTTCCGCACCGTGCGTGCGCTCAAGAGCCTCGCGCTGCACTCCTCGTTCCATGCCTTCCGCGAACGGCATCTCGCATCCGGCTCGGATCGCTCGCGGGCGTTCAGGGATTTTCTGGGCCGTGAGGCCTGGTGGCTCGAGGACTATGCCCTGTTCAGGGCGCTTCACGACGAGCATCGGGCCTGCTACTGGCGCGACTGGGAGCCCGAGCTGCGCGATCGCCACCCGGCCGCGCTCGAGCACGCGCGCGGCCGCCTGGCCGACACGATCCTCTACTACCAGTACCTTGCAGTGGCTCGCCGACGAGCAGTGGCAGCGCGCCCGCGCGGATTGCGCCGACGTCGGATTGTTCGGCGATTTCCCGTTCATGGTGAGCGGCGCACAGCGCCGACGTCTGGGCGCGGCAGCACGAGTTCCATCTCGACGCGTCGGTCGGAACGCCGCCGGACGCTTTCTCGGAGACCGGTCAGAACTGGGGGCTGCCGGTCTATCGCTGGGATCGTCTCGCGGAAGGGAACTACGAGTGGCTGCGGCAGCGGGCGCGGCGCTGCTGCGAGCTCTACGACGGATTTCGCGTCGATCATCTGATCGGCTTCTACCGCACGTTCGTACGCGAGCCCGACGGCCGCACCTACTTCACGCCGTCCGACGAGCCATCGCAAATCGCCCAGGGCGAACGCGTCATGCGGATCTTCAAGGAGTCCGGCGCGCAGATCATTGCCGAGGATCTCGGCCTGGTCCCCGACTTCGTCCGGGAATCGTTGATGCGTCTGCGCATCCCCGGCCTCAAGGTGCTGCGGTGGGAGCGCGAATGGCACAGCCCGCGCCAGCCGTTCCGCGATCCCGCGCGGTACGCGCCCGAGTCGGTGGCGATCAGCGGCACCCACGATACCGAAACGCTCGCCGGATGGTGGGACAACGCCAGCCCGGAGGAACGCCACCGCTGCGCCGAAATCCCGGGACTCCGCGAGGCAGGCTGCAATCCCGACGCTCCGCTCGGCCGCCGCACCCGCGATGCGCTGCTCCGCGCCCTTTTCGGTGCCGGCTCGAACTTCGTCATCCTCCCGTTCCAGGACCTCTTCGGCTGGCGCGACCGCGTCAACGTGCCGGCGATCGTGAACGACGAGAACTGGACGTGGCGGCTGCCCTGGCCCATCGACGATCTCGATGTCCGGCCTGAGGCACAGGAGCGTGCCTCATTCTTGCGCGCGTTGGCGGGTCAGTACGGGCGCTGACGCACGTCAACTCCCAACTTCCAACTCCAACTCCCAAATGGAGCCGGTCGGACCATCTGGCTGAAAGGCGGCACAACCAGCTGGTTGTTTCGGCTTCCACCCGGAAGGTCCGAGCGGCTCCCCTTGGGAGTTGGGAGTTGGGCGTTGGGAGTTGATAAAATCCGCCCCTATGTCCCGAGCCGTCGAAAAAGCCCCCCCGGTGGACCAGCAGGCTGTCGCGCGCTTGCAGGAGCGCCTCGACGCGCACGTCCGCGAGATCGTGCGCTGGCACTTCGATCCGGCAACCGGGTGCCCGTTCTGGCTGGAACGCGCGCGCACCTTCGACTTCGATCCGATCGTCGACATCAAGGGCTACCGCGATCTCGACAAGTTCGGCTCCTTCGAGGATGAATGGCTGCGCGGCGGTCCGGTGCGGCGGTGGGTGCCGAAGGCCTACGCCGACAAGCCGATTTACGTGTTCGAAACCGGCGGCAGCACCGGCGTCCCGAAGTCGCGCATCGCGCACGAGGACTTCCGCATCGACTACTCGAACTTCAGCGAGACGCTGTCCGACGACGCATTTCCCAAAGGATCGGACTGGCTGATGGTCGGCCCGAGCGGGCCGCGCCGGTTGCGGCTGGCCGTCGAGCACCTGGCCCAGCATCGCGGCGGCATCTGCTTCATGGTCGATCTCGATCCCCGCTGGGTCATCAAGCTGATCAAGAACCGGCAGATGGATCAGATGGAAGCGTACAAGCGTCACGTGATCGATCAGGCGCTGACGCTGCTGCGCGCCCACGACAACATCAAGTGCCTGTTCACCACGCCCAAGCTGCTCGAAGCGCTCTGCGAGAAGGTGTCGCTCAAGAAGATGGGGATCCGCGGCGTGTTCTGCGGCGGCACCGAGATGACGCCTCAGTTCCACCGCTTCGCGGTGGAAGAACTGCTCGACGGCATCTACTTCGCACCGACCTACGGGAACACGTTGATGGGCCTGGCGACGCACAAGCCGCCCGAGCCGCAGGACAACTACGCCATCATCTATTACCCGCCGAACCCGCGCGCGATGATCGAGGTCGTCGATCCCGATCATCCCGATCGCGTCGTGGACTACGGCGCGACCGGACGCGTGCGCCTGACCACGCTGACGAAGGAATTCTTCATGCCGCGCTTCCTGGAGCGCGACGAAGCCGAGCGCGAACCTCCGTGCCGCCAGTACCCCTGGGACGGTGTCAGGAATGTCCGTCCCTTCTCACGCTTCGGCAGCACCGTCGTCGAGGGCGTGTACCAGCTTCATTGAGACCAGAAGCCAGAGCTGCCGCCGGTTTCCTCGGCGCCGTGTTCGCCACCGTGGCCAGCGTGGCGATCCACGCCCAGTGGCCGCAGTGGCGCGGCCCGAATCGGGACGCGGTCGTGCCCGCCGCGTCAGTGCCGGCTGCATGGCCCGACAAACCGACGATCCGATGGACCCAGCCACTCGGGGAAGGCTACTCCTCGCCAGTCGTTTCCGACGAGCGCGTCTTCGTGCACAGCCGCACCGATCCGGACGAGGTGGTCAGCGCGTTCGAGCTGTCCTCGGGGGAGTCGATCTGGTCGGCCACTTACCCGTCCGCGTTCTCGAAGAACAAGTACGCAGCGTCGATGGCGAAGGGACCGTTCTCGACACCGCTGGTGTCGAACGGAAGGGTCTTCACGCTGGGTACGAGCGCTGTGTTGTCGTCGTTCGACGCAGCCACCGGGGCATTGCGGTGGCGCAAGGACTGGTCGAAGGAGATCGACACCTCGCGGCTCTTCACCGGCACGGCGATGTCGCCGATCATCGACAGCGGCCTGCTCATCGTCCATGTCGGAGACGACGACGGGGGAGCGCTGCGGGCGCTGGATCCGTCAACCGGCAACGAGAAGTGGGCGTTGACCGGACACGGCCCCGGCTACGCGTCGCCGATCGTGACGGTCGTCGGCGGAGTCCGCCATCTGGTCACGATGACCGACAAGGCCGTCGTCGGGGTCGAGGCGCAGTCAGGCAGGCCGCTCTGGACGATTCCGTTTGCCGACGACTGGAACGAGAACATCGTCACGCCTGTCGTTGCCGGTGGGATTCTGATCGTGTCGGGCACGCGCAAGGGCACGTTCGGGTATCGACTCGAGAAGGCAGGCACCGAGTGGACCCCGCGGCAGCTGTGGAACAACACGGACCTGCCGATGTACATGAGCTCGCCCGTCGTGGACGGCGATCTGGTTTACGGTTTCGGGAGCAAGCGCAAGGGTCAGCTCTTCTGCATCGACGCCCCGACCGGCGTTGCGAAGTGGACGACGGAAGGTCGCGGCGGGACCAACGCAGCGATTCAGAGCGCCGGGCCGAATCTGATCGTGCTGACGACCGACGGCGAGCTGCTGGTCGTGCGGCGCACTCCCGAGAAGTACGACGAGCTGAAGCGCTACAAGGTCGCCCAATCCCAGACCTGGGCGCATCCGGTGCTGGTACCGGGAGGAGTTCTGATCCGGGACGCGACCGGGCTTACGCTTTGGTCGCTCAAGTGAACGTCACTCAACTTGGGAGTTGGAAGTTGGGAGTTGGGAGTTGACGTAGACTCATCTCAAGATGCTCCACCTTCCCATCCTCCGCCACGGCGTCCCCTACAAAAGCCTCGACGTCGTCACGGTGCCGCACTATCAGACGCGGGAGCCGTTCGTTGAAATCAGCCAGGCGAATGCCGGGTTGATCCGGCGCGACCTGCGGCCGGAGCGGCAGGCCGCGGCCAGGCAGGAGCTGGCGCGGGTGCCGTTCGCGCGGTTGATCGCGATGTGCAGCGAGGCCGCTGATCACTTCCTGAACGACACGCTGCCGCTCGGCGACGGTGAGCAGTCGCCGGCGGACTACGTCCTGCAGTTGTCGGCGACGACCGGGATGCCGCACGCGCTCGTGCGCCGGAACATGCAGCGGGTCGCCGGCGTGATGCGTGAGATGCACACGGTGCTGCGAGGTCTCACGCGGGGGCTGGACCTCTCGGTGCTCGACAGCGGCCATGGTGAGCACGCCGGCCATGCGCTGAGCTTCTACCCTCGGACCGACGCTCTCGGCGTCGTCCTTCCGAGCAACTCGCCGGGCGTGCATTCACTCTGGGTGCCTGCCGTCGCGCTGAAGATTCCGCTGGTGATGAAGCCGGGCAGTGCCGAGCCATGGACACCATTCCGGATTGCCCAGGCCTTCATGAAAGCCGGCTGTCCGCCTGAAGCCTTCAGCTATTACCCCGCCGATCATGCCGGCGCCGGGGAGATTCTGCGCCGTACCGGTCGGAGCATGTTCTTCGGAGACGTCTCGGCGGTCGGCGGCTGGGAAGGCGATCCGCGGGTCGAGCTCCACGGCCCCGGTTACAGCAAGATCCTGATTGGCGACGATCTGCTCGAGGGCGATGCCTGGATGCCGCACCTCGACCTCATTGCCGGATCGATTGCCGACAACGGCGGCCGGTCGTGCGTGAACGCGTCCGGGGTGTGGGTGGCCGCATCGCACGCGCAGCGCGTCGCCGAAGCGGTCGCGGCAAAGCTGGCGGGCATCGTCCCGCGCGCGGCAGACGACGAGCGCGCGACGCTGGCGCCGTTTGCGGATCCCCGGGTGGCGGAGCGGATCTCCGCGCAGATTGATGCAGGGCTGCTCACGCCGGGAGCGCGCGAGGTCACGCTCGATCATCGTTCCACGCCGCGGCTCGTGACGTTCGCCGGCAGCACGTATCTCCAGCCCACGGTCGTGTGGTGCGATTCACCGGAGCATCCGCTGGCCAATCGCGAGTTCCTGTTTCCGTTCGCGGCGGTCGTGGGCGTCACCCCGGAGCAGATGGCGCAGATGCCGGCCGCGATGGGCAAGACGCTGGTCGTGACCGCGCTGACCCGCGACCGCGCGCTCGTGAATCGCCTGCTCGGATCATCGCTGGTGGATCGGCTCAACGTCGGGGCGATTCAAACCAATCACATCAGCTGGGATCAGCCGCACGAAGGGAACCTCTTCGAGCATCTCTACGCGCGCCGGTCGTTCCAGCAGCATGCCGACGCGGCGCTGGCCGCGGCCGGCAACGCGTGAGAATTCTTTCGTTCACCGGCGGCGCGGGCGCGATGTACTGCGGCAGCTGCCTGCGCGACAACGCGCTCGCCGCGGCGCTGCTGGCGCGCGGGCACGATGTCGTGCTCACCCCGATCTATACGCCGACCCGCACCGACGAACGAAACGTCAGCCAGGCGCAGGTGTTCTTCGGCGGCATCAGCGTGTTTCTCGAACAGCAGGTGCCCCTGTTCCGGCACACGCCGCGCGTCTTCGATCGCATCTGGGACGCGCCGTGGGTGATTCGTCTGGCGACCAGACGCCAGATCAAGGTCGATCCGGCCAGCCTCGGCGAGATGACGGTCTCGATGCTGCGTGGCGAGCAGGGTTTCCAGGCGAAGGAGACCGCCAAGCTGCTCGAATGGCTCCGCCGCGAACGGCGCTTCGATGTGATCAACCTGCCGTACGCGTTGCTGCTCGGTCTGGCGGGGCCGCTGCGCCGCGAGCTGAAAACACCGATCTGCTGCACCCTGCAGGGAGAAGACCTGTTCCTCGACGGGCTCGGCGAGGAGCACAAGTCGGAGTCGCTCGCGCTGATCCGCGAGGGCGCCCGGCACGTGGATTTGTTCCTGCCCGTGAGCGAGTACTACCGCGACTTCATGCCCGGCTATCTTGGTGTGCCCCGGGAGAAGATGCGGCTGGTTCCCCTCGGCATCAACATGGAGGGGTTCAATCCGCGCCCCGAGCGCCGGGAGCCCCCCTTCACGATCGGCTATCTCGCGCGGATTGCTCCCGAGAAGGGGCTGCACGTGCTCTGCGAGGCTTATCACGCGCTGCGGCAGCGCGAACCGATACGCGCGGCGCGGTTGGTGGCGGCGGGCTACCTGGCGCCAGAGCACCAGCCGTATCTCGACGAGATCCGGCGCAAGCTGCGCGAGTGGGGGCTCGAACAGGAGTTCGAGTACCGCGGTGAGGTCGATCGGGCACAGAAGACCGCGTTTCTCCAGACCATCGACGTCTTCTCGGTGCCGGCGACTTATGAGGAGCCCAAAGGGCTGTTCCTCCTCGAGGCGCTCGCCAACGGCATCCCGGTGGTACAGCCGAAGCGCGGCGCGTTTCCCGAGATCCTCGACAAGACCGGCGGCGGGTTGATCGTTCCTGCCGGCGATCCTGCCGCACTCGCGGAGGCCTGTCTCGACCTGTGGCGCGATCCCGAGAAGGCCTTTGCGCTCGGGCGGGCCGGCGCGCAGGGTGTTCGCGAACATTACGACGTTGGCGTCATGGCGGAGGCGGCAGAGCAGGCCTATCTGTCGCTCACCGCGACGCATTGAGCGGCGGGCGACCGTGCTGATTCTCGACCAGGTCACGAAAAGCTATCGCACTCCGCGCGGGGAGCTGCCGATCCTCGGCGGCATTTCCTTGTCGCTCGAGCGCGGCGCCGCGATCGCGATCATGGGACCGTCGGGCAGCGGCAAGAGCACGCTGCTCTACATCCTGGGTGCGCTCGAACCGCCGTCGTCGGGGACCGTTATGCTCGGCGGCAAGGATCCCTTCCGGATGGCCGAGCGGGAACAGGCGGCGTTCCGGAATCAGCAAATCGGGTTCGTCTTCCAGGATCACTCGCTCCTGCCACAGTGTTCGGTGCTCGAGAACGTGCTGGCGCCGACGTTCGTGGCTCCGGCCTCGTCGGATGGCGCTGAGGCCGATCACCATCGGGCGCAGGCGCTGCTGACGCAGGTCGGTCTCGGCGATCGTCTCGATCATCGTCCGGCCGAACTTTCCGGAGGAGAGAAACAGCGCGCCGCCCTGGCGCGCGCGCTCATCCGCAACCCGGCGTTGCTCCTGTGCGACGAGCCGACGGGGAACCTCGATCGCGCCGCTGCCGGCACGGTCGCCGACCTGCTGCTGGAGCTGCACGCCGAGCGGAACACGATTCTCGTGGTCGTAACCCACAGCGCGGCGCTGGCGGAGCGGTTTCCGGTGCGGTATGAGATGAATGGGGGGACTTTGGTGAAGCCATAGGATCAACTCCCAACTGCCCCGCCTCCGCGGACGAGAAAGGGGGCGCCCGCTACGGCGAGGCCTCGCCAGAGCTCGTCGTAGGATTTCCGCGACGAGCGGCGGCGGGCGACTCCCAAGGGAAGCCGCTCGAACAATGGGGTGAAAGGGATGCCAACAAGCTCGTTGGTGCAACTTTCACCCCGCTGGTTCGAACGACTCTCCTTGGGAGTTGGGAGTTGGCAGTTGGGAGTTGAATTCGATCATGTCCATAAGACTCCTGATCGTCCGTAGTGCCACCTATCACTGGCGCACAAACCTCGCCGTCAGTCTCGGTGTGGCTGCGGCAGTGGCCGTGCTCGGCGGCGCGCTGCTCGTTGGCGACTCGGTCCGCGGCAGCCTGCGGGATCTCGTGTTGTCTCGCCTTGGCCGGACTGGCCAGGTGATCGCGTCAATCGGCTACTTCCGCGATGAGCTCGCGGCGGATCTCGTGACACACGGCGCCGGGTCCGCGGTGCCGCTGATTGCCACGCGCGGCTTCGTCACCCACGAGCCGTCGCAGCGCCGCGCCGCGGGTGTGCTCGTGTATGGCGTGGACGATCGGTTCTGGCGGTTTCACGGGCTGGAGCCGCGGGAGGGTGTCTTCGTCTCGCCGGCGCTCCGCGCGGAGCTCGACGCCCGGCCCGGCGACGTCCTGCTGACCCGCCTGCAGAAGCCTTCCGAGATTCCGATCGAGTCGCTGTTCGCGCACAAAGAAGATCTCGGCCGCACCGTGAGGTTGACGGTGACCGATACCCTGCCGGCCGCACAGCTCGGCGAGTTCTCGCTTCAGCCGCAGCAGGCGCGAACTGCGGGCCGTCTTCACGCCGCTCGGGCGCCTGCAGCGCGATCTCGGCGTCGAGCGCAAGGCCAACACCGTGCTGATTGGCGAGGGCGCATCTGAATCGGATGGCTCGCGCGGGTTCCGCTCGGGAGTGACGCTCGAGGACCTCGGGGTCGAGGTGGACGTGGTCGCCGGCGGCACGGCGGTCATCCTGGAGAGCGCCAGCGGCGTCATTGGCGAGGCCCTCGAGCAGGCGGGGCGTGAGGCCGCCCGCGAGCTTGGTCAAACCCCAACACCGGTATTCACTTACCTGGCGAACACGATTCGCGTGGGCGACCGCCAGGTCCCGTATTCGCTCGTGAGCGGAATCAACCTTCACGCGCTCCCTGTCTTCGCGCGGCCGTCACCCGGCGCGGGTTCCGCAGCGCCCGGCACCCGAAGCCCGAGCTCCAGCGCGAACGGTCTCCCCGATCTCGGCGAGCCGCTGCGCAACTGGTCAAACGATTCGATCGTGCTGAACGAGTGGACGGCCCGGGAGCTGAATGCGCGGGAGGGCGACACGGCGCAGCTGGACTTCTATCTGTGGGATGCCGCCGGCGGGCTGCGAACGGATTCGGCGCAGTTCACCGTCGCAGGGATTGTTCCGATGGAGGGGCTTGCGGCCGATCGTCGTCTTGCACCGGAGTACCCCGGCATTACGGAAGCCGAAAGCTTTTCGGACTGGGATCCTCCGTTTCCGCTGGACTTGTCTCGCGTGCGACCGCAGGACGAAGCGTACTGGAAGGAGCATCGCACCACGCCGAAGGCGTTCCTTGTCTACGAGCGGGCGCGCGACCTCTGGGCCACGCGCTACGGCAGGCTCACCGGCCTGCGGTTCGCCGTGCCTTCCGACCGGAGTGCGGAGGGGTTGGCGGACGCCTTGCGAAAACAGCTGCAGCAGCGGGTGACGCCGGCCTCTCAAGGACTCGTGCTGACGCCGGCGCGGCGGCTGGCCCTCGAGGCCTCCCGCGGCGCCACCGATTTCGGCGAGTACTTCACCTATTTCAGCTTCTTCATCGTGGTCTCGGCGCTGCTGCTCGTCGTGCTGTTCTTCCGGCTCGGGATCGAGCAGCGGTTGCGACAGATCGGTGTCCTCCGCGCGACCGGCTACACCGCGCGCCATCTTCGCTGGATGCTGGCGTCGGAAGCGGCCGTGCTCGCTCTCGTTGGCGGGCTGGTCGGCGTGATTGGCGCCGTCGGGTACGCGAGCGCCGTTGTCTACGGACTGAAGACCTGGTGGGTGGGTGCGGTCGGGACGACGCTCCTCGAGCTGCACGTGACGGCCGCGAGCCTGCTGATTGGCCTCGCCGGAGGAATGATCGCGGCGCTCGCCTGCGTCCTGCTGTCGTTGCGTGCTGTCGCACGCCGCAGTCCGCGTGCTCTCCTCGGAGCGCATTCGATCGAAGAGCCGGCCAGGATCGATCCGACGCGTTCACGTCGCAGGTCCCGGGTTGCGGTAACGCTGGTGGTGGCGGCATTCGCGCTGCTGACGCTGGGATTCGTCAGTCCCGCCATCGAGGCTGGCGCGTTCTTCGGGGCCAGTGCGGCGCTGCTCGCCGGGTTCCTGTTCTTTCTGTCCGGCTGGTTGGGCGCGCGCGATCCACAGGCGATCAGCGGGCACGGGTCATGGGCGGTGTCGCGGCTGGGATTCCGTGGCGCGGCGTTCCGGCCCGCGCGCAGCGTGCTGTCGGCGGCGCTGGTCGCGTCAGCCGCGTTCATCATCGTCTCGGTGGATGCTTTCCGTCGTGGCGGCGGAGAAGTCACCACGAATCAGCAATCGGGCACCGGCGGCTTCGTGCTGCTGGCGCAGTCGGAGGTGCCAATCGTCCACAATCCCGATACGAAGGCCGGCCGGGAGGCCCTGTTGACCCAGGCGCCCGAATTCGTACGGGCCAGCTTCACCCGGTTCCGTCTCCGGCCTGGCGAGGACGTGAGCTGCCTGAATCTCTACAAGCCGGGGAACCCGACCATCATCGCGCCGGAGGGGTCGTTTCTCGACGAGCGCCGCTTCACGTTCTCGGCATCGCTTGCGGAGACCGAACAGGAGAAGGCGAATCCCTGGCTGCTGCTCCGGCGGCCGTCCACGGACGGGACGGTGCCGGTGATCGCGGACGCGACCTCGCTGCAGTACGTGCTGCACGCGTCGCTCGGAGACACGCTGGCGCTCGACGTCGGAGCGGCCGCGCCTGTGACCCTCCGTTTCGTCGGCGCCTTGCGCGACAGCGTGCTCCAGGGCCAGCTCGTGATGGCCGAGGAGCAGTTCCTGCGCCTCTTCCCGGGACACGACGGCTTCCGGTTCTTCCTGATCGACGCGCCGGACGTGCGCAGCGTCGCCGATGCGCAGAAGCTGGCCGGGATCGTCGAGAAGGAGCTGCAGCCGTATGGCGTCGACGCGGTCGCCACCGCCGAACGGCTCGACGCCTTTCATCGCGTCGAGAACACCTATCTCTCGACGTTCCAGGCCCTGGGCGGCCTGGGCCTGCTGCTTGGCACAATCGGCCTGGCAACGGTCATGTTCCGCAACGTGCTCGAACGCCGCCGTGAGCTGGCGCTCCTGCGCGCCGTCGGCTACGACCGCCGTCACGTTACCTTGATGATCGGGGCAGAGACGCTCTTTCTGCTGGTCTCCGGCCTCGCGGCCGGCGCGGGCTGCGCGGTGATCGCCGTCGCACCGGCCTGGCTGGCGCGAGGCGGGAGCGGTCCGGGCATCGGGCTCGCCCTGCTGCTCGTCGCCGTTGCCCTGGCCGGCATCCTGTCCGCGGCGGTCGCGACCCGTGCGGCGGTGAGCGGGCGGCTGCTCGAGGCGTTACGGGCGGAGTAGGAGGGGCAAACTCCCAACTTCCAACTCCCAAGGAGAGCCGGTCGAAGCATCTGGGAGGAAGGCGTCCCAACGAGCTTGTTGGTACGTGTTACACCCCATTGTTCGACCCCTATCGCTTTGGGAGTTGGGAGTTGGTAGTTGGGAGTTGACTTGCCCGGCTGTTTGCCAGACAAATCCTAGAAGAAGACAGTCGACAGGATTGAGGAGGAGGCTTCATGCTCACGCGGAGGGATATCAAGGTCGCGCTGGCGACGGCGGTCATCACGCTGACCGGTGCGGGGATGATGCGGGCGCAGCCGCAGGTGATGGGATCGCGGATCTTTCTCTGGGACGGCCTGAAGGCCGAGAAGACGAACGTCGGCGAGCGGCGCGACGTCGTCAGGCTGCCGACTGCCACGCTCGATGAGCTCGAGATGCACATCACGACGCTCAACGCGGGGCAGCAGTCGCACGCGCCGCACCAGCACCCGGCCGAGGAGCTGATCATCATCAAGGAGGGCACGCTCGAGTCCTTCGTCAACGGCGAATACCGCCGCGTCGGCCCGGGGTCGATCGTGTTCCAGGCCTCCAACCAGCTCCACGGCATCCGCAACATCGGCACCGGTCCCGCCACGTATCACGTGATTCAGTGGCAATCGCCGGGGATGCTGAAGAAATAGGGACACATGATCCGTCCACTCACAGCTGCGCTGACCCTGGTCGTTGCCATCGCCGGGGTGCAGGCGCAGGACTGGACGCAGTGGCGCGGCCCGGCGCGCTCGGGAACGACCGAGGCCTTTACGGCGCCTGCCGCGTGGCCGGACCGGCCGAAGAAGGTCTGGGAAGCTGCGGTCGGCACGGGCCACTCGTCGCCTGTCGTCTCCGGTGGGCGGGCATTCGTGCTGTCACGGGTGGGCGAAGACGAGGTCCTCACTGCCTTCGACGTCGGGTCCGGCAAGCAGGCGTGGCAGCAGCGGAACCGGGCCGCCTACCAGGTCAACCCCGCGGCGGAGAGTCACGGCAAGGGGCCGAAGTCCACGCCGGCCACCGGCGGCGGCCGCGTCTTCACGCTGGGAATCAACGGCACGCTCTCGGCCTTCGACGCGGGAACCGGCAAACCGCTCTGGCGCAAGCCATTCACGGGTGAGTTCGACGCCACCTCACCGGATTTCGGCGCCGCGATGTCGCCGCTCATCGACGACGGGCTCGTGATCGCTCACGTCGGCGGCAACCGGAGCGGCGCGCTGAGCGGATTCGACGCGGCGACCGGCGCAGTGCGCTGGCAGTGGAAGGGCGACGGTCCAGGCTATGCGTCTCCAGTGATTGGCACTTTTGCCGGCGTGCGGCAGGTGATCACGCAGTCGCGCTCGCACCTCGTCGGACTCTCCGCGGCCGATGGCAAGCTCTTGTGGCAGGCTCCGTTCACCACTTCATACGACCAGAACATCGTCACCCCCGTCGTGTTCGACGACCTGGTGATCTACTCGGGCATCGAGCAACCGCTGACCGCGGCACGCGTCGCGGCCGCAAACGGTCAATGGTCGGCGCGTCAGGTCTGGCGCGCCGAGTCGGTGCCAATGTACATGAGCTCCGCTGTCCTGTCGGGCGGCTACCTGTATGGCCTCACCCATCGCAACAAGGGGCAGTTCTTCTGCGTCGAGCCGAAGACCGGCAAGGTGCTGTGGACCACTCGCGGGCGCGAGGCAGAGAACGCGGCGCTGATCGCGAGCGGCGATCTGCTGATCGCGACCACCACCGAAGGCGAGCTCGTAGTCGCGCACCGCGATCCTGTGAAGTTCGCGTTGATCAGGCGCTACACCGTGGCCGAGTCGCCAATCTGGGCGCATCCGGCGCCCGCCGGGCGCGGGTTCCTGATCAAGGATGCGGAGAAGCTGGCTTACTGGGTGTTCCAGTGACAAGTCCCAACTTCCAGCTCCTCCGCCTCCGCGCCGATGCGAGGGGACGCAGCACGACGCCATTGAAGACGATACCACTGTGCGCTACGGCGAGACTTCGCCAGAGCCGCGTGGACTGACAGACGTGTTCGCGAAGCCTCGCCGTAGCGTGGCGGTGATTATCACCGCGCGAAGGCGGGGGAGTTGGGAGTTGGCAGTTGACGTCCGTGGAGACATTCTCGATGAAATTTGTCGTGGGAACCGGCCTCGTGGCGATGGCGACGGCCGCCACGCTGTCCGCCGACAACTGGCCGCAGTGGCGCGGCCCGGCGAAAAACGGCGTCAGCACGGAACGGGGGCTGCCGCTCAAGTGGAGTACGACGGAGAACATCGCCTGGAAGCTCGCGATGCCGGGGCGGAGCGGATCGACGCCGATCATCTGGGGGGAGACGATCTTCCTGAACATCGGCACCGCCGACCGGAGCGGCGACCTCGAGCTCTGGGCGCTGGATCGGGCCGATGGCCGGATCCGCTGGAAGAAGTACATCGCGGGCGGCAATCACGTCGAGCGCAAGCAGAACATGTCGTCGCCCTCGCCGGTGACCGACGGTCTGACCGTATGGGTGATGACGGGCGTCGGCATTCTGAAGGCGTTCGATTTCAGCGGGAAAGAGCTCTGGATGCGGGACATCCAGAAGGACTACGGCCGGTTCGGCTTGAACTGGGGATACGCGTCGTCGCCGTTGCTGCACGACGGCGATCTGTTCGTCCAGGTCCTGCACGGGATGAAGACCGACGATCCGTCCTACCTCCTCAGGGTCGACGGCAAGTCCGGGAAGACGCTGTGGCGCACGGAGCGGCCGACTCGCGCGATCGAGGAATCACCGGACTGGTACACCACCCCGGCAGCGCTCCAGGTGAGCAAGGCGCCGAACGCCGTGGAGATCGTCGTGACCGGCGGCGACGTGGTCACCGGGTACGACCCGGCGAGCGGCAAGGAGCGGTGGCGGATGGACGGCCTGAATCCGACCAACAACCCCTCCAACCGCATCATCGCGTCCCCGGTCGCCGTCGGCGACATCGTGATTGCGCCAACCCGCGAACGGCCGATGCTCGCGATCAAGGGCGGCGGCCGCGGCGACGTCACGCGGACGCACCGCCTCTGGAGCTTCGACAACGGTCCTGATGTCCCGACGCCGGTCAGCGACGGGAAGCTGCTCTACACGATCACCGATCGAGGCGTGGCCTACGCACTGGATCTCGCGTCCGGTAAAGTCGTGTACGGACCGCAGCGGCTCCGTCCCGACAGCTACAGCGCGTCACCAGTCCTGGCCGACGACCGGATCTACGTGACCAGTGAAAACGAAGGGCTGACGTCGGTCTATCGCGCCGGACCGACGTTCGAGCTGCTGGCCGAGAATCCGCTCGATGACTACTGCCTCAGCTCACCGGCGATCTCGGAAGGGCAGATCTTCATCCGTACCACGGGTCACCTGTGGGCGATTGGGCAGCGGAAGAAGGGAAGCTGACTGGCCGCTGGCAACTGGTGACTGGCAACTGACAACCGTCTATCGCGGGAGCCCCACGCGCTCCACCAGCGCGGCAAAGCGCTGATCCGACCAGTCGGTCGGGTCTGAAGACCCACCCCACAGACGGTGGTGAAGGCGCTTCGCGCCGCTCTGGTTACGCTGCCGGCTTGAAATACAACACCATGCCCGCGCCGATCGCGGTGACGAGGAATCCCAGGTACAACATCGGGCTGGGCGGATTCCTCGGCGGGTGCGTCGCCATCGTGTAGAGGACGTTGATGAGCGGCGCGCCGCCGAAGACCAGCGGCATCACGTAGGTCGGCGTGCCGCCGGTGCGGAACGAGAAGATGATGCACACCGCCCCGAGCGCCCCGAGCGTACCGGCGACGGTCGCGGCCGTGGTGCCTTCGCGGTTGAAGCCCTGCAAGCCCTGGCCCTGCGCCATCAGCGTGATGATTGGGACGACGACGCCGACCAGGAAGTAGGCGACGCCGACGCACAGCAGCGCCCGCATCGGGCTGCCGAGCTTCACCTGTCCCTGGTGCAGCATCGCGCCATAGACGCCCCACGACAACACCGCTCCCGCGACGAACGCCAGCCAGGTCATTCGAACTCCTCCAATCGACAACGATCCGCCAGCACGGTTGCGCTGATCAGGTACACGACGATACGACGAAACGCTCCTCGAGGCAGCGACACCCGGCTCCACCGGCGGGGCCGCACTGAAAGTATGCTAGAGCATCCGACCGAAGCACACGAAGGCTTTCCGGCTGGTGCCGTAGTCAACTCCCAAGTTCAACTCCCAACTCCCGAGGGGAGCCGTTCGCACCATCTCGATAGAAGCAGCAACAACCGGCTGGTTTTGGCGCCTTTCACCCGGAAGGTGCGAGCGGCTTCCCGTGGGAGTTGGAAGTTGGGAGTTGGAAGTTGGGAGTTGATCCTAGAAGATCACCCGCATTCCCAATTGAATCTGCCGCGAAGAGGTCACCGTCGTGGTGATCCGCCCGAACGTCGCGAGCACCGGCTCGCCGTCGCGGGCGCCGGCGAACGCGCGCAGCTCGGGCACGCCGAAGTTGGTGTGGTTCAGGATGTTGAAGGCCTCGATCCGGAACTCGACGCGCCCGCCGACGCGTGCCCAGGCGGCGGTCTTGGCCAGGGCCAGGTCGAGCGTGCGCAGGTTCGGTCCGATGAAGTCGCCGCGCCCGGTGTTGCCGAAGGTGCCCGCGGGCTGGAGCACGAAGGCGGCTGGATCGAACCATTGCTCGGGCCGTCCGAGCACCGCGTTATCCGGACCAAAGCCGGGCGCGTAGTCGGGGCGATCCTGGCCGATGCCCGGTCCTCTGGACGGATTCCACTGCGACCGCGACCGGTTGGTCGTGACGAACGCCGTCAGCGGGTTGCCGCTCCTCATCGTCCAGATGCCCGAGAGATTCCAGTCGCCGAAGATGGCGCCGGTCACGCCGGTGAGATCACGCCCCGGCAGCGCAGACGTGAAATTGAGCACCCAGTTGTGACGGGTGTCGAAATCGGACGGTCCCTTGTTGTAGCCCGGAATGAACTCGGGCAGCGCCGAGGTGGTGCCGTTGGTCGCGTCGGAGAAGAACGTCGAGGCCTGGGTCGTGTCCTCGCTCTTCGAGAACGTGTACGACGACTGCACCGACAGGCCCTGACTCCAGCGGCGGCGCAGGTCGACGATCAGCGCGTTGTACCAGGAGTCGCCGTCGCTGCTCTTCAGCTCGATGGTCGAGAACGCGGTGTTGGCGCGCGGCGTGCCCGCGGCGATGAACGGCCGGCCGTCGGCGGTGGCGCCGGTCGGCTGCGCGAGGTTCACGTCGCCGCTGCGCAGCAGGTGCAGCCCGCGCGATCCGGCATAGCCGATCGTGATCGCGGTGCGGCCCCAGAGCTCCTGCTGCACGTTCGCGTTGTAGACGTGCACCCGCGGGTTGTCGAGATCCCACTGGACCGGCCGCATCGAGATCGCCCCGGCGCGATCGAACGGCGGGTTGGGGAAGGTGGGATTGACGATGACCGGACGCGGGGTGTAGGGCGGATTGGTCACCGTCACGATGAGGTTCTGGTGGTTGTTGGTGTTGAAGTAGAGCCCGTAGCCGCCGCGAACGGCGGTGCGGCCCGCTGCCGAACGGATCCCACGCGAGGCCGAAGCGGGGTGAAAGGTTCGTATAGGTCGGGTTCTGGTAGAGCGGACCGACGACCGGCTGCGAGGCGGTCAAGTCGGGCAGCGCCGAGTCGCGGTTGTACTTCTCCTCCGGCAGCGTGGCGAACTCATAGCGCAGGCCGGCGTTCAACGTGAGCCGCGGCGTGAGCTGGATGTCGTCCTGCGCGTAGAAGCCGAACAGCGTGAAGCGCCAGTAGCGATCGAACTGCGCCTCCGGCGTAAGCCCGACGAAGCTGGCGGGCCGGTTGGTCAGGAAGGCGTTCAGGTCGGCGAAGCTGAAGATCCCGAGGCTGAACGTCGGGTTCACCATGTTGTCCTGGTAGTGCTCGACCAGTGCGCCCGACTTGAGCACATGGCGGCCGCGCGTGTGCACGAGATCGCTCTGCGCGCTGAAGACGTTCTGGGTGAGGCGCAGGTTGCCCGAGCTCTGCGGACCGAAGCGGCGGAGGCCGCCGATGTCGATGTCCCCCATGCTGTCGCGGGTCGCGATGAAGACCGGCAGCGGCGTCGACGTGTTGGCCTGGACGTTCTGGCCGATGCGGGTGCGGCTGTATCCGGCGCGCGTGGTGTTGATCGTGTTCGCCGACAGGATCCGCCGGTACTCGGCGGTGAAGAACTGGTTGCGCGAGATGAAGTTCCTCGGAAACTGCGGATAGTCGGTCGGCAGGAACTGATCGGTGTCGTCGAAGGTGTAGCGCCCGAACAGCTGGTTGCCGGCGCCGAAGTTGTGATCCACGCGGCCCTGCGCGAAGTGCTCGTCGACGGTCTGATTGAAGGGGAACGTGTAGGCGGCGAGCCCCTGCCCGAGCGAGGGGCCGTTGGCTCGGGGGTACTCGTTCAAATAGGGGGCGACAGCCGGATTGACCGTGACCGTGCCGCCCGGCAGGATCCCCTGCCGGGCGTTGTCGTCCGGCACCACCGTGCTGACCGTTTTGCCAAGCCGCTCGATCAGCGCTTCGTAGCCCAGGAAGAAAAAGGTCCGGTCGCGGGCAATCGGTCCGCCGACCGTGGCGCCGAACTGGTTGCGGTGGAAGTCCGGCTGCTCGCCCGTGTCGAAGTAGTTGCGGGCGTCGAAGCGCCTCGTTGCGGTGGTATTCGAAGGCCGAGCCGTCGACGCTGTTCGCGCCCGACTTGGTCAACACGTTGATCTGGCCGCCCGAGTTGCGCCCGAACTCCGCGCCGTAGGCATTCGATTCGACGCGGAACTCACGAACGGTCTCGGTGCCCAGGGCCGTGCCTGCCGCGCTGCCCGCAGGACCGTTGGTGAAATCGTTCTGCAGCGTGCCGTCGAGCAGGTAGACGTTCGACCGCGGATCCTGGCCGTTCACGCTCATGCCGAGCCCGTGCGCGACGACCGACCCGCCGTCGCGGTGCGGGTAGGCGAGCACGCCGGGCTGCAGCAGCGCCAGATCCGTGTAGTTCCGGCCATTCAATGGCAGCGCATCGATCGCGTCGGCGCCGACCAGGTAGCTGAGCTCGGCGCTGGACGAGTTCACCAGCGGGGTGTTGCCGGTCACCGTGACTTCTTCACTGAGCCCGCCCACCTCCAGCATGACGTTGAGGACCAGCGCCTGCCCGACCGTCAGCTGCAGCCCTCGCCGCACGTGAGGCTTGAAGCTCGCCAACTCGGCGCGCAGCTCGTACTCGCCCGGGGGCAGGCCGGCAATGACGTACCGGCCCTCGTGGCCGGTCGCCACGCTGCGGGTGAGCGAAGTATCGACGTTGCGCACCGTGACCGTGACGCCCGCCAGCGCGCCGCGATTGGGATCTTCGACGGTTCCGCTGATGGTGGCGGCCGTCTGCGCCGAGGCGCGCGCGGCAAGAACGGGAATGAACAGGACGGACAGAACGGACAGAAGAACACGAACTCGCATCAGTGCACGGCTCCAACCAGGGGACCAGCAATCCGAACCTTCTGAGTCTATCAGCCGCTTGCTCGAGGTCGCGGTTCGTGGGATAAACACGCTTTGCCCCTTTGCACCGTTTCAGGGCCGCAATTGACGCGTCCGCCCGGCGGCCGTCGAGAGCCTCAGGGCCGTCCCGAGCATGGCCGAGGGACGGGAACGAGGGCCCGTTCCAGGGAGAGGCGAGACGCTCGTGGCACCGACCGCACGGATCGGCTGGTTCATCGCGATCACCGCGGTGTACCTGCTTCATCAGGACATCTGGCTCTGGCGCCAGCCCCGGCCGCTGGTGTTCGGCTTCCTGCCGCCGGCCCTCGCCTATCACGGCGCCTACTGCATCGCGGTCGCGCTGCTGATGTGGGGGCTCACCCGCTTCGCCTGGCCGTCTCATCTCGAGGAGCGCGAGGACCGGTGATTCCCGCGGTCATCGTCTTCGCCTACCTCGCGGTCATCCTCTACATCGGGATCTTCGCGTGGCGATCCGGAGGCGGCCCGGCCGTCGTCGAGGAGTATTTCCTGGCGGGCCGATCGCTCGGACCGGCCGTGTTCCTGCTGTCGCTGTTCGGCACGAACATGACCGCCTTCACGATCCTCGGATCGGCCGGCCACGCGTTCGCCAACGGCGTCGTGACCTTCGGTCTGATGGCGTCGTCATCGGCCTTCGTCATTCCGCTCACGCTGTTCTTCATCGGCACCCGGCTCTGGGCGCTCGGCAAGCGCTACGGCTTCATCACGCCGGTGCAGATGTTCCGCGATCGCTGGGAGTGCGGGCACATCGGGACCCTGATCTCCGCGGTCCAGGCGGCGTTGCTCGTTCCCTACATCATCATCGGTGTGATGGGCGGTGGGACGGCGCTCAGAGCGATCACCGGCGGCCTGATCCCGTACGCCGCCGGCGGCGCGCTGGTGGCGCTGGTGGTGATGGGATACGTCTTCTTCGGCGGCATGCGCGGCACGGCATTGGTCAACGCCTTCCAGACCGTGCTGTTCCTGTCGTTCGGCGCCATCGCCCTGATCGTGATCGGCCGCAGCATCGGTGGATTCCCCCAGACGATCGGCAGGTTGCTCGACGATTCCGCGACGGCGCCGCTCCTGAGCCGCGAGCGCGTGTCGCCGTGGTTCTTCTTCAGCTACACGTTCATCCCGCTCTCGACGATCGCCTTTCCACACATCGCGATCTTCTGCCTGACCGCGAAGCGGCTCGCGCAGTTCAAGCGCACGGTGGTGTTCTATCCGGTGTGCATCCTGGCGATCTGGCTGCCCTGCGTGTTCCTTGGCGTGGCCGCCAATGCGATGGATCAGGCGCCACGGATCGCCGCCAAGCTCGAGGCGCGCGAGGCGCTCGCGGCCGCTCCGGCCTCGATGCCCGCCGCCGATCGAACCGCGCTCCGTCGCCAGGCGGCCGGCGACGACGTCATTCCGATCATGCTGGAGTGGTTTGCGCCGCTGTGGCTCGCCGGGCTGCTGGGCGCCGGCATCATGGCGGCGGTGATGGCCAGCGACTCGCAGATCCTGGCGCTGTCGACGATGTTCACCGAGGACGTGTTCACGTATTACGGCGGGACCTCGCGTTTCGGGGAAGCGGTGCAGGTCCAGACCGGCCGGGCGTTCGTGGTGGTGCTGACGATCGTGGCCTATCTGATCGCTTTGCGGGCGCCTCAGGGCATCTTCGATCTCGCGGTCCAGTACGCGTTCTCGGGCTACGCGGCGCTCTCGCCGCTGCTCGTGGCCGCGCTGTTCTGGAAGCGGAGCACCAAGTGGGGCGCCTTGGCGGTCACGGTGTGGGTCGCTGCCGCCGTGATCTACACCGCGCGCGTCCCCGGGGCGCTCGCGTGGCTCGGCCTGCTGCCGGTTGTGCCCATGACGATCATCTCCTGCCTGCTGATGATCGTCGTCTCGTTGATGACGCGGACGCCGTCGCCTGCAACACTGCGACGATATGGCTTTTAGTTCGCCCGCCTCACGCCGCCGAAACATTACAAGAGGTTAGGAGGTCAGGAGGCGAACCTTCTGACTCGTTGCTGATCTCCTGACCTCCTGTTGTTTGGCCTTCGACGGCTGTCGTTCAAAGGGAGCTCAAAAGGCTGCTCGATAGATCTCGAGCGCTCCAGCCGGCGTCGAACGGCCGCGGATTGAACGTTCCCGTCCATTGCTGCGCGGCCAGCTCCGCGAGTTCCGGAAGGGCTACCGCCGGAATGCCCGCATCGCTCAGGCGCGCGGGCAGCCTGCCGGCGTTGGCGAAGTCCTCGAGGCGGCGGGCCAGTGTTTCGCCGGCCTCGCTGTCGCGGGCGCGGCGCCGCGGCGTAGCCGAGCAGCGCCGCATAGCGATCGCCGGCGACCCGGTTGTTCCAGCGGACCACGTGGGGAAGCAGGATGCCCAGGGCGACCCCGTGGGTCAGCTGGAAACGCGCCGTGAGCGGATTGGCGCAGGCATGCGCGGCTCCGAGCATCGAGTGCTCGATCGCCAGTCCCGCGAAGTGCGCGCCGACCTGCATCCTCGCCCGAGCTTCGAGATCGGTCGGATGGAGCAGCACGCGCTCGAATCCTTCCGACAGGAGCCGCCAGGCCTGGTGCGAGAACGTATCCGACAAGGGCGTCCGTCGCGTGGTGACCGCGGTTTCGACCGCGTGCGAGATCGCGTCGATCCCGGACGTGGCCGTCACGTGCGCGGGCGCGGTCAGGGTCAGATCGGGATCGAGGAGCGCAATCCGGAACGCTGCCGATGGATCGCCGCAGGCCATCTTCATGTGCGTGCGCGCATCCGAGATCACGGCGTAGCTCTGGGCCTCGCTCCCGGTGCCCGCCGTCGTCGGGATGCCAATCATCGGCAGCAGCGGTGTGGCGGCCTTTCCGTAGCCGCGGTAGTCGGCGATCGTTCCGCCGTTGGTCAGCAGGAAGCTGATGCCCTTGGCGCAGTCGAGCGAACTGCCGCCGCCGAGGGCGACGATGGAGTCGATTCGGTGTGGAGCGGCGAAGCGCGCGCCCGCGGCGACCATGTCGCTGTCCGGGTTCTCGCCGAAGCCCGAGTGGCGGACCACGGTCAGGGAGGCGGCGTGGAGTGATCGCTCGATGGCGGCGGCGTGGCCGGCGGCGACGATCCCGGGATCCGCCACCAGCAGGGTCCTCTGAAAGCCGAGCTCTTTCGCCAGGGATCCCGTCCGCTCGGCGGTGCGTTGTCCGAAGATCGTCCGCGTCCGAGCCTGGAAATCGAACGGGACCATCGTGAAGTAAACTCTATCACCCGCTGACGAGCCCTCCGGCCGTGCGCCGGCGTGACGGGCCGACGCTCGCATCGCTCAAGCTATGCAGACTGCCGAAACCCTTCCAGGCGCTCGCCTGACCCCGATCCAGTGGATCATCTGCGCGATTGCCGCCATCGGGTTCGCGTTCGATATCTACGAAATCCTGATGCTGCCGCTCGTCGTGCGGCCGGCCCTTTTGGAGTTGACCGGCGCGGCGCCGGGATCGCCCGAGTTCCAGATGTGGGTCGGACGGCTGTTCTACATTCCGGCCTTCGCCGGCGGCATCTTCGGGCTCATCGGCGGCTACATGACCGATCGGTTCGGGCGCCGCCGGGTCCTGACCTACAGCATCCTGATTTACGCGATCTCGGCGTTTCTGTCGGGGTTCGTGACCTCGATTCAGCTGCTGCTGGTCCTGCGCTGCTTCGTCTTCATCGGCGTCTGCGTCGAGTTCGTGGCCGCGGTGGCGTGGCTCGCGGAGCTCTTCCCCGAGCCGAAGCGCCGCGAGAAAGTGCTCGGCTACACCCAGGCGTTTTCATCGGTCGGCGGCTTGCTGGTCGCGACGGCCAACGGACTGTGCGTGGCCTATGCGGCCAGCCTGCCGGCGCTGGCGGCGCTGAGTTCGGTGCCGATCCAGAACCCGCATGCGCCCTGGCGCTACACCCTGATGTCCGGCGTGCTGCCCGCGATTCCGTTGATCCTGATCCGGCCGTTCCTCCCGGAGTCCCCGATCTGGCAGTCGAAGAAGCAGGCCGGCACGCTCCGTCGTCCCAGCTTCGCGGAACTGTTCTCGCCTGCCCTCCGCCGCACCACAATCGTCACGACCGTGATGTTCGCAATGGCCTACGGCGCGGCGTTCGGCGCGATTCAGCAGATTCCCCAGATCGTGCCGGGCCTGCCGGAAGTCCGGCAGATGGTGGCGGGCCGTCCCGTCCCCGAGGCGCGCCTGATCGAGCAGCGGGTCGCGTCGGATGTGACCAAGTTCCAGGAGATCGGCGGACTGGCGGGGCGGGTCGCTCTTGCCTGGCTGGCGGTCGTGGTCGTGAGCCGCCGAAAGCTGATTCGGATGTTTCAGATTCCCGGGCTGATCCTGTTGCCCATCACGTTCGCGTGGGCGGCGCGAACCGATTTGCAGATCCTGTATCCGCTGATCTTCCTGGCCGGGTTCTTCACCGTCGCCCAGTTCAGTTTCTGGGGGAACTATCTGCCTCGCGTGTACCCGGTTCACCTGCGCGGCACGGGCGAGAGCTTTGCCGCGAACATCGGCGGCCGCCTGGTCGGGACGTCGTTCGCATGGGTGACGGCCACCCTGGCCGTGACGCCGGATCGCGCCTATGCGCCGACCAAGGTGGCGCTGGTCGCCGCCGCGGTCGGGTTCAGCGTCTACCTGGTCGGCCTGATCGCGAGCGCGTGGCTTCCGGAGCCGAAGGGCGAATCGCTGGAATAGGAGACACATGATCCGAACGATTACGCTCATTCTGACGATCGCGGTCGTCGGCGGGACCTCGGTGCCGCCGCAGGGCACCGGCGCCGCCGCAGTGGATCTGCAGGGGAAGTTGTATCGATCGGTCTTCTCCTCCGGATCGGGCGTGCTGGCACCGGCCGACGTCAAGGGCCTTCCGGAGCCGCTCAGGGGCCGGCTCGATACCTACCTGACCCGCCGTGCCGCATTTCGGTCGAATTACAAATCAGAAGCCGACAGCTTCGAACAGGTTCGCGTGGACGCGAAGCGCCGGCTGCTGGAGCAGGCGATCGTGTCGTTGATCGACGTGCCGGGGATCGAGAAGCGCGCCGCCGACTACGTGGCGACGGCACCGATCAACTACGAGTGGAAAGGCCTCCAGGACGGCCCGCTGGAGGAGGCCAACCACGCCGAAGCGATCCTCGCGAAGGATCCGTCATCGCCGATGGCCGCCTGGTTCTGCGCCTTCATCGCCCAGCGCCAGCGCGTGGCGTTCGAAACTTTCGCGATGCAGAAGAACGACGAGGGCATGAAGGCAGCGGCAAAGAAGTACCGAACGTTCGCCGATCGCGCCAAGGCGGCCGACGACCCGATTTACCCGGCGCTGGTCGCGGACATGGAACGGCAGCCGTACCTGTACATGAAGGGCGCACCCAATCCGCGCGACGCGTTCTGATTCGTAACTCAAAACCAGGGACTCGGGAACTGGGGACTCGGGATTTGCGATCAGCGATCAGGGCCTGCTATCTTCACTCGCATGTCCAGTGAAGACCGTGTCGAGCTGCTCCAGGGCACCCTCGACCTGATCGTGCTTCGCGCCCTGTCGACGATGGGGCCGCTCCATGCCTATTCGCTGGCGACGCGGCTGGCGCAGGTGTCGGATCATCCGCTGTCACTCAATCAAGGCACGCTCTATCCCGCGCTGATCCGTCTGGAGCAGAGGGGCTGGATCAAGGGCACCTGGCAGAAGACCGACAACAATCGCGACGCGAAGTACTACGCCATCACGAAGGCCGGCGCACGGGAGCTGGTGCGTCAGACCGAACGCTGGCGGCGGCTGGCCGGTCTGGTCGACAAGCTTCTGCTAGACTCCGCGCGGTGAGCGAGCGCAGTCGAGGGAAAGTCCGATCCCGGCCTCCGAGCAGACGCACCGTCCTGGCCTCCTCCGCCACGTTCGTGGCGGCGGCGGTTGGCGCGCCCGGGGCTGCGCAGTGGCAGGAGAGCCAGCGCTATCCCGATCCTCGGATCGAGATTCTCGATCCCGCCTTTACCAGATACCGGATCAACTCCGCCAAGGTCGAGCGGCTCGCGACCGGGATGCGCTGGTCGGAGGGACCCGTCTGGTTCGGCGATGGGCGCTACCTGCTCTGGAGCGATATCCCGAACGACCGGATCATGAAGTGGGAGGAAGAAACCGGCGCGGTCAGCGTGTTCCGCAAGCCGTCGCACTTTGCGAACGGGAACACCCGCGATCGCCAGGGCCGGCTCCTGACCTGCGAGCACGACGCCCGGCGCGTGACGCGCACGGATTATGACGGCACCATTACCGTCCTCGCGGACAGCTACGACGGGAAGCCGCTGAATTCGCCGAACGATATCGTGTGCCGATCGGACGGGACGATCTGGTTCACCGACCCGCCCTTTGGCATCCTCGGCAACTACGAAGGGCACACCGCGACGCCCGAGCTGCCGACCAACGTCTACCGGCTCGACCCGGCCACGAAACGGCTGGCGGTCGTGGCGGGCGACATCAACCGGCCGAACGGACTCTGTTTTTCCCCCGACGAACGCCGCCTCTACGTCATCGAGGCCGGTGTGACACCGCGGGTGATTCGTGCCTATGACGTCGTCGACGGCGGTACGAGGCTTGGGCCGTCACGAGTGCTGACCACCGCGGAGCCGAACGGCACTCCCGATGGCCTGCGCTGCGACGTGGACGGCAACCTGTGGGTCGGCTGGGGCATGGGCGCCGAGCCGCTCGACGGCGTCAAGGTATTCAATCCCGAAGGCAAGCCGATCGGCAGGATCGCGATTCCCGAGCGGGTCGCGAACGTGTGTTTCGGCGGCCGTCATCGCAACCGCCTGTTGATGGCGGCGAGCACCTCTCTTTATTCGCTCTACGTCAATACGCAGGGCGCCATCGGAGGATAGGAGGGCTGTCAATCGTGCGCACGCGTCCCCGCTTCCTTCACTTGCTGCGGCTCTTCCCGATCCTGGTCATGGCGGCGGCGCCGGTATCGGCTCAGCAAGCGGTCGAGACGTCGATCCCCGACAAGGTCCGCCTGTTCATTCCCTACAAGGACTATTCGGCAGAGGACAACAAGCGGATCCTCGACATGTATTCATGGCTCCGTGTTGCTGACGTGTCCGACGGCATGGACGTGGTCGGCCTGCAGGATGTCGGGCTCGTCGATCCCGAGGGTCACGCGCTCTGGAAGGACAAGGCAACCGGCCAGAATCCCTGGGCGAAGGGAGGCCAGCGCTGAGCGCGATGTTCGACCTGACCGGAAAGGTCGCGCTCGTCACCGGCGGCAACAGTGGAATCGGCCTGGCGATGGCGCACGGCCTCGCCCGCGCCGGCGCTGCGGTTGCGATTGCCGGACGGAGTGCGGACAAGAACGCAGCGGCGATTCGCGAGCTCGAGGTCTACGGCGTCAACACCGCGGCGCTGCAGGTGGATGTGCGGAACCCCGCGGAGTGCCAGAGCCTGGTGGCGGAGACCGTGAATCGTTTCGGGCGTCTCGACATCCTGGTCAACAACGCCGGCACGAATATCCGCAAGGCGCCGGAGTTGTTCAGCCTCGAGGAATGGCGGGAGCTGCTCGACACCAACCTGACCAGCGTGTTCGTGACCTCCCAGGCGGTCTACCCGCAGATGAAGCGCGGCGGCGGAGGGAAGATCCTCAACCTGGGGTCGATGCTGTCAATCTTCGGAGCGCCGTTCGCGGCTCCGTACGGCGCCAGCAAGGGCGGAGTGGTGCAACTGACGAAGGCCCTGGCCGCCGCCTGGGCGAAGGACAACATCCAGGTGAACGCGGTGCTGCCCGGATGGATCGACACGCCGTTGACGATGGGCGCGAGGGCCGACATCCCCGGTCTGCACGAGCGCGTGCTGGCCAGGACCCCTGCCGGGCGCTGGGGCGTTCCTCAGGATCTCGCGGGCGTGGCCGTCTTCCTCACGTCGCCCGCCTCCGACTTCATCACCGGCGTCGCGATTCCGGTCGACGGCGGGTACTCGTCGATGGGCTGACCCGTCTTGCAAGTCGCCGGACAATCCTGTAATCCGGCGATCGGTCGAGCTCGACCGCGGGTGTCGTGACCCTAGTGGTCGATCCCCCGCTGAGCAGCGGGACGATCGCCAGGCTATCGCGCAGATTCGAACAGCTCGATCGGGTTGCCGTCCGGGTCCTCGACTTGAATCTGGCGTCCGCCAGGACCGACTTCCAGCTCATTCCGGAAGCGGACGCCAGCACTCTTCAGGGCGGCGATGCAGCCCTGGAGATCCGAGATCCGCAGCACGACACGGTTCCAGCCACCAGGCTCTTGCGGTTGACCGTCCGGCAGCGGCCGCGACCCCGACGCTCCGGGACCGCTCAACAGGATTCGTGACTCTCCAATCGACACGCTCGCGAACGCCGGAAGCTGCTGGTGCTCCAGGGTGAAACCGAGATGCTGGGTATAGAACGCAACGGAACGAGCCACGTCTTTCACCTGGTATCGGACACCGTGAACGCCCTTGATGAAGGCCTGCGCTCCCCGGTTGGTTTCAGCGGCCTGCGACATGGCGGTCTCCTTTCGGTCTGGCTCGAGCTCAGGCCCCCGTGGTCGTAGCCCAGGACGGGGTCGAAGAGTCTTTTCTGATCAGGTCAGCGCGTGGACGCCTCGTGGCGAGGCGCCGCGCCCCGCCCGTTCGCGGGCGTGGTCGTGCGCTCGGCGCCGTAGGTCTTCACCAGGTAGTCGACCATTGCGCCGATGTCCTCGTCCGGGAACGGCGCGCCGAAGGGCTTCTTCATCTTCTTCACCGTCGCGTCCCAGTACGTGCGCGAGGAAGACGGCGGCTGCATTGCCGCGTAGTGCGCGGAGTGGCAGCCGACGCAGTTCCGTTGCACCAGCTGGTAGCCGGGCAGATCGCTGGCGGCATACGCCGCGGTCTCAGGAGGCAGGGTGATGGTGCGCTGCTGACCGGCAGAAGGGACTGCAGACGGAGCAATCACCAGCGCGACCCCAATCGCGATTGCGAGCTTCATACGGCCACCACCTGTACGGTCTCGACAACGTTGCGCATGTAGCCGGCGGGATTCCACCTGGGCTCGAGCGGCTGTACTTCGCCGCTGCGACTCGTCGCGCGCGCCTTCAGCGCAATCTGTCCCTTTCGGGCCGGGGTGAAGCGGGCGGTCCACTCGTGGAACGAGTAGCGGCCGTGACTGGTCCCGAGCCGCGCGGGCTGCCAGGTCGCGCCGCCATCGGAAGAGAACGCGACCTCGGCGATGCCCTGCCCGCCGTCGAACGCGATGCCGCGCACCACCGTTTCGCGCGCCGCAGGGACACGCGCGTCGTTCTGAAGGCTCGTGATGAACGAGCGCACGGTGAACCGTCCGATTGCCTTCGTTGCCGAGGGCACGGTTCCGGGCTCCACGCAGGCGCACGGGTTGTCGGGGATCCGGTATGCGCTGCTCATCCAGAAACCCTGGAAGGGAGAGTCGACCACCTGAATCTCGGACAGATGCTTGATCCAGTAGGTTCCGAAGTATCCCGGCACGACCAGCCTGAGCGGATACCCGTTCAGGAACGGCAGCTCCGCCCCGTTCATCTGCCACGCGAGCATCACCTCGCCGTCGCGGGCGTGATCGATGTCGAGCGCCTTGACGAAGTCCGGACCGTCGCCGAGCGGCGGCTGATCGAGGCCGTTGAAGGCGGCCTGCACCGCCCCGCGCTGCACCCCGGCCTTGTCGAGGACCGCCTTGAGAGGGATGCCGGTCCAGCGGGCGTTTCCCATCGCGCCATTCGACATCTGACCGCCGTTGACGCGTGGCGAAAAGTGGCCGCGGCTGTTGCCGGAGCACTGGTTGACCGCCACGATCTCGACCGGTGACGCGACGCGCCGGAGCTCGTCGAGCGACAGATCGAGCGGACGGTCGACCCTGCCGGTCACGCGCAGGCGGTAGGCGGCCGGATCGATCGACAGCGGCAGGCCGCTCCAGTGATAACGCACGAAGAACGCGTCGTTCGGGGTCAGCAGCCCTTCGTTGAAGACGGCGAACGGCGTCTCGAGCTGCGGCGGCCGGCTGGTGAGGACGATCAGCGGGCGCTTGCCCGGGAACGCGACGAGCTCCCGCGATCCGTTCTCGAATGGCAGCGTGACCCGTTCCTGACTGCCGGCAATCGCTTCGAGGACGCCGTTGGCGAGGATTCCGGCCGCGCTCAGCGCAGCTGTCTGTCGAAGGAATGTGCGCCGGGTCTTCATACCGTCTTACCTTACATCCTCAGGCCCCAGGCAGAACAGCTTGCCGTCCTGCGACCCGATGACGAGGCGGCCGTCGGCGATCGCGGGAGAGGCGGACAGCGGCCCGCCGGCTTCGAACTCGAAGACGCTCTTGCCCGTGGCGGTGTCGATTACATAGAGCTTCCCGTCGTTGCCGCCGATGTAGACGCGATTGCCGGCCACGACCGGCGAGGAGTCGACGCGCGCGCGGGTCGCGAACGTCCATGCGGCCTTGCCGGTCTTCATGTCGATCGCGTGCACGAACTTGTCGCGTCCGCCGACGAAGATCCGCCCCATCGAGACCGCCGCCGACGAGTAGAACGGAAAATTGCGATCCGGATGCTTGTAGCGCCAGACGATCTTGTGAGCCTTCAGATCGACCGCGAGCACCTCGTTCTCGTAGGTGCCGTAGTACGCCCGCCCGCCGGCGATCGCCGGTGACGCCCCGGTGTAGGCGCCGGAGGAAATCGCGAACACTTCCTTGCCGTCGGTGATGCGGATCGCCCGCAGGATTTCGTCGCAGCCCGCGATGTAGGCGACCCCATCGACCACTGCTGGCGTGGCATGAACGTAGCCCTGCGTCTGGACCTTCCACAGCAGCTTTCCGTCCTTCGCGCCGAGTGCGTAGAGGTACGAATCGTACGACCCGATCAGGACCCGATCGCCGGCGATGACCGGCGACGACTTGATCTCACTCGATGTCTTGAAGGTCCACAGCGCCTTGCCGGTGGCGGCATCCACCGCGTGCACCACGCTGCCGAGATCGCCGATGTAGACGATGCCATTCGCGACCGCCGGCGAGGATTCGCCGATCCCTTCTTCCGAGGCCTTGTATTTCCATCGGACCTTGCCGTCGGCGAGACCGACCGCGTGGAGCTCGCCCGGCTGTGCCCCGACGTAAACCACGCCATCGGCGATCGCGGCGGAGGACTCGACGGCCTCGCCGGCCTCGTAGGTCCAGAGCACGCGCAGCTTGTCGGGCATCGTCGCGGCCGTGGTTCCGAGAAGCGCCGGTGAACCGCGGAACTGAGCCCACCGATCGGCGGGCGCCTGCGCCGTGACGATCGGCGCGAACGCGAGCAGGAGGAACAGGACGAAGCGACGCATCGATGGTCAGCCCTGGGCCCGGATCCCGACCAACTGCGTCTGGGTCCGGACGACGAGGGTATTGCCAGCGGCCGCGGGCGTGGCCATGGTGATTTCGCCCATCCGGTTGGTCGCGAGCAGCTTGAACTCCCGGCCCGCCTGCAGGACGAACACGTCCCCTTCTTCGCTCGCGAGGTAGATGCGATCGCCGGCTGCGATCGGCGATGCGCTGAATCCACCGGCCTCGGCGCTGACGCGCTGCTGATAGAGCCGTTGGCCGCTACGCGCGTCGTAGGCGCTCAGGATGCCGTTGTCGGTGCAGACGTAGCACGATCCCGGCGTGGACCAGCGGCGTGCCCGTGTAGGGCGCGCCGCGATCCGTCTGCCACGCGAGGACCTGCCTGGTCAGCGTTCCGCTGCCGCCCGGTCGGATGGCGTAGATCGGCCGCCGGCCTGGGGGATACCCTCCGGTGACGATGACCAGATCCCCGGCGACGACCGGGGAGGGGACCTTGACCTGCGTGTTCTCGTCCGGGAGCCGCCACAGCTCGCGGCCGGTCTCCGGATCGAAGCCGCGAATGTATTTGCCGGCGTTGGTCACGAGCTCGGTCCGTGCCGTCATCCGGACGATCAGCGGTGTCGCCCACGACGGGTACTCGTCGTGCGTCGTCCGCCAGACCTCCTTGCCGGTGGCGAGATCGTAGGCGGCCAGGAACGAGTCCTTGTGTCTGTCGTTCTGGGCGATGACGCGGTTGCCGAAGATCACGGGCGAGCTGGCGGGGCCCCACTGATAGCTCGGGTCGTCGACGAGGCCGACGTCCATCACGCCGAGGTCGGTCCGCCATTTCAGATTGCCGTTCATGTCGAAGCAGAACAGGCCTTCGCTCCCCAACAGCGCGACGATGACCTGTCCGTTCGTGGCCGGCGTGGCCGAGGCGTGGCTGGCTTTCACGTGCCGCTTCATGCGCGGCACGCCCTGGTGCACGGCCCGGTCCCACACGATCTTTCCAGTCTGCCGGTCGACCGCGATCAGGCGCCAGGTGTGTGGTCCGGTGTCGGTCGCCGAATCGATCCCGGATTTGTCGACGTCGCCGGTCTTGACCCCGGGCCGCCCGCTCGCGGCGACCGCCGTCGTGACGTACACGCGATCGCCCCACACGATCGGGCTCGAATGCGCCAGGCCGGGAATCGGCGTCTTCCAGGCCACGTTGCGCGATGACGCGAGGTCCCACGTAGTCGGGACCGCCGTCGACGAGACTCCCGCCGTGTTGGCCCCACGGAATGCGGGCCAGTTCGTCGTCGTGGTCTGGGCGCTCAGGCCGGCGACAGCCGTTCCCACGACGAAACAGACTCCAGGAACGAAACAGGAGGTCAAGAGTTCAGGAGGAAAGAATTTGTTGTTCTTCAAACCGGTTTTCTCCTGAACTCCTGACCTCTTGTTCAATCCGGATGCGGCTGTCGTCGCTATTTCGCCTCGGCGATCGCGAAGAGCTGGTTGCGGTTGACGAGGAAGATCGCACCATTCGCCGGAACCGCGGTCGAGTACACGGAGCTGCCCATGTTGTTCTCCGCGATCATCTTCATGGTCTTGTCGGCGGTCATCACCGCGACGTCGCCGTCTTCATCGCCGAGGTAGACCTTGCCGTCGATCACCATCGGCGATCCCCAGATCGCCGCGAACATGTCGTGCTTCCAGAAGGGCTTGCCGGTCTTGATGTCGACCGCGTGGAGGAAGCCGCTGAAATCCGAGTAGAAGAGGATGCCGTTGTAGATCGCGCCGGTCGAGATCGAGCGGCGGATATCGCCGTAGTGCCAGATCAGTCCGGTCTTGCTGATGTCGCCGCGCTTGGTCGGATCGATCGCGTAGAGGTGGCCGACGCCCTCGCCGTGTTCCGGATCCTGGCCGTTCGCGATGTAGACGACGTTCTCGTGGATGACCGGCGTGCTGATGACCTCGTTGCGCGTCTTCGGCCAGACCGACTCTTTCGGGTTGAGATCGAACTCCCACAGCTTCTTTCCGGACTTGGCCTCGTAGCCGCGCACCCATCCGTCGCCCTGTCCGATCACGACCTGCACGGTATCGCCGATCCTGCCGACCGCCGGCGACGACCACTGTCCGTGCAGTATCTTCTCGCCGACCGAATTGTCTTCCCACGCCAGCTTCCCGGTGGTCTTGTCCACGGCGATGATCGCGGGGGCGCGCGGCGACGGCACGTTGACGTGGCTCTCGTCCTGGCCGTTCGAGGTGCTGACGTAGATCAGGTTCTCGAACGACACGGGAGAGGAGTTGGCCATGTTGTGCTGCAGGACGCCGAGCTCCTCCATCATGTCGTAGCGCCAGATCACGTCGACGTCGGTCTCGCGGGTCAGCTTCTCGTCCTTGACCAGGCCGTCGTTCGTCTTGTCGCGAAAGCCGTCGGCGTCGACGGCCATCAGCTCCCCGCGGTTCGACACGTAATAGACGATGCCGTTCTCGACGAGCGGGGACGAGCAGATGCCCTGGTACGGCCAGTCGTTCGCGCGGCCGGCAGTGAGCTTGTCGTGCACCGCCTGCCACATGAACTGGCCGTCGGACTCGCGGAACGCCATCACGACGCCCTTGTCTCCCTTGACCTCGGGATCCCTGGCGCTCTCGTTATTGGTGCCGACATACACGTAGCCGCCGGCGACGGTCGGATTGCCGTAGGCCTGCGACCCGAGCTCGGCGACCCACTTGATGTTCTTCTTGGTCTTCACGTCCCAGGTGGTGGGCAGTCCCTTCATGCTCGAGAGCATGTTGCGGTCGGGCGTGCCGCCCCACATCGGCCAATCGGTGCCGGTTGGGTCGGACGCTGCGAGCATCAGCGACGTGGCGGCCACGGTCGAACAGGTCAGCAAGGCGAATTTTTTGAGCATCGGTTTTCTATCGAGAATCTTCAACTCCCAACCTCCAACGCCCAACTCCCAAGGGAAGCCGATTGGCCGACTGCCGCTTGGGAGTTGGAAGTCGGGAGTTGGGAGTTGATTATTTGTCCGTATTCCTGAAGACTCGGATGTTGTCGAAATAGAGCTCCGAGCCGCCGCCCACGCGCGAGGGGGCGTCGGCGTACAAGCCCGGTGCGCCTTTGAGGCTCCCGATCGGATCGACGCGGCTGATGGTCCACTCCACCGGCTCGGGTTGGCCCCTCGGCCACACCTTGCCGCGCGCTCGAACCTGGCCCTTGTCGAGCGTCTGCACTTCGAGCTTCATGACGTACCACGTGTCCGGCTTCACCGCGTACTCGGCCTTGACCGTCCGCTGCACTTCCGGCTGCCACGGCTGCAATTCCAGCCGCTGATGGTTGCCGAACAGGACGAGCTCGTAGCGCTGGGCGACGATGCCGATGTCGCCCATCTGGCGCCGCATGCGCTCACTCGCGCGGACGTCCGACTGAATGGTGTAGTTGCTGTGCTCGGTATTGGCCATGAACGGCCGGCACCGCTTGGCGAACGCGAAGTCGTTCTCCGCCAGCTTGACCAGCACCTTGCTGCCGTCGAGATCGCGGACGGCGAACTTGCCGGTGGCGTTCACCCACTCCGGCGGCGGCACGGCGCGGCCGTCCTCGAAGTCGAACGTCAATGGGAGGTCCGGGATCACTCGAACCCGCGCGGTCCCCGATAGCGATCCCACCGTCCCCTTCACCAGTCCCGCCTGTCCAACTGTCGCCTTGTCGGCGGTGAACTTGCCGTCGGCAATCGTGCCCTTGAGGTTTTCGAGCGTCCAGGTGGCGGCGCCGGGGTTCCGAACGGCGTTGCCCTTGGCGTCGAACGCGCGCACCGTCAGCGCGATGCTCTCGCCCGGCTTCAGGATCAGCTCGGTAGGTGTGACCTGCAGGACGGTGGCTGGACCTTCAGAGGCCGCGGGCGCCGGCGCGGGAGCGGGCTTGGCCGCCGCTGCGGGCACGGTCTTCGGACCGATCGCATACAGCGAATCCATCGACGTGACGTAGACGCGGCCCCGCGCGACGATGGGGGAGGCGAGGATCTGCTCGGACTTCTGCGGAGTGCCGAGCCAGTCCTGATCGAGGATCTCGGCTTTGTCGGCGCCCGGCTTGATGATGAAGAACTTGCCGCCGGCATCCCCGGTATTCTCGGTTCCGACGTACAACTTGCCGTCCGCGAGCACCGGCGACGCCTTCGCGATCGTGCCGATGCTTTCCTTCCACAGCTCCTTGCCGGTCTTCAAATCGAACGCGAGCAGCACGCCGCCGTTGTCGAGAAGGTAAACCCGTTCGCCATCGGTCACCGGCGAGGCGTAACCAGCCTGCACCCCGCGCACCAGCCAGCGCGCCCCTTTGTCCGAGAGCACGCCGGTCGACGCCACCGGGACCGCCGCCAGCATGCCCATCTCGTTGCTGATGATGTTCTCTTCGCTGTGCGTCACGATCACGTCGTCGCCGACCACGAGCGCGGCGGTGTTGAGGCCCCGCTTGCTGACCAGCCAGTTCCAGACCGGCTCGCCGGTGTTGGCCTTCAACGCGTGCATGGCGCCGTCGCTGCCGCCGGAGAAGAACATCCGCACGCCATTGACCGTGGCCACGAAGGGATTCGCGTAGACCGTGTCGGTCGGGCGTCCCTCCGGCGCGCTGACCCAGAGGATCTGGCCCGACGATTTGTCGAAGCTGATGAAGCGATGCGCGCCGCCGGCGAACTGGCCCCAGGAGAACGTGATCCCGCTGACGATCACCTGGGTCCCGTCGACGATCGGCGAGGACATCCGTCCGCCGTGCGTGGTCCACATGCCGAACTCTTCGGCGAGCGAGCGTTCCCACAGCACCTTGCCGTCGCGTGACAGCGACATCACCAGGCCGTTGCCGCTGATCGCGAACACGCTGCCGGATGCCGGATCGACCGCCGGCGACGACCAGGCGATGCGGTGCGCCGGCACGTCACTGGTGAAGATGTTGTAGCGGTGTTCCCAGAGCAGCTTGCCGGTATCGGCGTTGAGGCAGAGCAGCCGCTCCTGTTCGGTGGCTCCCGCGCCGACCGTGTTCTGAAGGTAGAGGCGGTCGCCGAACACGACCGGGGACGAGCGCCCGCCGTACGGCGCCTTCCAGGCCAGGTTCTGGCCGGAGGGCGACCACGAGCTCGGCAGGCCGGTTTCCGTTGACGAGCCGGTCCGCGCCGGGCCCCTCCATTCCGGCCAATCCGAGCCTCTCAGGGCCGCCGCGGCGGGGAGCAGCAGAGCCAGAGCGAGGACGACAGGAACGCGAACATCACTTTTCATGGCTGCATTAAAGGATATTGCGAATTGGCCCGCACCGGGACCCGGCGTTCAGTGGTAGGACGTCGGCGGACGCAGGACTGTTTCCCCCGCCTTCGCGCCGTCGCGCTTCGGCGAGGCAGGCTGCCGCCGTCGCGCTGGCAGCCGCCTCCTGTCGCGCTTCGGCGCGGCTGGCCCCGGCCTTCGACCCTCGCGATCAGCGGCTCGCGTCGCGGAAGTCGGCGACCGTCCCGAATGCCCGGCGGGCTGGCGGGCCGGCTCCTATAATCGGAGCGACTCATTCCCCTGGAGCGTCGATGGTCCGTGTTCGCGCCGCCGTGCCTCTCTCGATCCTCATCGTCACCACGATCCTCAGTCCGGTCGCCGCGGAGAACTGGCCGCAGTGGCGCGGACCTGGCGGCCAGGGGGTGTCCACCGAACAGCAGCTGCCGACCGAGTGGCAACCCGAGCGCAATATCGCCTGGAAGGTTCCCCTCCCGGCCGGTCATTCGTCGCCGGTGGTGTGGGGCGATCGCATCTTCCTGACGGCCGCGCTCGAGGGCGACGTGATCCCGGGGGCCAAAGCGGTCGAGCACGTCATGGAGGGGAAGCCGTGGATCCATCCCGACAGCGTCGCAGCGGATCGGCAGCACACGTTCAAGGTGCTGGCGCTCGATGCGAAAACCGGACGGACCCTGTGGGAGCACGTCGCCTACGAAGGGCGGGTTCATGATGCGCGTCATCGTGAAAGCAGCTTCGCGGGCCCCACGGCGGCAACCGATGGACGCATGGTGTTCGCGTATTTCGGTCCCGAGGGCCTGTACGCGTACGACATCGACGGCAAGCCGCTGTGGAAGGTGGTGGAGAAATTCCCGACGCTCGGGCTCGGCACCGGGACGTCGCCCGTGCTCTATCGAAACCTCGTGATCATCCAGCGGGATGAGGACAACGGCGAGGCGTCGGCGATCATGGCCTACGACCAGCGCACCGGAACCGAGATCTGGCGATCGAAACGCAACGTGCAGATCTCCTGGTCCACGCCGGTCCTCGTCGAGGCCGGTGGCCGCACCGAGCTCGTGACGAGCGGGACCGAGTTCGTGATCGCCTACGACCCTGCGACCGGGCGCGAGCTGTGGCGGACCAGGGGCGTGGAGAGCAACGCGATCCACACGCCGCTCGTCGGGCACGGGCTGGTGATTGTCACCGCCGGTTACCCGGTCAAGAAGGTCATCGCCCTGCGGCCCGGCGTCGTGCCCGACGACAAGCGTGTGGCCTGGGAGTACGCCAAAGGGACGGGCTACGTGCTGTCGAACATCCTTTACGGCGACTACCTCTATCTCCTCACCGACAGCGGCATCGTCACGTGCCTGGACCCGGAGACCGGACAGGTGAGATACGAGGGCGGCCGCGTGCCGGTCCCGTCGCGCTTCATGGGATCCCCGGTCGGGTTCGCCGGCTACATCGCGCTCACCAGTCAGGACGGCGACACGTTCATGCTCAAAGCCGGTCCCAAACACGAGATCGTGCGTACGAACTCGGTGGGAGAACCGGTGTCGTCTTCGCCTGCCATCGCCAACGGGCGGATCTACATTCGGGGACAGAAGCACCTGTTCGCTATCGGTGGGTGAGTGTCCGGGGCTCGGGGCTGGGGACTGGGGCTCGAAGAGCCGGTGGTATCAGAGGCAACGGTTCCAAATCCGAGCAGCTAGTGGACTGTCCTGGTGATTCGTGGAGTATCAAATCCCAATCACCAAGCTCCAACGCACTCCCAACACCCAAATTCCAAAACCTACACTGCCCATTGGAGCTTGGGCGTTGGGAGTGCCTTGGGATTTGGAGCTTGGAGCTTGGGAATTGACACTCTAGTAATGACCAGAACAGTCCACTAGTTGCCTCTGGTACGCCGGCTTCCCCAGCCCCCAGCCCCGAGCCCCGACGAGAATCAAAAAAGCGCCCTTATCCCCATCTGAATCCGCCGCGGCGCCTGCGCTGAGAGAATCTGGCCGAACGTCGGCGACCCGAGGAACGCGTCGGGCAGACTCGAGGTTGGTCGTGTTGAAGAGATTGAATACCTCGAACCGGCCCTGGAGGCGAACACCGCCAAGCGGGATCAGCTTGATCACCGCGAGATTCAGGCTTCTGAAGCCCGGTCCTCCAGTGTGTTCCGGCCCGAGTTGCCGAACGTGCCGAACGCGGGCATCGAGAAGGCGCCGGTGTCGAACCAGCGCGTCTCCGAACGATCCGACTCCGATCAGCGACGGATCGCCGGTCACGTTCGGCCGGTCGTTGTAGCCGAAGCCGAGATTCGATCGACCGGTGTTGCTCGCGTCGATGTCGGGGTGCACCGCGACGGTGAAAGGACGGCCGCTCTCGATTGTCACGACGGCCTGCAGCTGCCAGTCGCTCACCCAGTTGTTTGCCGTGAACGGCAGCACGTAAGAGAGGCTGGCGGCCAGCCGGTGGCGCACGTCGAAGCTCGATCGTCCTTCCTCCGCTTCCGGATGCGCGGCTGTCCTGCGGGAAGTTCGGATCCCCGGCGCTCGTGAAGAAGCCCGAGGCATCATCCGTGGATTTGCCGAACGTGTAGCTCACGAGCGCCGACAGGGAGTCCACCATCTGCTGCCGGAACTTGACCTGCAGCGCGTTGTACTTCGATCGGCCGCGCGATTCGATCAGCGTGATGTCGGCAAAGAGCGGATTCGGCCGCAGGTTGGGCACCTGAGGGCTCGGCGCCGGCTGGTTCAGGTCGCGCGCCGAGATCAGGTCATGACCGCGCGACGCGACGTAGGCGACCTCGATGCCGCGGCCCCGGCCGATCTGATGCTGGACGTTGACGTTCCAGTGTTCGAGCCACGGTGTCTGGAGATCCGGCTGATACGCGGTCGCCGACTGAGGAATGTAGACCGGGAAGTTCGGCGGAAACGGGTTCTGCAGCGTGAGCGGCGGCAGCCCGGGTACCGGGAAGTAGACGTTCAGATTGAAGTAGGGCGGATTGAAGTACAGCCCCTCGGACGTCGCGAGCGCGCCCTGGTTGTAGTACACGCCGTAGCCGCCACGCACGACCCAGCGCTCGAGATCGTCGAGCGTCCACGCGAAACCGGCGCGCGGGTCCGAAGTTGTTGGCGTCCGCCTCGTATCCGCCCCGCGGCACGTTGCCGCTGCCGACCGGCACGACCGAGCCGGTGGACGGATCGTAGAGGTTGGCCCGATCGTCCTTGTCGACCGGCGGCGTCATGTAGTCGTAGCGCAGGCCGAGCGAGAGCGTCAGGCGGCGCGCGGCGCGCCAGTCGTCATGAGCGAAAAGACTGAAGCTGCTGGTGCCGAGATTCTGCGGATTGTCCAGCTGCGCGCCGCCGGTCAGGACCGGCAGGCCGAGGAGCAGATCGGCCAGCGCGTTACCGGTGTAGGCCTGCTGGATGAAGGTGAGAAAGCCGCGTGCCTGAACGTCGCGGTAACGCCGACCTGGCGAATCCCGTACCAGTCGACTCCCGCCTTCAACAGATGCGCACCGAAGGCAGCCGTAAGCGTATCGCTGATCTGGAACGTGTCCGACGTGCTCTCCTGCGGGTTGTTGTACTCGTGGCCGATCGGTGAATACCCGGCAATTGAAATCAGGCTCAGGCCGGCGTCGCGCGACTTCGTCGAGAGCGTGGGCAGGCCGACCGAGGCATTGGTCACGGTCGTGTCCTCGGGGAACACCCCGATGTGGACGCGGTTGTAGCCGAACCTGACGTCGTTGACGTACCGGGACGATGCCTGGGTGGAGCTCAGACGCGAGATTCTGTGCCGCGCCGCGCGACGTCGTTGCCGAACCCGGGAATGGTCGCGAAGCCGGTACCCGCGAAGGGCTCGATCAGGCCGCGGTCCGACAGGCTGTACCGCGCGGTCAGCCGGATCGTGTCCGGTCAGCTTGTGCTCGACCTTGCCGTCGAACTGGTGGATGTCGTCGCTCTGCACCGGCGAGGACACGTAGTTCGCGAACGGCGTGCTGCGGTTCGGGAGCGGATAGAGATTGGCGATCGCCGCGCCGGTCGGGTTGATGAAGAACGGGGGCAGCTGACCGCCCGGCAGCGGCTGGCCGCTCACCGGATCGATCGGCCGCGGGAACAGCGACTGCGAGAAGTTCCCGGCCCGCTCCTGCGCCGTGGGCACGTTGGTGACCCGCGTCAGTCCCTCCCGCAGCCAGGTGCGTTCGTAGTCGGCGAAGAAGAAGGTTCGATCCCTGGCGAGCGGTCCGCCCAGCGAGCCGCCGAACTGATGGCGCTCGTAATCGGGTTCCGGTTCTCCTTCGGGGACGAAGTGATTGCGGGCGGCGAGCGCCTGGTTGCGGAAGAACTCATAGGCCGAGCCGGTGAGCGTATTGGACCCGGATCGCGTGAGGACGTTCACCTGGCCGGCCGCGTTGCGTCCGAAGGACGCATCGTAGGTGGAGCTGACCACCTCGAACTCGCGGATGCCGTCCACGGGCGGCCGGACCGAAGGCGTGTTCAGCTTCGGGTCGATGTTGTAGACGCCATCGAGCACGAAGTTGTTGAAGTCCTCGCGGCCGCCGTTGGTGCTGAAGGCGAAATCGCCCCGTACCGAGCTCGCCGACCCCTGCGGGGCCGGCACGGTGCCCGGCGTCAGCAGCGCCAGCTCCAGGAAGTTGCGCCCGTCGAGCGGAAGGCTCTCCACCAGATCCTGATCGATCAGGGTCGCGAGTGCCGGCGAGTTCCGTTCGAGCAGCGGCAGCGTCGATTCGGATGCCGCCGGTCATGACCGTCGCCGTCGTGGTCACGACCAGCTCGGGTTCGAGCCACAGCTCCTGACCCACCGCGACTTCAGCGCGATGTCGAAAGATGGTGAAGCCCGGAAGCCGGGCCTCGATCGAGTACGGCCCCGGCGACAGCTCTGGAAACGCGAAGTACCCCTGCCGATCGGACACCGCCTGGCGCGTTTCGTTGGTCTCTTCCCGCAGCACCTTGATCTCGACGCCGGGCAGCCGCGCACCCGTCTGATCGACGACAACCCCGCGGATCGTCGCGCGGGGGGTCTGGGCCCACACGACCGAGTCGGTCACGAGGGTAACGAGGCAGAAGACCGCGCGGAGGGTGGCTGAGGTTAGGTCGATACGTCTGTTCACTTCACGATCTTAGTCAACTCGTCGATGTTGTTGTCGTTATTGAGTTCCCCGTCCCCGTCCGCCCGTCGGCGCCGGCAGCGGCTTCCGGGGCAGCTTTTCGTCGCGGTTGGCGGCGTGATAGGCGAAGGCAGCGACGATCACCGCGTTCTTGCGCATGTCCTCTTCCTGGATGCGCTCGTAGCTGTCCATGTTGGAGTGGTGCGTGCGCGTGTCGTACTCCACGTCGTCCTGGATGAACTGGAAGCCCGGCAGGCCCACGCGATCGAACGACTGGTGATCGGTGCCGCCGGTGTCGCGGATGGTGAGCGTGGTCATCCCGAGGTTGCCGAACGGCTTCATCCAGGCGCCGAAGATCGGCGCCGACCGCCTCGTTGCCCTGGAGGTAGACGCCGCGGATTGCGCCGGTGCCGTTGTCCACGTTGAAGTAGCCGGCGAACTTCGCGTGGGCCGGCTTCAGGATCATGTCCGCCGCGTTGGCGAAGTGGCGCGCTGACGTACTCGCGCGATCCGATCAGCCCCTGTTCCTCGCCGCCCCACAGACCGATTCGGACCGTCCGCCGCAGCTTGAGCCCGGACTGCTTGAGGATGCGCATCGCCTCCATCATCACCGCCGAGCCCGACGCGTTGTCGGTCGCGCCGGTCGCGCCGTGCCACGAATCGAAGTGCGCCCCCAGCATCACGACCTCGTCCGATCTTGTCGGAGCCGGGAATCTCCCCGACCACGTTGAACGAGGCGGTGTCCCCGTCGTGAAACGTGTTCCTGACGTCGAGGTCGATCTTGACCGGCATGTTCTTCTGCAGCGTCCGGACGATGCGGCCGTAGTGCTCGACGGCGACGACGATTGCGGGCAGGCCGGTGTCGGCGTTCGGCTGCCGGTTCGCGGCCGCCGCTCCCTGGACGAACAGCGTGCCGCCGTCACCACGGCTACCGGTCGTGACCGTCGCGATGGCGCCCTCCTCTTTGAAGAACTGCGCCAGCCGCTGCGCGAGCGGGCGGGCCGCCGCGTCCGGCTGCGGCCGGTCCGCCCTGACGGCCCGGACCACCGCGTCCGCCGAAGCGCCCCCGCGGCGTCGCGTCGGTTTCGTGCGTCAGCTCGTCGAGCTGCGCATCGGTATACCGCGACGACGGCGGCCGTCCAGAGCGCGGGCACGTCACGCAGCGCCTGCGTCAAGACGACCTTGCCCTGCAGCTTGCCCTTGAACTGCGCGAGATCCTCTTCGCTCGTGATCGGCGCGAACACCGCGTCGGCCGACACCGGACCGTTCGTCCCCGGCGTCCACGCCGTCGCCATGCCGATCACCGGGAAGCTGCCGCCCGGCGTGGTCGCCGTCATCGAGAACCTGTCGTTGGACCAGCCGCGCCCGAACGGGAACGGCTCGAGCTTCACGTTGCTCAGGCCCCACGACGTCATCTCCTTGACCGCCCAGTCGCCGGCCTTGCGGAATCCCGGCGAGTTGGTCAGCCGGGGACCGTAGACGTCGGTCAGCCAGCTCAGCGATCTCCATCACCTTCGATCGCTGGAACCCTTCATCCTTGATCTTGTAGATGGCGTCGTAGTCGACACGCTCGGCAGGGGCCTGTTGCGCCGAGACCGGCACGAGCGCAAGTCCGGCAACGAGCGCCGCCGCGGCCAGCCACGCCCGCTGGCTCGATCGGAATCTCATCGTCCTCTCCTCGGAAGATTGCAAAAGATCAAGGATATCGCGGTCAGGGTGCGCTGGTCCGCTGGTGCCGGGGTCGGTCAGGTCCGGGCTGGTCCGCGGTGCAAGCTGGTCCTCTGGTCTGCGCTCCGAGTCGCATTCAGTCGACTCGGCCCTTACCTGGACCGTGACCCGTGAACCGCGGACCGACCCGGACCTAGAACCGAACCGGCACCGCGGACCAGGCACCCGGAACCGCGAACCGCGGACACTTACAAATCCGCATTCGACCCACACAGCTCTGTAAACGCGCCCGTGCCGACTGCATGGCCGAAATGGCGATAACAGCCTTGTCATCGTGTGCGGAATTCGCATGCGGCGACGGCCTGATTGTTGGTCTGAGGGTTGCACAGCGCCAGGCAAGGTTCTCCACGATATGACGCCCGCCACCTTTCCTCTCGATCGCGCGGACACTCCGATCTTCGCCGATGGGCTCGGCGAACGTGTGCTCGCCGCTGATGCCACCACCGGCGAACTGCTGCAGGTGCTGCGGCTGCGGCCGGAGTTGACCGCCGTCCCGTCGTTCGAGTTCGCGCTGCGCGAACGCACGGCGCGGCTGATGAACTTCCGGCACGCCTACTACGCGCGCGTCCGGCGCGTCGACCGTCTCACCGGTGGCGGCGGGCTGGCGATCGTTTCCGACCACGTCGAGGGCACGCGGCTGTCCGATGTCCTGCGGGTCGCGCACCAGCGCGGGCTGCAGCTGGACACCAATGCGGCCCTCTGTCTGATTCGTCAGCTGGTGCCGGCCGTCTCGCTGTTGCACGAAAATGCCCGCGATGCCTCGCACGGACTGATCGCGCCGGAGCGTCTCGTGGTCACGCCCCACGCGCGCCTGGTGATCGTGGAGCACGTGCTCGGATCCGGGATCGAACAGCTCCAGTTCGCGCGCGATCGTCTGTGGCACGAGTTCCGCATCGCGATCCCGTCGTCGGCCGGCATGGCGCGGTTCGACCACCGTGCCGACGTCAACGGCATCGGCATTACCGCGCTGTCGCTGGTGCTCGGCCGACCACTGACCGCCGACGAAGTGCCGCATGCGGTCCCGCAGCTCCTGATGCAGGCGCGCGAGCGCACTGACATGGGCGAGGAGCGGCCGCTCTCGAATGCGTTCCGCAACTGGCTCGGACGCACCCTGCAGCTCGACGTTCGTCGCGCATTCGCGTCTGCGCCGGAAGCGCTCGCCGCCCTCGAGGAGACTCTCGCGACCGACGCGTCCTATGTCGCGGCTCCGGTGGCGCTGGAAAACTTCCTGGCGCAGTATCAGGCGGTCCTGACCACGTCGCCGTCCGGCCGCCGTTGCCGTTTTCGATCGTGCCGCCTGCGATCAGTGCGCCGTCGGCGCGCCCTGCCGTCCCGCCGCCCGCCGTCGAGCCAGCCGCGTTTTCGAACATCCCGCCGATGCCGGCACCGTTTGCCGCCACACCGGCACCGCCGCACGTCTCCGCATCAATTGCGCCGGCCCCGGCGCCCCCTGCGCCAGTCACGCGTGCACCGGCACCGACGCCGGCAGTCCCGACCGCGCCGCCGCCGTTCTCGTTCGCTCCGGTTCCTGTTGGTGCCAGCCGCAGCTTCGATGCCGTGCCGCCGTTTGCAGCGCCGCCCCTCGAGGAGCCGCCCAGGGCCCAGCCGTCGGCGTCCGTTCCGACGCTCGCGGATTTGATCTCGGTCGAAGATCTCGCGCCGCAGCGCCCGGCGGACAAGAATTTCCGCGACCATCCGGCCCCTGAGCCTTTGCGGCAGAGCGTCCCGCTGGAGACGCGCGCATCGTTCGATGACGACTCGTCTGATTTCGATGCATTCTCTCCGTTCTCGTCGGTCGACGATTCAATCGCCGGCACTCCGCCCGCCGGACGTTTCGATCCCGAGCCCGTACCCGAGCCCGCGCCGTTTTCGCCGCCGGCCGCGCTGCCCGCGATGGCCGGCGCGCGCGGCCGCGCCCGCGTCAAGTTGCTCGGCGCGGTTGCCGCCGTGGCGGCACTGATCGGTGGCGGGGTCTACGCGTCGCGCATCTATGGCGGAACCGCCGTTCCGGAGATGGGCACGCTCAACGTGCAGTCGAGTCCCGCCGGCGTCGAGGTCTTCGTCGACGGCGTCAGCCGCGGCATGACGCCGGCGCGAGTGTCGGTCGCCGCCGGATCGCACATCCTCGAACTTCGCGGCCGCGGCGTGCCCCGGGTGATTCCGCTCCAGGTGCCCGCCGGAGGCCAGATTGTCGCAGTACCTGGAATTCGCCGATACGCCGACCACCGGCATGCTCGTAGTGCACTCGCAGCCGCAGGGCGCGAACGTCACGGTCGACGGCACTCCGCGGGGCGTGGCGCCGATCACGGTCGAAGGGCTCTCGAGCGGCGATCACGAAGTCATCCTTCAGACCCCCGCGGGCACGTCACGGCACAGCGTGAAAGTCCTTGCCGGCACCACGGCGTCGCTGGTCGCACCCATGGTCACCGCCCCTCCGCCGGCAGACGGTCCGGTGTCGGGATGGATCAGCGTGAAGGCGCCGTTCGTGGTCGAGATTCATGAAGACGGCCGCCTGATCGGCACGACGGAAACCGATCGCCTGATGCTCGCGTCGGGCCGGCACGCGCTGGAGTTCGTGAACTCGTCGCTCGGCTACCGCCAGACCCAGGCCGTGCAGGTGATGCCTGGCAAGGTCGCCTCGCTGTCGATCAACCTGCCGCAGGGCACGGTGAACCTCAATGCGGCCCCCTGGGCCGAGGTCTGGATCGACGGCCGGCGGGTTGGCGAGACGCCAATCGGCAATCTCGCGGTGCCGATTGGTCCGCACGAGATCGTCTTCCGTCATCCCGAGCTCGGTGAGAAGAAGCAGGCCGTCTCCGTGACGACGGGCGCTCCGGTCCGGCTCAGCGTCTCGATGAAATAACCGTCCGGAACTCCACTCGTTCGACGGGGTCAAGCCATGAGCAAGGTGGGAGTTGCAGCGTTCGTACTGGCGATGGGCCTGGCACTGCCGGCCGGCGCCCAGCTCGCCGGACCGGTCGCGATGCCGCAGGGCGGTCCGCTCAACGCCGCGAAAGATCTCTACGCCTCGGCGCGTTACGACGAAGCCCTGAGCGTGCTCAACGGGCTGCGGATCGGCGAGGCCGTCGATCGCAAGTCGGTCGAGCAGTACCGCTCGCTGTGCCTGCTGGCCCTCGGTCGGGCTTCCGAGGCCGAGAACGCGATTGCCGCGGTCGTGAAGGAGGATCCGACCTATCGTCCCGGCGAGTCCGAATCGCCCCGGGTGCGCGCCACGTTCGCGGACGTGCGGAAGCGGCTGCTGCCGGATCTCACGACCGCCCGCTATCAGAGCGCCAAGTCGGCATACGACCGGCGCGACTGGGCCGCGGCCGAAGCGCAGTTCCGCACCGTGCTGACCTTGATCGACGATCCTGACAACACCGGCCGGCTCACCGATTTGCGAGTGCTCGCCGCCGGATTCCTCGAGCTCAGCGCGCGCGCGGCTGCTCCACCGCCACCGCCGGTCGAGCCGAAACCGACTCCGCCTCCTTCGATTGCGGCAGCACCGCCCGCACCAGCTGGACCGATACCCGGGAAGATCTACACCGCCGACGATGAGAACGTCACCCCGCCGGTCGTGATCAGACAGGACATCCCGGGCATTCCCCAGATGATGATCGCCATGTCCCGTCCTCGCGGTCTCGTGGACATCGTCATCGACGAGCTTGGGCGTGTGGTCAGCATGACGATGCGCGGCTCGATTCATCCGACCTACGACGGGCAGGTTCTGAGTGCCGCGCGCGACTGGAAGTACAAGCCGGCGACGCTCAACGGTAAGCCTGTCCGGTATCGCCGCCTGATCGCGATCAACGTCCAGCGCTAGAGTCAGTGACGTCGAGGTGCTCGCACCTCGTATGCTCCCGCTGTGTAATTTGGTGGAACAGTTGCCCTCCCGAACGCTCAGCCGTTCCTCCGGCTGAGATGTATCTGTCTCGTTCCATGAGACTTTTCGGCGTGCTTCCCGCCATGTCCCCGACTGGCAGGGATGTCGCACTGCTGCACGCCGATGCACAGACCAAACGCACCAATCTCGCTGGCTGATCTGGCAGCGGCGAAGATTCAGCTTCGGCCCTACGAAGCTGTGACGATCGTGCGCGAGCTGTTGTCGCTCGTGGCGCGCGGGGATGTGGCGGGCGTGCCGTCCGCACATGTCATCAGGCTGTCGAGCGCGGGAGTCGTGTCGGTAGAAGGGCCGGTTGCCGCGGGCGGGCGGCCGGTGTTGCGCGCCGCGCAGCTGCTCGATTCGCTGCTTCCAGCCTCGGCCCCGGATGCGGCGACGCAATTCCGGGTGCCCGGCGGATTGAAGCTCGTCGTGGCGCGAGCGCTTGGAACGCTCGATTTGCCGCCGTTTCCGTCCCTCGAGTCGTTCGAGGAGGCCCTTGCCCGGTTCGGCGCGACCGATCCGCGGGCGGCGATCAGCAATCTCGTCAACGCGTGGGCCGACGTCGTCGCGGCTCGCGCACCTCAAGTCGCGGTGGTCGAGCCTCTTGCGGCGGCACAGGTGCAGCCTTTCGTCTCTTCGCGTACGCACGACGTTCGCGCACACCTGTCGCAGGAGCCGCTGACGGTATCGGATATCCGGCGCGCGCGGCGTGCCACAGGACTGCCGCTGGCATCGATCGCCAAGCGCAGCCATATTCCCCTCGGAATGCTGCGGCAGCTGGAGTGGGGCTATTTCTTCAACTGGCCCACCGGAAACTACGGACGCACGCAGCTGGTTCGGTATGCCCGAGCCGCTGGGCTCGATGAGCAGCTCGTGGTGGGGACCCTGCTGCCCTTGATCGACAGCGTCGATCGCCCGGCGACCCAGGCCGCGCCGGCGGTACCGTCTGCCGTCGCCCGTATTGATGACCGGGCCGAAGCGGTAGAGGCCGCGCCGCCGGCCGCGGCGCTCGCTCCGCGGACCGTGATCGAGCCCGGCACCGAGCTCGAGCCGGCGGGCGCGCAGGTGTTGCAGCGTGCGGTCGTCCAACCCCAGTCAGGCCGCCGCTGGCGGGCCGCCGCGCTGGCCGCGCTGGCGATACCAGCGCTCCTGGCCATTGGCCTGCTGCCTCTCTGGTGGGCGGAGAGGCCGGCCGTCTCGACTTCGCCATCCGCCCCGGTCGCAGTCAGCCAGGCACCGCGAGCTGAGGAGTCCAAGGCGCCGGGTTCAAAGCGCCCCGAGAAGGTGGCACCCGCCGACTCGAGGCCGCAGCCGGTCGCTGCCGAGGCCGCGCCTCCCGAGGCCGCGCCTTCCGAGCCCGCGCCGCACGACGGGCCCGCGCCAGCGTCCGCGCCGGCCGCGCAATACAAGCTCGCGTCCGATTCCGCGTTTTCACCATCGTTCGGGTCGGTTGGAACGGCGATGTTCTATCAGGCCAAGGCGTCGGACGGCTCGGCGCTGATGCGGGCAGAGACCGACGGCGAGGGCGATGTCCTGCAAATCACCAGAATCGTCGACGACACGGCGAACAACTGGCACGTGCGGCCGTCACCCGATGGGAAGCAGATCGCTTTCGACTCCGATCGCGACGGTACCCGGGGCATCTACGTCGCCGATGCGAATGGCCAGCACGTGCGTCGCGTGAGCGGCGACGGCTATGCGGCGGTGCCGAGCTGGTCACCGGACGGTGGGACGCTGGCGTTCATCCGAGGGACCGGGCCACAGCCCCGCGACGTCTGGAACCTGTGGACGCTGAATCTCTCGAGCGGTGAGGCGCGACAGATCACCCGGAACACGATCGGCCAGCCGTGGGGCGGGTCATGGTTCCCGGATGGCCAGCGCATCGCCTACAGTCACGAGACACGACTGTTGATTCACGACCTCGAGAACGGCACCGAGCGCGCATTCGATTCTCCGATCAAAGGCCGCCTCGTGAGGACCCCCGCCGTGTCACCTGATGGCCGGCGCGTGGTGTTCCAGGTCCAACGCGCTGGCACCTGGCTGCTCGAACTTCGCGACGGCTCGATGCGGCGCATCCTGGACGACCCGACGGCGGAGGAATACACCTGGTCGCCGGACGGCCGACGGCTCGCGTACCACAGTCGCCGATCCGGTGTGTGGGGCGTCTGGGTGATGGCCCCGAGGTAAGTCCTTGTTCTCGTGTTTGTTGAACGGCGGGTTTTTCCAATTGTTCGCCCCTGACGTCGACGAAAATTCCATGAAATGACGCGGACCGTGGCCTACGGCCGCGCTTACAATCCCGCGGCTGCTGTTACACTGCTGAAACTCGATGTTCAGCAGAGTTCTGGCCACGGCGTTGGCGGCAGGTGCGGCCGCCGGGTGCGCCGCGCCGCGGCCGCAGCCCGCGCCCCATCGCGCGGCCGTCGATGTGCTGGTCAAGGCGGAATCCGCGATCATCGAAGCCCGCGTGCCGCGCCACGCGACCCTCGACAGCCTGCTGCGGCAGCATCAGCTGTCGACCGATCTCGTGAACGCCGCCGTCCAGTCGGCGACCTCGGTTTTCAATCCGCGCCGCCTGCGTGCCGACCGGCCCTACCGGCTGGTGATGTCGTTCGACGGGTTCCTCCGCGAGTTCGAGTACCAGATCGACACCGACAAGTTCCTGCGGATCATCAGTCGCGACCACGAGCGTCCCGAGGTGCTCGACGCCGAGGTCCTGCCGTTCGAGAAAGAGTCGAACGTCCTGGCGATTCGCGGCGATATCGACGCCGACCATTCTTCGCTCATCGCCGCGATGGGCGAGACCGGCGAAAACATCCAGCTCGCGATGGCGCTCGCCGACATCTTCGGCGGTCAGATCGATTTCAACAGCGATCTGAAGCAGGGAGACCGGTTCGAGCTGCTGTTCGAGAAATCCACACGGGAAGGGCAGTTCGCGGGCTACGGCAACATCCTGGCGGCGACCTTCGTGGCCGATGGCAAGACGCATCAGGCCATCCGCTGGGTGAACCCCGACACCGGCAAGGCCGCGTACTACGACGAGGAAGGGCGATCGCTCAAGCGCTTCTTCCTGGTCTCTCCGCTGAAGTTCGAACCGCGGATCACGTCAAGGTTCTCCCGCCAGCGGCTGCATCCCGTCGATCACACGCTGCGCGCCCACCTCGGCGTCGACTATGCCGCGCCGCAGGGGTCGGCGGTCGTGGCAGTCGCGGCCGGCACGGTGGTCTCTGCGGGTTGGGCGGGCGCGGGTGGCAGGCAGGTCCGCATTCGCCACGATCGCGGCGTCGAGACCTACTACCTGCACCTCTCCTCGTTTGCGCCCGGTATCCGCGCGGGCGCTTCCGTCGATCAGAACCAGATCATCGGCCGCGTGGGATCGACCGGCGCAGCGACCGGACCGCATCTCGATTTCCGGCTCCTGAAGAATGGCGTCTTCGTCGATCCGGTCTCCGAGCGACGCCGCCAGCCGCCTGGCGATCCCATTCAACCCGCGCATCGTCCCGCGTTCCTCGCCATGCGTGACGCGATGCTCAAGCGGATTGAAGTTACCGTCCTCGCAGACGCCGCCAACCAGCGTCCGGACGCGGTTCGAGCCGCGCAGTAGAAACGCAACCACAAAGCTCGGGGCTGGGGGCTCGGAATCTTTCAGCAGATCTCTTTCAGCAGATCTCCTGATCTCCTGGTGCTCCTGTAAAGATCCGCGTATGCGGCTGGCGTTAAAATATGCGGATGGCTCTGATCCATCCGTTCCGGGCATTGCGTCCAACGCCCGAGAACGCCGCCGCAGTTTCTTCGGTCCCTTACGACGTTGTGAGCACTGAAGAAGCGCGCGAGCTCGCCGACGGGAATCCACTCAGCTTTCTTCATGTCAGCCGCTCGGAGATCGACCTGCCGCCGCACGTTGATCCCTATTCCAGCGCGGTCTATGCCAGGGCGCGCACGAACTTCGATGCGCTGCGCCAGGAGGCGCCGCTGGTGGTCGAGGAGCAGCCCACGCTCTATTTGTACCGGCTGCGGATGGGCGGCCACGAGCAGACCGGTGTTGCCGGCTGCTTTTCGGTGGACGAGTACGAGCAGGACATCATCCGCAAGCACGAGCGCACGCGCCGCGACAAGGAGGACGATCGCACGCGGCACATGATCGAGCTCGGCGCGCAAACCGGCGTCGTGTTCCTCACCTACAAGTCGAGCGGGACGCTCGACGCGGCCGCCCGCCGGGTCACCGCCCGCGCTCCGTTGTTCGATTTCACCGCGGCCGACGACGTTCATCACACGATCTGGGCGGCCGACGCCGCCGAAACCGGCCAGCTGGTCGACGAGTTCGCTCGAGTGCCGGCGCTCTATATCGCCGACGGTCACCACCGCGCTGCCAGCGCGGCGCGTACCCGGGCCGAACTGCAGGCGCAGGGCAATGCGGAGGAAGCCGGGAAATTCATTGCGGTGGCCTTCCCCGACAACCAGATGCAGATCCTTCCTTACAACCGCACCGTGCGCGATCTGGCAGGGCGGACGCCGGCAGCAATTCCTCGCGGAGCTGCGCCAACAGTTTCGAGTGACCGACGGCCCGGCGCGTCCAACGCGCAAGGGAGAAGTGGGCGTGTACCTCGCCGGGCAGTGGCACCGCCTCGACCTCACCGGCGCAACCCCGGAGGACGGATCGCATGCGAGCGGCCTCGACGTGGCTCTGCTCCAGCACCACGTGCTCGAGAGGCTCTTGAAGATTGGCGACATTCGGAGCGACAAGCGCATCGACTTCGTCGGGGGCGCCCGCGGCACCGGAGCGCTCGAACAGGCCGTGAACTCAGGCAGGGCGGCGGTCGCTTTCTCGATGTTCCCCGTCACGATCGCCGACCTGATGGCGATCAGCGACGATGGCGGCATCATGCCGCCGAAGTCGACCTGGTTCGAGCCGAAGCTGCGGGATGGGTTGCTGATTCATGAAATCTGAGAGAGCTCCCAGCTCCCAGCTTCCAGCTTCCAGCGCGTGGCAGGCTCTTCTTCGGGCTGTCGCAAGCCGGAGCGGTTCGCTTGAGCTGGAAGCTGGCAGCTCGAAGCTGGCAGCTCGACCATGAAGATCCTCATCGCCGACAAATTCGAACAGTCCGGCATCGATGGATTGAAGGCGGCCGGCTGCGAGGTCGTGAGCGATCCCGACTTGAAAGACGACGCCCTGCGGGAAGCGATCGCTGGAACGGGTGCGGAAGTGCTGGTGGTTCGCGGCACCAAGGTGACCGCGCCGATGCTCGATGCGGGACGGTTGTCCCTGATCGTGCGCGCCGGGGCGGGCTACAACACGATTGATGTGGCGGCCGCGTCGACGCGCGGCATCTACGTCTCCAACTGTCCGGGAAAGAACGCCATCGCCGTCGCCGAGCTCGCCTTTGCGCTGATGCTCGCGCTGGACCGGCGGGTACCCGACAACGTCGCAGACCTGCGTGCCGGCAGGTGGAACAAGAAGGAATACTCGAAGGCGCAGGGGCTGTTCGGGCAGACGCTCGGGTTGCTCGGGGTCGGCAACATCGGGCAGGAGATGATTCGCCGCGCCGCCGGCTTCGGTCTCAACGTGGTGATCTGGAGCCGCCGCTTCGGCGGACAGCGACGGCCGCTGACCGATCAGGAGGCGCGGGAGCTCGGCGTCGAAGCGGCGCTCCGTCAGGTAGCGATAGAAATCGAGCCGACGCCGGCGGATGTGGCCGCTCGCGCCGACATCCTGAGTCTGCACCTGGCGCTCGGTCCCGAGACCAAAGGGCTGGTGAATGCCGAGCGTGCTCGGAAAGCTGAAGCCCGGGGCGATCCTCATCAACACGGCGCGCGGCGAAGTGGTGGACGAGACCGCGGTTGCGGCAGCGGTTCGCGAGCGCGGGCTGCGGGTCGGCCTCGACGTGTTCGCACAGGAGCCGGCCGGGGCGACCGGTGAGTTCGCGAGCGACGCTCGCATCGCTCCCCGGCGTGTACGGGACGCATCACATCGGCGCGTCCACCGAACAGGCCCAGGAAGCCATCGCCGCGGAGACCGTCCGGATCATCCGCACGTTCAAGGAGACCGGGCGCGTGCCGAACGTCGTCAACCTGGCGAAGCGCACGCCGGCCACGCACATGCTCGTGGTGCGGCACCGCGATCGGCCCGGCGTCCTGGCGCACGTGTTCGACCAGCTGCGAAGCGCGAACCTGAACGTGCAGGAAACAGAGAACATCGTGTTCGATGGCGCCGAGGCCGCCGTGGCGCGGATCAATCTCGACGGCGAGCCGTCGAGCGCGGTGTGCCGGCAGATCAAGAGCGGCAACGAGAACGTCCTCGATCTGCAGGTGGTGCGTCTTCCGCCTAAAGGCGGAAGCTACTAAACTCAGACCAGCCTGCCTCGCCGTAGCGCGCAGCGCGAAGGCGGGTGGCTTCCGCCTTCAGGCGGAAGATCAGGGATTCAGTCAGGAAAGGGCAGACATGGCTACGACAACGGCGACCCGCATTCATAACTTCTCCGCCGGCCCGGCGGTGCTTCCACTGAAAGTGCTCGAACAGGTGCAGCGGGATCTGCTCTCGCTGCCGGGTGTCGGCATGTCGGTGCTGGAGATCAGCCATCGATCCCCGGCGTTCGACGAGATCATCGAAGGCTGTGAAGCCGATCTTCGCAAGCTCGCGAACATCCCCGGCAACTACAAGGTGCTGTTCCTCCAGGGCGGGGCCAGCCTGCAGTTCTCGATGGTCCCCATGAATCTGCTGCCCCCGGGCGGCTCGGCCGACTACATCGTGACCGGGGTGTGGGCCGAGAAAGCGGTGAAGGAAGCCAAGCGGGTCGGCACGGTGAAGATCGCGGGGTCGACCGCGGCCGAGAAGTTCGCCCGCGTGCCGCGGCCCGACGAGCTGACGCTCGATCCCGATGCCGCCTACGTCCACATCACGACCAACAACACGATCTACGGCACCCAGTGGCGTGAGATCCCCGATACCGGCGCCGTGCCGCTCGTCGCGGACACGTCGTCCGATATGTACAGCCGTCCGATCGACGTGTCGAAGTACGGGGTGATTTACGCGGGCGCGCAGAAGAACCTCGCACCGGCCGGGCTCACGCTGGTCATCGTCCGCGAGGACCTGCTCGCTCGCACGCCGGCGACGCTGCCGACGATGCTGCAGTATCCGGTGCACGTCGAAAACAAGTCGATGTACAACACGCCCCCGGTCTTCGCCATTTATGTGATGCGGCTGGTGCTCGGCTGGCTGCTGGAGCAGGGCGGGCTCGAGGCCGTCGAACAGGTCAACGAACGGAAGGCGCGGAAGATCTACACCGAGATCGACAGGACCGGCTTCTACCGCGGCCACGCGACGCCGGACAGCCGTTCCCGGATGAACCTCACCTTCCGGCTGCCCAGCGAGGAGCTCGAAAAGAAGTTCGCGAAAGAAGCGACGGCGGCCGGGCTGGATGGCCTGAAAGGGCACCGGTCGGTCGGCGGGATGCGGGCGTCGATCTACAACGCGTTCCCCGAGCCGGGCGTCGACGCACTCGTGCAATTCATGCAGGAATTCGAGCGAAAGAACGGGTAAGACCTGAGCGGCCGGTAGGCCGCCGGTTAGGTACAGAAGTCTTACAAACGGGCGCCGCGCGAGCTGTTACCTTTGAGTGACATGACAGCACGCGCGGACGTCCGTCCTGAATATTCCTATTCGACAATCAACTGGGTGACCGCGGTTTTCATGGTGCTTTTCCATGTTGCCGCCGTTGCCGCGTTCTGGTTCTTCTCGTGGACCAACGTGATCACGGCCTTCGTGCTCCACTGGTTCGCGGTCGGATTCGGCATCAGCCTCGGGTATCACCGGCTGCACACGCACCGTGGCTACAAGACGTCCAAGGCGTTCGAGTATTTCCTCGCGATCTGCGGCACGCTGACGCTCGAGGGCGGACCGATTTTCTGGGTCGCGACCCACCGTGTCCATCATCAGCACTCGGATCAGGAAGGCGACCCGCACACGCCGCACGACGGCGGGTTCTGGGCGCACATGGGCTGGATCCTGTTCGGCGACACCCATCACAACAACACCGCCCTGATGTCCAAGTACGCGCCCGGACCTGGCGAAGGATCCGTTCTACCGCTGGCTGAACACCTATCACTACGTTCCGCTCACCACGCTCGGCCTGATCCTGCTGGCCGTCGGCGGCTGGGGCATGGTGCTGTGGGGCATCGGCCTGCGCGTCGTGTTCGGGCTGCACGCGACCTGGCTCGTGAACTCCGCCACGCACATGTGGGGCAGCCGGCGCTTCAGCACGAAAGACGATTCCCGCAACAGCTGGTGGGTCGCCCTGCTGACCTTCGGCGAGGGCTGGCACAACAACCACCACGCACACCCGGTGTCGGCGCGCCACGGCCTGGCCTGGTACGAGTTCGACGTCAGCTGGATCACCCTCAAGGCGCTCGCGGCCGTCGGTCTGGTGCGCGACCTGAAGGTCGCGAAGATCCGCGAAGAGCAGTACGCCGAGGCGGCGTAAGAGCAACTCGCAACTTCCAAGTTCCAAACTTCCAAGGGAAACCGTTCGAGCAACGGGATGAAAGGCCGCCAAACTGGCTTGTTGGAAGTCTTCCACCCCGTTGTTCGAACGGTTTCCCTTGGGAGTTGGGAGTTGGAGGTTGGGAGTTGGAGATCCTATCCTCTCTGCATGATCAGCGGCCGGCGCCGGTCGGTCATCTTCTTCACCGTCCTCGGCATCTGCCTGGTGGCGCTCGCGGTCACGCTCAACGTCAGCTGGATCGTCCTCAACTGGCAGCGGGGGGTGCTCGCCGTCCTCGGCGTCATCTTCTTCCTGCTCATCATCGCGGGCATGGTGCTGAACACCATCTTCCTGGTCCGCGAAATCCGGCGGAACGAGCAGCACGACTCGTTCATCAACGCCGTCACCCACGAGCTCAAGACCCCGGTCGCGTCGATCCGGCTCTACCTGCAGACGCTCCAGACCCGCGAGCTCGACGAGGCCAAGCGGCGCGAGTTCTACCGGATCATGCTGGAGGACAGCGATCGGCTGCTGCACACCATCGAGCAGGTGCTGCGGGCCGGCAGCGTCGCGTCGTGGCCGCGGCTCGGGCGCAGTCGCGCGGACGCGCATCAACCTCGGCGGAGCTGGTCGGCGGAGTGCGTGGAGCTGGCGCGCACGCGTTTCCGGCTGGACGACGAGCCGCTCAGCTACGAGCAGCGGCTCGAGCCCGGCCGCGTCCTTCGTCACCGGCGATCCCGAGGAGCTCAAGACCGCGGTCTGGAACCTGATCGACAACGCGATCAAGTACTCGCCGACGCCGTCCGCAGGTCCGCGTGCTGCATCGAGGAAACGCCGGAACAGCGGCTCGCGGTCCGCGTGCTCGACAACGGCGTCGGCATTTCTCCGGCGGAGCTGAAGCGCGTGTTCCGCCGCTTCTATCGCATTCCCACCGCCGTCGCCGTGCGCGCCCGCGGCAGCAGCGGTCTCGGCCTGTTCATCGTCCGTTCGGTCGCGCGCCGGCACGGCGGCAAGGCGTTCGCGCAGAGCGAGGGCGCCGGCCGCGGCAGCACCTTCACGCTGCTCCTGCCCACGGGCCAGCGAAGCATGACGCGCGTCCGCGCACCGCGTCCTCATCGTCGAAGACGAGCACCATCTGGCCGAGGGGCTGCGGTTCAACCTCGAGGCCGAAGGATTCGAGGCGGAGGTCGTGGACACCGGCGAGGCCGCGCTCGAACGCCTGGTCGGGTCCGAGCGGCAGCCGTACGACGTCGTGGTGCTCGACGTGATGCTGCCCGGCAAGGACGGCTTCGCCGTCGTGTCGGAGCTGAGGGCCGCGAAGCAGTTCGTCCCCGTGCTGATGCTGACCGCGCGCGGCCGTCCCGAGGACGTCCTGAAGGGATTCGGCGCCGGGCGCGGACGACTACCTTCCGAAGCCGAGCGAGCTCGCGATCCTGCTCGCGCGGATCAAGGGCCTGGTCCGGCGGAGCGGCTGGATGCGGCGGGCCCGCGACAGCTACGCCTTTGCCGGCAAGACGATCGACTTCGACACGCTGGAGCTCAGGGTCGGCGACCGGACGCTGCCGCTGACCCTGATGGAAGCGAACCTGCTCCGCTACCTGACCGAACGCGAGGGCAAGGCGGTTTCGAGGAAGGCGATGCTCGAGGAGGTGTGGGGCGTCCGCGAGGACACCGACACCCGGGCGATCGACAACTTCATCGTCCGGTTGAGGCGCTACATCGAGAAGGAACCGGCCAAGCCGCAACACCTGCTCACGGTCCGGGGCGTCGGTTACAGGTTCATTGCGGAGCCGAAAGGCTAGTCAACTCCAACTTCCAACTCCCAAGGCGTAAAGCTCGAGCGAGCTGGGCTTTCACTCCGCTGCCTCGAATGGCTTCCTTTGGGCGTTGGGAGTTGGAAGTTGGGAGTTAACGCTCTGTTATTCCTGAGCCCTGTAAGGACTTCTCGGCCGCCGTCGCCGCCGCCGCCGCCGCTGATACGGGCCCGCGGTCGCCAGCTCTCCGGCCGTGTGGTGGTGCGGACCGCTCTGCGCGGCCTGAACCTGCAGCTGGCGCCAGTGGTCGACCACGTCCGGGCGGCCTCCGTGAATCTCCAGCCAGGTCACCGCTTCCGGGAACGTCGAGCGGTGCAGCAGGCTGCGCTGGGCGCGGTGCGGGGCGTGGATGTCCAGCAGCCGGTGCTGCAAGCCGATGATCTGCTGGAGCCGCTCGATGTCGCGTCGCGGGATCGGCAGCAGCCCGAGCTCCACGCGGCGCTCCAGCGGGTCCGCCGAGAACCGCTGGCGCCGGCCGGCGAGGCCGAGAGGCTGGAGCAGTGTGCCGGCCAGGATGGCGTTGGTCAGCGTGTCCGGCGCGGCTTCGAAGCGGGCGCGGTAGCGATCGAGCGCCGTGATAGCACGCCACAGGGCGTCGCCCGCCTCGTCGAGCTCTGGCGTGATGGCCCGGAGCAGCCCGGTCCTTCGCAGCTGGCCGAATGCGTCCGACGCGTGACCCGACCGCAGAATCTTGAAGTATTCCTCCAGCAGCCGTGCCGGCGCGCTGCGCGCGATTTCGTGCTTGTAGATTTCGATGGACTCGAGGATTGGCGCGTCGATCGTGAACTCCAGCCGCGCCGCCAGGACCACCGCGCGAAGCATGCGGACCGGGTCTTCGAGGAACCGGACGTCCGGGTTGCCGATGCAGCGGATCAGCCGCGAGTTGAGATCCTCGAGGCCGCCCACGTAATCGATGATCGAGAACGTCCCGATGTCGTAGAACAGGGCGTTGACCGTGAAATCGCGGCGGAAGGCGTCTTCCTCGGGCGTGCCGTAGGTGTTGTCCCGCTGAATCAGGCGATCCTGCGCGCGCCGTGCCTCGATCTCCAACGCCTCGTCGTCGGCAGACCCGGTCGGCGGGGCCGCACCGTTCAGCTCGGCCTGTTCGGCCTCGGCGATTTCCGCTTCAGGGGTGATGCTGGCATCGACCTGCCGGCGGAACGTCGCGACTTCGATGGTCTTGGTGCCGAACTTGACGTGGGCCAGCCGGAACCGCCGGCCGATGATCCAGCAGTTGCGAAACAGCTTCTTGACCTGATGCGGGTGCGCGGACGTCCCGATGTCGAAGTCCTTGGGCCGGCGATCCAGCAGCAGGTCCCGAACGCTCCCCCCGACCAGGTACGCGACGTAGTTGTGCTCGTGGAGCCTGTAGAGGACTTTGAGGGCGTCGGGATCGATCAGTCGCCGTGATAACGGGTGCGCGGACCGCGGAACGATGGTCGGTTCCACCATCAAGCGGCGATTATAGCATCACGAAACCGCATAACATCACTAAGTTATTGACGGCAATCAAGTTAATGACGCGTCAGGATGGCCGATGACGGTGCGGCGCGCGGCGCGATCCGAGGTGCTACGATCAGTGGCCATGCGACTGCTCGCCGCGTTCGTGATTGTGGGCCTGTCCGGAACGCTCGTAGCCGCGGCGGATCCGCTGGCCGAGGCCCGTCGGCTCTATAACCTCGGCCAGTACGAGAACGCGGCGAAGCTGGCGCGCGAAGCGATCAAGCTGAACTCGACCACCGAGTCGGCGCGGCTGGTGCTTGGGCGCATTTACCTGGAACGCTATCGCCAGTCCGCCGAGCCCGAGGACCTGGCGCAGGCACGCGAAGCGCTGACGATGGTCAACACGCAGGGGCTCGACCGCAGGGAACGTGGCGAATGGGTCATCGGGCGGGGCGAAGCACTCTACCTCGACGATTTCTTCGGGCCAGCCGTCGAGCTGTTCGAGCGTGCGCTGGACAGCACAGAACCGCTCGGCGCTGGACAGCGCGAGCGGCTCCTCGACTGGTGGGCGACCGCCCTCGATCGTCTGGCCCTGACCAACGCGCGCGATGCCCGCGAGCCATTCTACTCGCGCATCGTCGGACGGATGGAGAAGGAACTGGCGGCCGATGCCGCGTCGGCGCCTGCCTGGTACTGGCTGGCCGCGGCGGCGAGAGGCGCCGGCAATCTGGACCGGGCGCTCAACGCTGCGCAGGCCGGTTGGGTCACCGCACCACTCGGGATGGATCATGGCGCGGCCCTGCGCGCCGATCTCGATCGGCTGATGGTTCAGGGGATCATTCCGGATCGGGCGCGTCGCCTGCCGCCGCGCGACCCGAAAACGGTGACGGCCGTGATGCTGTCCGAGTGGGAGGCATTCAAGTCCCGCTGGACGCGGTAGGTCCCTGAAATCGGCCCACCTGTCTGTTCTCCAAGCGTTTTCAGTCGGGGCTGGGGGCTCGAGGCTCGGGGTTCGGAAAGCCGGTGGTCGTCAAAGGCAACCGTTGCAAAACTGAGCGGCTAGTTGGCTTTGGTACCACTGGCGTTCCGAGCCCCGAGCCCCCAGCCCCGACGCTATCGAAAGCCTCTGTTCCTCAACACCCCAATCCGCCCCTTACGTTGCCTCGTCTCGAGCTCGGCGATCGGCCACCTCGGCGATCGCCGCGATCGCGCGGTCGACCTCGTCGTCCGACGTGTAGGCGGCGCAGCCAAGCCTGACGAGCCCATCGTCGCCGTGCCCGAGGCGCCGCGCGACCGTCATGGCGTAGAAGTCGCCATTCGACACGAACAATCCGCGCCCGGCGCAGTGGCGCGCCACCGCGGTCGAATCCAGGCCCGAGACGACAAATGAGAGGGTAGCCGTGCGCGGTCGCGACGGCGGGGGCCCGTAGACCGTCACACCAGGAATGGCACGGAGCGCCTCCCACAGTCGCGTCACCTGCCGCAGGCCGCGCTCGTGCAGCGCCGCCATCGTCCGGCCGAGCGCGTCGCGTCGGCTCCCGTCATGGTTCGCGAGCGAGGCGAGGAAATCGACAGCCGCGGCGGCCCCGACGATGGCCTCGTGGGAGAGCGTGCCGGTCTCGAGCCGATCGGGAGCAATGTTGGCCGCGGGCTCGACCTTGGGCACGTCGAGCCGTTCCAGCAGGTCCCGCCGCACGTAGATCGTGCCGAGATGCGGTCCGTAGAACTTGTACGGCGAGCACACGAGCAGGTCGCAGCCGATCGCGCGGACATCCACGAGGGCGTGCGGCGCGTAGTGGACGGCATCGACGAAGGACAACGCGCCAGCGTCACGGGCGAGCCGCGCAGCCGCGGTCACGTCCGTGATCGTGCCGAGGATATTCGAGGCGGCGCCAATGGCCAGGAGTCTCGTTCGCGGCGAGAAGGCGCGCTCGAGCGCGCTCCAGTCCAGTTCGCCGGTCGCGGTGTTCATCGGCACGGACCGAATCGTCAGGCCTCGATCGCGCGCGACCGCGCGCCACGGATCGACGTTTCCGTGATGATCCAGCTCGGTGACGATCACTTCGTCGCCCGCCTGCCACTGACGCGCCAACGCCCGGCTCACGTGGAACGTCAGCGTCGTCATGTTCGCTCCGAAGGCCACCTCCTCGGGCGACGCGCCGAGAAAAGTCGCCAGCACAACACGCGCGTTCGCGATGGCCGCGTCCGTTTCTTCGCTCGTGGGGTAGGCCCAGTGCGTGTTCGCATTGTGATGGAGGAGGTAGTCGCGCATGCGGTCGACCACGACGTCGGGGACCTGGGTCCCGCCTGGTCCGTCGAAGTACGCGACGGGATAGCCGTGGTGCTCGCGGCGGAGCGCGGGAAACTGATCGCGGATGATGTCCACTGGCGACACGTGAGATGCACCAGGAACGACAGATTGAGTCACGTATGAAATCCTCGCTTCCAGCGTGGGAACTGTCGCAGATTATCTCAGCCGTCATCGACGGCAGCCAGGTCGTGGCAGACGAGACGCCGATCCGGATCCTCGCGCAGTAGTGGAGTCCGTTGGGAGACGGGAGTGTCGATGGCTCACTTGAGACCCTGGCAACGACGCGAAGGTCTGTCGTCCTGGCCGCGCTCCAACTATCATGGGCCAGATTGTCGGCCTGTGGCCGACGCACCCGATTTTCCGAGGCAACTCACGATGAAGCGACAGCCACTTCTGCTCGCCGGGATCATGGCGATTACGGCGGCGGTACCGCTGCTCCATGCGGTCCAGACACCGCCGCCCGCGACGTCCCCCGCTGCCGGCCAGCAGGAGCCTGCGCCGGCTGCCCCGCAACCGGGTGGACGGGGCCGCGGCCGCGGGTTGCAGACCCCGCCACCGCCGCCACTCACGTGCACGTCGCCGGCCACGGCAACCGACAACAAGGTGCCGGCAGCACTCGCGCGCGAAGGCTTTACCGCGATCTTCAACGGCAAGGACTTGACCGGCTGGCAGGCGCTCATCGACATCGGTACGCTGCGGTACGGCGCGGGCCTCAACCCTGCCGACCTGCTGAAGCTCTCACCCGCTGAGAAAGCCGCAAAGCAGCAGGAGTCCAACGACGAGTACCTGAAACACTGGTCCGTCGCCGACGGCATCCTCATCTTCGACGGCGTGCAGGCCGACAAGCTGACGCCGCATGTGGAAAAGGGCGGGCAGAACCTTCAGACCGTGAAGGAATACGGCGACGTCGACCTCTACGTCGACTGGTGCATCGAGGCCGGTGCCGACAGCGGGGTGTACCTGAAGAACGCGCCCCAGATTCAGATCTGGACCAATCCGCTCGGTTCCGGCGGTCTCTTCAACAACAAGGGTGGCGGGAAGAATCCACTGGTCGCCGCTGACAACCCACCTGGACGATGGAACACGTTCCACATCATCCAGCGCGACGGCGACATGACGACCATCTGGCTCAACGGTCAGCTCGTGGTCGACAACGTGAAAATGGAGAACTACTGGGACTACTCGAAGCCACTTTCGGCCAAGGGTAATATCGAGCTGCAGTACCACGGCGACAAGTTGTACTGGAAGAACATCTACGCGAGAGACTTGAAATAAGGTCGATTCAGGTGCCTTTCAGCGAGCTCAGATAGGAAACGATGTCGGCGACCTGCTGATCGGTCAGCTTGCCCTGGACCGACGGCATCAACCCCTTGTCGAGGATCGTGAACTCGCGCAGGTTCGCGCGAAGATAGGTCTTGAGCTCTTCCTTCGGATTCATCAACTGGACGCTGAGCGCATCCTGATTCAGCAGTTTGCCGGTGACGCTCGTGCCGTCCTTCGTGACGATCCGCACGAAGCGATTGTCGGCGATCACCTCCGCGTCGGGATCGACGAGGGCCTCGCGGAGGCGGGTGGCGGTGCGCCGGCTGCCGATCCGGGAGAGATTGGGACCCAGCCGCGAGCCGCGGTCGTCGATGCGATGGCAGTCGAAGCAGCCGCTCGACTCGACGAGCGCCTTGCCGCGCGCCGCGTCGCCGGCCGGTGAGTCCTGTGCGGAGGTGGCCGCTGCTCCAGACAGGCTGCAGGCCGCCACCAGGAGCCAAATCGTTGTTCGCGCTCTCACCGTAATCGGTCTCCTCTCGCGGTGGGTTGGGGCTAGCGACACTAGTGTGGCAGGGCGGCCAGGTGCTCGGCGAGGACGTCCCGGCCGAAATCTCCGTTGAAGTCGCGCCAGACCGCATGGATGTGGTTGCCGTTGTTCTGCGTGTTGTTGTGTTCGATGAGGAACGTCGGGCCCTGCACCTGGTACTGATACTGGCGCCCTTTTTCCGTCGAGCCGGACCAGGCGAACATGATGGCATCCGTGCCCGCCGTCTTGATTTTCGCGAGTCGCGCCGCCGCAATATCAGCCGGCATGATGCTCGCGTAGCTGTCGATCAGCTTCATGAGCATGTCGCGCTCGGCCGGGGCCATCTGCGACATCGGCAGGCCGACCGGGGTCTGAGGGTCGAATTTGACCGTGGTGCCGGAGGCGAACCCCCGCGGGGCCGGTGCGACGATCGCGATCGCCTGCCGCTTTGCATCGAGCGCGAGCACGAGGGCGCGGGCGGCGTCTTCCTGCGCTGCGAGCACCCGAAGACCGGTGTTTGGCCCATACCCGTAGGGGACCTCGGCCGGATTCGCGCCAAGAAACTGCGGCGTGCTCGAAACCAGCAGCCGTCCGTTGTCGATCGCAAATCGCAATGACACGTGGTGTCCTTCGACCCGCCAGCCCCAGGCACTCTTCGCGGACGGGTCGCCAAACACGGTCAGGTAATAGAGCTCAGGGTCGCGGATGACCGGCGCTCCCGCGCCATCTCCTCCGCCTCCGCGGCCGCCGCGCCCGCCACGCTGACCACCCCCGCCTCTTGCAGCGCCGCGCTCGCCCGCCGCCGGGTCGGCCGGCGGCGGCGGTGGCGGCGGTGGCGCAGGCTGTGCCGCGGGCGGCGCGCCGGCGCTCGCGCTCGGGCCTTCGATCTCGCGAAGGACGTTCTCGAGCTGCATCACCGATGCGGCGGTGAGGTAGCCGGTCTGGCTCAGACTGGCTTTCATCAGATCGTGCGCACGCTGCCGCTGCGCCTGATTCAGCTCCTTGAAGGAGATCCCGTTGCGCGGAAACATGCTCGCGGGGATGAAGTTCCACCTGGTCCATTCCTCTGACGCGATGGGATGGACGGCCTTGGCGCGCTGGTCGGCCGTGAGGCTCGACACGAACTCGTTCGCCGCCTGCGCCATCGCCGCCGCTGCGCGCTGCCGGGCGACGGCCGGCGCGATGCTCAGCGCAACGCCGATGGTGACCAGAAGCGCCGTATTCGCGGCCACACGAGAGGAAATCCGCACGCGAGCCTCCTTGGGGGCTGGAGCTGACGGGACCAGGTGCCAGAGAACGACGGAGATGATACACGCCTGGCCCCGGGACCTTGACAAGATCGGCCGTGATCGACCAGCCTCTGCCCGAGTCCGTTCGTTCCGAAGAGTGCCACTATGACTGCTCGGACGCTGATCCTGTTCACTCTCCTGGCGGCCGCGTCTTGGGCCGACGTCACCCATGACCGCCTGCTGCACGCCGAACGCGAGCCGCACAACTGGCTCACCTACTCGGGCAACTATTCGAGCCATCGCTACAGTCCGCTGTCGCAGATCAACCGCGGCAACGTCAGGGGTCTGCAGCTGAAGTGGTCCTACCATCCGCTCTACGCGAAGAACACGAACGCGCAGAACAAGATGGAGAACACCCCGCTGGTGGTCGACGGCATCATGTACACCGGCACCGCGCTCGAGGTGGTCGCGCTCGATGCCGTCACCGGCCGCGAGTACCTGGAAGCTCAATCGCGCGCTCGATCCGAAGGCCTACTACAACGCCTACGAGGTCAACAAAGGGCTGGCGATCGCCGGCGAGACGCTGTTCTGGGCGACGGTCGACTGCCATCTGATCGCCATCGATGCAAAGAATGGCGAGGTGATCTGGGACAAGACGCTGGCCGACTTCCGCAAGGGCTACCAGTACAACGTGCCGCCGCTCGTCGTCAGGGACAAAGTCATCCTCGGGCCGGCGACCAACGAAGCAGGCGCCAACTGCTGGGTGTCGGCCTACGACGTCAAGACCGGCGAGGAGCGCTGGCGCTTCGACACCGCCCCGGCCTCGGCGGATGCGCCGGAAACGAAGACCTGGGTGGGTGATTCGTGGAAGCACGGCGGCAGTCCGATCTGGAACGGCGGCAGCTACGACCCGGAAACGAATCTGACGTTCTGGGGCACCGGCAATCCCAACCCGGGATGGAACGGCGACGTGCGCACGCCGGCCGACAATCTGTACTCCGCCTCCGTCATCGCGCTCGACGCCGACACCGGAAGACTGAAGTGGTACTACCAGTTCACGCCCGGCGACGAGTACGACTGGGATGCGACGCAGGTGCCGGTGCTCGCCGATATGGACTGGCAGGGCAAACCGCGCAAGCTGATGCTCTGGGCGAACCGCAACGGCTTCTTCTACGTGCTGGATCGCGTGACCGGTAAGTTCCTGATGGGCAAGCCGTTCGTGAAGCAGACGTGGAGCGACGGCATCGACGCCGACGGCCGCCCGATCAAGAACCCGGAGTTCTGGCCCAAGCCGATGGGCGGCATCGTCGTGTTCCCCGGGACGCAGGGCGGCACCAACTGGTATCCCCCGTCCTACAGCCCGCGCACGGGCCTGTTCTACGTGCCGACCTGGGACAACTACTCGTCGCGGTCGGCGAAGTACCCGGCCGGCGAGTGGGTCGAGGGCAAGCGTTATACCGGATCCACACCGCCGGCGGGCATGGACGTTCCGGCCGGCGGCGGGCGCCAGACCCGCGCCAATCCGGCCTTCAAGAGAGAGGACGAGGGCTACGGCGCGATCCGCGCCATCGATCCGAAGACCGGCGAGAAGAAGTGGGACTTCAAGATGGTCAACTACACGGAGTCGGGCGTGCTCTCGACGGCCGGTGATCTCGTCTTCGGCGGGGGCATGGAAGGCAACTTCGTCGCGCTCGACGCGAAGACCGGCGAGCTGCTGTGGCACGTCAATCTCGGCGGCCCGAACGCGAGCGGGCCCATCAGCTACGCGGTGAACGGCAAGCAGTACATCGTCGGCACCGGCCAGGGCTCGATGTTCGTCTTCGCGCTGCCCGATTGATCGTGCGCTGATATCGGGCCCGCCATGCCGGTCGTCGTTCAGAAATACGGTGGCAGCAGCGTCGCCGACGCGACGCGCATTCAGCAGGTGGCCGGGCGCATCATGCGCACCAAGGCCGCAGGGTACGATGTCGCCGTTGTCGTGTCGGCGATGGGCGACACGACCGACGAGCTCCTCGCGCTGGCTCGAAAGGTATCGGCGAATCCGGACCGCCGCGAGCTCGACATGCTGCTGTCGGCGGGGGAGCGGATTTCGATGGCGTTGCTGTCGATGGCGATTCGCGAGCTCGGCGGCGATGCGATCAGTTTCACCGGCAGCCAATCCGGCATCATTACGAACGACCGCCACGTCGACGCCCGGATCGTGGAGGTGCGACCGTTCCGGGTGCAGGACGAACTTGCGCGGGGACGGGTGGTCGTGATCGCGGGCTACCAGGGTGTTTCGTACCGCCGCGAGGTGACGACGCTCGGACGCGGTGGCAGCGATACGACGGCCGTCGCCATGGCGGCGGCGCTTGGCGCCGAATGGTGCGAGATCTGCTCCGACGTGGACGGCGTCTACACCGCGGATCCGCGCGTGGTCCCGGCAGCAGAACGAATCGGCACGCTCACCTACGAGGAGACGCAGGAGCTGGCCGAAGCCGGTGCGAAAGTGCTCAACGCCCAGGCGGTCGAGTTCGCGAAAGAGAAGGGGATTGCGATCTACGCCCGTGCGACCGCATCGGCGCTGCCCGGGACCGACCCCACCTCCGACGGTACGGTCGTGCGCCGCCACGCGCCACGCATGCCCGGCACTGTCGCCGGTGTGGCCAGCGAGCGCGACCTCCTGGTCCTCCAGGTGAACGGCGACTGGACCCGCGTGGTGTGCGTCCTGGACGAGTGCGGCGTCAGCGGGAAGCAGCTCCACGTTGCCGCCTTCGGCGGCGGCGCGGACGGCACGACGCTCGTGATCTCGCGTGAAAACCTGCACAACGAGGATCGGCTGCGGCGAGCGCTCACCGAAGCCTTCGGCGCCAATGCAGCGCTCATCGACGGACTCGGCGCGGTGAGCATCGTGGGCACGGGGATCAACGCGACCTACCAGAACGTGAGGCGCGGTGTGACCTGCCTGCAGGAGAACGACCTTCAGTCGTTCGGTCTCGCCACGTCGTCATTTCGCGCGACGTGGCTGATTGAACGCAGTCAACTGGATCGCGCGGTGCGGTTGCTGCACGCGCTGTTCATCGAACGCGCCTCATCGTGAACCCGCTTCTGCCTCCGCCGCTTGGCGGGGCGTCCAGACACGCTACGGCGCCTGCCCGGCGGCGGTGAACGGGATGCTGACGGAGTACTGCCAGACGCCGCCGACGCGCGATCCCACCCGCACGTAGAGCGTGACGCCGGTCGGCAGCGGGGTGGTGACCAGATGCGTGGTCTGCGTCAACAGGCCCGCCGCGAGCACGTTCCAGGTGTCCGGCGCGGTACCGATGTGGAGGATGTAGGCGTCGGCGCCGGTCACCGCCGTCCACTCGAACGCGCGCGTGGTCACGATCCCGGTGGCGTTGGCGGTCGGGTAGATCATCGTGGCGGCGAGCCGCCCTGCGGTGAACGGAATGCTCGCCGAGTACCGCCAGGCCCCCGCGACGCGCGATCCCACCCGCACGTAGAGCGTGCGGTCGGTCGGCAACGTCGCGGTCACGAGATACGTGGTCTGGGTCAACAGGCCCGCCGCAACCACATCCCACGTGTCCGGCGCGGTGCCGATGTGGAGGATGTAGGCGTCGGCGCCGGTGACCGGGGTCCACTCGAAGGCGCGCGTCGTCAACACATTAGTGGCGTTGGCGGTGGGGTAGATCATTGTCGCGGTGACCTGCGCCGCGGTGAAGGGGATGCTGACCGAGTACCTGCCAGACGCCGCCAACGCGGGATCCGACCCGAACATAGAGCGTGACGCCGGCCGGCAAAGCGGTGGTCACCAGATGCGTGGTCTGCGTCAGCAGACCCGCCGCGAGCACGTTCCAGGTGTCTGGCGCAGTACCGATATGAAGGATGTAGGCGTCGGCTCCGGTCACCGCCGTCCACTCGAATGGCCGGGTCGTCATGACGCCGGTGGCGTTGGCGGTCGGGTAGATCATCGCGGCGGCGAGGCTCCCCGCGGTGAACGGAATGCTCGTCGAGAACCGCCAGTTCCCGCCGACCCGCGACCCCACCCGCACGTACAGAGTGCGATTCGTCGGCAGCGTCGCGGTCACGAGATGTGTGGTCTGGGTCAACAGCCCGGCCGCGACGATATCCCAGGTGTCCGGTGCGGTGCCGATGTGCAGGATGTAGGCGTCGGCGCCGGTCACCGGAGTCCACTCGAACGGGCGCGTGGTCAAGACGCCGGTGGCATTCGCGGTGGGGTAGATCATCGTCGCGGCGGGGGGGGCCGCGGTGAACGGAATGCTGATCGAGTACTGCCAGACGCCGGCGACACGCGAGCCTACCCGCGCGTAGAGCGTGACGCCGGTCGGCAGCGTGGTGGTGACCACGTGCGTGGTCTGCGTCAACAGGCCCGCCGCGAGCACGTTCCAGGTGTCCGGCGCGGTGCCGATGTGCAGGATGTAGGCGTCGGCGCCGGTCACCGCCGTCCACTCGAACGCGCGCGTGGTGACGACGCCGATGGCATTGGCCGTGGGGTAGATCATCGTGGCGGCGAGGCGCCCCGCGGTGAACGGGATGCTCGCCGAGTACCACCAGCTTCCGCTGATGCGTGATCCGACCCGCACGTAGAGGGTGCGGTCGGTCGGGAGCGTCGCGGTCACGAGATGGGTGGTCTGGGTCAACAGCCCGGCCGCGACCACATCCCAGGTGTCCGGCGCGGTGCCGATGTGGAGGATGTAGGCGTCGGCGCCGGTGACCGGGGTCCACTCGAAGGCGCGCGTCGTCAACACGCCGGTCGCGTTGGCGGTGGGATAGATCATCGTCGCGGTAGCCGGCGCCGCGGTGAACGGGATGCTCGCCGAGTACCTGCCAGCTCCCGCCGACGCGCGATCCCACCCGCACGTAGAGGGTGACGTCGGTCGGCAGCGTGGTGGTAACCAGATGCGTGGTCTGCGTCAACAGGCCGGCCGCGAGTATGTTCCACGTGTCCGGTGCGGTACCGATGTGGAGGATGTAGGCGTCGGCCCCAGTCACCGGCGTCCACTCGAATGCGCGAGTGGTCACGACGCCGGTGGCGTTCGCGGTGGGGTAGATCATCGTGGCGGACGTGCGGCGTGCGGAGAACGGCACGGCAGCGCTGTTCCGCCACACGCCATCGACGCGCGCGAGGACCTGCGCGTAGAGCGTGACGCCGACCGGCAGTGACGTCGTTATGAGGCGCGTCGTCTCGGTCAGCAGCCCGTCAGCGAGCACGTCGTGCGCGCCCGCCGTCGTGCCAATGTAGAGAATGTAGGCGTCGGCATCCTGTACGGCTGTCCACTCGAACGCCTGCGTGGTCACGACGTCAGTGGCATTCGCCGTGGGATAAATCATCGCCGGAACCGCCGGAAGGTTCCGGATCAGGGCGGTCGACCCATCCAGCCGTCCGTCGATGGTCAATGCGTCGGTCTGCAGCGCCCCGGTGTCGCGACGCACCCGGTCGGCGAACGGACGCCTCGCCTGCGCGGCCGTGCTTCCCGACATGTCGCTGCCGTCGGCGAGATAGCCGAACGAGCGGTCACCCCACGACCAGGCACTGCCATCAGTCGTGACCGCGACGGTGAATGTTTCCGCCGCCGACACGCTGACCACGCCAGTCAGCGTCGTTCCGTCGCCGCGACGCACGGCTGCGGGCGTCGCGATTGGCGAACCGGACGCGGAGTTGACGCCGAGCTGACCCCGGTCGTCACCGCCCCAGGCCAGAATCCTGGCGTCGGCCGTCAGCGCGAGTGAATGCCGGCCACCGGCAAAGACGGCCTTGATCGGCACACCGGTGAACCCCGCAATCTGCACAGGCAGGCGATGTATTCCGGAAGGCTGGTTGCCAAGCTGGCTGGAATCGTTGTTTCCCCAGCCCATCACCGCGCCAGTGGCCGTGAGCGCGAGCGCGTGAACCGCATGCCCGGGAAGCGGCGGACGTCCCGACCCCAGCGCGATCGCGACCACGTCCTGCAGGCCCGACACCGGAGCCGCGAGCGGGCGTGCCACCGTCGTATTGTTCCCAAGCTGGCCAAACGTGTTGTCGCCCCACGTCAAGACCGTGCCGTCCTGACGCAGTGCCATGCCGCCCACGCCGCCGGCCGCGATGGCCACAACGCCACTGAGCGGTCCGCTGGCATCGCGGACTCTGACCGGACGAGTCCGCGCCGTCGTCGTGCCGTCGCCGAGCTGTCCTGATTCGTTGGTGCCCCACGCCCAGACGCTGCCGTCGGACTTCAGGGCGAGCGTGTGAGTGGCCCCAGCCGAGACGGCCGCGACGTCGGTGAAGGGTGACCCGTCGACGTTCAGGACCGCAACCGGGTTGTCACGTGAGATCGTGCTGCCGTCGCCGATCTGGCCCAGGGCGTTGACTCCCCATCCCCAAAGGCTGCGATCGGCACGAATCGCGAATCGTACCGACTGCCCGTTGGCCGCCGCGAGGACATCCGAGACGATGGTGGTGTCGGCATTCTGCACGCGCCGTCCATAGACCGCGACGGTTCCCGCCGCGCCGACCCGGCCCCATTCCCTCAGTCCTCCGGCCACCTGGGCCGTCACGGCCAGCGTCACCGGATTGCTCGTCGCCGACGGGTAGCTTGGATCGCCGAGATAAGTGGCCCGCAGGACATGCGCACCCGGCGGCAGCAGCGATGTCAGCAGCGAGACCGTCGATGGATTGCCGCTTCGCAGCGGCAGCGTCGCGAGCAGAGTCGTACCCGCGCGGAACTCGACATTGCCGGTGGGCGCGCTGCCGCCCGCCGCCGGTGGGACGTCGACCTGCAGCCGAACGACGCTGCCGAACACGGCCTCCGTCAGGCTGGCCGAGAGGACCGCCTGGCCTGGTCCGAGAACCGCGAACGTGTAGCGAACCGAGTGGCTCGCTCCGAGATCGTCTGTGACCCGCAGGCCGACGGCGCGGCTGCCGTTGACGGTATACGTCGCGGTCACCACCAGCGGTGTGATCGACGCCGCATCGTCAAAGCTTCCGTCGTCGTCGAGATCCCATTCGTAGCGCACGATTCGTCCGCCCGCATCGGAGGACGTCGACGGATCGAAGGTCACCGGCTGGCCGACGGCCGCAGGGTTCGCGGTGATCCGCGCCACGGGCGGGGTGTTCGTCGTCCCCGGGTTGCCCGGAGCGGGATCGCAGACGTCGCCGACGCCGTCCAGATCCGTGTCCGTCTGGTTCGCATTCGACTGATACGCGCAGTTGTCCCGGCCGTCCACGACGCCGTCGCCGTCCGTATCGCCAATGACGAAGGCCCAGGAGCATGCCCTCCGAAGTGAACTGATCCGCCTGCGACCGCACGCCGTTGATGACCGGCAGATCCTTCGACTCCGTGTAACCGAACAGATAGGTCGTGCCCACGCCATCCGTGACGTGTCCTCGCGCCTCGTCGTTCAGGCTGCCGCCAAAGCATGACGACAACAGGAGCGTCGAAGACGCCGCGTTGAACGACGCCGCAAATGCATCCGATGGCCGGCACGTGGTCCCGGCAGGCTGGTTCAGGAGAGGAAAGGCCGCGCCGTAAGCAATCCCGGTCACCGTCACGATGTTGCCAGCGACGCTCAGGCCTTTGGCGGTCTCGTCATCGACACCGCCGATCCGCGTCGAGAACTCGACTGCGCCTGCCTGCGAAAATCGGGTGACGAACGCATCATGGCCGCCGGTGGCTCCGAGTGGCAGGGGCTGCACGGCCGGAAAGTCAACCGACCCGCTGTCCCCGGCGGTATACGCGCGTCCGGCGGAATCGAGGGCCAGGGCGTACGCGAAATCGTCTCCGCTGCCGCCAAGGTAAGTCGCATAGGTGATCGTGCCGTTCGTGTCCAGACGCGCGAAGAAGGTGTCGGAGCGGTGCCGGATGCCCGACGCGTCCTTGTACTCGTTACACGTGCCGTCCGTGCCGCACGTCGCATCGGCAGCACCGCCGGTGACAGGGAAGTCGGCCGACTCGGTGTCGCCGGTAAGGAAGATCTGACCACCCGACGTGGCGGCCGCACTCACGTAGTCGTATCGCTGTCCGCCCAGGAAGGTCATCCAGCTCGTCGTCCCGTCCGGCGCAATGGCCGCAACGAACCCGTCATTCAGGCCCCTGGCCGTTCGAATGGGCGTCAGACCGTTCAACGTCGACGAGTACGAGTGTCCGGCGAGATAGGCGACGCTGTTCGATCCAACCGCCACGCTGAGGCCGTAGTCGGCGGCCGGGCCGGTCAGCAGGGTCGAGCTGTAGACGCCAGAACCGTCGGCAGTCAGGCGCGTGAGGAAGGCCTCGAGCGCTCCCGAAATCCCGGGGCCGGTGGTGACAGGGAAGTTGGCGGAGTAGGTCGATCCAGCCGACCACGATCCGACCCTGCGGGTCGAGGGCGATACCGAATCCATAGTCGTCGTTCACGCCTCCGAGATAAGTGACGAAATCGACGGCGGTGCCGCCCGGCAGCAGCTTGATGACGAAGACGTCGCCCCAGGTTGAGGGCTTGGTCCGGCCGAACAGTGCCGGCGATGTCGTGGAGCCGGTCAGATACAGGCTTCCGTCAGCGCCGAGCGTGGCAGCCTCCACCGCCTCGTCGCCGGTGCCACCGATGTAGCTGCCATATGTCAGGATCGGGTCCACGACGAGCGTGTGCGCCGCATCGTACGCGGAGGCACGGAAACCGAGCGTCCGCGAGTCCAACAGCACATAGCTCCCGCGGACCGCCCTGCGCACTCCGGCGATCTCCTGGTACATGACCGGCGCACGTTGCACGAGGGTTCCGGTTTTCAGCGCGATTTCCGCTTCACCATCCCGGTTGATCGAAACGCGCGCGTCGCCGTCGAGACGCAGCCGGAAGGCGTCGAGCCGTGCGCCCGGCTGCACGAATGACGTCGTACTCGAGCAGGCGGTCGTTGCCGTACATCCGGATGTCTATCCCGTCATAGGCGTTGATCACGCGAATGCTGCGGAACAGCCCGGCGTTGCGGACCCATTTCGATTGATCCCGTCCAATCAAGTAGTTGACCCTCCCGGCAAGCGGATCCTCGAAGCGAACCGTCGCATCGGGGTTGCCGCCCAGGAGCCGCATGGAAAGACTGGCGGAGCGGCCGCGGTTCTGCGATGGCAGACCGTGCTCCTGCGGGAGTCGGCCCCTCTTTGACGTTGCCGCGGACCGGCCCGTCGGCGATACGGAGGTGCCACTGGTCCGGCGTGATCGCCAACGTCATCCCCGGCACGCGCGCGAGCGCCCGCACCTCTGGAGAGGCCTGGCCGGCGTTCTCTTCAAATGTCAGAGGCAGCTGAATGGATGACGGGATAGCTGATGGCGACGAAGCCAGTCTGTTCGGCGCTGACGAAATTGACAAGACAGAGCGCGGCGGCGACGGCGGCCGCAACGGTTCTACGCATTGACTCGATCTCCCGGATCTGTGCGTCACGCCCCAGCAAGCCTGCCGCCGGGCGACACCGAGGGGAGATTTCGTCAGTAAACCCTTGAAAAGGAAGAACCTGTTGGCGTGTGCGTGAACGGCCGAGTGTCGATCTCGAGACTGGCGACGGCCCTATCTGTCACGGGAATCACGATTGTGAGGGCCGGTGACCGCGTCGTCATCCGCGATCACGAAGCCTCCCCAGTGAAAAGGGGGACGGCGCGCCGCTGCGCACCGTCCCCCCTTTCGATCGTGAGCCTTGGCCTTCCGCCTAAAGGCGGAAGCCACGAGCGGCCGGCTGTCCCACGCCTAGAACACGAACCGCACGCCGAGTTGCACCCTGCGTGGTTCGCGCCACGTTCCCTGTCCTCCACTTGCATAGCTGCGGATGCGCATGAAGTTGGGATCGGTGAAGCCGGTCACCGGGTTGGCCCACTGCGGGTGGTTCAACACGTTCTGCGACTCCACTCGAAGCTCCAGCTGGTAGTGGCCGAAGTGAATCGTCCGGAACAACGACGCATCGAGATTCCAGGTCAGCGGTCCGCGGAACTGGTTGCGGCCCGTGTTGCCCCACGCGTTGCCCGGTTGAGAGAAGATCGACGGGTCGTACCACGGCTCGTTCGGACCCGCTTCTCCGAATCCGGCGTTCGCCGTGCCATTGAGATTGATCGTCTGCGAGCCGCCCTGCTGCTGCAGCAGGCCGTTGTCACCACCGATTGTGAATGGCCTGCCAGACAACCAGGACGCGATTCCGTTGATCTGCCAGTCTTTGACCACCAGGGCCAACAGATTCGAGCTGTTACGGCCGAACGGCAATGCGTAGACGAAGCCCATCTGCAGCATGTGCGTACGATCGCTGTTCGCCAGCGCGTAGTTGCGGCTGAACTGCGACGGCTGAGGCCACGTATACCCGCCACCATCGTCCTCGACCTCGTTCATGGCCTTGCTCAACGTGTACGCACCTTTGAGCATCAGGCCATTCTTGAACGGGCGATTCACTGCCAACTGGAGCGAGTTGTAGCGCGCCTTCGCGGAGCTCGAGTAGAGATTGATGCTCGCAGTATTCGCCTTTGCGAACAGTATCCTGTTCCCGTTGCCGCCGGATTCTGCGTAGTTCAGATTTCTCGTCGCATAGCCGTCAACGGTGGCCGTACCGGCGTAGCCCACGCTGACCGCGACGTCGAGCGGAAGCCGGCGCTCGATGAACGCGTTATAGGAGTGGATCGAGCCGCGCTGGGAGTTGTTCTGATCCGGCGTGGTCATGTCGACGCCCCGCGGCAACGGAATGGTCCCCGCCTCGAGGTCGGGGCTTGGCGCGGGGCCGATGCCCTTGGCAATGTCCCCGTAGGGAATGAAACCGTTGATCCCGGCATCGCGGTAGGCAATCGTCAACGGGAAGCGCCCACGCATCGGACGGGTCCACGGCAGCGGGTCGAAGGTCCGGCCGTAACCGGCACGGAAAACCGTGTTCTCGTTGAGACGGTAGGCCGCACCGACCCGCGGGGCCAGGAGCGTGCTGCTGACCTTGATACCCAAATCCTTCGGGTTGCCGCCAAGGCCGCCGAGACGGACCATGAAGGTGTCAACATCGAGCGTTTCGATGCCGCGGTTCTCACGCTGCATCAGCGGGTAATACTCATAGCGGAGTCCCAGGTTCAGCGTGAACTTCTCGTTGACCTGCCACCGATCCGCCACGTACACGCCGGTACTGGTTCTCGCGCCCGCTCAGCTCTTCGTACTGAATGCTCTTCGAGTAGTCGCTCATCTGCCCGAGCAGGAACGCCGCGTAGCCATTCCAGCCGCCGACGCCGGTGTAGCCCGGCGTCCCGGTCACGCCGCCGGCAAATGTCAGAATGCCTCGCGGATTGCTGACTTCCGGCTGCCAGTGGTTGAGTCTCAGACGGATGAAATCGAAGCCCGTCCGGATCTCGTGGCGTCCGGCCACCTTGGTGAGGTTGGACGATACGGTGTAGCTGCGCTCGTCGCGCCAGACCGGCGTCCACGTTGCCGTGTTGCCAATTGTCGAAAGCCCTGACTCGAGTTGCGGCATGCCGCTGTACCGAGTGAGATCGGACGACCCCGGTCCACTGGCAGTATCGGCATTCAAACCGGGAATGCCCCACACGTCGGTGCCGTAATTGGTGCCGTAGTCAGGGCCCTGGAAGTTCTGTTGCATCGAATTCACGCCGATACTCCCGTCGAGCAGCAGTGTCGGGGTGAGCGTCCACGTCTGGCCGCCAGTGAACACCATCGTCCTCGTGGGGCCGCCGCCCGCATCGTCGAACGGCAGGTAGTACAGGTCGAACACCTTGGCCTTCATCATCGAGAACTTGCCCCAGATCTGATGCGCGGTCGTGCGGTTCCAGTTCGCCTTGAAGTCGTAGTTGTCGCGGTCGGCCTTCGGGTTGCGGGGGAGGTACAGATTGTTCTGCAGGCCGTTGTTCGTGCCGGGATTGTTCGGCGCAGGGTAGAGCGCCTGGATGTTCCTCGAGATCTGGCTGATGCGATTCGCGGGAATGATCGCGTTTTCGAAGAACGAACGGTTCCTGCCATCTGATGTGCCGGTGGCCGGGTCATAGATTCGGAAGTTGGAATTCAGCGCGAGCACCTCACCGAAATCGCCGGTGCGCATGCGCGCGGTCGGCACGGTGTAGCTCTGGAAAATGCCCTGCCGTTCGGCGTTCCGTTCCCACGATCCGAAGTAGAACAGTTTGTTGCGGCGAATCGGGCCGCCGGCCGTGCCGCCCATGATCGAGGTACTCGAATCGACCTTGCTCGGGTCGAAGTATCCGCGGCGTGCATTCAGCTCGTCCTGCTGACGGAAGAAGAAGGCCGAGCCCTTGAACGTATTGGTCCCCGACTTGGTCTGGACCACCGCCGCCGCTCCACCGGTCATGCCCTGGGCAGAATCGAAGCTGTTGGTCGAGATGTTGACGTTCTCAATCGTTTCTACCGGCGCAACGTAGCCGGCGTGATGCGGCAGCCACACGTTGATGCTCGCGGCACCGTCGATTCGCGTGACGTTGTTGTTGCGATTCGTTCCATTGACGTTCACCGACAGCGAACGGGCGGGCGTGTCCGTCTGCGCGTTCTGGAACTCCGGCGGCGTCGCGCCGGGAACGAGGTTCATCAGGGTACTGATAGTTGCGGTACTGATTCAGCGGCAGGTTCGTCACGTCCTCCGGCCGAAGGTCGGTGCTGACGTCGGCTTTGTCGGTCTTGAGCAGGACCGCCTCGGTCGTGACATTAACCGACTCGCTCAACGTGCCGATCTCGAGCCTGCCGTTGATGCGGACGATCGATCCAGCGGTAATCGGGATGCCAGTCTGCACGAACTCCTTGAAGCCCTGCAGTACGGCTTTCAGGGTGTAGGTTCCACTGGTAATGTTTCGAATCGTATAGGTGCCGCTTTCGTCCGTGACACCGTTCAGTTCGAGCCCGGTGTTTTCGTCTTTGATCGTGACGGTCGCGCCGGGGACGGCGGCGCCCGTGGAATCGGAGATGGCTCCCGTCAGGCTCCCATAGAGCGCCTGCGCGTCAGCAGGTAGAGGTAGGCAGACGATCGCGGCGGCAACCGCCACGATCAATGCGCCAGGAAGGAGCAGACGACGACGCTCACGCACGCATGCAACGGACTCGGTCACGATGTCCTCCTTCGAGCACCAAACCGGAGCCTCTCGACCCCCGCGCAGCGAGGAGCCGCCGGAACGTCAGGTTGGGCAGGATGGGCCTGCGCACCCCTTCGATGAGGAGGCTTAAACCACGCGAGGCGCTGGCGTGTCAAGGCAGGACGACGTCTTCACGGCTTAGCCGGAACCGGCCCTCGCGCCATACATTGGCTTTTTGCACGAGTTCTAGGGAGCCCTGGCGCCTTGACGCGGCGCGATCCGCTCGCGTATGGTGCCCTCCGGCGTCCCCCCGGTCCTCCATGAGGTACGGCATGCGCACTCTGCTCAGAGCGTTCGCGATGGTCGTGGTCGTCAGCGGCATCACCCTCCCAGTCGCTCGCGCAGGACGACCCGCACTCGGAGACGCGAAGCGGCCGGACGATGAAGCCGGTGATCACGGGACGGCAGTACGCGGTCACCGCCATGAAGCATCAGGCCACTGAAGCGGCGGTCAGAATCCTCGAGAAGGGCGGCAACGCGTTCGACGCAGCCGTCGCCGGTCAAGCCGTGCTCGCGCTCGTCGATCCCGCCAACAACGGCTACGGCAGCGACGCCGTCGTGCTCGTGTACGACGCCACGGCCAGGAAGGTGTGGTCGGTCAACGCCGAGGGGCCGGCGCCGAGGCTGGCGACGATCGAGTGGTACCAACAGCACAACGGCGGGAAGCTCCCGGACAGCGACGGCCTCCTTTCAGCCACCGTTCCGGGCGTGGTAGATGCCTGGTACACGATGCTCGACCGTTGGGGCACGATGAGCTTCAATCAGGTGCTGCAGCCGGCGCTGGAGATTCTCGAAGACGGGCTCGTGCTCTCCCCCGGGCTGGCGCGGTCGATGGGCGCGAACAAGCTGAAGAAGTATCCGTCGAGCGTGAGTCTCTACATGCCTGGCGGCAAGCCTCCGGAGCCGGGCGCTGTCTTCCGGAACCTCGATGCCGCACGGACGTTGCGAAAACTGATCGACGCGGAAAAGGCCGCCGGGCCGGACCGGCGAGCGGGCCTGCGCGCGGCGCGCGACCGCTTCTACAAGGGAGATATCGCCCGATCGATGGCGGAGTTCTCGGAGAAGAACGGCGGGCTGTTCCGGTACGACGATTTCGCATCCTACGGCGCGCTCGTCGAAGCGCCGGTGTCGACCAGCTATCGCGGCTACGACGTCTACAAGAACCCGTCGGCCAGCCAGGGACCGGCGGAGCTCTTCGCCCTGAACATCCTCGAGGGCTACAACTTGAAGGAGCTCGGGCACAACAGCGCCGCCTTCATTCACACGAGCGCCGAGGCGCTCAAGCTGGCCTTCGGCGACCGCGAGAAGTATCTCGGCGACATGGCCTTCATCAAGATCCCCTACGACGGCCTCCTCTCCAAGGAGTACGCCGCGGAGCGCCGGACGCTGATCGATCCCGACAAGGCCTCGCTCGAGCTCCGGCCCGGCGATCCGGCGAAGTTCATGAAGAAGACGGAAGCGCTGGTCCGACCCGATCCATGTCACGACCACCGGGGCGGCCGATCACGTCGGCGACACCAGCTATATCGCCGTCGTGGACAAGGATCGGAACATGGTCAGCTTCGAGCCGAGCCTCCACAGCGGCTGGGGCACGGGCGTCGTGATGGGCGATCTCGGGTTCATCCTCAACTGCCGGGGCGACTACTACTCGCTCGTGCCCGGCGAGGCGAACGCGCTCGAGCCGGGCAAGCGGCCCGCGCAGCACGCTCCAGAGCACGCTCGTGATGAAGGACGGCCGCCCTTCATGATCCTCGGCAGCCCCGGCGGCGACGACCAGGTCATGCGGACGATGCAGACGCTCATCAACGTGATCGACTTCGGCATGAACATCCAGCAGGCGATCGAAGCGCCGCGCTGGTCCACGCGCAGCTTCCCCGCGTCGCCATTTCCACACACGATGTACCCCGGCGATCTCTCGGTCGAGGACTGCGCATACCGGTCGCGGTGCACAAAGCGCTCACTGCGAAGGGACACAAGCTGACGGTGGAGGGCCCGTGGTCGCTCGGCGCCAACGCGGCCATTGTCGTGGACGTCGAGAGAGGCGTGCTGAGCGCCGGCGCCGACGTCCGCAACGACGCCTACGCCTGGGCGCGATAACGCCTCCCGCCGGTGTTTAGTCCAACGTGCCAGGTCTAAACCCACCGCCTTTCAGGCGGTCAGCTTCCAGCCGGCCCGGTCTACCGGCTGCTGAGAGCTGACTGAGCACGTCGGACTCCGTCGGAGGAATGCTCATGCATCGCTTTCAACGTCGGCTCGCGATTCTGACTGGTGCGCTGTCGCTGGTCGTCGCCTGCGCCCATGCCTCGTCTGCCCAGGTCCGGCCGCCGAACATCGTGATGATCGTCGGTGACGACATGGGGTACGCCGACATCGGTGTGCACGGAAGCAAGGACATTCCCACGCCGCACATCGACGCGCTGGCGAGAGGCGGCGTTCGATTCACCGACGCCTACGTCACCGGCCCGTACTGCAGCCCGACCCGCGCCGGTCTCCTGACCGGTCGCTATCAGCAGCGGTTCGGGCACGAGGTCAATATGGGCGCGGATGCCGGCCCGAATGGCGGGCTTCCGCCTGGCGAAACGACCATCGCCGATCGGCTGAAAGCAGCCGGGTACCGAACCGCGCTGTTCGGTAAGTGGCATCTCGGATCGGCCGCGCACCTTCATCCGATGTCGCGCGGTTTCGACGAGTTCTTCGGCTTTCTCGGCGGTGACCACTCGTACTTCGAATCGGCGGTGAACGGTGTGAATCCTCTGTACGACGGCAGGGATCGTGTCGAAGCGAGCGGCTATCTGACCGACGTGCTGACCGATCGCGCCGTGGCGTTCATCAAACGGGAGAAGTCCCGGCCGTTCTTCCTCTATCTCGCGTTCAACGCCGTCCATACGCCGATGCAGGCGACCGAGAAGTACCTGGCGCGATTCAACGGGATTGCCGACGAACAGCGCCGCACCTACGCGGCGATGATGTCGGCCATGGACGACGGCATCGGCCGGACGCTGGCCGCGCTCCGCGCCGAAGGCCTGGAGGAGAACACGCTGATCTTCTTCTTCAGCGACAACGGCGGCCCGACGATGCCCGGGACGACGATCAACGGATCGACCAACGCGCCGCTGCGCGGATCCAAGCGTCAGACCTGGGAGGGCGGCATCCGCGTGCCGTTCATGATTCGCTGGAAGGGGCGGCTTCCGGAAGGCAAGATCGACTCGCGTCCGATCATCCAGCTCGATGTGCTCCCGACCGCGCTCGCGGCCGCGGGCGTCGAGCGCCAGGCCGAGTGGAAGCTCGATGGCGTCAATCTTCTGCCTTATCTGACTGGCAAACTTCAGGACGCTCCGCACGACGCCTTGTATTGGCGCCTGTTCGCGCACATGGCCATACGCAAAGGTCCGTGGAAGCTGGTGAAGACGATCGATGGTCCGTTGCTCGTCGCGGACACGACCAGTCCGGATCTTTCCGGGGCGCAGCTCTTCAACCTGGCGCAGGACATCGGCGAGCAGCACGATCTGGCCGCCACGAATCCAAAGAAGGTCAAGGAGCTGGCGGATGACTGGCTGCGCTGGAGCAAGGAGATGGCGAAGCCACTCTGGGGTCCCGGCGCCGGTGGAAGGGGGACGGGGAGGGGAGGCGTCCCAGCGTTAATATCTTCCCGCCAATGACACAAAGATCGATTGTCCTGCTCTCGCTGCTCGCTCGCCTCCGCCTGCGCGCGCCCGACGGCGCAACAGCCGTACGACCTCCTGATCACCGGGGGCTCGGTGCTGAACGGCGAGGGCACTCCCGCCGTGCGAGCGGACGTGGGGATTCGCGGCGGGCGCATCGCGACCATCGGCGATCTCCGGACCGCGGCAGCGACGCGCCGGATTGATGCGTCCGGGCTGACGGTCGCACCCGGCTTCATCGACATCCACAACCACTCGGATTACACGATCCTCGTCGAACCCAAATCCGAGAGCATGATCCGGCAGGGCGTGACGACGATGGTGCTGGGCGAGTCCCGGTCGGCGGGACCGATCAAAGCGGGGACGGAAGAAGCGCGTGCTCGTGCCGATGGCGTGACGGTCGACTGGACGACGCTCGGCGGGTACTTTGCGAAGCTCGAACAGAAGCACATGTCGACGAACATCGCGTCGTACGTCGGCGAAGAACAGGTGTGGACCTACGTCAAGGGCTACGGCGAGTCCCCGGCGGCGCCGCAGGAGCTCGAGGAGATGAAGCGGCTCATCGCGCAGGCGATGGAAGACGGCGCGATGGGCCTCTCGACCGCGCTGCTGCAGCCGCCGTCGAGCTTCGCGACGACCGCCAACCTGATCGAGCTGGCCCGGACCGCGAAGCAGTACGGCGGCATCTACTCTTCGCACATCCGTGATGAAGGCGAGGGCGTCTTCCGCGCAATCGACGAGGCGATCCAGGTGGGCAAAGGCGCCAGGATTCCCGTCGACATCATCCACATGAAGATCGCCCACAAGAACCTGTGGGGCCGTGCGAGCGAGATCATCGCGATGGTGCAGAAGGCGCGCGACGAGGGCTACGACATCCGCGCCAACGTCTACCCGTATACGGCGGGACAGAACAACCTGTCCTCGATCGTGCCGCCGTGGGCGCACGACGGCGGCCGCGAGAAGCTGCTCGAACGGCTCAAGGATCCGTCAGCGCGGAAGCGGATGCGCGAGGAGGTCATGAACGGCCTGCCGAACTGGTACAACCACTACCTCGCGACCGGCGACGGGTGGGCCGGGATGATCCTGGTGTCGCTCAGGCACGAGCGCAACAAGCCGTTCCAGGGCAAGCGCATGAGCGAGTTGATTGCCGCGCGCGGCGGCCATCCGGCCGACGTCCTCTTCGACGTGCTGCTGGAAGAAGGCGGCAGCGTGCCGACCGTGTTCTTCCATCATTCCGAGCCGGACATGCAGCTGATCATGAAACAGCCGTGGACGTCGATCGGCTCCGACGGGAGCGCGGTGAGCCCGGACGGCCCCACCGGCCGCACGCATCCGCATCCGCGCTATTACGGCACGTTCCCGCGCGTGCTCGGACGCTACGTTCGCGAGCTGAAGGTGATCGCGCTGCCAGAGGCCGTGAAGAAGATGACGAGCATGAATGCCGAGAAGCTCGGCATCAGCGACCGAGGGCGGTTGAAAGCGGGTCTCGCCGCCGACGTGACGGTCTTCGATCAGGACCGCGTGATCGATCGCGCCACCTTCGAACAGCCGCACCAGTTCCCGGTCGGTATCAAGTACGTCATCGTCAATGGCGTTGTCACGGTCGACAACGAGCAGCACACCGGCGCGCTGGCGGGCAAGGTTGTCTATGGTCCCGGCAAACGAGCGAAATGATGCATGCGTGACGATCTGAGGAACGCCGTCCGCTCGCTTCGAGCCTCCGCCAGCTTCACCGTCGCCGCGCTCATCGTGCTCACGCTCGGCATTGGCGCGACTACGGCGATTTTCTCCGTGGTCGACGCCGTGGTGCTGCGGGCGCTGCCGTTCGACGAGCACGATCGGCTCGTCGCGGTAGGGGAGCGTTCGCGGCCTTCGACTCAGTTCCCGCAACTCAACCAGGACGCGGAACAACTGACACCCGTCGCGCCACAGAACTACCTCGATTGGATCTCGCAGCAGCAGGTATTCGAGGCGATGGGCGCCTTCGGCAGCGGGTGGCTGACGCTGCGGGAGCCGGGCGCGGAGCCGGAATCGCTGGTCCCGCTTCGCGTGACGGCGGGCTTTTTCGACGTCCTGCGGGTGCGGCCCGCCCTCGGGCGCACGATCCAGTCCGGCGACGAAGCGGCCGGTGGGCACCGCGTGGCGGTCTTGAGCGATGGGCTGTGGAAGCGCCACTTCGGCGGAGACCCGGCTGTGATCGGCCGCAGGATTCCGCTGGAGGACCTGGAAGGCGGTCCGGGCGCAGGGGAAGGAAGCCGCTATGAGGTGATCGGGGTCATGCCCCCGGGCTTCAGCTATCCGCCCGGCGCGCGTTCGGTGGACATCTGGGTGCCCTACATCGTGCCGCCCGATCAGCGCACCCGGCGGCTGGATACCCGGACCAATTACCTTCAGGTCGTGGCGCGTCTCAGGGGTGGCGTCTCGCTGCAGCAGGCGCGAGCGCAAATGGATCAGGTCGCCGCCGCGCTCGAACGAGCGAATCCGATCTGGAACAAGGACAACCGGATTGGGGTGCGGCGCCTGAACGATCACCTGGTCGGAACCACCACGCGATCATGGATGTTGATGCTGCTGGGCGCGGTCGCGACCGTATTGCTGATCGCCTGCGCCAATGTCGCCAACCTGCTCCTCGCCAGGGCCAGCGCGCATCAGCGCGAAGTAGCGATCCGCGCCGCGCTTGGCGCCAGCCGCTGGCGGCTCATTCGTCAGTTGTTGACCGAAAGCCTCGTGCTGTCGGCGGCCGGAACCCTCTGTGCGATCGTCGTGGCGTGGTGGGGCGTCGAGCTGCTGAGGGCGTCGATGCCCGAAGGTGTGCCGAGAGTCGCGGCGATCGCGATCGACCTTCGCGTCCTGGCCGCCGCCGCTCTCCTCTCGATCCTGACCGGCATCCTGTTCGGAATCGTGCCTGCCCTGCAGTTGTCACGTCCGGATCTGACCACCGCCTTGAAAGCGGGCGTTCGGTCCAGCGCAAGCGCCGCCTCGCGGCACCTGCGAAGCACACTGGTCGTCGCCGAAGTCGCGCTCGCCCTCGTCCTGCTCGTCGGCGCTGCGCTGTTCCTGGGAAGCTTCCTCGCGCTGATCCGAATCGATCCCGGCTTCGACGCTTCACAGGTGCTGACCATCCAGATCTCGCCACGCGTTCCGGACCGGACCGCGCCTCGGGATGCAGGACCAGCCTTCGCCGAGCTCGTTGACCGTATCGGCCATATCCCCGGGGTCGAATTTGCCTCCGCCTCCGACGGCCTGCCGCTCAGCGGCGGGATCTCCGCATCGTCTGTGACGATCCCTGGCTCGAAGTTCGACCTGCCGGTTGGCGAGATGATCAGCATCGCCCGGGTGACGCCGAGCTATCACCAGGCGATGGGCATACCACTTCGGCGCGGCCGCTTGTTCACCCCCGTGGATCGCCGCGGCATGGGCAACGTCGTCATCATCAGCGAGTCCGCGGCGCGGAAGTACTTTCCGGGACAGGATCCGATCGGCCGCACGGTTGGCCTCGGCAGCGACCACACGGTCGTAGGTGTCGTGGGCGATGTCCACCAGTTCAGCCTCGAGGTCGACCCGATGACGCAGGCCTACGTGCCGGCCGCGCAGTCATCCATGCCAGGAGGAATGCTGGCGATCCGGACTCACGGCGATCCCTACGACGTGCTGCCGACGGTGAAGTCGGCCGTCTTCGGGGTGTTCCCAGACGTCCCGCTGCGCAATGTCATCACGATGGACGAGCTGCTGGGCAGGCGCGTGGCGCAGCGAAGACTCACGATGATGCTGGTTGGCCTGTTCGGGTTGCTGGGTCTGGCGATTGCGGCGGTCGGCGTGTATGGGGTGATGGCTTATCTCGTCTCCCAGCGGACGCGTGAGATCGGCGTGCGGATGGCACTGGGCGCCACGCGATCGAGGGTGGTCGGCCTTGTCCTGCGGAACGCCTTGACGCTGGTGGCGACTGGGCTGACCTGCGGCGCTGTGGCCGCCTGGTATGTCAGTGCGGCAACGAAGGCGTTCCTCTTCCGTTTGGAGCCGACGGATCCGCGCGCGTTTGCGGCCGCGGTCGTGTCATTGACGGTCGCGGCCGTCGTTTGCGAGCCTGTGGCCGGCCCGCCGCGCCGCGAGCGTCGATCCGATCGTCGCGCTCCGTACGGAGTGACGCGGGAGGGGTCGCAGGCTCCCCCAGTCAGGCTTTGACCGAGGTCGTTGGCCGCGGCAGGGCAGCCGGGTTGCCCTCGACCACCAATCGTCGCAAGATCGGGATATGTCACTGGACTTCGTGCAGCTCACGACATTCGGCCGCGAGCGTCGGCTCGAGGCGTAAACGATGGATGCGCTTCGATGGGCCAAACGGAAGTTTCATCAGACGATTGGTGAGCCGCCGCCGGAAAGCAATGTGCGGCTTCGGAACGATCCGGACGTCGTCCATGTGGGCCGGCGGGCGTTTTGCCGCGTCGTCCAGATCGACGGGAAGCCGCACGTCAGAAAAACCTTCACCACCGAAACGGACGGGCGACGGGCGTTCGCGAACGAACGGCTCGCCTATCGCCGCTACCGGCAGATGCCGTGGTTCCCGCCGTGGAAGGCGTACGGCCTGAACTGGTTCACGACCCCGAAGTACCAGGACAGCGCGAGACTCGACCGCGCGGCCGCGTCGCTCGGCGACGCCGAGCGTCTGAGTGTCGCAGGGGACGCATTGTCGATCGTTCTGGATCTGCTCGCGCTCGGCCACGCCCATCGAGATTTCCACGCAGGCAATCTGTTTCTCGTGGACGGCCAGCTGAAACTGATCGACTTCGAGGCCTTGACGCCGTACGTCGGCGGACTTCCCGGCCTGGCACGCTGTTACGACGTCACCAGCGAGGGGCTCGAGTCGCCATGGCGCACCGGCAAGATGGGCTACTCGAAAGATCATCGGTGGTCGATTGCCAACGTTCTGAGAGTGGACTTTGCCACGGCCAAGGCGCAGTTGAGCTCAGTGCTCAGGAAGGAACTGCGCGAAGCCTCGCTGACATTTCAGCGAACCAACGTTCGCCATACGTGCAAACATGGACGAATCTACAATACGCTCGATTTGCCAGGTTTGACGGTTGCACGCGACGAAGCGCAGCGCGACTGCCGTCAGCGCTTCGACAGGTTCGGCATCACGACCGACATGCTCAAAGGCAAGCGCGTGCTCGATCTCGGCAGCAACATCGGTGGAATGCTGCTCGAAGCCCGGAAACATGGCCCGAGCGAAGGGCTGGGCATCGAGTACGACGCGCAGAAGGTGCTCGTCTCGAATCGGACAGCCCTCTTTGCCGACATTACCGACATCCGCTTCGAACAGGGCGACATCGACAAGCTCACGGTCAAGTCGGTGCAGGGGCCGTACGACGTCGTCTTCTGCCTGGCCGTCGTCGGGCACTTGAAAAATCCGCAGCGGATGTATCGACTGCTCGGCGACGTCACCCGCGGCGCGGTGTACTTCGAAGGCAATTCCAACACCAAGGTTCAGGATGTCGAAGCCTCGCTGCGCGCGGTCGGCTTCACGCGAGTCGAAAACCTCGGGATGTGCGACGACGACAGCCTGGCGGAAAACAACTGCCGGCCGATCGTGCGGGCGTTCAAATGAACAGAATCGGCGGATCACGGAGGCAGGTTCACGACGACAGGTTGAACCCAGGCGCGCTTGCCGTCCGCCCGCTCCACCCTCGAGCGCAGCTAGCCTGATATGGAGTCAAGCCTCATAAACCGACGGCGCGACCGGCTCGGCGCTTGCGGTCTCGACAATCGTCGGCTCCGTCTCGACGCGTACGTGCGCGTGCATGTTGACGGTGCCGACCAGTTCGGGATCGTTGACATGGATGAGGACGTGCGGTCCGCGTCCCCGCTCGCGGCGCTCCACGACGTCCCAGATGACCGGCTCGATCGTCAGGTAGCCGTGGCCCGTGTTGACCTGCAGATCCATTGCCACGGTGAAGCGGCCGGGTTGCGACAATCGCGGCTCGCGCGCGCTCAGATCCATCACGAAGACGTTCTTCGCCGTCTGCAGCGCGCGGACACGGACGGCAAGGCGGAGGTTCGCCGGCGGGGCATGGCGCACGTCGCCGCGAAGCGTCAGCGAGACCCATTCGCCGGATCGCACCGGGCCCTTCGGCTCGACTTCGAAGGCCGTGAACGCAAAAGGGAGCCGCTCGTCCGCCGGCATCTCGCTCCGCAAGCCGTTCATGACGTAGTGCGAGATGACGCTCGTCGGGAGAGCCGCGCTTGACGATGCGGCCGTGGTCGAGGAGCAGGGCGTGCGTGCAGAGCGAGGCGATGCGATCGAGCTGGTGCGACACGATCACGACCGGCAGCCCTCGCCGCATCTGGCTGAGGCGATCGAAGGCCTTGCGCTGGAAGCGGAAGTCGCCGACGGCGAGCACCTCGTCCACGATGAGGACATCCGGGCTCATGTGCGCGGCGACGGCAAACCCCAGGCGCGCGTTCATGCCGCTGGAATACCGCTTCACCGGTGTGTTGATGAACTCGCCGAGCTCTGAGAACGCGACGATATCGTCGAAGCGTGACGCAATCTCGCGCCGCGTCATGCCCATGATCGAACCCTGGAGAAACACGTTTTCGCCGCCGGTCAGGTCGGGATGAAAGCCACCGGCGATCTCGATGAGCGCCCCGACGCGGCCCCGCACGCCGCATCGGCCCGACGTCGGCTGCAGGATGCGCGTCAGCAGCTTGAGGATGGTCGATTTGCCGGCGCCGTTCGGCCCGATGATGCCGAGCGCCTGGCCGGGCCCGACCGAGAACGAAACGTCCTGTATGGCCCAGAACTCTCGCGCGTCAAGCTCGTCGCGCTGGCGTCGCCGCCTGAACAGGCGCGACGCGGCGTGCGGAATCAGGTCACGCAGGCTGTCGTGGAGCTCGCCCCGACGGAATTTTTTCCACACCCGCTGGAACGCGACACGTCCTTCAGCCACGGAGGGTCCTCATACGTACTCGGCGAACTTGGGTTCGGTGCGATGGAAGATCAGCAGGCCGCCCGTGAGCATCACGATGGACCACGCCGCAGTGTATGCGAGATACCACGGGCTCCAGACCAGAACGGGTCCCTTCTGCCCCATCTCGATCAGCGGTGACCACAGATTGTGGTCGTAGACGATGCTCAGGCGCAGTCCTTCGAGCACCGGCGCGAGCGGGTTCAGCATCATCACCCGTGCCCCGATCGGACCGAACATCTGTGGCTCGAAGAAGACCGGCGTGAAAAAGATGCCGAACGACAGCAGCACCTGGACGATGTACTTGACGTCGCGAAAGAAGAGGTTGCCGCAGCCGACGAGCAGCGCGGAGCCCGCGGTGAAGGCGACGAGGATGGCGATAAGAGGAAGTGCCCATAACGCGGTCAGCGTGAAGTTCACGCCGACCACCACGCACACCACCAGCAGCGTCGCCAGGCCGATGGACGAGTCGAACATCTGCGCCAGGGTCGACGAGAGCGGAAGTACCTCACGTGGAAAGTAGATCTTGGTCAGCAGGTTTGATTTTCCGGTGAGGCTGTTGACACCGAATCCAAGCGCGCTGACGAAGAACGACCACGGGACCGCCTTGATGGCGATGCCGACCACTTCCTCCGGCTACCAGCCGTCTGCCGCCAACGAGAACCATGGCCACGCGCACCAGCGCTCCTGCGGCAACAATCAGCATCGGCATCAGGACGGCCCATGCCAGCCCCATCACCGCCTGCTTGTAGCGCACGCGGATGTCGCGCCGCGTCAGCTCGTAGAGCAGCCCGCGATGCGGCCACAACTCATGGCGCAGGATGAAGCGCAGGTCGCCAAGGAGCGATCGCCGCTCCTCCAGCGGCAGGAGCCAGTCGTCGTCTGTAGCGTCGTTCACACCTGGGTGGTGGGGCCAGGACTGTACGGTAGAGGAAGTGCTGGTTTCCGACATCAGAAGGCTAAAGGCAGGCGTTCAGTGCGCCGGCAGGGACCTCCGGTAGAGTCAAAGCAATCAGAATGCCAGGCACTCTATCTCGGCAGATAGGGGACGCACGCGCTCGGCGAGCCAGATCGGCGAGCGTGACGGCGAGGGCAGCCACTGGACACGGTCCAACCTTACAGTTTGCGAGCTCGTGCGGATGGGCTTTCTGCCTCGGCCCCGGCGCCTTGATTGCTGCCCCCAGTCGCGCGTAGTGCCAATTGGCTGCCCTTCAGATACCCGACCGAGCGGAGAAGCTGCTTGATCGCGTCGAGGTTGGTGCTGCTCCGCGGTCGCGCGCACGATACCACCGCGCGCAATGCGTGTTCCGCAGCACGCCGCACTGCCCATCGAGGATACCCAAACATGCGCGCTGACGGGACGGCGGGAGGATCCTGAAGGCCACGGCTGACGCCCTCGCGATACATCCTGTGAAACGCCCAGCGCGGTGTGCAGCGTTCGCGGGGGATCCAGTGCCAGACCTGCGCGTCTGGCACGTAGCGCCCTGCCCGTCCAGCGTCGAGCAGCCGCGACTCCATGGCGCGCTCTTGACCGACGCTTCGGGTGGCGGCGCCAGGCCCGAATGAGGGGTCGAAACCGCCAACCGCCAGCATGTCCGAAACAAATGCCGCCCAGTTCGCGCCCAGGAACACCGGCGCCGTGACCGGGTCGGTTGTGTTGGTTAGTGTCCAACCGCGAGCGGAACCCGGCAAGTAGTTGAGGAGCCACGACGGTGGCTGAACCTCGTAGTCAGGGAAAACCGGGCCGCCGAAGAAGATGCCACCCTCTATTCCCGCGGCGGCCTCGCCGTATGCAGTCAGCAGCGCCTTGCCGACGCGCACGTCGTCGTCCAAGAAAACGATCAAACCACTGCCTACCATCTCGAGCGCCACGTTGAGAGCGGCACTCTTGTTGCCGTCAGGGTGGAATCGGTACACCAGGTCGAGCGCGGGCGCGGCATCGGACACGACCCGTTCGGCTCCCTGCCGTTCCCCGTTCTCGATGACTAGGGTGCCGGCATAGGATGGCGGCAAGTCGCACTGGGCCAGTGAGTTGAGCGTGCGCTCCAGCAGGAGTCCCCGGCCGCGGGTGGCGATTACGACCCGGAGCATCCCGACTTGCTGCTTCCTTGGTTGGACCGGAGCCATGCAGATTTCTCGCTTGCGTTTCGCAAGGTTCACACGCCGAGGGGGCGTGGGTGCCGCGCAACGCGAAGTCTTGGCGGGTCGAGGGTCAGTGCCTCCTCGATTGCGGCAATCCAGTCGTCTGCATCGCGCGCCGTTCGCACGAATGGCGGCGCGTCGTCAGCGAAGTCGAGCGGCACGCTCACGATCGGTTTGCCCCCGCCACGTATTCGTACATTTCCCCCGGTATTCGTACATATTGAGAGGATCGGCGGGCCTGGTGTTCCCCGTCAATCGATAGGGAATCGCGCAGGCGTCCCTTTTCATCAATGGCGGAGGCAACCTCGGCCGACGTCTGCGACGGCATCAACGCCTGCGAGAGGCGACCATAACCGATTTCAAGGACCGTCCGATCGCTCAGGTGCCCCAGACCGTGCATTTCCAGCAGGCGGAGAAACGTTGCTGGCGCATCAGCTCTTCGACGCGCACCCCAATACTTACACTGCTCGTCCGTGACCGCCTCAGCTTCGACCTGGTGCGCAGCGAGTCGGCGGGCCGAGCTCAGTCTCGCTCGGCCCCATGGCGTTCTGCATCGGGCAGCTCGACCGCGTGCGACAGCCTGACGTCGAGATCCTGTGGCTCGGTCACTTCTCTCACCCGGAACGCGCGATAATCGGCACCCTCGGCGCGCAGCGCGAGACCGCTGAAGGCGCGGTCGTATGGATTGCCGAACGCGCTCGATGGCTCGAGGATGATCCGCCTGCGACCGTAGTCCAGAAACCTCCGGAACCGGTTTGCGATCTGCGCGCCGATGTTCCCGGCGAGCGTGTCATCGGCGAAGGCCCCGGCGCTCGCTTCTGAGAACAGTGTGATGGGGTTGTTGATTCTGAACGATCCGATCTGCAGTGCGGTCACGCGGCCGAGCCTTCCGGCGGCGCGGCCGCCCACGCGGTGCGCTGAGCGACGCGACCGGCGTGGTTGCGAATCCGGCCGCAGGCGCAATCACGCCGAACGGCACGACCACATACGGCGGGAACTTCGAGGCCGCGCTGGTGCGGCTCCGTTTCTGAGTCCGGTCGTCAGCGGCTTCCGAGGTGAAGTGCCTGACACTGGAAAACCGTCAGCGGCAGACGACGTCTCCGTCGTCGATCGCCCGGCCGATCAGGGCGCCGGCGCCAGCGCCGACGATCGTGCCGAGCGTCTTCGATCCACCAGGAGCGATGATGTGGCCGAGGACGGCGCCGCTGATGCCGCCGATGATCAGGCCCGTCGTGCCGTCATCGCGGTGGCAGTAGTAGCGGTTGTCCGAGCCCCTGTAGATTCGATCGTTTCTGCCCAGGCGCCGCGCTTTGTAGCGTCGATCGTCGTGCCTGTAGTACCGGGCCGCATCCCAATAGCCGTCGCGCGCTTCAGCCCGATGTTCTTTGCGATGATCTTTCTTGGCGTGCTTGTCCTTCTTCTCCTTATCCTTCCTATCGTCGCGACCATCGTTCCGATCTTCAAGGCGGTCGCCGCGATCCCGATCCCGGGCCTCGACCGGCGCCGGCTGAAAGCCGACCATCGATGCCAGAAGTAGTAGGGTGCTTACCTTTTTGACACGCTGCACGGCGCCCTTCCTTGGGACGGTCACCGTCCCGATTGACCGCACCCGAAGACGCAAGCCCGGTGCCGCCGATGAGGGCCGATTTCCGTGGGCACGGCGCGATGACCCGGCGTCCGCGGCCTTGTGGTGGACACGGCCTGTACTCGACGGATGACGGGGCGGAGCCCCGTCGCGCATAATCTGTCGGTTCGGCCGACCAGCGATGAAAGGAGCGGATCGATGAGGTGCCTGGCAGTCGTCATTGCGGTGTTGTCGATGCATGCGGGGGTCGTAATCGCGCAGAAGCCGGAGGTCCCAAAGCCAGGACCCGAACACCAGCGGCTCGCGGCGTTCGTCGGGAACTGGACCTTCGAGGGAGAGATGAAACCTGGCCCGATGGGCCCTGGCGGCAAGATGACCGGCACCGATCGCATCGATTGGGTGCCCGGGAACTTCTTCATCCAGCGCCTGTATGAAGGCAAGTCGCCGATCGGGGAGATGCAGGGCCTCGAAATCCTCGGCTACGATGCGGCCAAGAAGGTCTACACCTTCAACTCCTTCGACAACATGGGAATGAGGGGCTCGGGCACGTTGACCGTGAAGGGCAACACCTGGACCTCGACGGGAACAGCGACCATGGGCACCACCGTGATGCACGATCGCTGCACCCTGGACTTCGGCGCCGAGGCGACGACGCTGACGGTCAAATGCGACATGTCGGCCGACGGCAAGTCCTGGGCGCCGACGTTCGAAGGCAAAGCGACGAAGACCAAGTAGGCCGAACTCCGGACAATGAGCGGCATCGTCCTGCGCGCGCTCACGGCCTTCGTGCTGGCCGGCCTGGCCACGGCGCTCTATTTCACCCTGCATCTGCTGGGGATGGTGTCGCGCCGGGAGGTGGAGAGTCCGCCCACGGGCCTGGCAACGGTCACAGTCGAAGGGCAGCCGCTCGCCGCCAACATCGAGCGGCTCGCGGCTGCCCTCGACTACCTTGGAGCGCCGCTCCCTGGCGATCTTCGAGCCAGTCTCGTAAAGGCCGGCCAGGCGCGCGATTCGCAGGCGCTTCAGCGGCTGCTCGACGGCCGCGTGCTGCTCTCGGTGCACATCAACCCGGAGTCGCGGGTGAGGGTCGAGCGAGGCCCGGCACCGGCAATACTGCAGCAGGCTGGCTACACGCCTGCCATCGTGAAGGTGGTCAACGAAAGCGGCGGGACACCGCGGCTCCGAATCGGAAGTCCTCAGGCGGGACCTGTCTACGCCGGCATGTCGCGGCTGTCATCCGAACGCATGCAGCAGCCGCACCTTCGTGAAAACGAAAACGTGGAACGGCGGGCCGATCGGTTTCTCGACCTCGAGCTGTTCACGGCCGCGCCGATGACGCCCAATCTGAGCGGGCTCGAGCTCGAATATGTCATCGCGCTGATCTATTCGAACGAGCCGGGCCGCCGCGAAGCGACCATCACCTTCGACGTCGGGCAGGGCACGCAGGATCTGGGCTTTCGGGCGGAAGCTCCGGTCCTGTTCACCGTGAAGCCGGCCGTGGCGGTGCGCCTGAGTGTGCTCGACCACGACGGCCACCCCACCACGGGCCGGTTCCAGTTCGAGGATCGGCAGGGCCACGTGTTCCCGCCCCAGGCCAAGCGTCTCGCTCCAGATCTCTTCTTCCAGAAACAGATCTATCGCGCTCACGGCGAAGATGTGCGGCTGCCCCCTGGTCAGCTGACGATGTTCTACGGGCGCGGCCCGGAATACCGGTGGATCAAGCGGCAGGTGACGATCCCCGAGCCTGGCGCGACTGCTTCAGGCGCGAAGCCTGAAATCGCGGTCAGGCTCGAACGATGGATCGATCCGTCGTCCCGCGGGTACTACAGCGGCGACCATCACATCCATGCCGCAGGTTGCGCGCACTACACCTCGCCCACCGAAGGCGTGGAACCTTCAGACATGTTCCGGCAGATCAAGGGTGAGGGACTGAACGTCGGCAGCGTGCTGACCTGGGGGCCGGGGTTCGATCATCAGAAGCAGTTCTTCGCTCCGCTGGCCGACAAGCGAAGCGAGCCGCTGACGCTCATGAAGTACGACATCGAGGTCAGCGGCTTCGGGTCCGAGGCATTGGGTCACGTGTGCCTGATCAACCTCAAAGAGCAGTTTTATCCGGGAGCCAATGGGAGTAAGGACTGGCCGACCTGGACGTTGCCGGTGCTGCGCTGGACCCGGGCGCAAGGCGGGATCGGCGGCTATGCGCATTCGGGGAGCGGTCTGCAAATCGATCCCGAGGCGGCGACCGGCCGCCTGCTCGAACAGCTCGACAGCGACAGGAACGGGCGGCTCGACTCCAGTGAGGCCGCGCGCGGCCTCCTGCCAGCGCCATTTGCCGAGGTCGATACCGATCGCGACGGCACGATTGGCGCGCCCGAGCTGAAGGCGAGCCACGATCGCGCCGACGACCAGCTGCCCAATTATGCGGTTCCGGAGTTGAACAGCGTTGGAGCGCAGGAGATTTTCGTCACCGCCGCGCACGGCGCGGTCGATTTCATCAGTGCGATGGATACCGATCGCATCCGGGAATGGAACGCGTGGTACCACCTGCTCAATGTGGGTTTTCCTCTCAAGGCGAGCGGCGAGACGGACTTTCCGTGCATGAGCGGGACGCGCGTCGGCCAGGGGCGGACCTACGTGCGTCTCGGCGCTCAGAGTCGCGTCGATTACGCGCAATGGGCCCAGGGGGTTGCGCGCGGCCGCAGCTACGTGAGCGACGGCTACGCACACGCGCTCGAGTTCGCGGTCGATGGCAAGTCGCCGGGAGACGAGCTTCAGTTGGGCGCGCCGCGCGCGGTCACCGTGAAAGCCGTCGTGGCGTTCTCGCCGGAGACGCCGCTCGAGTCGCCATACGGCGGCGCGATTCCCGTCGGCGGCCGGCGGTATGTCGGCGACACGGTCATCAAGCGGGAAACCCTGTCACTCGATCCGCTCTACCAGCGTGCGCGGCGGCTCGTTGAGGTGGTCGTCAATGGCGTCCCGGTCGCCAGCCGCGAGGTGCCCGCGGATGGGCGCGAACATCCGCTCGAGTTCTCCGTGCCCATCGAACGGAGCAGCTGGATCGCGCTGCGAGAGTTCCCACAGCTCCATACCAACCCGGTTACGGTGATTGTGAGTGGCAAGCCTGTCCGTGCATCACGACGGAGCGCCCAGTGGGCGCTGGCTGCGGTGGATCAGCTCTGGCGCGTCCGCAGCCGCAGGATATCGCCGGCCGAGCGGTCCGACGCGGAGCGCGCCTACGACGAGGCGCGGGCCGTCTACCGCAGGATTGCGGCCGAATCGCCGGCCGACCGATGAGCCCCATCGCGATCGCTCGAACCAAGCCTCGCTGTTCCGCAAGGCGCCCTCGCTCACTCGGCTCGGAGCACCACCAGCGGATCGACGCGCGAGGCCCGGTGAGCCGGAAGGAAGCTCGCCGTCACCGCCGTCAGCACGAGCAGCGTGGCCGCCGCGGCCAGCGTAAGGGGATCGCGCGACGTGATGTCGAACAGCAGCGCCGACAACATCCGCGTGGCGGCGACCGTAGCCGCGAGCCCGGCCACGATCCCGGCAAGCGAGACCACGAGCCCGGTCCGCAACACCTGCCAGATGACGCTCCCGCGTTGAGCGCCGAGGGCCATCCGCACGCCGATGTCGCGGAGCCGCCGGCTGACGTCGAACGACACGACACCGTAGAGCCCGATGCACGACATCGCCAGGGCCAGCAGGCCAAAGGCCGCCGACAGGAACGCGACCAGCCGCTCGCGCACGAGCGTTGAGGCAATCTGCTGCTCCATCGTCCGGATGTTGTCCACGACCACGTCCGGGCTCACGGCGCGGACGTCGTCGCGGAGCGATGCCGCCAGCGCGACCGGGCCGCTGCGGACGCGCACGGCCATGGTGACCAGCCCCTCGGGCTCGAGCACCTGGGCGAGCGGGGTGTAGACGGTCATCAGTGCTCCTTCACGAACGCTCCGCTGCGTCGCGTCTTCTACCACCCCCACGATCCTCATGGGGTGCTCATCGTCCTTGGAGTAATGGACCTGGCGGCCGACCGGGTTCTCGTTGCCGAAGAAGAATCGGGCCAGCGAGCGATTGACGACGGCGACCCGCTCGGCGGTGGACGAGTCGCGGGTGTCGAAGGCCCGCCCGGCGGCGACGCCAATCCCGAGCGTGCGGAAGTAATCGGGCGTGACCATGTTGGTGAACACGACACGTGCGTTCGGCGGTTGTGGCGGTGCGCCGGGCACTTCCAAGGGGCGCGCGTTGCCGCGCGAGCTCATGGCGATGTTCCTGGCGCAGGCCGCCGACAATGCTTCCCCCCGCTGGACCAGCCGCTCGGCCAGAGCGTCGCAGAGCTCCGGCACCTGCGTCATGGGGAACGGCGTGCGCCTGGCATCGAGCGAGAACAGCAGCAGCTGGCGGCGATCGAACCCGCTGGTTCGTGTCTCGAGATTGCGCAGCGTCCTCACGAGCAGCCCGGCCCCTGAGACCAGCAGCACGCAGAGGGCAATCTGGGCCGCGACCAGGACTTGTCGCGTCGACCAGCGGCGCCAGGAGTGCGGAATCGCCGCGCTGACCGACTTCAACGCCGGCGCTGGATCTACGCGCGTGCAACCGATGGCGGGTGCCAGGCCGAACAGCAGGCCGGTCAGGATCGCGATCGTCAGCGTGAAGAGCAGCACGGTGGCGTTCGGCTGGAGGTCGAGCAGGATGGGGGTCGCCCCGGTCTCGACCAGCGCGGCGATCGATCGCGTGGAGAACTGCGCGACGAGAAGCCCCAGTCCCCCACCGAGCAGGGCGAGCAGCAGGCTCTCGGTCAGGAGCTGGCGCGCGAGGCGCATCCGGCCGGCGCCAATCGAGGCGCGAAGGGCGAATTCCCTCGCCCGTGCGTGGCCGCGCGCGAGCAGCAGGCTGGCGACGTTCGCGCAGCCGACGAACAGCACCAGACACACCATCGCCATCAGGACCTGCAGCGACTGCGCGTACTGATCGCGCAGCCCGTTGGTGCCCCGTCCGGCGGGCAGCAGCAGGCCGCGCACGGGGCCGCCGCTCCGGTTCGCAAACAACCAGGAGTTCTCAGGCTCGGATCGGGTACTGTTGCAGCACGGCGTCCACGACCGCACCCGCCTGCGCGGCCGACACACCAGGTGCGAGCCGCGCGACGATCGGCATGTCGCCGTACCAGGTCTCGTGGCTGGTGCGGAAGTCGGGAGCGTCGAGCGTCCTGACCGCCATCGGCAGCGTGACCTCCGGAGCGGCCCCGGGATCGAGGCCGCTGAAGCCGGCAGCCGTGACGCCGACGACGACCACTGGCCGGCCGTCGATCGTGAGGGTGCGACCCAGCAGCCGCGGATCGCGGCCGAACCGGCGCGACCAGTAGCCGTCGCTGATCACGGCGACCAGTCCCGCGCCCGGGCGATCGTCGTCGGCCGAGAACCCGCGCCCGATCGCCAGCGGGACGTTGAGGACGTCGTAGTAATTGCCGGAGACCGTCAGGCTGCGGGCGGTCTCGATTCCTTCCGCCGTCGAGACCTTGACGCTGCCGCTCCTGAAATAGGCGGTGACGCCGGCGAAGACATCGGACCGTCCCGCCATGCGCTCGAAGTAGGGGTAGTTGCCGCCGGGCGCCGCGCGTTCGGCGCCGTGCGCCACGAAGTAGAGGGTGTCCGGCGACTCCAGCGCCAGCGTCCGCAGCACGACGGCTTCGAACAGCGTGAAGATCGTCGTGTTGGCGCCGATGCCGAGCGCGAGCGTCAGCACCACGGCGGTGGTGAACCCGGGCGTGCGACGCAGCATGCGCACGGCGTAGCGCAGATCCTGGAGCGTCTGCTCGATCCACGCGCACGGTCCAGACGGCCCGCGTGTCTTCCCTCGTCAGGGTCACGTTGCCGAAGGCGACCAGCGCCTGCCGCCGCGCCTCGTCGGGCGCGACGCCGCGCGCGACGCGGTCCGCCACCTCGCGCTTCGATGTGATCGCGGATGTCGCGATCGAGCTGCGGCGAGGGCCTGTTTGCGGCGCATGTCCCCCTCTCATTCGGCGCAGTGGTTCCTGCGCGCTCAGCCTTCCGCCGGGCGGAGGATCCGCGCGATCGCCCGCGCCAGGCGGTCCCACTTGCCGGTCTCGATCTCGAGCTGCTTCCGGCCCCTGGGGGTGAGCCGGTAGTAGTTGGCGCGGCGGTTGTTGTCGGACGTGCCCTCGCCGAAGCTCACCCAGCCACGCCTGATGAGCCGGTGCAGCGCCGGGTAGAGCGATCCCTGGGGCACCTGCAGCACGTCCTCGGATCCGCGCTCGATGGCCTTGGCGATCTCGTGACCGTTCGCCGGGCCGAGCCGCAGCGTGCGCAGGATGAGCAGGTCGAGCGTGCCCTGGAGCAGCTCGATCCGGTCATCGCCCTTTCTGGTAGGCATTCTAGGTGAGACGATAGGCGCCTTCACCTAGGATGTCAAGGTGAGTCGGTGACGCGGCCGGGATGGCAATCAGCCCTTCGCTTCCTTCCAGTTCTCGCCGACGCCGACTTCCACGGTCAGCGGCACCGCCAGTTGAACGGCTCCTTCCATCCGCTCGCGCACGAGCGCGCCGGTCTCGTCGGCGGCCGCTTTCGGGGCTTCGAACAGCAGCTCGTCGTGCACGGTCAGGATCATCCGCGCGCGCGACCCCGTCGCCTGCAGCTCGCGATGGACATCGATCATCGCCCGCTTGAGGATGTCGGCCGCGCTGCCCTGGATCGGGAAGTTCACCGCGTAGCGCTCCGCGCCGCTTCTGATCTGGTAGTTGCGGCTGGTGAGATCGGGAACGAGCCGGCGCCGGCCGAACATGGTCTTCACGACGCCGGTCTCGCGGGCGGTGCCAAGCAGGTTGTCGATGAATGCGCGCACCGAAGGGAAGCCCGGCGAAATACGCGTTGATGAACTCCTGCGCGGCCTCCTGCGACACGCCGATGTCCTTGGCCAGCGTGAACGCGGTCTTGCCGTACAGCAGCGCGTAGTTGATGATCTTCGCCCGGCGCCGCAGCTCGTGGTAGCCGAGCCCGCTGTTCTCGCCGAACACCTTCAGCGCGGTGCGATCGTGAATGTCCTCGTCCTTGCGGAACGCATCGACGAGCGCCTCGTCTCCCGACAGGTGCGCGAGCACGCGGAGCTCGATCTGCGAGTAGTCGGCGGAGATCAGCACGTGCCCGGGCTCGGCGACGAACGCGCCGCCGGATCTCGCGCCCGAGCTCGGTGCGGATCGGGATGTTCTGGAGATTGGGATCGCTGCTGCTCAACCGGCCGGTCGCGGCCACCGCCTGGTTGAAGCAGGTGTGCACGCGGCCGGTCTCGGGTTCACCAGCTGCGGCAGCGCGTCGATGTAGGTGCCCTTGAGCTTCTGCAGCGCGCGCCACTCGAGAATCAGCCTGGGCATGTCGTGCGCCAGCGCCAGCTCCTCGAGCACTTCGACGGCGGTCGACGCGGTCTTCGTCTTGATGTTGCGCTTGAGGGTGGGCAGCTGCAGCTTGTCGAAGAGAATCTTCGACAGCTGCTGCGGCGAGTTGATGTTGAACTCCTCGCCGGCCATCTCGAAGATCTGCGCGCTGCGCCTCGCGAGCTCCTGCTCGACGTGGACCGACTGCGCGGACAACGCCTTGCCGTCGACGCGGATGCCGGCGCGCTCGACGTCGACCAGCACCGGGATCAGCGGCATCTCGAGGTCGCGATAGAGCGGCGTCGAGCCCGTCCTGCTCGAGCAGCGCCGAGCAGCGTGGGCCCGAGCTGGAGCGCCAGATCGGCGCGCTCGCCCGCGTAGTCCAGCGCCCGGTCGAGAGCGATCGCCCGGAACGACACGGCCTTCGCGCCTCGCCCGCACACGTCCTCTTCGCTGAGCGCCTTGTACCCGGCGTGCTCGAGCGCGAGCTCTTCGAGCGGATGGCTCGAGCGCGTGGCGTCCAGCAGGTAGCTGGCCAGCATGGTGTCGGTGGCGAGGCCGTCGAGCGGGACGCCATGACGGGCGAGCACGATGGCGTCGAACTTCAGGTCGTGACCGATCTTCTGGAGCGACGGATCCTCGAGCACCGGCCGCAGCAACGCGAGCGTCTCGTCCAGACCGAGGCCGGTGGCTGGCGCGGTCATCTCCGGCTGCCCGAACAGGTCAGTCGGGCGCCGCCGTCGCCGATGGTCAGCGGGACGTAGCGCGCGCGGTGCGGTCCGGTCGAGAACGAGATCCCGACGATGCCCGCGAGCATCGCAGACGGAGCGTCGGGGAGGACCCGCACTGCGAACCGTCCGGCGGCCCGCAGCTCAGCGGCGAGCGCCAGGACCGCGTCCTTCGTGTCGACAATCGTGTAGTCCTTGCCGACCGTGTCCGCGGTCGGCGCGTACTCCATCACCAGCGATCGGAATCCCATCCGCGTGAAGTGTGCGAACGCCCGTTCACGCGATGGCCCCCGATAGCGCAGGGCGTCCACGTCGAACTCGACAGGCACGTCGATCCGGATCCGCGCGAGTTCGCGGCTCTGCCGTGCGTCATCGGCATGGCCGAGCAGGCCCTCCCGATAGCGTTTGTTGGACACCTCGGTCGCGTGAGCCAGCAACTCCTCGAGCGATCCGTACTGCGCGATCAGGTCGCGCGCGCCTTTTTCGCCGATGCCAGGCACTCCCTTGATGTTGTCGATCGAGTCGCCCATCAGCGCGAGCACGTCGACCACCTGTTCCGGCGCGACCCCGAACTTCTCCTTCACGCCCTTCGGCGTCGAACCAGGTGCCGTCGTCACGCGGGTTGTAGACCTTGATGCCGTCGTGCACGAGCTGGAAGAAGTCCTTGTCGCCCGTGACGATCGCGACCTCGAACCCGGCGGCCACGGCTTTCACCGCCAGCGTGCCGATGACATCGTCGGCTTCGTATCGCTCGGAGGTGATGATCGGGACGCCGAGCGCTTCGCAGGCCTCGTGGACCCACGGGATCTGCTCCGCGAGATCCGAGGGCATGGGCGTCCGGTTGGCCTTGTAGTCGGAGACCAGGTCATCGCGGAAGGTCCGGCCGGGCAGATCGAACGAGGCCCCGATGTACTGCGGCTGATGGTCCTGAATCAGCTTCCGCAGCATGTTCACGAAGATGTAGACCGCGTGGGTGGTCTTGCCGCCGGGCCCGCTGAGGCCGCCGCCGCGCATCGCGTGATACGCGCGGTACATCTGCGAACTGCCGTCTATCAGGAATACGCGGGAGGTGGACATCGTGTCGGCGGGAGCGAAAAATCCGCGAGAAAAAGCAGTATATCATCGCGGAATGGTCTCAGCGGCGCACGTGCGGCCGGCCGGCAGGCCGCGCGCGAAGCGGTGGTTCGTCCTCGCGGGCATTCTTCTGGCGGTTCTGATCCTGTGGTGGCGGGCAAGCGACGTTCGCGACGTCATCGGGCGGCAGTACCAATACGAAGAAGATCTCACGGTCGATCTGAATGGTAACGGCACGCTCACGGTGAACGCGTCTCTGGCGGCGCTCTCGGCCCTCCGCGGTCTCGACGTCGATCCCCTCGGGCAGTCAGTCGATCGCGATCGAATCCGGGCGCTCTACGAATCGAGCGTGACCCGCGTCAGGTCGGTGCCGCGGCCCTGGAAGCGTCGCGGCCGGCAGTTCGTCCAGATCAACCTCGAGTTCGACGACGTGCGGAAACTGAGCCAGGCGGCGCCGCTGTCATGGTCGACATACCAGCTCGGGCAGGAGAACGGCCAGCACGTCTTCCGGCAGACCGTGAGCACCTCCGCGTTCAAGCCCGGGGGCCTCAAGAACGTCGGCTGGAACGGCAGCGAGATCGTTGCGTTCCGGCTTCATCTCCCGAGCCGCATCCTCGAGCACAATGCGCGCGATCTCGAGAAGGACGAGCCCACTGGCATCCGCCGCGGCAACATCCTCGCCTGGGAACAGCCCCTCGCCGATCGCCTCGACGGCCGGCCCGTGACCGTCCAGGTGCGCATGGAGAGCCAATCCATTCTCTACCGGACGCTCTTCGTCTTCGCCGGCGCCTTCGCGGCCGCGGTGCTCACGCTGGCGGGTCTGATCTGGTGGACGGTCAGGAAGGGAGCTGATCAGGAAGACGACAACTCCCAACTCCCAACTTCCAACTCCCAAGGGAAGCCATCCGCACAATAGGGTGTAAGTCGCAGAAACCAGCTGGCTGGTACAGCCGTCGCCCCATTGTTCGCACAGCGTCCCCTTGGGAGTTGGAAGTTGGCGAGTTGGGAGTTGAACTACCTGCCCTCTGTTCTCAACTCATTGATCAGCGATCGCTCCCCGAGCCCTGATGCCAGCGTGCGCGCCATCGTCCGCTCCATGTTCGAGCTCACCGTGCCGCGCAGGACGACGTGGCCGCGCTCGACGATGATGTGGATCGGCGGGTTCGACATCGCGGCATAGGACCAGAAGGTCGGGTTGCCGTAGATCGCGCGTGCGACCCGGCGCCTCAGATCGTCGTCCGACGAGAGCGGTGGCAGGATCGCGATTTCGTTGCGGACCTCGCGAACGCCATCAACCTTCGCGACGCGTTTTTCGAGTTCGTCCTTTTTCGAGCTTGTCGTGACCTTCCCGGTCAGCACCACGGAGCTCCCGTCCACCTGCGCGTCTACGTCGTCGAAGATGCTGACCCGTGGACACTCACGGATGGCTCGACCGAGCTGCCCGGCCACGGGGTCTGCCCCCGACTGGGCGCTCGCCATTGGCGTGAGCAACAGCCACGCGAGAAGACATGCGGCAGCGGATCGTGAAGACATGACGAGTCCCGTCGAATTCCAGCAGGCGGGTCGTATGCGCGGGCACAGGGAACAGTCGCAAAGCGAGTGCCATGGAATACTGAGGAAAATTCACGGATTTCCGGCGGATACGGCGATACGGCGCCGTCCTCTTGAAGGGGGCGCGTACTGTGGAAAGGACAGCTCGGCCTCAGGGCCTCAGAGCAGGACGATGGTGAGGATGCCGGCGCCGATCAGTAACAGTTGTTTCGCCGGGCCGCCTTCCAGGCCGCCGCGGTGCAGGTCCGGGATGAGATCGGACATGGCCACATACAGAAAGCTGCCCGCCGCGAAGCTCAAGACGTAGGGAATCAGATTCGGCATGGTCTGCGAGGCCGCGAGCATCGCAAGCGCGCCAAGGATGCCGCCCGTAGCCGAGAGGATGTTGAGCGTGAGTGCGCGGCCGCGCGAGTAGCCGGCGCGGAGCAGGATGGCGAAATCGCCGACTTCCTGAGGAATCTCGTGGGCCGCGACCGCGAGCGCGGTCGTCGCGCCGAGAGGAATCGACGTCAGCACCGCCGCGGCGATGAGCGCGCCGTCGACGAACGTGTGAAAGGCGTCACCGATGATGACGAGCGAGGCAGCGCTGCTGGTGTGCACTTCGCAGTCGTGGCCGGTGTGGCAGTGGCGCCAGAGCACCAGCTTTTCGAGCAGGAAGAAGGCGAGTACGCCGGCGAGGAGCGTGCCGAGCGCGACGGTGGGCTCCAGGGAGCGAAGCGCCTCGGGCAGCAACGCCAGCAGCGCCACGCCGAGGAGCGTGCCGACCGCGTAGCTGATCAGCCAGGGGATGAGGCGTAGCCGGATCCCGTCGCCAAGAAGGAGAAAAACCGAAGCCGTCGCGAGACCGCCGACGCTGCCAAGGACGCTGAACCCGATTGCCGCCGTCAACACCTGCACGGGGCATGATAACGGACCGGGGGTTCCGGGTTCCGGGTTCCAGGTTCAGGGTTCGGTTCCAGGTTCGGTTCGCGGTTCAGGGTTCGGTTCCAAGTTCGGTTCGCGGTTCAGGGTTCGGTTCCAAGTTCGGTTCGCGGTTCAGGGTTCCGCGTTCGTTTAACCCTGAACCGTGGCACCCGGCACCCGGAACCAGAAACCCTCGTCACGGAGAAGCCACGTAACCCCGCCGAGCGCGGACGACGTAATCGGGATGCGTGACCTCGACGCGGATCGCGTGCCACTTGCCGTCCTTCTTGTCGTTGCCGGCCGGGTACCCGAGGAAGTACTGCTTGCTCAACTCGTCGGCGATTCCCGCGGTTGCGCCATCGAGGTCGCGCGGCTGCCAGATGATCTCGGTGCGGCCGCCGCTCGTGTCGGTGATCTCTCGCAGGACCCTGACGTTGACCGCTTCGTCGCGGCCGGTGCCGCGCGTGGGCGGCCCGCCCGGACTGGTGACCGGAGGTGGCGGTGGCGGGTAGCGCGGAACGGATGGTCCCCGCGGTCCGCCCGGAATTGGAAATGGGAACGGCGTGGGCCGCCGCTGACCGAAGTTCGAGGTGAACCAGGGCCGGCGATACGGCTGCGTCTGCGACATCGCGTCGATGCCGATCGCGTAGACGAGCACTTCGCTTTCGCGAATCAGCCGCTTCAGTTCCTCGATGCGCGTGTAGCTGCTCGAGTCGTTGCCATCGGAGATGATGAGCAGCGCCTTCTTCCGGTTCCGCCCGGTTGCGGCGAGAGGAATCGCCTCCGCGACCGCGTCGTACAACGTCGTCGCGCCGCGCGGCTGAATGCGCCGCAGCTGAGTCGCGATGTCCTCCTTGTTGCGTGTCCATGGGTGCACGAGTTGCGGCCGGTTGTCGAACCGGTAGAGGAAGACCTCGTCTTCCGCACCGAGCAGGTCGAAGAGGAACCGCTGCAGCGCCTGCTTCGCGGCAGCCATCTTCTCGCCTTCCATGCTCCCGCTGGCGTCGAGGACGATTCCCAGGCTGACCGGAACGCGCTCGGCAGTGAAGTGCGTGATCGGCCGCTGCTCGCCGTCCTCATAGACCCGGAAGTCCTCCTGACGGAGACCGGACACGAACCGTCCCCGGCCGTCGCTGACGGTCGCGGTGACGTTGATCAGCTCGACGCCCGACCGGAACCGGAACGACTCCTGTTCGCCGGACGCCGGCCGCTCCTGCGCCGACGTCAGCGCTATCGCGAGAGCGACGACCGCCGTGACGATCGCCGTCGTGCGCTTCAGTGTGCCCATGGCGTCCCCCCGGACGGTGCATTCTGAGCCGCGGTTGCGTCCGCGCGACGATCGACGTGCGCGATCACCGAGCCGTCGGCGGCGCGAAATCCAACTCGATACCTGGCGACCACGCCGGCGACCGGAACCGTGATGACGAACGGCGATTCCTCTCCCGCGCCAAGCGTCGTGAAATCCAGCGGCGCGCGCGCGCTGGTCAGGAAGTTGCCGTCGGGCCCGAACAGAACGACGGCGGCAAACACCTGGGAGACCGGCGCGGCGCCGCGTGGATTGTAGATGGTACCGGAGATCGTCAGCCCGGACGGCTGCGTCGTGTGGCTGAGCGTCAGGAGCTCGAGTGGAAAATTCGGTGCCGCCGTCGACGACGTCGAAGGTTCCGCACTTCTGGCGGGCAATACCATGTAGCCGATTCCGCCGATCACAACGGCGAGCGTGGCGGCCACGCCCAGCCTCCGTGCCCACGGTGACGGTTCGCTGTTCACCGCGAAAAGGTCGTTCGACGTACGGACGATGGGATCCGGCTCACGCAGTGCCTCGGGATCACGATGCGCCAGCGGCAAATCGAACTTTGCCGACGCCACACCGAGCGCCGCGACCCGCGCGTCGGATCGCTGGCGGTCCTCGCGCAGCACGGTGAAGAGGACGACACCCATCGCGAGCGCGAGGATGAGCGACAGAGCGGTAATACTGACGAGTACGAAGTCCATTGGTATTTCCCCGTGACTACCGCAGCTTGAACTCGACGGCAATTTCTACCATGACATCGACCGGCGTTCCGTGGCGGCGCGCCGGGTTGAATCGCCATTGCCTCACCGCGTCGACGGCGCGCTGATCGAGCCCGGCCCCCAGGCCCTGCAGCACCCGCACGTTGCCAATCGTCCCATCGGCCCGGACGACCACTTCCATCACGACGTCGCCTTCGACACCGCGCCGGCGGCCCTCTTCGGTGTAGACCGGCTTCACTTCACGCTGAATCGAGGGGGGCGCGATCCCCGAACCTGGCCGATAAGGCCCGCCACCCGTGCCCGCAGTCGATCCATCGCCGATTCCCGCACCGTTTCCCTGCCCGGCGCCTGTTCCCGTTCCGGTCCCCGTACCCCCTCCTTGACCCGGTCCGTTGCTCGGGGCCGTCGCTGTCGTGGCGGTCGGAACTCCGGCGCGATCGTCCGCGTCGGCCGGCGCGCTCACGACGGGAGCCACGACCGGCGGTGCCGGTGCCGGTGGCGCGGGCACTGGCGGGGGAGGCGGCGTCGGCTCGGGCGTCGGCTCGATAACCGGCGGCGGTGGCGGCGGGGTTTCGACCCGCTTCACCGGCTCGGGTTTCGTCACCTTTCGGACAGTTACGGGACTCGCGAGCTTGCTGGTCCCTTTCAGCTCGGCTTTTGGCGGAGGCAGCGGCTGTCGCAGGCCGCCCCCGCCTCCGCCTCCTCCCGGTCCGGGAGTGGCGACAAACACCAGGCGCACGTGATCGGGCTCTGTTTTCTGGTCGGTTGGAGCGCTCCCCACGCCGAGCGTGCCGATGAGCACCATCACCGCCAGAAAACCGGCGTGGAATGCACCCGAAGCCGCCGCCGGTCCGCCGCGGCGGGGGGCAGCCCCGTGGGAAGGCGCAAAGATGCGCCGCGCCGCCGTGCGCCGGACCGGGCTCTTCAGCAGGCTGACCGCCCGTGCCGCATCGTCGAGCGCCAGGAATTTGCCGGCCCGAGGGAACTCGGATTCATCGAGGACCGCGCGAACCTCAGCCGTTGAGACCCCCGCAGCGCGGGCAATCTCCCGGGTGGTAAATACCTCCGGCACGACGAGGGGCGTCGATGACATGGCTGGTCTCCGAGGCAGGGGCAAAACACTTGCCGGGCACGCCTCGAGGCTTCGAGCGTGATTTCGGCCAACAACGCGCAAAGCTGTCCGAAGCCTCACGGCGGGGGTGTGCTCCCCTCAGGACAGACGTCGGTTTTTTAGGACTTAACCGGAGGCGTCTCCGGCCTTCACGCCTTCCACGAATACGAATCCCTGGCGCTCGGCGAGCGTCCGCACGCCCCGGAAGCCGCCGCCGCTGAGGAGGGCCACGGCCATGGATCCTGGCGAGCCGTCCTCGCTGCGATGCCCGCCCATCCAGCCCCCCAGCGCGCCGCGAGGCAGGTCGTCGATGACGATGCAGCGGCCACCCGCCACGGACGACGCGCGTGACTTCGCGGACGACTGCCGCGCGGTCTGCGGCGCGCATCGCGGGAAACGCGTTGCGGGCGACGACGACGTCGAAGGAGCCCGCCTCGAACGGGAGTGCCGACATCGGCGACGTGAAGCTCTCGATGAGCGCTCCGTCCTGTTCGATCGCGGCAGCGGCCGCGTTCAGGCGATCGGCGGATTCATCGAGCAGGCAGGCCCGCCCCGTGAGCCCTACCTTCGTGGCGAGCGCTGCAGCGAGCGCGGTGTCGGAACACCCGAGCATCAGCAGGCGATCGCCGAGCTTCAGGCCCGACATCGAGACCGCCAGCGGATCGCCGGCAGTTTTGCGGAACCAGGCCATGGGGGATTATGGCAACTCCCAACGTCCAACTTCCAACTCCCAAGTTGAGACCGTTCGAACAACGGGGTGAAAGGCGTACCACCAAGCTAGTTCGCACAGTTTTCACCCCGTTGTGCGAGCGGCTCTTCTTGGGAGTTGGAAGTTGGGCGTTGGGAGTTGGAGCCGTAGGCGATGATATAGTCGCCTGTTGTGAAGAATCCGCCGAAAATCGCTGAAGCTAAAGGGAAACTGGGTGTTCTGCTGGTCGGAATGGGGGCGGTCAGCACGACCACGATCGCGGGCGTGCTCGCGATTCGCCGCGGCCTCGCCAAGCCAATCGGATCGCTCACGCAGATGGGCACGGTTCGGCTCGGCAAGCGCACCGAGGGCCGGTCGCCGCACATCAAGGACTTCGTTCCGCTCGCCAGCCTGGACGACGTGGTGTTCGGCGGCTGGGACATCTTCGAGGACAACTGCGTACGAGGCCGCCAAGACCGCCGGTGTCATCGATACGGCGCTGCTCGATCAGGTCCGGCCCGAGCTCGAAGCCGTCAAGCCGATGTCCGCCGTCTTCGATCGCCGCTACGTCAAGCGGCTCGACGGCCCGAACGTCAAGCGCGGCGCCAACAAGCGCGAGCTGGCCGATCAGCTGCGCGACGACATCCGCCGCTTCAAGGAGACCAACAAGCTCGATCGCCTGGTGCTGATCTGGTGCGGCAGCACCGAGGTCTACCTGACCGAGTCGGAATCTCACGCGTCGCTCGCGGCGTTCGAAAAGGCGCTCGAGGCGAGCGATCCCTCGATTCCATCGAGCATGATTTACGCCTACGCGGCGATCAAAGAGGGCATCCCGTACGCCAACGCGGCGCCCAACCTCAGCGCCGACGTGCCTGCGCTGCTCGAGCTGGCGCAGCAGACGGGCTCGCCGCTGGCGGGCAAGGATCTCAAGACCGGGCAGACCTGGATGAAGACGCTGATCGCGCCGGGCATCAAGGCGCGCCTGCTTGGCGTCGAAGGGCTGGTACTCGACCAACATCCTCGGCAATCGCGACGGCGAGGTCCTGGACGACCCCGAGTCGTTCAAGACAAAAGAAGAGAGCAAGAAGTCGGTGCTCGACTACATCCTCCAGCCGAAGCTCTACCCCGACCTCTACGAGAAGCTCTGTCACGTTGTCCGGATCAACTACTACCCGCCGCGCGGCGACAACAAGGAAGGCTGGGACAACATCGACATCTTCGGCTGGCTGGGCTACCCGATGCAGCTGAAGGTGAACTTCCTGTGCCGCGACAGCATTCTTGCTGCCCCGATCGTGCTCGACGTGGCGCTGTTCCTCGATCTTGCGCGCCGATCCGGCATGAGCGGCATCCAGGAATGGCTCTCGTTCTATTTCAAGAGCCCGATGCACGCCGCCGGTCTCTACCCTGAGCACGACCTGTTCATTCAGCTGATGAAGCTGAAGAACACGCTGCGGTACCTCAAAGGCGAGGAGCTCATCACGCATCTCGGTCTCGAGTACTACGACTGATGGGTCCGAAGCTGCAGCCGGTGCTGCTCGGCGGCCTGCTCATCGGCGTGCTGTCGGCGCTGCCGTTCGTCAGCATGTGCTGCTGCCTCTGGGTGATCGCGGGCGGCGTGCTGACGACATACCTGCTTCAGGAGCGGCTGACGATCCCGGTCACCGCGGGTGATGCCACCGTCGCCGGCCTGTTTGCCGGCATCCTCGGCGCCATCCTCTCGACGGTGCTGTCGCAGCTTCTGGCCCTGGCCCGTGGCGTCAACTTCACGGATGCCATCAACGAGATGATTGGTCAGGGACGGCTGCCGCCCGAGATGACCGGCGCGCTCGAACAGCTCCGCGACATGCCTCCGGCCTTCTTCATCATCGGCTCGCTGGTCGTCAGCCTGGTCATCTACCCGATCTTCTCGATGCTCGGAGCGCTGCTCGGCGTCGCGCTGTTCAGGCGCCAGCCGCCCCCGCCGCCGCCGGGCACGGTCGAGATCTTGCCGCCGGAGTAGTCACCGGCGGGAGTCGGATCAACTTCCAACCTCCAACTCCCAACTCCCAAGCAGAGCCGCTCGTACCATCTGGGTGAAAGGCGCCTCAACGAGCTCGTTGTCGCGTCTTCCCCCCAGAAGGGTACAAGCGGCACCCTTTGGGAGTTGGAAGTTGGGAGTTGATCTCGAGCCCTATCGCTCCCTCCCTCTGGATCCGAAAACCGATCTGGAAAAAGTGTGCAGATGGCTGGCGCACCCTCGATCGGTCGACTCGTCCTGATCGCGACGCTCGTCGCGTCGGCGCCGGGGGTGTCGAGTGGCCAGATCGCCGGCGACATCGCGGTCGTCCGGTTCGAGTCCGTCTACGGCGGCCAGCCCGGGCCGGCGTCACCGTACCCCATCACCCGGCTGGACGATGGCGAGCAGGGGACGGAGCTCGATCGGATTCGCGCCGGCGCGGTCACCTTTTCACAGCCGCTGCCGATCCGTGACGTGTTGCTCCTGATGTTTCGGGGGACTCCTTTCAGCATCGTCGTCGATCCGTCCGTGAACGGCACCTTCATCGGCGAGCTCGGCGATCTGTCCCTGAGGCAGGCACTCGAGGCGGTGCTGGCGCCGTCCGGCCTGGACTACAGGCGTCAAGGGCGCGTCATCCAGGTGTCTCCGCCGCGGACCGAGACCCGCCTGTTCGAGGTCAGCTACCTCGACGTCCAGCGGTCGTCGCGCCGTGCCGCAGCCGGCGGCAGCGCGACACCCGAATCGGACTTCTTCAGCGAGCTGACGGCGGGTGTGCAGTCCCTGCTCTCGCCAGGCGGACGGGCGCATGTCGACCGCAAGGCCGGCGTCGTGCAGGTGACGGACTTCGCCGATCGCCTCCAGCAGATCGGCATCTACATCGAGACCGTGCTGCTCCGCGCGACCCGGCAGGTGCAGCTGACGACGCGGGTCCTCGAGGTCACGCTGACCGATCGGCCGGCGATCGACTGGGCCGTCGTAGCCAAGGCGGCCGGAGTGACTCCTGGAGCAGGGGGCGGGATCGTGGTCGGCGATTTCGACGCGCTGCTTCGGGCGATCGGCGGGTTTGGCACGGTGCGGACCATTGCTGTCCCCCGCCTCGTCGCGATGAACAACGAGCCGGCGGTGATGCGGATCGGCCCCGACGGTCTCACGCTGTCGATTACCTCGCAAATCAGCGCCGACGGCCTCGTGCACATGAACGTCTCTCCAAAAATCGCGACTGGCGCTCGTCCGGGCCCGTCGGCGTCGACCGGAACCGTGATCGAGGTCGATACCGCCGTGCGGGTCCGCGGCGGCGACACGGTGGTCATCGCCGGATTGATCCGCGAGGAGCCCGAGACCGCAACCGGCGGCTCACACGGCACGGACGGCGGGAAGGATCGCAGGACGAGCCGCACCGAGCTCGTCGTCTTACTGACTCCAACGGTCGTCAGTGTCAGTGCCGGGTCCGTCCCGGCGGCAGGTGCTCAATGATGTCAGCGAGCTCATCGGCGGCCGCGTCGTTCGCGCGCGTGATGGCACGTGCGCGGGAGGAGTACGCCATGTACGAGGACTACTACGGTTTCGTCGAGAAGCCGTTCAGCCTGACGCCGGATCCGAAATATCTCTACAGGAGCGAGTCGCATGCGAATGCGTTCGAGCTGCTCCAGTACGGCATCCGCCGCCGCGAGGGCTTCGTCGTCGTCACCGGCGACATCGGAACAGGGAAGACGACGCTGTGCAGGGCGCTTCTCGATCAGCTCGATCGCAAGACCTTCACCGCGCTGGTGCTCAATCCGTTCATCGCCGAGGACGATCTGCTGCGGCTGATTCTCCAGGACTTCGGCGTGGTCTCGCGCGAGGAGATGAAGCGCGGGCGGCTCGCGGGGGTCAGCCGCCAGGAGCTGATCGAAACGCTGAACGATTTTCTGCTGTCGCTGCTGCCGCTGCGGGCAACCGCACTCCTCATCATCGACGAGGCCCAGAATCTCCCCCGTCCGGTGCTCGAGCACATTCGCATGCTGTCGAACCTCGAGACCGACAAGGAGAAGCTGCTGCAGATCGTCATGGTCGGGCAGCTCAACTTGAAAGACGTGCTGCGCTCTCCTGAACTCCGTCAACTCGACCAGCGCGTGTCGATTCGGTACGAGCTCAGGCCGCTGACCGCAGAGGAGACCGCCGCCTACGTCGCGCACCGGCTCACGATCGCGGGAGGGGGATCGGCCGTGAGCTTCACGCCGAAAGCGCTGCAGTCCGTCTACAGGTACACCGCCGGCATACCGCGAGTGATCAACCTTCTGTGCGATCGGGCGCTCCTCGCCGCCTACTCGGAGCGCGCCACCCGCGTCATGCCAGAGATGGTCCACAAGGGCGCCCGCAGTCTCGATCTGGCGCCGGCGCGTGCTTCGATGTTCGCGTGGGTGCGCGAGCAGGCGGCACGGCTCTTCTGAAGCCGCCCCTGAAGGCTTTGGAGTATGAGCCTCCTGCTCGATTCCCTGCGACGCCCGCGAGAGCAGCACTCATCGACCGGGCCACGCCGATCGCACCGCGCGGGCCGACGCGGTCCTCACCACGCTTGGCTACAGGAAGAAACGCGGACCAGGCCTGGCAAGGCTGATCGCCCTGGGGGCCATCGGCGTTGCGTTCGCGGGATTGGTGGCGTGGTGGCTCTGGCCGAAAGAGACACCGGGAAGGTTGCAGCAGGCCTCGGCCGCTCCGGCAGCGCCGGTCAAGCCTGCGTCCGCAGCCGTACCGGCGCCCGCACGTCCCGCGCCTCCTGAGCAGGCTCAGGCCAGACCCGCCGCGCCTGCGCCGGTGGTAAGGCCACTGCCGGCGACCCGGCCTCCGGAATCAGCCGTGACTCGCCAGACTGTGAAGCCACCGGCGCGCTCGCCGGTGACGACCACGTCATCTCCGGCGCGCGCAGGGACGCCGCATCGGGTCGACGTCGCTTCGAAACCGCCGACGCCTGCAGCCGCAGGGGGCGCGGACATGTCGTCCGCCGAGCTCTTCACGTTGTCGCTGCATCACCATCGTGCCGGTGATTTCGCCGCCGCCGAGGCCAACTATCGGGCGCTGCTCGCGCGCAACGAGCTCGATCCTCAGGTCCACAACAACCTGGGGCTCCTGTATCGAGACAGAGGACTCACGAGTGAAGCCGTTCGGGAGTTTCAGAGGGCCCTGATCATCAACCCGCAGTACTCGACGGCGCGCAACAATCTCGGCGTCGTGATGATGGGGGCGGCCCGTCTCGATGAAGCCGCCACCGAATTCCGCCGCGTCCTCGCGCAGGATCCGCGCGACCTCGATGCGCGCGTCAACCTGGCGCTGGTCGAGAAGGCCGCGGGCCGGCCCGATCAGGCCCGCGAGTCGCTGCTCCGCGCCCTGACCATCAATCCGCGCAGCGCTCCCGCCCACTTCAACATCGCCGCGCTCTACGAACAATCAGGAGAAGCGGCGCGCGCCGTCGAGCACTATCGCAGCTTCCTCGAGTATGCCGGTGCCGAACACGCCGCGCGCATTCCCGACGCGCGCGCCCGGATTGCGGGGCTGGAGCGACCACACTGAAATCGGGTGTTCTGTCCGCCTTCCGCCTAAAGGCGGAAGCCACGTCGCGCCTGCGCTCAGCGCGGAGATGTTGGACTGTCTGGTGGCTTCCGGCTTCAGCCGGAAGGCCCTTTGCCGGCATTCGGCGCAGCCCCGGTGCAATAAAATGGGCGGCTATGGCCGAAATCGACAACCTTCTCAAAGAAGACCGGCAGTTTCCTCCTCCCCAGAGCTGGAAGGCGACCGCCACCATCTCCGATCCGGCGGTCTACGACCGTGCGGCGGCTGATCCGGAGGCGTTCTGGGAAGAATTCGCTCGCGAGCTCGAGTGGATCCGGCCGTGGGACGAGGTGGTCCGCTGGAAGTCTCCCAACGCCCAGTGGTTCGTCGGCGGCAAGCTGAACGCCAGCGTCAACTGCGTCGACCGTCACGCCCGCACCGCGCGGCGCAACCGCGCCGCGATCATCTGGGAAGGGGAGCCCGGCGATCGCCGCACGCTGACCTACTGGGATCTGTATCGCCAGGTCGGCGCGTTCGCCAACGTGCTGAAGTCGCTGGGCGTGAAGAAGGGCGATCGCGTGGCGCTCTATCTGCCGCTCATTCCCGAGCTCGCCATTGCGATGCTCGCGTGTGCGCGAATTGGCGCCGTCCACAACGTCGTCTTCGGTGGCTTCAGCGCCGAATCACTCCGCGATCGCATCAACGATGCGCAGGCAGTCCTGCTGGTGACCGCCGACGGCGGCTACCGGCGCGGACAGATCGTGCCCTTGAAGCAGATGGCAGACGAAGCGCTCGAGGGCACGCCATCGATCCAGAACGTCGTGGTCGTGCAGCGCCAGGCCGGATCGCCGATTCCCGTGGACATCCGCGAAGGCCGCGATCACTGGTACCACCGCCTGATGCAGCATGCGTCCTCGGCCTGTGAGCCCGAGGCCATGGATGCGGAGGACATGCTCTACATCCTCTACACGTCGGGCACGACCGGGAAGCCCAAGGGCATCGTCCACACCACCGGCGGCTATCTGGTCGGCACCTACGCAACGACGAAATGGGTCTTCGATCTGAAGGAGGACGACGTCTACTGGTGCACCGCCGACATCGGCTGGGTGACCGGTCACAGCTACGTCGTGTATGGCCCGCTCGCGAACGGCGCCACCATCCTGATGTACGAGGGCGCGCCAGACTGGCCGCAGAAGGATCGCTTCTGGGAGCTGATCGAACGCCACGGGGTCACCATCTTCTACACCGCGCCGACGGCAATCCGCGCGTTCATGCGCTGGGGCACCCAGTGGCCGGAACGCAGGGATCTCAGCTCGCTGCGGCTGCTTGGGTCGGTGGGCGAGCCGATCAACCCCGAGGCCTGGATCTGGTACCACATCAACATCGGCCGGGAGCGATGCCCGATCGTCGATACCTGGTGGCAGACCGAGACCGGCATGATCCTGATTACTCCGCTGCCGGCGATCACCAGCACGAAGCCAGGCTCGGCGACACGGCCGTTCCCCGGGATCTCGGCCGAGATTCGCGACGCCCGCGGCGCGCGGGTCGAGACCGGCGGCGGGCTGCTCGCGCTGACCAAGCCCTGGCCGGCGATGCTGCGGGGAATTTACGGCGACCCCGAACGCTTCGTGAAAACCTATTTCAGCCGCTGGAACGACGGCGTCTACTTCACCGGTGACGGCGCCCGCCGCGACGAGGACGGCTTTTTCTGGCTGCTCGGCCGCGTCGACGACGTCCTGAACGTCGCGGGACATCGGCTCGGAACGATGGAAGTGGAGAGCGCGCTGGTCGATCACCCGATGGTGGCGGAAGCCGCGGTCGTCGGCCGGCCGCACGAGATCAAGGGGCAGGCGGCGGTGGCGTTCGTGACCCTGAAGGAAGGCGTCAAGGGAACGCAGGCGATCAACGACGAGCTCAAGGAGCACGTCGTCCGGAAGATCGGCGCGATCGCCAGGCCGGATCAGATCCTGTTCGCGGCGGATCTGCCGAAGACCCGTTCCGGGAAGATCATGCGCCGGCTGCTGCGCGACATCGCGGAAGGCAAGGCGCTTGGCGACACCACGACCCTGGCGGATCCGGCAGTCGTCGCACGGCTGAAGGAATCCTACGCGGACAAGGAAGGCTGATTCACGACCGCGGCCGGCGGGTCGAACCGCAGGCGGAACTCGCGCCGGAGCAGCAGGAGATTGGCGATCATCTGCAGCGTGAGCCCGGTCACCGACAGGTACCAGATCCACGTGAGGTGGAACCCCGGCAAGCGCGAGAGCATCACGACCGGTATCGCGATCAGCGCGATGCGGCTGAACGACGACAGCAGCGGGGGAATGGTGTTCCCGAGCGCCTGGAACATGCTCGAGCTCACGAACACCACTCCTGACGCGACGAAGCTCCACGCGACGATGTGGAGGTACTCGACGCCAATGGCGATGACGTCGGGGTCGTGCGAGAACACTGACATCAGCTGCGCCGCAAACGTGTAGCAGACGATCGCCGACACCACCATCAGGCTCACCGCCATGCCCACCGCCGACCTGAAGGCGCTGGCGACGCGGTCCGGCTTCCCCGCGCCGACGTTCTGCCCCGCCACCGGGCTGACCGCGAATCCGAGCGCGACCACCGGCAGGAACAACGACTGAATCAGCCGGAGGCCGATCCCGAACGCCGCCTGCGCCGACGCGCCGAACGGACGGCAAACCGTGTAGACGATGAACAGGTAGACCGCCGTCAGCGCGAACTCGGCGCCCGCAGGCAGCCCGATCTTCAGCATGCTCCGCCAGACCGGAAGCTGCGGCCGCCAGTCCGCCCAGCGGTAGTGGAGGTACTGGCTTTCGGACGACGAAGTACGTGGCGAGCCAGATCACGCCGACCACGACCGCCACCAGCGTGGAGATCGCCGCTCCCGCCACGCCCATCGCGCGCCCCGTGAACCAGCCGAAAATGAGGATGGGCGCCAGCAGCATGTTGAGGACGACCGTCGCGGTCTGGACGACCATGCCGGGCTTGAAGTTACCGGTGCCGCGGAGCGCCGAGCCCATCGCCACCATCGCGAACTGCAGCGACATTGCCGGAATGAACCACAGCAGGTAGTCGGCGGCGAGAGTGCGCTGTCGCCGCGTCCGCGCCGAGGGTCCGGGCGTAGGGCAGGCGGATGGCCATCATCACGGCGAAGAAGATCGCGCCCGACACCAGCGACAGCACCTGCGACTGGTTGAACAGCAGGATCGCGCGATCGTGATCCTTGCGGCCGGCCGCATGCGAGACCACGGTCGTCGTGCCGACGCCCAGCATCTGCGAGAGCGCGAGCACGATGAACGTGAGGTTGCCGGCGACGCCGACGCCGGCCACCGCTTCCTTCCCGAGCCGGCCGACCCAGTAGAGATCGACCAGGAAGTACAGGGTCTGAAACACCATCGTCACCAGCATGAAGCTGGTGGTCTTGAGCAGATGGCGAGTGATCGAGCCGGTTGTGAGGTCTTGCATGGTTAGAGCATTAGACCATTGCCAAACATTGCCAAGATTGTCCGCCTCCGCGCCGCTCGCATCGGCGGCGCTGCGGCGAGACCTCGCCTGTAGTTTGTCGGCTAGGATTGTCGCCGACAAGCGAAGGCGGGCCAAAATTGCCAAAATCAAGAAGCTGTTGCCAGCTCGAAGGCAAGGAGCCGGCTTGGCAATCTTGGCAATTTTGGCGATGCTGTAGCGATGCCCTGGGTCACCGGCGTCGAGCTCGGCCCGGAGTCCTGCGCGCTGGCGCGTGTGCGCACGGCTGGCGACAGGGTGCAGCTGTCTGCCGTTCGTGGCCAGACAGACGAGGACTGGGATTTGTCGCGGACGCTTGTCCAGAACCTCGCCAATGCCCGGCGCCGCGGGCGATTCCCCCGCACGGCTCGTGTCGTCGTCTGGGGCCTGACGAGTCGGCTTCGGAGACCGATGCCGCGGCGTTCGGGCTGGTTTCTCCGCTGCGCGAGGCCGGTTTCACGATCGATGCGGTGATGACGCCGGCACAGGCGCTGACGGTCCTGTCGAGCCGACGGCCGAGTGACTGCACAGGGCCCGATGGTGTGGCTCGCCTTGAACCGGCATCGTGCGGCGATCGCGATCATCGACTCCGGACGATTGCTGTATTCGCGGGAATTCGACTGGCATTACCGTTCGGCGACCACTGTGAGAGAGGAGCTGCTGCAGCGCTATACGCTTGTGGCGCACCTCGCCCCGGAAATCCGGCACGGGCTCGACGTCGCCGGTGCGCGAGCACGGGGCGGCCCCGGGCGGCATCGTGACGTGTGGCGATCTCCCGGAGTTGCGGTCGCTGACGATGCCGCTCATCGAGGAGCTCGATCTCGAGGTCGAGACGCTCGATACGCTCGAGGGCTTCGACCTGGATCGGAGCGCGGATCGCGAGATTCTCACGGAAAAAGCGTCAGCCTTGTACCTGGCGGTGGCTGCCGGTGTCAAAGATCCACAGGCGCAGGCGATCGAGCCGGCCCGTTGGCTTGCCGCCGCCGGGGTGGTGGCGGTGGTGGCAATGCTGCTGATGGGAGGATGGTTGACGCTCCGGAGTGTCAGCCATCGGACTCCGGAACCGGCCAGGGTTGCGGCCCCGCCGGTCCCGGCCCGGCAACCGCAGGCACCGGCAGTCAGACCGTCACCCGCACCTGTCGAGCCGCCGGCGCAGCCGGCCGAGGCGTCGACTCCGGCAGCGACGACCGGGCGCCGGGAGACGCAAGGACAGAAGCCAGCGGCCGCTACCGCGGCTGCACCTCGCCGGGAGGAAGGTGTTCAGCCGCTGCGCGACCCGCTTCCAGTGGTGAACTCCATCCTGGTCGCGCCGGATCGACGTCTGGCCGTCGTGGGCGGCGAGATTGTGCGGGAAGGGGACGCCATCGGCCGGCGCGTGCTGATCCGGATCGAGCGGGACGGCCTGCTCCTTCGAGAGCCTTCAGGACATGAGGTTCGCGTGTACATCCGGCGCAGGGTCGGGTCATCGGGGTGAAACCCGGCGGCTGAACCGTTCGTATAGCTTGCAGTCCACCCGCTTCGGCATTACAGTTTTCGTCTCCTCTTATGGCTCTCATTGAAACCAGGGATTTGTGGAAGACCTATGTCATGGGCTCGGAAGAGATCCATGCGCTGCAGGGCGTGTCGATCCAGATCGAGCGCGGCGAGTACGTCGCGATCATGGGTCCGTCAGGATCCGGGAAGTCCACGCTCATGAACCTGATTGGCTGCCTCGATACGCCGACCAAGGGCAGCTACCTCCTGAACAGCAAAGAAGTCGCGTCGATGAACGACGACGAGCTGGCGCGGATCAGGAACGAAGAGATCGGGTTCGTCTTCCAGACCTTCAACCTGCTGCCGCGCGCGACCGCGCTCCACAACGTCGAACTGCCGCTGATTTACGCGGGCGTGCCGTCGAGGAGCGCCAGGAGCGGGCCCGGGAGGCGCTCGAGAAGGTCGAGCTCACTGTCGCGCGCCTCGCACCGGCCGAACGAGCTGTCGGGCGGCCAGCGCCAGCGCGTCGCCATCGCCCGCGCCCTCGTCAACAACCCGTCGATCCTGCTCGCGGACGAGCCGACCGGGAACCTCGACTCGAAGACCGGCGTCGAGATCATGGGCGTCTTCGAGCGGCTCCACGCCGGCGGCAACACGATCGTCCTCGTCACCCACGAGGCCGACATCGCGGCTCACGCGCATCGCGCGATCTCGATTCGCGACGGGCTGGTCGAGAAGGACACGCGGCGGGGCGATACGGTCGCCGTCGCGGCAGCGCACTGACGCGAGATATCACGCGCCTCTAAGACCATATCAACAGGAAACCATATCAACAGGAGGTCTTCGAGTCCTTATCTCCTGTCCTCCTGTGAGGTCGGGAGCGGCTGTCGCGTCTAGACAGCTGCCCAGTGCCCGTCTGCCACCTCCCGCAGCGCCGCCGTGCGGTCGAACGACTCAGGATCGAGCACGACGCGCTGCCGTGCGGCAGTCGGATCCGGCACCGGGAATCGCGGACAGCAGCGCGCGCGTATAGGGGTGCGCCGGCGCCTCGAACAGCGCCTCGGTGTTCCCCATCTCCACGATCCGTCCCCGATACATCACCGCCACGCGTTCGCAGATGTGCCTGACCAGGCGCAGGTCGTGCGCGATGAAGAGATAGGTCAGGCTGAGGCGCCGCTGCAGATCCATCAGCAGGTTGATCACCTGCGCCTGCACCGAGACGTCGAGCGCCGACACCGGCTCGTCGGCGATGACGAGCGACGGGTTCAGCGCCAGCGCGCGCGCCAGGCCGATCCGCTGCCGCTGACCGCCGCTGAACTGGTGCGGGTAGCGCGCGCGCTGAGCCGGGATCGAGGCCGACCAGGTCGGAACAGTTCCGCGACGCGCTCCTGCCGCTCGGTGCCGGATCCGACACCGTGAATCACCAGCGGCTCCTCGACGATGGCGCCGGCGCGCATGCGCGGATTGAGCGACGAGTACGGATCCTGGAAGACGATCTGCATGTCGCGGCGCGCCTGGCGCATCCGCGTCGCGATCGAAGGCGAGCACGTTCTCGCCCTTGAACGCCACTTCACCGGACGTAGGCTCGATCAGCCGGAGGATGCAGCGGCCGGTCGTCGTCTTTCCGCTCCCCGACTCGCCGACGAGACCGAACGTTTCGCCCGCGTCGATCGCAAAGCGTCACGGAGTCTACCGCGCGTACGATCGACGGCGTGCGAAAGAGGCCGTGTTTCCGCGTGAACTCCTTGACCAGGTTGACGGACCTCGAGGAGCGGCATGTCAGGCCCGCCCCGTGACGGCCGGCGATGCGGTCACCGGAGGCGGCGCCGGCGGACGCACCTCAGGCTCGACCGCCGGCCCGTGCAGGTAGCACTTCACGCGTGCGGCCGCTGCCGAAATCGGTGCATGCCTGGATGCGCAGTCGCGCATGGCTCGAAGCGCGAAGGGCAGCGAGGGCGTGAAGCAGCAGCCCGGTGGCAACGTCCCCGGAACGCGGAACGGTCCCCGGAATCGCCACGAGCCGCGTCCCGGGCGCGCCGCCGGGGATCGATCCGAGCAAGCCGCGCGTGTAGGGATGCTTCGGGTCCGCGAAGAGATCGGCGACCGGCGCACTCCTCGACGATGCGGCCCGCGTACATCACCGCCACGCGGTCGGCCATCTCCGCGACGACGCCGAGATCGTGGGTGATCAGCAGCAGCGCGAGCCCGAGCCGCTTCTGGAGGTCGCGCAGCAGCTCGAGGATCTGCGCCTGGATCGTCACGTCCAGCGCGGTGGTCGGCTCGTCGGCGATCAGGACGTCCGGGTTGCACGCGAGCGCCATCGCGATGAGCGCGCGCTGACGGAGCCCGCCGGACAGCTGGTGGGGATAGTCGCGGACCCGCTTCGACGGTTCCGGCACCTGTACGGCTTCGAGCAGCTCGATCGCCTCTGGCGCGCGCGGTCCGCCGCGTCGCGCGGCCGTGAACGCGCAGCGTCTCCTCGATCTGGCTGCCGATGGTGAAGACCGGATTCAGCGCGGTCATCGGTTCCTGGAAGACGAGCGCGATTTCCGCCCCGCGGATCTTCTGCATCTCGCGATCGGGCAGCCGAAGGAGGTCGCGTCCCTTGAACACGACCCGTCCGCGATCGATCCGGCCGGGCGGCTGCACCAGACCAATGATCGAAAGCGCGGTCAGCGATTTGCCGCTGCCCGATTCGCCGACCAGGCACAGCGTCTCGCCCTTGTCGAGATGAAAGCCGACGTCGATCACGGCGGGCACGAATCTGCCGGCGGCATCGAACCCGGTCGTCAGACCGGCCACGCTCAGCAGCGGCTCAGACATCGATCTCCCTGTGCTCGCCGAACACGGCCCGGAGGGCATCCGAGATTTCCCCGAGCGTGGCGTAGCACTCGACGGCGCTGACGATCGGCGGCACGAGGTTGGTCATCCGATCGGGCCGCGGCGACGACATCATCGATCGCCGCCTGCCAGGCCGAAGCGTCGCGGCGGGCACGGACGCCGGCGACCCGCTCGGCCTGCTCGCGCTCGAGCTCAGGGTCGATCCGCAGCACCTCGATGCCGATCTCACCGGCCGCCAGATACTGGTTGACGCCGACGACGATCGGCCTCGCGGCCGTCGATCGCCTGCTGCGCGCGGTAGGCGGACTCCTGGATCTCGCGCTGAATGAGGCCCTGCTCGATCGCCGCGAGCGTGCCGCCAGACCGCATCGATCCGCTCGAGCATCGCGACGCGCCTCATCTTCGATTCGGTTGGTCGCGGCTTCGATCGGCCCAGGCGCCGCCAAGCGGATCGACGCGTGTTCGCGACCCCGCTCTCGTGCGCGATCATCTGCTGGGTCCGCAGCGCCGATGCGCGCCGCTTCCTCGGTCGGCAGCGCCAGCGCCTCGTCGCGGCCGTTGCAATGGAGCGACTGCGTGCCGCCGAGCACCGCCGCGAGCGCCTGGATCGCGACGCGCACGATGTTGTTGTCGGGCTGCTGTGCGGTCAGCGTGCTGCCGGCCGTCTGCGTGTGGAAGCGCAGCTGCTGCGCGCGCGGGATTGCGTCGCGCCGAACCGGTCGCGCATGATTCGCGCCCACAGCCGCCGCGCGGCGCGGAACTTCGCGACCTCCTCGAGGAAATCGTTGTGCGCGTTGAAGAAGAACGAGAGCCGCTGGCCGAACGAGTTGACGTCCAGGCCGGCGCGCGCGCGCCGCCTCCACGTAGGCGATCGCGTTCGCGAACGTGAACGCGACCTCCTGCGACCGCGGTCGAGCCGGCCTCGCGGATGTGGTAGCCGCTGATCGAGATCGTGTTCCAGTTCGGCAGCTCCCGCTCGCAGAACGCGAAGATGTCGGTCACGATCCGCAGCGACGGCGCGCGGCGGATAGATGTAGGTCCCGCGCGCGATGTACTCCTTCAGGATGTCGTTCTGGATCGTGCCCGACAGCGTCGACGGCGCGACGCCCTGCCGCCGCGCCACCGCGACGTAGAGCGCGAGCAGGATGATCGCGGTCGCGTTGATCGTCATCGACGTCGAGACGCTGTCGAGCGGGATCCCGTCGAACAGCTCGTCCATGTCCTCGATCGAATCGATCGCGACGCCGACCCGGCCGACCTCGCCCGCCGCGAGCGGATGGTCGGAGTCGTAGCCCATCTGCGTGGGCAGGTCGAAGGCGACGCTGAGCCCGCTGACCCCCTGGCCGAGCAGATACCGATAGCGGCGGTTGGACTCCGCCGCTGTTCCAAAACCCGGCGTATTGCCGCATCGTCCAGAGGCGCCCGCGGTACATGGTCGGCTGGATGCCGCGCGTGAAGGGAAACACCCCGGGATATGCCGAGCTCGCGGAACGGATCCCAGCCGTTCATGTCGTCTGGATCGAAGAAATTGCGTACCGTGTCTGTCACGGCGGTGCCGGGTACGCGCGCCAGGGGCGTCTGTGCGCGGGCAGACATGGTGGCGAGTGGTGGCAACCGGCTCGAGAAGCTACTAGATGTTGCGATCCGAACCCATTGACACCTGTAGAGGCCGAGTCTACAATGACCCTACGGTCCCGCGCTGCAACTCCTTCATATGCATACACTTGGCGCTCCGTCCCAGCCGCCCTCCCGGGGTGGACTCTGCCGGGGAGACGCCTCCGGCGTCCCAGCTCCGGCGGCGGTGAGGAGGTTCAGAATGGATGACGTCGTGAATCGGATGGCCAGAGAGCTCTCCGACGCCATTGCTGCCGCTGTCGCCGAAGATGCCCGGGTCGAGGCGTGCCGCGAGCGCGCGCGCGCGGCGGGGTTCGAGATGAAGGTGTCGCTCGAGGCGGTCATCGGATTCGTCAATCGCATCGACCCCCGGTGCGCTCGCGAAGGTGCCTGCGCCGCAGAAGGCGCTGCCCGGCGTCCGCCGAACGCCGGCAGTTCGAAATCAGCGCCAACGATCAGCCGTTTCCTGCGCTCGCTGCGGATCGCCGCCGACGAGACGCAGGAAAAAGAAGTCGAGTAAACCCCGCGCCTCCGCGCGTCTTTCGAAATCCAACGAGGCCCTTCCCGAGCGAAGGGCCTTTTTTTGGGCTCCCGGTTCTACTTGCGGGCGCTGCTCTGCGCCGCCACCCGCGCGGCCGCCTCCTCGGCGGCCCGGGATCCCCCAGGTAGAAGTGCCGCAGCGGCTTCAGCTGCTCGTCGAGCTCGTAGACCAGCGGAATGCCGGTCGGGATGTTCAGCTCCACGATCTCGTCGTTCGCGACGTTGTCGAGGTACTTCACCAGCGCGCGCAGGCTGTTGCCGTGCGCGGCGATCAGCACCCGCTTGCCGCTCCGAATCGCCGGCGCGATCGTCTCGTGCCAGTACGGCAGGAACCGCTCGACGGTGTCCTTCAGCGACTCGGTCAGCGGGATCTCGTTCGGCGACAGGTCCGTCGTAGCGCGGGTCGCGGCCCGAATGACGCGGATCGTCGGGCGTCATGCGGCGGCGGCGGGATGTCGTAGCTGCGGCGCCAGATCTTCACCTGGGCCTCGCCGTGCTTCGCCGCGGTCTCCGCCTTGTTCAGTCCCTGCAGCGCGCCGTAGTGCCGCTCGTTCAGCCGCCAGCTGCCGATGACCGGCAGCCACATCTGATCGAGCTCGTCGAGGGCGATCCACAGCGTGCGGATCGCGCGCTTCAGCACGGACGTGTACGCGAGATCGAAGGCGTAGCCGCCCTCCTTCAGCAGACGGCCGGCCTGCGCGGGCTTCTTCGCGGCCGCGCTCGGAGAGATCGACGTCGGTCCATCCGGTGAACCGGTTTTCCTTGTTCCACGTGCTTTCGCCGTGGCGAAGCAGAACGAGCTGGTACGGCATCGATCAGCTGCGTTCGCACGCAGCTGCTTCGAGAGCGCGGCTGCTGCCCGGCGTATCGTGCCGCGCGCCGAGCCGAGCTCTTCCTCGATGCGCAGCAGCTGGTTGTATTTCGCCACGCGGTCGCTGCGGCTCGCCGAGCCGGTCTTGATCTGGCCGGCCGCGGTCGCGACCGCGAGGTCCGCGATCGTCGTGTCCTCGGTCTCGCCGGACCGGTGCGAGATGATGCTGGTAGTAGCCGGCGCCCGTGGCCATGGCGATCGCGTCGAGCGTTTCGCTGACCGTTCCGATCTGATTCAGCTTGATCAGGATCGAGTTGGCGACGCCCTCGTTGATCCCGCTTCGCGAGAATCTCGGTGTTGGTCACGAACAGGTCGTCGCCGACGAGCTGCACCCGCTCGCCGAGCGCCCTGGTCATCGCCCGCCAGCCGTCCCAGTCGCCCTCGGCGACGCCGTCCTCGATCGAGATGATCGGATACTGCCGGACCCAGTCCTCGTAGAGGGCGACCATCTCGTCCGCCGTGCGGGTCTGTCTCGCCGGACTTCTTGAACTCGTAGCTGCGCGTCGACTCGTTCCAGAGCTCGCTCGAGGCGACGTCGAGCGCGAGGAACACGTTGTCGCCCGGCCTTGTAGCCGGCCTGCGCGACGGCTTCGAGCACGAGATCGACCGCCTCCCGGTTCGACGACAGGCTGGGCGCGAATCCCCCCTCGTCGCCGACGCCGGTGGCGTGCCCCTTCTTCTTCAGGATGCCGCGCAGGGTGTGGAAGATCTCGGCGCCGGTGCGCAGCGCCTCCGCGAACGACGGGAGCGCCGACCGGCATGACCATGAACTCCTGGAAGTCCACGCTGCTGTCGGCGTGCGCGCCGCCGTTGAGGATGTTCATCATCGGCACGGGCAGCACCTTGCCGCTCTCGGCGCCGCGGTAGAGGCCCGCGAGATGCTGGTAGAGGGGCACGCTGGCGGCGGTCGCGGCCGCGCGTGCGAGCGCCATCGAGACGCCGAGCATGCGCGTTGGCGCCGAGGCGCCCCTTGTTGTCGGTGCCGTCGAGATCGATCATCGTCCTGTCGACGGCGCGCTGATCCGCGTCGCGTCCGGCCAGCGCCCTGGCAATCTCGCCGTTCACGTGGCCGACCGCCTTCGTGACGCCCTTGCCGAGATACCGCTTCTTGTCGCCGTCGCGCAGTTCGAGCGCCTCGCGCTGCCCGGTCGATGCGCCCGAGGGCACCGCCGCGCGGCCCGACGCCCCGCCGTCGAGCGTCACCTCGACTTCAACCGTAGGATTCCCGCGCGAATCGATGATCTCGCGCCCCTGCACTTTCTGAATCTTCAAAATTCACTCCTGCCGAACGGGTTTGTACCTGCGGAACCCTCGAACCCGCGAGCCGCGAACCCGCGACCCCGCAACCAAAATGAATTACCGTTCCGCTCCCCGCCGATCGAATTCCGCCTCGTGGAACAAGGCTTCCTCGGTGATCCGACCGGTGAAAGGCTCGTCCTCTTTCGTGACCACGACGACGCCGTTGTCGCTGACGGTATGGCGGCGCCGATCCTCTTCCTCGTTGTATCCGATTTGCGCCCCCCGCGGGATGAACACGTCGCGATCGATGATCGCCCGGCGGATGCGCGCGTGGCGGCCGACGCGGACGCCCGGCATCAGGATCGCCTGATCGACGTCGCAGAAGCTGTGCACCCGCACGTTCGGGCAGAGCACGCTCGCCGAGACGCGGCTCCCGGAAATGATGCAGCCGGCCGAGATGATCGAGTCGAGCGCCTGTCCGCAGCGCCGGCCCTCGTCCGCGAACACGAACTTGGCCGGGGGCGCCTGCAGTTGATGCGTGCGCAGCGGCCACTCGGGGTCGTAGAGATTGAACTCCGGGTTCACATGGCAGAGATCCATGTTGGCCTCGAAGTACGCGTCCAGCGTTCCGATGTCGCGCCAGTACTTCGCCGCCTTCTTGTTCTCGTCGTAGAAGCGGTAGGCGTAGACCGGCACCTGCGAAATCAGCCCCGGGATGATGTCCTTGCCGAAATCGTGCGACGTGTCAGGCTTTCGCGTGCACTCTTCGAGCGCGGGCGCGAGCACCGACATGTCGAAGATGTAGATGCCCATCGACGCCAGCACCTGGTCGCCCGCGGGCAGGTGCTTCGGCTTCTCGAGGAAGCCGGTGATCCGATCCTGCTCGCCGACCTGCAGCACGCCGAACCGGCTCGCTTCCTCCGAGGGCACCTCAATCACCGCGAGGGTGGCGGCCGCGCCGCGCTCCCGGTGGAACTGCAGCATCTTCGCGTAGTCCATCTTGTAGACGTGATCCCCCGACAGCACGATCAGCTGCTTCGGGTTCTCGCGAAGGATCGAATACAGGTTCTGGTACACCGCGTCGGCGGTGCCCTGATACCACTCTTCGCCAATCCGCTTCTGCGGGCTGAGAATCTCGATGAACTCTCCGAGCTCGTCGGCGACCACGCTCCATCCCATGCGGATGTGACGGCTCAGCGACAGCGACTTGTACTGCAGGGCAATGAAGATCCGCCGCAGCCCGGAATTGATGCAGTTGCTCAGCGTGAAATCGATGATCCGGTAAGGCCCGCCGAAGTAGACGGCGGGTTTGGCGCGCTCTCTGGTCAGCGGATAGAGCCGTTCTCCGACGCCACCGGCCAGGACCATTACGAGACTCTCGTCGAGCACGGTGCCTCCTTTCGCTTCCCGTCAGCGCGTAGAGACGCGTCATCGCAGCCCGCGAGTCGCAGCGGGAGACAGGACCTGCTCGGTGGCGCCAGGTTCGGCGACTGACAAACTGGTGTGGTCGAGGGTGATGCCGGCCGCAACCCCGTGGTGGCCAGAAGCCGAAGCCCCGGGGCCGATGCGGACGGCGGCCGGCAGAGGCACGCTGACCCCATAGAAACGCCGTACGCGCGCCATAGAAGCGCTGATGATATCAAACGGTGCCTGCGAACCGTGTATCATCCACCCGTTCATTTCAGGCATGGGCGCGCGCTGGCGTTTCGTGTGCGGGGTCACCGCGATGGCGTTCATCGGCGGCCGGATCCTCGCTGCGCAGGCTCTCGATCGCCGTCAGCTCGAACGCATCGATCAGGCGCTCCGGCAGGAAGGGCAGGCGGTCGTCGCGCTGGCCGACGCCGCGCCCGACACGTCGGCGCCCGCCGATTTCACCCTCACCTGGCACAACGACTTCCTCAAGGCGCAGACCGGCACGTTCGTCCCGTTCGTCGTGACGATTGCTCCGCGCACGGCCAGGGCGTCGGCCGCCCTGCTCTACGTGCGAGCCGCCCGTCCCGCTCAGCCTGCGGCGGACGCGCGCGGCGGCCGCCGCCGCGCGCCGTCAGCCGAGGGGTCGCCCTTCCACCCCTTCGAGGAGATCTATCCGGTGACCCTGTCCGACCAGCCGGTGCGGATTGCGCGCGGTTTTGCCTTGCCGGCAGGGGACTACCAGGTCACGGTGGTCGTCCGCGAGCGCGAACGTGAAGATCAGCGGGGACGACGGCCGCTGGCGGCGGTCCTCCGGCAGCCCTTGACCGTTCCTGACTATGCGACCGGCACGCTGGCGACCAGCACCATCATGCTGGCCGCCCGGCTGACGGTCCTGTCGGCGGACCCCCCGGCGTCGGCCCTGGCCGAGCGGCCGTATGTGATTGGAACCAGGGAAATCGAGCTGGCGTCTGATTCCTCGTTCCGGCCGTCAGAGGAGCTGATAGTCGTCTTTCTCGTCTATAACCCGGCCGTCACGACAGATAAACAATTTGACCTCGAGGTGGAGTACCATTTCTTCAGAAAGAGCAGAGCCGGCCCGGGTGACCAGCAGCCGGGGGTGCCGGCTGGCCTTTCCGCGCTGCCCGGAGAGCGGTATTTCAACAGGACGGAGCCCCAACGTTTCAATGCTGCGATTCTGGGGCCGCCGTTCGATCCGGAGTCGGGACAACCGGTGATGGCGGGGCAGGGCGTGCCGCTGGCCGCATTCCCCGAAGGCGAGTACCGGCTCCTGATTCGGATCACTGACCTCATCTCCAAGCGATCGCTGGAGCGCGAGGTCGCATTCACGGTGCAGTCGTGAGGCAGTCGCAAGGGTGCGCGGCGAGTATGCGAGCTGGCCGCGACAAACGGATTTCAACGGAGGCAGCAGCCATGGAACGCCTGACCACTGCGGTTACGGTGGCGTTCGTCGGCGTAGCGGCGGTCGTGCTGACAGCGGTCCCGGCGGGAGCGCAAGGCACCGGCGTGTCCGTCCTCCGTCCGGCCGGCCTGCGCCCGCAGGTCGAGTGGCTGCAGGCCCGGGCCTCGACCGGGACCATCACTGGAACGGTCATCGACGAAGCGGGCAGCGCCCTTCGCGGCGCGATGGTCTCGGCCCTTGGCGTCACGCTCGCCAGCACCGTCACGGACGAGAAGGGGCAGTTCACCCTCAACCAGCTTCCTGCCGGTGAGTACCTGCTCCGCGCCCACATGCTCGGTTTCGCGGCCTCCACCGGCCTGATGGTTCGGGTCGGCGGGACCACTCCGTTCCAGCGCGTCCAGCTTCGCCGTCTCGACGGCGCCGTGGGGACCACGGGGACCGCACCGGTCATCGCCCGGCCGATCATCGCTGCGGGATTCGCCCTGCCGCGCGGCACCGAAAGCACGAAGGGCGATCCGGCAGACGCCGACGGCCATCCGCACGACGAGGCGGCCTGGCGAACCCGCCATCTCCCGCGCAGCATCCTGAAGGATGCCGCCCCGATCGTCGTCCTCACCGACGATGAGGCCGAGGCGTTCGCACCGACGACGTCGCTGTTCGGCCGTGCCATGGGCTCGGCGGCGAACATTGCCACATCACTCTTCACCGATTTCCCGTTCTCCGGCGAGGTCAACATCCTCACCACCGGCGCCCTCGCACCAGGCGCGGTGTTCTCGCCAACGGCGCTGCTGCCGCGTGGCGTGGCCTACCTGGCGCTCAGCGCGCCGGCGCCCGGCGGCGAATGGCTGATTCGCGGCGCGATGAGCGAAGCGGATCTGTCGTCGTGGATTGTGGCCGGGGCGTTCGCGTCGAAGCCCGGCGGCGCTCACAGGTACAACCTCGGCCTCTCCTACAGCACGCAGGACTATCAGGGCGGCAACCCCGCAGCGCTTGCCGCGGTGACCGACGGCAGCCGCAACGCCGGTGAGCTGTATGCGTTCGATCAGTGGAGCCTGACCTCTGCGATCACGCTCGACTACGGCGCGCGCTACGCGCACTACGACTACCTGCAGGCCCGCGGCCTTCTCAGCCCCCGCTTCGGCGTCGCGATCGAGGCCCTCCCGAAGACGACCATCCGCGCGACGGTGGCCCAGCGGATGGTGGCGCCCGGCGCGGAAGAATTCCTGGCCACCAATACGGCCGGGCCGTGGCTGCCTCCGGAGCGGACGTTCGCGCCGCTGCACGATCCCGCGGCGATCGACGCGTTCCGTGCGGAGCGGTCTCGATCGTTCGAGGCGGCGGTGGAGCGGCAGTTCGCGGACACGTTTGCCATCGCCGTGGGCCGGTTCCATCAGCAGGTGGACGATCAGCTGGTCACCGTCTTCGGACTGCGTCTCCCCGGCGGGCCGCGATCGGTCGGCCACTACTACGTGGCGAACGCCGGTGCGGTCGAAGCCGACGGCTGGCTGGTACGGTGGAGTACTCCGACGAACCGTCGCGTCCAGGGCACGGTGCAATACAGCCGCACCGCGGCTCACTGGCTGACGCACAACGACACGGAGATTCTCGGAGGGATCGTCCCTGCGGTCCTGCGTCCGGACACCGAGGATCTGCACGACCTGACCTCGTCTCTCACGGCGGACATCCGTGAGACGGCGACGCGCGTGTTCGTGCTTTACAAGATGAACAACCGGTTCGTCGGATCGGCCAGCACGCCAGACGCGGTGGGGCTCGACGTCCGGTTCGGCATCCAGGTGAATCAGGCGCTCCCCGTGGCCTTCGCGGGCACGAAATGGGAAGTGCTCGTGGGGCTGCGCAACCTCTTCCGTGATCCCACCGATCCAGCGTCGGTGTACGACGAACTGCTGGTCGTCCGACCACCGAAGCGCCTTGTAGGCGGGTTCCTCGTCCGATTCTGATCGCTTCAGACGCAACCGTCAGCGAAGCTGCCGGGAACCTCCGGCTTTTTGAATCCGGGCTCCGGCGGCTTGGAACTTCGAGCTGCTCGTGGAACGAAAGCGATTGTACTGCAAGGACTTAGGGTGATCGGGCAGGGCTTAGCCAGGGAACGCCAATTGCTACCCTCGCGGCGGATACCCGTGTCGTCGATCCTCGATCCCCACGCGAGCAGCCGCCGGGCGACCTGGCTGCGTCTGATGGCGCAGGCCGCCATCGTCGTCGTGTTGCTCTGCCTTGCGGTTTCGAACGTCGCGGTCCGCGCGACCTGGTCGGAGTTCGAAGACGGGGTGCTCTGGCGCGCGCAGGGAGAGGGCGTCACCGCGCATGAGGTTGCCGAAGGCTCTCCCGCGGCCCGGGTCGGCGTGCGCGCGGGCGACATCCTGATTGCGGCCAACGGTCGTCCGGTACAGAGCATCGTGGATCTCGTAAAGCTGTTCCACGGCGCCAGTGCAGGAGACCGTCTCGACTACACCATCCTGCGGCTCCAGTCACAGGAGATGATCACGGTGCCGGTCGCGCCGATTCCGACCGGCTCGCGGACGCTGTACTTCGCGCTGGCAGCGGTCGGCATCTTTTCACTGCTGGTTGGCGCCTCGGTCCGGCTGCGCCGCCCCGAGCATCAGGCGACCCTGCACTTCTTCTGGCTGTGCATCGCGTTCTTCGGCGTGCTCGCCTTCTCGTTCAGCGGCAGGCTGGACACCCTCGACCGGGTCTTCTATTGGGGCGATGTGGTGGCCATGCTGATGCTGCCGCCGCTCTTCCTGCACTTCGCGCTCATGTTCCCGGAGCGCCAGGATGCCTGGGCCCGGAGCGACGCCGGGCGGAATCTGATTCCACTCCTGTACCTTCCCGCGGCCCTGCTGGCGGGCGCCCGTATTGCCACGACCGTGCGGGCGGGCAGGGAGGGGGACGTGTTTTCGGCCGTCCTTGCGCTGGTGGAGCGCGGTGAGCTTCTGTATTTCGCCGGCAGCCTGGCTGGCGGCCTCTGGATAATGATGCTGCGCGCTGCGGCGCGTGCGCTCCGTCACGTCGCGGCGGCAGCTGCGCTGGATCGTCTGGGGCACCGCGCTCGGTGCGTTGCCGTTCGTCGCCGGCTACGCGCTGCCTTTTGCGCTCGGCCTGCCGACCGTTCCCGGCGCCGAGTGGGCCGCGGTACTTCTCGGTCTCGTCCCTCTGGCTTTTGCCTCCGCGATCGTCCGTTACCGCCTGATGGACGTCGAGGTCATCATCAAGCGCGCGCTGGTCTACTCCGCCGCGCTGGCCGCGATCGCCGCAATCTACGCAGTGATTCTGTGGCTGGTGAGTGAGGTCTTTTTCCGTGGCGATCCCATCCGCAATCCGGTCATCGCGCTGCTCGCCACGCTCGTCGTCGTACTGCTCGCGCGACCGCTGAAGAACGCGATCCAGGCCGGGCTCGATCGCGTTTACTACCGCGATCGCTACGATTATCGCCGCGCGCTCGTGGGCTTCGCGCGCGACTTGAACAGCGACCTCGATCTCTTCAGGCTGAGCGAACGGCTCGTGCACCGCGTCATGGAGACGCTGCTCGTCGACCGCATGGCGCTGCTGCTCGCGCCGGTGACTTCGAGCCCGGACGGTAATTTCAGCACCATCGCGCACGTCGGATTCGGTGGGGAGCCGCCGACCCTGATCAGATCGTCGGATGTGGCCACCCGGCTGATCGCCGGTCACACGCTGGCCCTCGACGACATGCTGGCGCAGCGTCGTCTTGACGTGCGCGAGCTCGATTTCTGGCGGGCGGCCGGGATTCACTACTTCGTCCCCTGCGTGTCGAAGGAAGGCACGATCGCGGTGATGGCGCTCGGGCGTCGTGTGACCGCGGACCCGCTCAGCAGCGAAGACATGGCGCTGCTCGCGGCGGTTGCGGCGCAAGCGGCGACCGCGCTCGAGAACGGACGGCTCTACCGTCAGCTGCGGATGAAGGCCGACGAGCTCGAGGGGATGCGGGAGTTCAGCGAAAACATCCTGGAATCCCTCAACGACGGCCTTGCGGTCGTCAACGAGGACCGCCGGGTGGTACGGTGGAATCGCCAGCTCGAAGAGCTGTTCGGGATCCGTCACGAGGACGCCGTTGGCAGGCGCCTCAGCGAGCTTTTCGACCGCTCGTTCCTCGACGTGCTGTTCTCCCGGTCCGATTCCCCGGAGGGCACCGCGTTCTACCGCGTGCCGCTGGCGACCCGCCACGATCCGGCCCGGCGGCTGCTGGTGAACGTGGCGACCACTCCGCTGCGCGACTCCGAAGGCGCGATTGCCGGGACCATCCTGATCCTGGAAGACATCTCCAGCCGCGTCCAGCTGGAGGAGCAGCTTCAGATTTCGGAGAAGATGGCATCGATCGGGCTGCTGGCGGCAGGCGTCGCGCACGAGGTGAATACCCCGCTCACCGGCATTTCGAGCTTCACGCAGATGCTGCTCCAGAATGCCGAGCCCGACGATCCGCGCACCAAGGTGCTCGAGAAGATCGAACGCCAGACGTTCCGCGCCGCCAAGATCGTCAACGGTTTGCTGAACCTGGCGCGGCCGGCTCAGGTGGATTCCGGCCCCATCGATCTGCACGCCGTGATCAACGACGTGCTCGCACTGCTCGAGCACCAGCTGAAGAACAGCAGCATCCAGGTTCGCAAGGAGCTGGGTGCACCAGGCAAGCTCGTGCAGGGTATTGAGTACAAGCTGCAGCAGGTGTTCCTGAACCTCTTCCTCAACGCCAGGGACGCCATGCCGCGCGGCGGCTGGCTGACGATTGCCACGTCGATGCGCGACGACGGCGCAGCGGTGGTCGAGGTGTCGGATACCGGCTCAGGGATTCCGCCGGATCATCTGTCTCGCATCTACGATCCGTTCTTCACGACGAAGGACATCGGGAAGGGCACCGGTCTGGGCCTGTCGATCACCTACGGCATCATCCAGGAGCACGGCGGCACGATCACGTGCGAGAGCGCGGTGGGGCAGGGAACCCGCTTCGCGATCGCGCTGCCGGCGGTTTCCACGAAAGGACTCCGGCGCGACGCCGGACGTTAGCCCACGACGGCAAGATCCGCCGACACAATGAATCGCACTGGAACAATCCTGGTCATCGACGACGAGGAAATCATGCGCGAGATCCTCGAGGCGCTGCTGACCCGGGAAGGGCACCAGGTCCGGCTCGCGGCGGACGCGGCCGAGGGGCTCGACCTCGCCCGGACGATGTCGTTCGACGCGGCCATCGTCGACATGATGATGCCCGGCATGGACGGCATCTCGACGCTCGAAGAGCTCAAGAAAATAGACGACGACCTGCCGGTGCTGATGATCACGGCGTTTGCGTCGGTCGAGAACGCCATCTCGGCGATGAAGCGGGGCGCGTTCGACTACATCACCAAGCCGTTCAAGAACGACGAGGTCCTGGTCGTGCTCCGCAACGCGCTGGCGCAGCGGCGGCTGGTCGCGGAGAACCGCGCATTGCGCCAGAACCTCCAGGCGCACCAGAACCGGTTCGGCGAGATCATCGGCCGCAGCCCGCGCATGCGGCAGGTCTTCGACCTGATCATCCAGGCGGCGCCGTCGCGGACGACGATCCTGATCAACGGCGAGAGCGGCACCGGCAAAGAGCTGGTGGCGCGGGCGCTCCATCAGAACTCGCCCCGCGCCGATCGCGCGTTCATCACGGTGAATTCCGGCAATCTTCCGCCCGATCTCCTCGAGTCGCTCCTGTTCGGCCATGTGAAGGGGGCATTCACCGGTGCGGTCTATCCCAAGAAGGGGCTGTTCGAGCTCGCCGACAAGGGAACGATCTTCTTCGACGAGATCGGCAACGTCCCGCTCGAGACCCAGGCCAAGCTCCTGCGGGTGATTCAGGAGCGCGAGTTCATGCGCCTGGGCGGCGTCGAGACGATCAAGGTGGACGTGCGGATCGTCGCCGCCACCAACGTCGACCTCCGGCGGCTGACCGACGAGGGCCGGTTTCGCGAGGACCTCTATTACCGGTTGCACGTCATCGCGGTGCAGCTGCCCCCCCTCCGCGACCGCAAGGACGACATCCCGCTGCTGGTGCAGCACTTCATCGACAAGTACGGCGAGGAGAACCACAAGCCGAACCTGGAGCTCACGCCGGATGCGCTCGACCTGTTGATGGAGTACGACTGGCCTGGCAACGTCCGCGAGCTCCAGAACGTGATCGAGCGCGCGGCGGTGCTGAGCGTCGGAGCGCGGATCGACGTCGACCTGGTGCCGGAGCACGTACGCAGCAGCCGCCGCTTTCAGATTCCCCAGGTCGCGATTCCGCCGGAGGGCATTTCCTTCCGCGACGTCATCACCGACTTCGAGAAACGCCTCATCGAGTCGACGCTCGAGGCCGCCGGCGGGGTCCAGAAGCGGGCCGCGGAGCTCCTGCGCATCAAGCCGACCACGCTGAACGAGATGATCAAGCGCCACGACATCCGTCCCCGCCGCCGCCGCGCGGGCGGGCCCGGGTCGCAGACGCAGCTGCCGCCAGGCTCGGGCGAGGGAGCGGAGGACGAGCCGCCGCTGGACGACGTCGATCCGATGGAAGAGTCGTCGGGAACTAATCGGTCCTAGTCGGTGACAACTCCCAACTCCCCACTTCCAAGGGAAGCTGCTCGTCGAGTGGCCTCTCCTTGGGAGTTGGAGGTTGGGAGTGGGAGTTGACCCGATTACTTCCGTGGCCCTTGCTGGCGCAGGCGCGCGAACATCCGCTCGTATTTCGCCAGAATCACATCCCACCGGTAGTTCTGACGGACGTAGTGCCGGCCGTTGCGGCCCATCGCCGCGCGCAGGCGGTGGTCGGCGACGAGGAGCTTCAGGCACTCGGTGAACTCGTCGCGATCCGCGTAGTACAACCCGGCGTTGCTGCGATGGCAGTGATCGACCAGCACCTCGCTCCGGGCGTTCGCGAGGACCGGCGTGCCGACCGCGAACGATTCGAGCGCGAGCAGTGACAGGCTCTCGTAGGGCGAGGGCACCACGACAACGGTCGCTGCTTCGAGCGCCTGGAGCCGCTCCTGATCCGACAGACGGCCGGCAAAGCGGATGAAGGGTTCCTCCGGCAACGGCATCAGCTTGACCCCCATCAGCACCAGCGAGGCATCGCCGTTCTCCTTGACGTAGGTGCTGAAGTACTCGATCAGCTCCTCGCAACCCTTCCCGGGATCGATACGTCCGCCGTAGAGGGCGAATGGACCGTGAAGCCGGTGACGCCGCCGGAAGATCGCGCCACGGTGCGCCAGGTGCGGTCTGTACGCGGGCGACGAGTCATCCGGTGGGCCGTCATCCTCGCCGTCGTCGTTCGCGGACGCGGTGCGATCCGGTGCCGGCGCTTCCCGGGGGTGCGGGTGCGACTGCGGCAGGTCGACGCCGCAGCCGACCGTTTCCTCCTCGACGGCGCGGATCGAGAAATGCGTCGTGAGGAAGCGCCGCTCGACGTCGGTGTTGTACGCCATGCCGGCGGGCAGGCTGAACAGCTCCTTGTAGATGTCGAGGTGAATCGCCGGCTCGTCGTGCGCGGTGGGCACGAGGATCGTCTTGTGCGGCGCGATCCGCGCGCCCAGGACGGTCGGAGCGTAGAGGTACGTGAAGAAGATCAGCACGTCGTACTGGTGCTGGTTCTTCTCCAGATACTCGAGCAGCGCCGGGCACCAGGGCCCCTGCTGCCGCAGCCATTCGACCTCGTCTTCACGGCTGTGCGCGTTGTTGAAGATCCACTCCGAATAACGGTTGAAGGCCTGGATGTCGCGGGTGCGCGCGTTGGCAAAGCGCCGGACCGTCACCCCGCGCACGCGATCGGTGCCTTCCGGATACTCGTTCTTCCACGTGATGTAGTCGGCGGCGCAGGTCGTGAGGACCTCGACCTGGTGACGGGGCGCCAGGCGCTCGGCGATGAGCCGGCAGTGATATTCCGAGCCGCCGAGAATCTCGGCGCCGTAGCGCTGGACGATGAATGCGACTTTCATACGGCCCTTGTCACCGGAACGAGATCGCGAGTCAGTTCTGTGCAAAACATCAACATAAGGCCTGTCGATCAGACGCCGAGCGTCCCGAGCACTTCTTTCAACCGCTGTTCGATGCGGTCCGCCGCGAAATCGCGGACCCGCCGCCGCTGACCCGAAATGATCCGGTCGCGCACCGGGCGATCGTATACGAGCGTTCCGAGCATCTCGGCCGCGAACTCGAAGTCCTTCGGCGAGAACAGCACGCCGGCGCCGCCGAGCGTCTCGGGCACCGCCCCGGCCGCGTAGGCCAGCACCGGCACGTCGGTCGCCATCGCCTCGACCAGCGGCACGCAGAAACCTTCGTGTTCGCTCAGGGAAATGTAGGCGTCCGCCCACCGATAATATGCGGCGAGGTCGTCGTCTGGCACCGCGCCCGTGAAGATGAAGCGCTCCGGCAGCATCCGGTACTGGACGATGAGGGCCCGGATCATCGAGTGGTAGCGCGGCAGTCCATCGTAGCGGCCCACGAAGATGAACCGGTAGTAGCTGTCGATGTAGCGCTTGTACATCTCGGCCAGCCGGATGTGATCCTCGATTCTCTTGTTCGGAACGACCCGTCCCACGAACAGGAAATTGATGAGGCCGTCACCCAGGATCTTTTCCAGCGCCGGCCGCCGCGGCGCAGCGGTGAGCCGCTCCATGTTGACCGCGATGGGCATCACGCCGGTTCGCGCGAAGCCCAGCTCCTCGAGCTCCTGGCGGTTGAACTCGGAATCGCCGAGGGCGAGATCGACGCGGCCGGCCAGCGACCGCAGTTCCTGCCGTCCGAGCGCAGCCAGCCGGAACAGCTGCGCGTCGTAGGGCGCGAAGAACGCCGCCGGCGTGATGTTGTGATACTGCAGCACCCGGATTCCGCCGAGCGACGCGAACGCTTCGGTCATTGGTGACGGCAGGGCGAAGTGGAAGATGGTGAGGTGGCCCTGGCGCGCGCCGGCGTCGGAAAACGGCCGCACGTCGTCGCGCAGGTCTTCGTCGATAGTCAGCGCGTAGAGCTCGGAGTCGTGCCCGGCGGCGCGCAGCATGTCGCGGACGCGCCGCGCGCTGTCCCCGATGGCATCCCCGCGATGCGCCGCAGGGACCCACTGGTTGATGATCATGTCCCCGGCGCCCCGGCGTCGGGCAGGGCGCGATACAGGGCCGGGCGGTACTGGCGGAGCTCTTCGAGCCGCTCGAACTGGTCGAACTGCGCCCAGAAGTCGAATACCACTTCGGGCGCCTGGCGCGGCGGCCGATCGAGAAGCTGGCGCACGTAGCCGAGCAGCGTCCCCGCGAAATCCTTCGCGCGGAGGCGGTCGAGCGCGGCGTCCTGCGACTCGACGATCGCCTGCTCGAGCGCGGCGTCGCTCAACACCGCGTCCATGACCTTGGCGATCGCGCCGGGATCCTTCGTCTCGTAGAGTACGCCGCCGCCGCCCATCGTCGCCGGGACGGCAGTGGCGGCATAGGCGAGCACCGGCACCCGCTTGTAGAACGCCTCCATGAGCGGCACGCAGAACCCCTCGTGCTCGCTGGCGCACAGGAACAGGTCAGCCACGTCGTAGAGCGCCGACAGCTCCTCGTTCGACACATGGCCGAGGAAGTGGACGTCCGGCGTACCGAGCCTCGCGACGAGCGCGGTGAGCAGCTCCAGGTACTTCTCGAAGCCGCTGTACGAGCCCACCAGCAGCAGCCGGGATCGCGGATTGTGCCGCGTCCGGTAGACGTGGAACGCGCGGATCACGTCCTCGAATTTCTTGTTCGGAATCACCCGGCCGACGAACATCACGTTGGTCCAAGCGTCGTCGAACCCGCCGGCGAGCGCCCGATCGGGGACGACGTCGAGGTGGGTGAAGTCGGGAACGACCGGCAGCACGCCGGTTGCAGGGAAGCCGAGCGCCTCCAGCTCGAGCCGGTTGTATTCGGAGTCTCCGAGCGCGAGCTCACAGCGATCGATGTAGGCCGTGAGCTCGCGCCTGCCGCGGAAGCAGAGTTTCACCAGGTCCTTGTGGACCCCGATGAAGTACTCGGGCGGCGTGATGTTGTGGTAGACGAGCGCCATCCGACCCGGCAGCGCATACGCCGTTCGCGACGCTCGCGATCCGATCGAGAAATGGTGGATCAGCACGTCGTCAGGTGTGATGCGGCCCACCATGTCGCGGTAATCGAGCGTCAGATCTTCCAGCCGGGGATCGGCGGTCTCGACGAAGATGGAAGACGAGTAGCCAGCTGCCTCGAGCGTACGCTGGATCCCGAGCACTTCATGACCGATCGCGTCGCCATACCCGAGGGTGGCGAGTACCCTGATGGACGCCAGGACGTCCGGTGGACGTGGTCATCGCGCCAGGGCCGCTTGAGGCGAGGGCAGCACCGGGCCCGCTGGAACCTCGGCCAGGATCTCCTTCGCGGGACGAAGGTTCTTGCGCCGGCGCGCGAGCCAGCCGGGGAGCGGCTCGAGCGGCCGCCGCGGCCCAGGCGCGCTGGTCAGCTGCTGCAGCATGTCCAGGTATTTCCGCTCGATCACCGGCCACGAATAGTGACGCCGGAAGTACTCGCGGCCGTTCTGTCCGAGCCGCGCGTGCAGCGGTCCATTCGATTCGAGCGAGTACAGCGTCTCGGCGAATTCCTCGTAGCGCTCGTAATACAGCCCGGCGTTGCTGCGGATGCACTGGCCTTTCAGCACGTCACAGCGCCCGTTGGCGAGCACCGGACGGCCGAGCGCCCAGGCCTCGAGAGCGACCATCGACAGGCTTTCGTAATAGGACGGCATGATCAGCAGGTCGGATGCGGCCAGCGCGTCGAATTTGTCCTCGTCGCTCAGGTAGCCGAGGTGGTGGATGCGAGGGTGTTTCGGAACCGGCATCACCTCGCTGCCGACCAGCACGAGGTCGAGGCCGCGCGGGAAGATCGCCGCGTATCGCTGGTAGTACTCGAACAGCTCCTTGCAGCCCTTGTTCTGATCGATCCGGCCGATGTAGATCGCGAACGGCCGCGTGATCCGGAATTTTCTCCGGAAGCGCCCTGGATCGGTGCGGGTCGGCACGTCCGAGCCCACGCCCACCACAACCCCCGGCACCTCGCTGTTGCCGGTCACGGTCTGAATCATCGCCCGCTCTTCGTGCGAGTTGTACATGACCGCGCGGACGCCGCGAAAGATCGGACCGAAGATGCCGAGCGCCACTGCCGGATCCCGCTCTGCCGTCGGCACCAGGACCGCGCGCGAGGGCAGCCGGCGTGCGGCATGCCAGGCGTGGTAGTAGCGATAGCTGAAAAGGATCGCGAAGTCGAACGGAGTCCCGGTCAGGTAGTCGATCATCCCCGGGCTGGCCGGCCCCTCGCTCTCCAGCCACGCCAGTTCATCGGCAATCGAATGTTCGCTGCCGAAGACGTGCTCCGAGTGCCGGCCGAACTCCCGCGGTACCCGCTGGTGACGGACGGGAAAGCGGCGCACGGCAACGCCGTGCACGCGCTCCACGCCCTCGGGAAGCTCGTTTCGCCAGGTCACGTAGTCGTGCGCGCACGTCGTCACGACCTCGACGTCGGCATGCCGCGCGAGCCGTTCCGCGATGTAACGGGCGTGCAGCTCGGCGCCGCCGTTGATGTCGGCGCCGTACCGCTGAACCGCGATCGCGAGCTTCACGAATCCGAGGAAGTGTCTACCGCGAGCGAATCATCACCGACGCCCGGGTTGGACTGAGGCGCCTCGCCGCCGCCGCTGGACGGCGCGTTTTCGGCGGCCTGACTGTCCGGACGAGTATCACCACGATCGCCACGCCGTCTCGGCCGCCGCCGGCGGCGGCGCGAGCGGCGCTCCGAGGAATCGCCGCCGCCCTCGGCCGGCCGCGGCTCGGTGCCGGCGGGCGGCTGCAGCGGCGCGGCCGCGCCGGGCCGATACATCACCACGCCTTCGAGGGCCCGGGCCCGCCGCTCGTCGAAGTCGAGGCGGCTCGACATCGACTCGACGCGCATCTTCAGGTTCTTGACCTCGATGCTGGTCCTGGTCAGCTCGATCACGAGGTTGTGCATCACCTCGTAGTGCAGCGTGTCGAGCTCCTCGCGCTTGGCGTTGCGCGTGTTGAGCTCGGACTGGATGTGGAGCGCCTGAATCAGCGGGTTGGGATTGAACAACAGCTTCAGGAGCGGATTCAGGAGCTTCCTGATCCAGCGGATGAAGCCGCGGTGCGTCTCGTAGAGCGTCTCTTCTTCGAACGCGAAGTTCTGCGGGGCCGGCATTGCGGCCTTCGAGCGCCGGAACTGGTCGAGCAGGTCGGATCGCACGCCGCGGGGATCCAGGAACTTCTCGAGCTTCACATTGGCGAGCTCGCGGACTTCCTCCTCGGTGTAGTCGACCCCGCGCTTCTCGCGGATGCGCGCGCGGATCTGCCGCATGATTTGCTCGACGTCGACATTGTCGGATCGAACGGTGAAGTCAGACATTCACTCACTCACAGTGCCAAAATTGCCAAGAGTGCCAAAATTCCAATACCGCCCAGGACGTTGCCAACAGCATCGCGAGAACGTCGCGAGGCTGCATTCTAATTTTGGCAATGTTGGCACTGTTGGCAATTTTGGCAATCCGAATTTCAGCCGGTTTTGACGTGCCGGCGCCGCGAGGCGAACTCCGGCGCCTCCTTGACACAAGTCGCGAGGATCCCCATTGACTCCCTGAGCGCGCGCAACCCGGTCTTTTCGATCTGCGCGGCGTCGGAACCGACCTGCGGATAGCCGTCGGCGGTGGCGGTCAGGGTTTCCCAGTTGCGGAACAGCCGGCCCCACGGGCTGTCGAGCACGTCCTGCATCAGCCGTTTCGCGTTGTAGGGATACCAGAACGTGTCGTGATACAGCACGCTGGCGATGTACGCCCAGGGCGCGAGCACGGTTTTCAGCGACCACTCGATGGGCTTCTTCATCGGTCCCCAGTAGATGTGGTGCTGCATCCGGGAGGCGAACGTCATCTTCTTGAAGGGGCCCTGGAAGTGCCAGTTCTCCGCGGCCGCCTCCTGGTCGCCGACGATCTCGATGTCTCGCGGATCACCGCAGCCGAGGCCCAGATCGTGCGCCAGGCGGATGAACTTGATCGACAGCGGGTCCATGCCCATCAGCTTCGCCGCGACCGCGTCGATGGCGACCTGGTCGGCGCTGGCGAGGATGACGTTCTTGACGTGGGGCACCATGCAGCGCGGACCCGGTCCGTCGCCGGCAAACGTGCCATCCATCACCGCGAACACGCCGCGGTGGATCTTCTTCTGGATCATCAGCAGATCCACCAGCGTCTCGTGGATCACCGGATGCGTCCAGTGCCGCCGCTCGTTGAGCAGCCCGCCGAACGCGTTCTTCATCGCGCCGGTGGTGGTGGTGAAGACGTGGGTCTTCACCGTGGGCAGGTGCACGATGTTCTCGCCGATGAAGCGCCGCGGGATCATGAACCCCGCCGGATACACCTCGTTGAGGCAGAGAAACTTCCGCGTGAGATCGCCGACCGCTTCACGGATGTTGATCCACTCTTCGCTCTCGTAGATGTGGATGTTCCGCAGCCCGTGCGCCTCGACGACGTTGACCTGCTTGTTCTCGCGCTCGCCGAGGTGCGCATCGATGACGACGGTCCGGTTGTGGCAGGCATGCATCAGCGACGGGTCGTACCCGTCCTGCTTCATGGCCTTGATCACGCCGTCGAGCTGCCACGGGGTCGTCGAGCTGCCGGGGAAGAAGAAATGCCAGGAGATGTTGACCTTGAGCGCGGTATCGGCGTCCTTCGCCAGAACGTCCTGATACCCGGCCAGGTTCATGACCGAGTGGTAGTCGCGCAGCACCGTGGCCGGCGACGTTCGGAGAATGGCGACCTTCGATTTAGGCATTACTTGTTCTCGCGAGCGGCCTGTTCCTACCCTCGGGACCACGCGAGCAGGTCGTCATCGCGCCCAATGGACGAGCTGGCCGGGGCCGTAGATGATCAGGGCCATCGCCCCGGCCCACAGCGCCACGCAGATGAGCAGCGGGCGGTCGGTGAGCAGCATGTCGGACGGGCTGCCGCCCCCCTCCTTCTGATGCACCAGGTAAAGGTACCGGAAGATCCCGTACAGCGGAAAGGGCAGCGTGACCCCGAGCCAGTGAGTCTGGAACTTGGCTGTCGTTTCCGGGCTCACGGTGTAAATCGCATAGGCGACCAGCGTCGACGCCGTGACGACCGAAATCATCTGATCCAGCAGATACGGGCTGTACTCCTGCAGAATCCGACGGTGGCCGGTGGCCCCGTCCGCCAGCAGCACCAGTTCGTGGCGGCGCTTGGCCAGCGCCAGGAACAGCGCGAGCAGGATCGTCAGCATATAGAGCCAGACGCTGACCGCCACCGGGATCACGACCGCCCCGGCGACCGCCCGGAGCACGAAGCCGATGGCGATCGTGAGCACGTCGATGATCACGACGTGCTTGAGCCGCCCCGAATACAGGCTCAGCAGTCCCACGTACAGCACCGCGACCAGGCCGAACTCGAGCCGCAGCGCGAACGCGGCGGCAAGGGCGCCGGCCCCGAGGAGTGCTGCCGCCGTCAGCGCCGCACGCAGCGGCACCGCGCCCGACGCGATCGGCCGATCCCGCTTGACCGGATGGCGGCGGTCGGCGTCGCGATCCACGACGTCGTTGATCAGGTACACGACGCCGGACAGCATGCAGAAGATCACGAAGGCGGCCGCCGCGGCGGCGAGAGCGCCAGGGTCAGTGAGCCGCTGACCGAACAGCACTCCCGCGAAGATGATCAGGTTCTTGGTCCACTGCGAGGGCCGCAGCGACGCGATCAGACCGGAGAGCAGCGAGTGGGACCGGGTACCGCCGACGGCCGCCGTCGGCGGCCGCGTCGGTTCGATGATGTCCGGAAGCGGAGTGCGCGCCATCCTCAGCGCGGGGCGCACCCCTAGCCTTTGAAGCTGCCGATCGCGTCCTGCTCGGTGTCGTAGGTCTCGAACACCGTGAGCAGCTTCGTGATGGCCAGCAGATCCTGGATGCGCTTGGTGAGGTTGAGCAGCTTCAGCTTCCCGCCCTGCCGGCTGACAGTGGTGTAGGTCCGGACGATCTCGCCCAGGCCGGCGCTGTCGATGTAAGGCACCCCTTCGAGGTTGAGCAGCAGCTTCTTGCGGTCCTGCTGGATGAGCGAATTGATCTTGTCCTTCAGGAGCTCGTCGCCTTCGCCGAGCGTCATCTTCCCCTTGAGGTCCAGTATCGTCACCCCGTCGACGACCCGTTCGTCGATCTGCATCGCCGCTCTCCCTCCGTTAATTGGCCGGGGGAATATCGCCGGCGGCCGCACCACTTCACTGGTGCTTCCCCAGGCCCCCCGTTTTCCGCGCCGCTCAGTCCTCACAGGTCGCGGCATGGTATCGAGCGACCCGCAAACGGTTCGACACCGCCCGCCGCACGCGGTTCCGCTCATGCCGCGCCCCATCGGGCCGGCGCCCGCTGTACTAGAAAGACCGTGCAGCGTACTACGCAATCAAAAAGAGTGTCAAGAAAACGCCGGTGTTTATGCGGGTTGTTCCCCTGTTTCGGGCGTTTTCGCCACCCACGGATCGGATGGTCTGGACGACCACATACAGCACCGGGATGAACAGGATGTTCAGGAAGGTCGACACGAACATCCCCCCCGCCACCGCGGTCCCGACCGAATGGCGCGCTTCCTGGCCGGCACCGGTCGCGAACACGAGCGGCAGGACCCCCAGGATGAACGCCAGAGAGGTCATCAGGATCGGCCGGAGCCGCAGCTTGGACGCCTCGATGGCGGCCTCGACGATGGTCATCCCCCGCTGGCGGAGCTGTTCGGCGAACTCCACGATCAGGATGGCGTTCTTCGCCGACAAGCCAATCAGCATCACCAGGCCGACCTGGCAGTAGACGTCGTTCGCCAGGCCCCGGCTCCACTGTGCGGCCAGCGCCCCGAGAACGGCGAGCGGCACCCCCAGCAGCACGATGAACGGCAGCACGAGACTCTCGTACTGTGCCGCGAGAGTGAGGTACACGAGCAGCAGGGCCAGGCCAAAGATGAACACGGCCTGGCGGCCGGCCTTGGTCTCTTCGAGCGAAATGCCCGACCAGGCGTAGCCCATGCCTTCAGGCAGGTGGGTCTCAGCGAGGCGCTCCATTTCCGCCAGGGCGACCCCCGAGCTGACCCCGGGCGCAGCTGACCCGTTGATCGTCGCCGACCTGAACAGGTTGAAGTGGTTGATCACCTGCGGCGCCGTGACTTCCTCAGTGGACACCACCTGCTCGAGCGGCACCATCTCGCCGGTGCGCGTGCGCGCGTACAGCTGGTGCAGCGCCTGCGGGTTGGACCGGAACTGCTGTTCGGCCTGGACGTAGACGCGGTACGCGCGATTGTTGAACTCGAAATCGTTCACATACTGCGAGCCGAGCAGGATCTGCATGGCGCTGGTGATTTCACTGAGCGGGATCCCCAGCGCCAGCGCCCGCTGACGGTCAATCGTCACCTGCAGCTGCGGATCGTTCGCGGTGAACGAGCTGAACAGGCCCCGGACGATGCCCGACTGATTGCCGACCCTGGCAATGGTCTGGGTTGCCGCCGCCAGGTTCGTGATGTCCTGGCCGGTCTGATCCAGGACCTGGAACTCGAACCCGCCGAACCGGCTCAAGCCGGGAATCGACGGCGGAGCGAAGCCGATGACAATCGCCCCTGGAAGACCGAACAGTGGCCCGCTGATTCGCCCGAGGACTGCCTGCACGCCATGTTCCGGGCCGGGCCGTTCGTCGAAGGGTTTGAGCCGCGCAAACATGAGCCCCTGGTTGGGGGCCGCCCCGCTGAAGCTGAAACCCATCACCGAGAACAGCGCCAGGACGTCGGGATCGCTGAGGATGATCTTTTCCGCCTGCCGGGCCACGTTGCCGGTGTATTCGAGCGACGCGCCGGCAGGCGCCTGCACCTGCACCAGGAAGTAGCCCGCGTCCTCTTCGGGGATGAATGCCTGCGGTACGGTCCGGTAGACCCAGTAGGTCAACCCGAGCGCCCCGACGAACACCAGCACCACGACCCAGCGCGCGGCGACGGCGTATCCGAGCCCCCAGACATACCCCCGGGTGCTGGCGCCAATGATCTTCTCGAAGAACGAGAAGAACCGCCCTTTGTGATGGCTTTCGCGTTCGAGCAGCAGCGCCGAGAGCGCCGGCGTCAGCGTGATGGCGTTGAACACGGACAGCGCGACCGCGAACGCGATCGTCATCGAAAACTGCGCGTAGAGCCGGCCGGTGGTACCGGGGAAGAACGCCACCGGCACGAACACCGCGATCAGCACCAGGCCGGTCGCGACGACCGCACCGAAGACCTCACGCATCGCGTCGGATGCCGCCTGCCGGGCGGTCTTGCCGTACTGCTGGATGTGCCGCTCGATGTTCTCGATCACGACGATGGCATCGTCGACCACGATGCCCGTGGCGAGGATGATCCCGAACAACGTCAGCGTGTTGATGGAGAAGCCCATCAGCTTCGTGAACGCGAAGGCGCCGATCAGCGAGACCGGGATGGTGACGGCCGGAATGATCGTGCTGCGCCACGTCTGCAGGAAGATGAAGATGACGAGCACGACCAGCGCGATCGCTTCCGCGAGCGTCTTCAGCACCTCGTTGATCGACTCTTCGACCACGTCGGTCGTGTTGAACGCGACCTGGTACTTGACCCCGGGCGGGAAATTCCGCGACAGCCGTTCCATCTCCGCGGAGACCGACCGTTCGACGTCGAGCGCGTTCGCGGTGGGCAGCTGGATCACGCCGAAGCCGACCGCTTCGAGGGTCTGGAAGCGAAGGTCGGCGGCATAGGTCTCCGCGCCAAGCTCCGCGCGGCCGACATCGCGGACCCGGACGAGCGATCCGCCGACGCCGCTTTTCAGAATGATGTTCTCGAATTCTGACGCCTCGCGCAGCCGGCCCACGGCGCGCACGCTCAGCTGATACATCTGACCGGCAGGCGCCGGCGCCTGGCCCAGGCTCCCGGCCGCTACTTGCACATTCTGTTCGCGCAGCGCCGACACGACGTCGCCCGCGGTCAGGTTGCGCGCGGCCATGCGGTCCGGATCGAGCCACAGCCGCATCGAGTATTTCCGCTCACCGAAGATGATGACGTCGCTGACGCCGGGGACGCGCTTCACGGCGTCCTTGACGTAGACGTCCAGGTAGTTGCTGAGGAACAGCGAATCGTACTGCCCCTTTTCCGAGTACACGCCGATCGCCATCACGAAACCGGTGGCTTGCTTCTGGACGATGATGCCGGTCGTGCGGACTTCCGCCGGCATCCGGCCGAGCGTCTGGTTGACCCGGTTCTGGACGTCGACCTGCGCGAGGTCCTGGTTACGCGTGATGTCGAACGTCACGTTGATGGTCGACACGCCGCTGTTGGTGCTCGACGACGTCATGTAGGCCATGCCTTCGACGCCGTTGATGGCCTGTTCGAGCGGGGTGGTGACCGAGGTTTCGACTTCCTGCGCGTTGGCGCCCGTGTAAAACGCGGTGACCGTGATCTGCGGCGGGGCCAGAGCCGGATACTGTGCGACCGGCATGGTCGGGATGGCGACCGCGCCGGCGAGAATCAGGACGAGGGAGCAGACCGATGCCAGGATCGGCCGGCGGATGAATGTGTCGACCATCTATTCCGCCTTCACGGGGGCGCCGTCGCCGATCTTCTGGATGCCCGAGACCACGACCTTGTCGCCGGCGTTCACCCCGCCGGTCACCACGTAGTCATTCCCGATCAATTCGCCAATCTGCACCGGCCGCTGCCGGGCGACGAGGCCGTTGGGGCCTGGCTCGGCCACGAAGCAGAAATACTGACCGCTGATGCGCGAGACCGCGGTGATCGGAATCGTCAGTCCCGGCGCGTTCCGCCACACGACGCGGGCGCGGATGAACTGCAGCACTCGCAGTGCCGGCGGCACATCGCGGAGTGCGCTCTTGACCTGCACCGTCTGCGTGGCGTCGTCGACGCGCGGCGCGACGAAGGTGATCGGATTGGTGGCCACGACCTTACCCTCGCCGTCGAGCAGTTGCACGGGAAGCCCGACGCGCAGGTCGGGCGAGCGGTCGAGAGGAATCTGGATGTACGCCTCGAGCGCGGCGTTCTCGTCGATGGTGGTGATCACCGTGGAGGTCGTCACGCGGTCGCCGGTCCGGATGGGAATGTCGCCCACCACGCCCGCCTGCGGCGCATCGACGCGGTAGTACTCCAGCTCGACGCGGCCTTCCCGCACCTGCGCGTCGAGGGCGGCGAGTCTCGCCTCGGCCGTGCGCAGCGAGTTCTGCGCCTGGTCGAATTCCTGCCGGCTGATCGCGCCGGCGCCGACGAGCGACTCCAGCCGCTTGACCTGCTGGCGCCAGTACTGGACGTCCGCCTCGGTGCCGGCCCGGTTGGCCTCGGCGCTGCGGACGCTCGCCTGCTGTTTGGCGGGGTTGATCTGCACGAGCGGCGCGCCCGCGCGGACGTGGTCGCCCGACTTCACGAAGATCTTCGTCACCAGCCCATCGACCTCCGGCTGCACCGTGCTCGACCGCAGCGAGCGGATCGTGGCGATGAATTCCGACGCCTGCTCGACCGGTTTGGGCTCGAGGGTCAGAAGTTTGACCGCCGTCGGGGGCGGAGCCTGGGGAGCGCCGGCCGCCGCGCCTTTCGGATCGCGGCAGGCGGCAGAGATTATGAGAGTGGCAATGAAAACACCGCCACACAGGAACCGACAAAGCGCTGTGAACGACATGATGAGGTTCTGCCGGGCGGCCCGGCGGTTGAGTCAGCGCGACGTGCGCTGGAGCTGGGGCCGAGGTGTAACCAGAACACGATTGTAGACGCAGGCAGCCGCCGGGACGATTCTCTCGTGCGCAAAAAACAAAAGGCCACGCTCTACGCGTGGCCCATGTTCGAACCGAAGCTCAGGACAGTCAGACGCCAGCGGCGCCGGCAAACTTCCGCTGCTGGAAGCACTCGCGGCAGAAGACCGGCCGTCCCTGGGTTGGACGGAACGGGACTGTGGTCTCCTTGCCGCAGGCCGAGCAGTTGGTCGTCGTCTCGACACGCTCACGGGCGACGCTTGCACCGGCGGCGGGGCGGGACGCGCGCTTGGCCTTGCAGCTCTTGCACCGTTTCGGTTCGTTCTTGAAATTCTTGTCGGCGAAGAACAGCTGTTCTCCCGCCGTCCAGAGGAACTCCGTCCCGCAGTCCACGCAGTTGAGGGTTTTGTCCTGGAACTCCATCGGCCCTACCTACCTCTCACCAACTCTGCGCCTGCACGCGCGGGCAGGCCCTATGAAAAAAGGGGCGGACCTCGATTTCTGTTTGGTGTCACCCGCAAACGAAAATCGAGATCGGCCCCCTTTTCCGGTACTCGCAGCTGCTACGCAGCCTTTTAATCCGACTCGCGACGCTGCTTCTTGCGCGTACGTTTACGCGCCAGCGCCTGTTTGGCGCGGCGCCTATCACCCGGCTTCAAATAGTACGAATGCTTCTTGATATCCTTGATGATATCTTCCTGCTGTACTTTCCGTTTGAAGCGACGGAGTGCGCTTTCAATCGATTCGCCTTCCTGAACCTTGACTTCAGCCAAGCCTAATACACCCCCCTTGCGGCCACGGCGGTTGGCCCTTGCGGGGCCGGCGGATTCCGAGGAATATGTTAGGCTATCACAGGTAAACGCGGATTCTAGGCGGAAAGCTCATCAAACGTCAATGTCAGGGAGCGGCATGCCTTCGGCGTCCGCTTTTCCGCCGCGCGCCCCGAATTCTCCTCTCTTCACTCCCGTGTTTTCCCGATGAAAATCCTCGTCGTCGGCAGCGGCGGCCGCGAGCATGCGCTTGCCTGGAAGCTGGCCGCGGAGCCTGGCGTGTCAGACGTCATCTGCGCACCAGGGAATGCCGGTATCGCCCGCACCGTCCGCACTGCGCCGGTTGACGCCGGCAACACCCAGGCCCTGCTCGATCTGGCGCGCCGCGAGGCCGTCGACCTGACGGTGGTCGGCCCCGAACTGCCGCTCGACCGCGGCATTGTCGATCTCTTTTCGTCGGAAGGGCAGCGAATCTTCGGACCCGCCGCCGCTGCCGCCCGGCTCGAGTGCAGCAAGGTGTTTGCGAAGGCGTTCATGGCCCGGTACGGGATCCCGACCGCCCGCTACCGTGCCTGCTCCAGCGCCGCCGAGGCGAGAGCCGTCCTCGCCAGCGGTGAGCTGGGCCTCCCCATCGTCATCAAGGCGGATGGTCTGGCCGCCGGCAAGGGTGTCGTGGTGGCGGCGGATGCAGAAACCGCCGACGCCGCCATCGCGAGCGCGATGGAGGATCGTCAGTTCGGCGCTGCCGGCGATCGCGTCGTGCTGGAGGAATGTCTCGAGGGCCCTGAAGTCTCCGTCTTTGCGCTGTGTGACGGCCGCCGGGCCGTCATGATCGGATCGGCCCAGGACCACAAGCGCATCTTCGATGGCGACCAGGGCCCGAACACCGGAGGCATGGGCGCCTTCGCGCCGAGCCCGCTGATCGATCGACCGCTCGGCGATCGCATCATGAACGAGATCGTCCAGCCGGTGATCGAAGGGATGCGGCGCGAAGGCCAGGAGTATCGCGGCTTTCTCTACGCCGGACTGATGCTCACGTGCACCGGTCCCAAAGTGATCGAGTTCAACGTCCGGTTCGGCGATCCCGAGGCGCAGGTCGTGCTGCCGATGATCGACGAGGCTCTGGCACCGGCGCTGCTGGCCGCGGCGGAAGGTGCGCTGCCGGATCGTCCGCTTGCGCTCGGCCAGGACAGGTACGTTGGCGTGGTCCTCGCGTCCCGGGGGTACCCGCAATCGAGCCAGTCGGGTGTCGCGATCAACGGTCTCGAGCAGGCGGCCGCGCTCGAGAACGTCGCCGTCTTTCACGCGGGAACCACGCGCGAGGCCAACGGCTCGATCGTGACCGCCGGCGGCCGCGTGCTGACCGTCGTCGGCAGCGGGCCGACCTTCGACGCCGCCATCACGCGCGCGTACGCAGGCGTGCAGGCGATCCACTTCGACGGCATGCAGTATCGAACCGACATTGGTCAGAAGGCCTTGGCCAACGTGCGGAATACCCGGTGACCTGGCAGTGTTGGCAATGTTGGCAATGAACATATGTCTGAGATTTCAGTTCTGATCCTGATGGGTTCCGACTCCGATGCGCCGGTCATGCAGGGTGCCGTCGATGTCCTTCGTGAATTCGACGTTCCCTGTGAGATGACCGTCGCTTCGGCGCACCGGTCACCCGAGCGGGTGATGCGGCTGGTTGCCGACGCGCCCTCTCGCGGGGTGCGGCTGTTCATCGTCGGCGCCGGTGCGGCCGCACATCTCGGCGGTGTCGTCGCGGCGCACACGACGCTTCCGGTCATCGGCGTGCCGATCGACTCGTCCGCGCTCAAGGGCATGGACGCGCTGCTGTCGACCGTCCAGATGCCGCCGGGAGTGCCGGTGGCCACGGTGTCAATCGGGAAGCCGGGGGCGACCAACGCCGGCGTGCTGGCGGCGCAGATCCTCGCCGTCGGCGATCCAGCTCTCGCCGGCCGGCTCGTGGCCTACAAGAAGAAGCTGGCGGAGAAGGTCGAGCAGGCCGCGGCGAAGCTGCAGGGGTGAAGTACTCGGTCATTACTTTCGGCTGCCGGGTGAATCAGGCGGACTCGCTCCGCCTCGAGGAAGATCTGCGCGGCCGGGGTGGCCAGAGCTCGCCGGCGAGCGCCGCGGATCTGGTCATCGTCAACACCTGCTCGGTCACCGCCACGGCCGACCAGGGCGCGCGTCAGACGATTCGTCGCGTCGCCCGTGAGAACCCCGCCGCCCGAATCGTCGTCACCGGTTGTTACGCGACACGCTGTGAGGAGGACGTCGCGTCGCTTCCAGGCGTCCTTCGCGTCGTCCGGAACGACGAGAAGCTCGATCTGGTTCGGCGGCTCGAGGGCAACAGCGAGCTGCCAACCGGCGTGCGGTTCGGTGAGGGTGAAGGGCCGTGCGGTGCGGCGCTCGAGCCCGGGGTCGCCGGGCGCACCTCGTTCACCCTGCGGGTGCAGACCGGCTGTGAAGAGCACTGCAGCTACTGCATCATCCCGACGCACCCGTGGACACGGGCGCAGCGTCGCCATCGCTGACGTGATCCAGGACGTGGAGCGCGCCGGAGCGTCCGGGTACAAGGAAGTCGCGATCACCGGCGTTCACCTCGGATCCTACGGTCGCGATCTCGCGGTCCGGTCGTCGCTCGCGGATCTCCTGAAGGCGCTGCTGTCGGTCCGCCGCGACGTGACGTTCCGCATCAGCTCGCTCGAACCCATGGACTGCACGCCGGAGATCGTCGATCTCGTCGCGAGCAGCGATGGAAGGTTCGCGCCGCACTTCCATCTGCCGCTCCAGCATGCGAGCGATCGCCTGTTGCAGCGCATGCGGCGTCCATACACGCTCGAGCAGTACCGGCGCCTGGTGGATGGCATCGTCGAGCGCCTGCCGGACGCGTCAATCGGGTCTGATGTGATCGTCGGGTTCCCGGGGGAAACAGACGGCGATTTCGAGGTGAATGCCGGCTACCTGGCCGGGTCGCCGCTTTCACATCTGCACGTCTTCCCGTACTCGGATCGTCCGGGGACTCAGGCTGCGGTGATGACCGACAAGGTGCCGGGCCCGGTGATCCGTGCACGCGGGGGCCGCCTGCGTGAGATCGGTGGGGCACTGAGCGAGCGTTTTCAGGCGTCGCAGGTGGGTACCGAGCGCCCGGGTCTGACGCTGGAGGACGGGAGCCTGGTCGTCACCGACAACTATCTGAAGGTGCGGATCCCAGGCGGCCAGAAGCGCAACGAGCGGGTTCGCGTCAGGCTGACGGGCATTGGGACCGGGACGGTGGTTGGGAGATTGTCGGAGACGGCGGCGAAGACCCTGGCACGTGGAGGGGCGGGTCTTCAGGCCCGCCCGATTGTGTAGAGCCGGGTCTTAGACCCGGCCTGATCTGCTCTAGAGCGAGCTCATCGCCATCGCCAGGCGCTTGCCCGGCGCGGTGTCACGCGCCGACTCGGTGATCAGCTGCCCGCACGCCGCGCGAATATCGCGCCCCCTGGACTTCCGCACCGACACCGTCACCCCGCGCTCGGCCAGGATCCGCGCGAACCGGTTGACGGCGGCATCCGATGGGCGCTCGAACGGAATGCCCGCGGCCTCGTTGAGCGGCAGCAGATTGACTTTGCCCTTGATCCCGTTCAGGAGACGCACCAGCCGCCGCGCGTCCTCGGGCGTGTCGTTCACGTCCTTCAACATCACGTATTCGAAGGTGATGCGCTCGCGCCGCTTGAGCGGGAACCGTCGGCAGGCGTTCAGCAGTTCTTCAATCCCGTACTTCCGGTTGATCGGGACCAGCAGATCGCGCTGCGCTTCGGTCGTCGAATGCAGTGAAATCGCCAGGTTGGGCATCACCGGCTCGGTCGCCAGGCGTTCGAGCGCGGGAAGGACGCCAACGGTCGAGAGGGTCACCCGCCGTGGAGAAACGGCCATCCCATGCTCGTCGGCCAGGATGCGCAGCGCCTTCATCGTGTTGTCGTAGTTGTGCAGCGGTTCGCCCATCCCCATCAGCACGATGTTGAAGCGCTGCTCAACGAGACCAAGCTCCCGCACCAGCACGCGGACCTGACCGACGATCTCGCCCGGCGACAGGTTGCGGTCGATCCCCATCTTGCCCGTCAGGCAGAAGGCGCACCGCATGGCGCACCCCACCTGTGTCGAGAGGCAGAAGGTGATGCGATCCGCGTCGGTGGGATCCGTGGAGCCGGAGAAGGATTCCGGGATGCACACGGTCTCGATGTGCCTGCCGTCGTCCAGCCGGAGCAGGAACTTCGTGGTGCCGTCGCTGGATTCCTCGCGGCGGACAACGGCCGGTGTCAGAAGGTCGAAGTGCCGGGCCAGTTGCGCGCGCAGCTCGCGGCTGAGATCCGACATCAGCGCGACGTCGGTGACGCCGCGCTTGTGGATCCACTGAAAGATCTGCCGGCCATGGAATCGGGGCTGGCCCAGATCGGCCAACGACTGTTCCAGCTCGTGCAGCTCGACGCCGGCAATGTCCAGTCTGGTGTCGTTGACCATTGGCGTACCCTGCGAGAAGGCGAACGGTTATTTTACTACTCGTCGGCGGGCCGAAACCAGTGGCCTTGGCCGGGTCCCGGAACCTGGGCGCGTCCTTGAGAAGGAGGCAGCCAGCGTGATAGAATCCCCTTTTCCGGTTGCTCCTGCAATTCCTTCTATACCAATGACTTACGGCACCATGTCCGGCCGGCCGCTTCAGGGCGGACAGTGAACGCCCCTTCCAACGCGGTCGTTCGCGACGTTCTCGACGGCGGCCTTCGGCTGATCACCGAAACCATGCCGCACGTGCGCTCGGTGACGATCGGGGTCTGGCTGACGCGGGGATCGCGTCACGAGACCGACGAGCGTGGCGGGATTGCCCACTTCGTCGAACACATGCTCTTCAAGGGCACCGACACGCGCAGCGCCGAAGACATCGCGCAGGCCATCGATTCGATCGGCGGGCAGCTGGACGCGTTCACGGCGAAGGAGTACGCCAGCTACTACATCAAAGTGCTCGACGAGCACGTGCCGCTGGCCGTCGATCTGCTGGCGGACATCGTCCGGCGGCCGGCGTTCGTTGCCGACGAGATCGAGCGGGAGAAGAAAGTCATCCTCGAAGAGATCAAGATGGTCGAGGACACGCCGGACGATCTCGTTCACGAGCTCTTCACGCAGCACTTCTGGGAAGGACACCCGCTCGCCCGTCCGATTCTGGGCACCCCGGAGACGGTCGAAGCGTTCACGCGCGAGACGCTCCTCGATTATTTCGGCCGCGCGTACGTCGCGCCGAACATGATCATCTCGGCAGCCGGAAACCTCGACCATGGCAACGTTCGTCAGCTCGTGCTGAAGGCGTTCGAGGGGCTGGCGCCGACCACCGACACGCCCAACGGCCCCGCCGCCTCGCGTCAGCCCGCAGGTGATCACGCGCGTCAAAGAGCTCGAACAGAGCCATCTGTGTCTGGGGACCAACAGCTATCCCCAGAGTCACCAGGATCGCTACGTCAGCTACATCCTGAATACGGTGCTCGGCGGGTCGATGAGCTCCAGGCTGTTTCAGAACATCCGGGAAAAGCGCGGCCTCGCCTACTCCGTGTTCAGCGGGTTGAGCGCCTACCGCGACGCCGGCAACATCACCATATATGCCGGCTGTGCCAATGAAGCGGTCGGGGAAGTCATCGATCTGTGCGTCGAGGAGCTGAAGGCAATAAAGCGGCCGGTCCAGGATTCCGAGCTGCGGCGGGCGAAAGATCACCTCAAGGGCAGCCTGATGCTGAGCCTGGAGAACACATCGAGCCGCATGTCACACCTCGCGCGGCAGGAGATCTATTTCGACCGCCATTTCGGTCTGGACGAGACATTGGCAGGCGTGGAAGCCGTCAGCACCGCCGACCTGCAGCGCGTGGCTGCCGATTTGTTCTCGAACGGCTCGCTCGCAGCCACCGTCGTGGGCCCGTCCGCGCCGGAGCTGCCGCCGGCGAGGCTCGATCTGAGCTGAGCGACACGGGTATTCGTCATGATTCCGCGGTACACCAATCCGGCAATGGGCGCGATCTGGAGCGATCAGCGCCGGTATGAGACCTGGCTGGAAGTCGAGCTGGCCGCGGCGGACGCCATGGCCGAAGCGGGCGTGATCCCGGCGGCCGCAGCCGGAGAGCTGCGGGCGCGCGCGAGGTTCGACATCGCCCGCATCGAGGAGATCGAGCAGGTCACCCAGCACGACGTGATTGCCTTCACCACCGCGGTGGCGGAACACGTCGGGCCCGCGGCCCGCTGGCTGCACTTCGGGCTCACCTCCTCCGACGTCCTCGATACCGCGCAGGCGCTGCAGATGCGTCAGGCCTGCGACCTGATCGTCAAGGATCTCGCCGAAGCGCTCGACGCGATTCGGGCGCGTGCGGAAGAGCACAAGCTGACGCCGATGATCGGCCGCACCCACGGCGTTCACGCCGAGCCGATGACGCTCGGGGTGAAGCTCGCCCTGTGGTACGCCGAGCTTCAACGCGATCTCGACCGCGTGCTGAGGGCGCGCGAGATCGTCAGCGTCGGGAAGATCTCCGGCGCGGTCGGGATGTTCGCGCATCTCGATCCCGCGATCGAGGCGAAGGTGTGCGAGCGTCTGGGACTCACGCCGGCGCCGGTGTCTTCGCAGGTCATCCAGCGTGACCGCCACGCCGAGCTGCTGACCGCGCTGGCGATCACGGCGGCCTCTCTCGAAAAGTTCGCGGTCGAGATCCGCGGCCTTCAGAAGACCGAGATTGGGGAGATCGAGGAACCGTTCGGCAAGGGCCAGAAGGGATCCTCGGCGATGCCGCACAAGCGCAACCCGATCGGGTGCGAGCAGATTACCGGCCTCGCCCGGCTGCTCCGCGGCAACGCCCACGCGGCGCTCGAGAACATCGCGCTCTGGCACGAGCGCGATATCTCACACTCGTCGGTGGAGCGCGTGATCCTCCCGGACAGTTTCATCGCCCTCGACCACATGCTGCGCCGTTTCACCCGGATCGTCCGCGGGATGGTGGTCTATCCCGAGCGGATGAAAGAGAATCTGCAGCGGTCGCGCGGCGTCGTGTTTTCGGGAACGGTGCTGCTCGAGCTTGCGCGCCGAGGCATCTCGCGCGAGCAGGCGTACGAATGGGTGCAGCGGAACGCGATGCGCGCGTTCCACGAGCAGCGGGACTTCAAGACGCTGCTGCTCGAGGACGCGGATTTGACGAAAGTGCTGACGCGGGACGAGATCGAAAAGGCGTTCGATCTCGACGAGCACTTCCGGAACGTGGACGCGATCTTTGATCGCGTATTCGTGTCGGTGCCGGCGGCTGTCTGACTTCCGCCTGGAGCCGGAAGCCACGCCAGGCAGGTGTTCTGAGAGTCGGGCAGCTGCCGCCTTCAGGCGGAAGATCCCTACAGGAGCTCAATGAAAGCGCGAGTATTCGTCACCTTGAAACCCTCGGTCTTCGACCCGCAGGGGCGCACCATCGCCGACGCGCTGCATTCGATGGGCTACACCGGGATCGGTGACGTCCGCCAGGGAAAGTACTTCGAGGTCGAGGTCGACGCCACGTCGCCGGACGCCGCGAGGACCATCGTGACCGATATTGCGAACAAGGTCCTGGCGAACCCGGTGATCGAGACGCATCGGGTCGAGATCGTAGTCGCCGAAGGTGAGCTCGTATCTGGCGCCGATTGAAGATCGAAACGGTGGAAACCGCCCAACAAGAACCGCTCACTGAGTGCCCGGGCGCCCCTCAACACCGGCGCGAGCGAGAGCGCAGCGCTGGCAGGCGCCGGGGGTGGGGCCCCGGCGCAAATCAAGAAATGAAATTCGCAGTCATCGTCTTTCCCGGATCGAATTGCGACCACGACGCTTACCACGCCGCGAAGCACGTGCTCGGCCAGGAGGCCGAGTTCGTCTGGCACAAGGACACCTCGCTCGGCGCGGCTGACGTGGTCATCCTCCCCGGCGGCTTCGCCCACGGGGACTACCTGCGCACGGGCGCCATCGCGCGCTTTTCGCCGGTGATGGCCGCCGTGAAGGCCTTCGCCGATGCCGGCGGACCGGTGCTCGGCGTCTGCAACGGGTTTCAGATCCTTCTCGAATCCGGGCTCCTGCCGGGAGCGATGCTGCGGAATCGCGGCCTCAAGTTCATCTGCGAGCACGTCAACGTGCGCGTCGAACAGGTCGATACGCCGTTCACCGCCGCGTGCTCCCCCGGCCAGGTCCTCAGCATTCCAATCAATCACGGCGAAGGCAATTACTTCGCGCCCGACGACGTGCTCGATGCCCTCGAGCGGGATCGCCGGGTGATTTTCCGCTACGTGGACGCCGCGACCGGCGCCCCCTCCGAGGCGTCGAATCCGAACGGCGCCGCTCGAAGCATCGCCGGAATCTGCAGCGAGCGCCGTAACGTCGTCGGCATGATGCCGCACCCGGAACGCGCGTGCGAACCGATGCTCGGCAGCGGCGACGGGCTGGTGCTCTTCGAATCAGTGGTACGGGCGGTCTCTTCGGCGGGCGCGGTCGGGACGGCAGCACGATGACCATAGACGCCGCGCTCCTCGAGCGCCACGGCCTGAAACGCGAGGAATACGATCGGATCGTCAAGGCGCTCGGCCGCGAGCCATCGATCACGGAGCTCGGCATCTTCTCCGTGATGTGGTCCGAGCACTGCAGCTACAAGAGTTCCCGCATCCATCTCAAGAAGCTGCCGACGAAAGGGCCCCGCGTGCTGCAGGGCCCTGGCGAGAATGCCGGCGCCGTGGACATCGGCAGCGGGCTGGCGGCGGTCTTCAAGATCGAATCGCACAACCACCCGTCGTTCATCGAGCCGTATCAGGGCGCGGCGACCGGCGTGGGCGGCATCATCCGCGACATCTTCACCATGGGCGCCCGGCCGATCGCGCTGCTGAACTCGTTGCGCTTCGGACCGCTCGATGGTCCGACCGGCGCGCGAACCCGCCGCATCCTCGAGGGTGTGGTCGCGGGGATCGGCGGCTACGGCAACAGCATCGGCATTGCCACGGTGGGCGGCGAGATCGCCTTCGAGGAGCCCTACGCCGGTAATCCGCTCGTCAACGTGATGTGTCTCGGGATCGTCGACGCGAACGCGCTGGTGAAGGGCAAGGCATCGGGCGTCGGCAATCCCGTCTACTACGTCGGCGCCAAGACCGGCCGCGACGGCATTCATGGCGCGACCATGGCCTCCGCCGAATTCGACGACCGTTCTTCGGAGAAGCGGCCGGCGGTGCAGGTCGGCGATCCGTTCATGGAGAAGCTGCTGCTCGAGGCCTGTCTCGAGCTGATGGCGACCGACGCGTTGATTGGCGTCCAGGACATGGGCGCGGCCGGGCTGACCTGCTCGACCTGCGAAATGGGCGCCCGCGGCGGTGCCGGCATCGAGATCGACGTTCAGCACGTCCCGCAGCGGGAAACCGGCATGTCGCCGTACGAGATCATGCTGTCCGAATCGCAGGAACGCATGCTGCTCGTGGTCAAGCACGGCCGGGAGCGCGAGGTCGAAGCCATCTTCGACAAGTGGGATCTGCACGCCGCGCACATCGGCTTCGTCACCGACGACGGGCTGATGCGGGTGAAGGATGGCGGCACGGTGGTCGCCGAGATTCCGAATACGGCGCTGGTCGACGACGCGCCGGTCTACAACCGCCCGACGTCCCGTCCCGCGTACCTGGACACGGTGACCAGGCTCGATCTCGGCGCGCTGCGGCCGGCCCCGCCTGCCGACGCGCTGCGTTCGGTGCTGTCGTCGCCGACGATCGCGAGCAAGCGCTGGATCTATCGCCAGTACGACCACATGGTGCGCACCAACACGCTGGTGCTCGCCGGCATGGGCGCCGGTGTGGTCCGGATCAAGGGCACGCCGCGGGCGCTGGCGATGTCCACCGACGGCAACGGTCGTCATTGCTATCTCGACCCCCGCAAGGGCGCGATGCTGGCAGTCGCCGAAGCTGCGCGCAACGTGGCCTGCGCGGGCGCGCGGCCGATCGGCGCCACCAACTGCCTCAACTTCGGCAACCCTGAAAAGCCCGAGATCATGTGGCAGTTCGTCGAGGCCGTGGAGGGCATTGCCGAGGCGTGCCGTGCGCTCGATGTGCCGATCACCGGCGGAAACGTCAGCCTCTACAACGAAACCGACGGCAACGCGATCTATCCGACGCCCATCATCGGCGTGGTCGGCGTCATAGAAGATGCGTCCTGCACGCTGGGGCGCGTGTTCCGCAACAGTGGCAGGGAGATCGTCCTGCTCGGCGAAGTCGACACCAATCTTGGCGGCAGCGAGTATCTGAAGACCGTTCATGGCCTCGTGGCAGGAGCGGCTCCTCGCGTCGATCTCGGGCGCGAGCGCGCGCTGATCGACGTGCTGGTCGAAGCGGCGGCACAGCGGCTGATCGAATCCGCGCACGACTGCGCCGACGGCGGCCTCGCCGTGACGCTCGCCGAATGTGCGTTCGACAGCGGTGGAGTTGGCCTCACGGTCGACTTGCCTGCCGTCAACAGTGAGCAGGGCACCGCGTGGTCGAGCTTGGGTCTGCTCTTCGGCGAAGCCGGCGGCCGCGTGATCGTCTCGGTGTCGCCGGGCAAGCGTCAGGCGCTCGAAGCGCTGGCCGCGCGATCAGGCGTTCCGGCGACGGTCATCGGCACGACCGGGGGATCGAGGATCCAGATCGGAATCGACGGCCAGGATGCGATCGACGTTGTCGCTGAGCGAAGTGGAACAGCTGTGGTCGTCGGCACTCGGCCGATACTTCGCAGGCCGGGCAGCGTAGAATGTCGCGCAAGGTCAGCGAGCGGCGGGAGCCCGCAGTCGCCGCAGAGTGATGCACGACCGAGAGCGCCATACCAGCGCGCCAGCGCCAGAGGCGCGAGGGGACGCCGCAGTCGCGCGCGTAGCGCAGCGAGCGCGCGAGACTGCGCAGGCGCTAACCAGCGAGCGCCAGAGGCGCGAGCGACCCTATGGATAAATTCAAAGACGAGTGCGGCGTTTTCGGAATCTTCGGGCATCCCGAGGCTTCGAGCCTGACCTCGCTGGGGCTTTATGCCCTGCAGCATCGGGGACAGGAGAGCGCCGGCATCGCCACCGCCGACGGCACCAAGATGCGGGTCGTCCGCGGCATGGGCCAGGTCGCGGACGCCTTCAAAGAAGAGACGCTCGCGAGCCTGGGCGGCCATCTCGCCATCGGCCACACGCGGTACTCGACCGCGGGCGACAGCACGATCGAAAACGCCCAGCCGTTCCTGATCGATTGCGCCCACGGGCAGATCGCGGTCGGGCACAACGGCAACCTCGTCAACGCCCGAGAGCTTCGCGACGATCTCGTCCGCGCGGGATCGATTTTCCAGACGACCAGCGATACCGAGGTCGTGCTTCACCTTTACGCGCGATCCAAGGCGCCGACCGTCGAGGAAGCGCTCGTCGAGTCGATCTCGCAGGTGAGCGGCGCCTTCTCGATGGTGCTGCTGACGAAGAACCGCCTGATCGCCGCCCGGGATCCGCACGGCTTCCGCCCGCTGGCCCTCGGACGGCTCGGCGACGCCTGGATCGTCTGTTCGGAGACCTGCGCCATCGATCTGATCGGCGCCACCTACGAGCGCGAGGTCGAGCCGGGCGAGCTCCTCATCATCAGCGACGGCGGGCTGCGATCGATCAAGCCGTACCCGCCCGCGCAGCTCGCGCACTGCGTGTTCGAGCACGTCTACTTCGCTCGTCCCGACAGCTACGTCTTCGGCAGCAGCGTCAACGAGGTCCGCACCTCGCTCGGACGCATCCTCGCGGCGGAGGCGCCGGTTCCGGCCGACGTCGTCGTCCCGATTCCCGATTCCGGCGTCTGCGCGGCGATGGGCTTCGCGAGAAGCGGCGGGCGTTCCCGCTGCGTTTCGGCTTGATCCGGAACCACTACGTCGGCCGCACGTTCATCCAGCCGCAGCAGTCGATCCGCGACTTCGGGGTGAAGGTGAAGCTCAACCCGGTGCGGAGCATCCTCGAGGGCAAGCGGGTCGTCCTCGTGGACGATTCGATCGTGCGCGGGACCACCAGCCGCAAAATCGTTCGGCTGATCAAGGCGGCCGGCGCCCGCGAAGTGCACGTTCGCATCAGCTGCCCGCCGACCGTGTCGCCGTGTTTCTACGGCGTCGATACGCCCAGCCGCAAGGATCTGATCGGCGCCACGCACTCCGTCGAGCAGATTCGCGAATTCGTCGAAGCCGACAGCCTCGCCTATCTCAGCCTGAAAGGACTGCGCGAAGCGGTTGGCGACACCCGAAGAACCTACTGCACCTCCTGCTACACCGGGGTCTATCCGGTGTCGTTCCCGCAGAATGAAGAGGCCTACCTGCAGCTGGCCCTCAAGGCGGTCGACTAGCCATCGATGCGCGTGAGCCGGGGCAGCCTCGCGCTGATCGTGTTCGGCTGGATGGCAGCCTCTGGCGCCGTGGCGTCTGCGCAGACGCCCCGCACCAGCGAGTCGCCCGCCGCCGAAAAGGTCAGCCCCGCAGCAGGTCAAGTCGGCGATTGATCTCCTCGGCTCGCTCGACTTCCCGGTGCGGATGAATGCCGGCCGGACCGTCCGTCGTGCGGAGTCCTCTGTCGCAGTCCCGGCGCTGCTCGAAGCCGTCGCCACTCACAAGGATTCGTACGTCCGTTTCAAGGCGCTGGTCGTGCTGTCCGGATTCAACGATCCCCGGATCGGCGACGCCATGGTCAAGGCGCTCGACGATCGCAACGACCGGCTGCGTGCCGCGGCGTACGGCTGGTTCGAGCATCACCCCGATCCGAAGATGGTGCCGCGGCTGCTGGCCGCCCTGGCCAAAGAGGAATCCGAGTTCGTGCGGCCGGCGTTGACGCGGGCGCTCGCGGCGCACGGCACCGATCCGAAGGTGCGCGAGGTGATGACCGGTCTCGTAATGAGCGGTCAGGATCTCTTCCGGGCGGTCGTCATCGAGGCGCTCGGCGAGTACCGCGCCACCTATGCGCTGCAGCCGATCATGGATGTCGCGAGGATCGAAGGCCCCTTGCAGGACGACGCGGTGCTGGCGATCGGGCGGATCGGCGACAAGCGCGGTTTGCTCGGTACTTGCGGACCTGCAGCGCAGCGCGCCGCGCAATCTCCAGCCCTTCATCGCCGCGGCGATCTGCCTGCTTGGCAGCAATTGCAGTTCGCACCTCGGCTACCTGATGGAGACGCTCCGGTTCGCGATCGCGAATCCCGGTTATCAGGAGCTGTTGCGCGCCGCGGCGAGCGGATTGTCGGCGCTTGGCGTGGCAGGTAATCAGGCGGCGGCGGCGACCCTCTTCGAACGCGGCGGCCCCACCCGCGATCCGGAGCGAGCCGCGATCGCTCTGGCAATTGGAACCCTGGCGCTGCGAAACACTGCCTTGACGCTGAAAGTGCTGGAGGGCCAGAAGGCACTCGACCCTGCCATCGAGCTCCTGCGCGAAGCCTTCGACATGCTCGAGGAAGACATGGAAGAGGAGCGGTTCTACGTCACGGTCAGACGCGCCTACTGGGCTGCCGCAGCGGGCTCGCCCGCGCGCAGGATCGCCGATATCCTCATCCAGCAGCTCGAGTTCTGAACACCCTTTCGCCTGCCGGTCAGAGTCGCCGTGGATTACAAACAGTCAGGAGTGGACATCGACGCCGGCAACGAGGTGGTGCGGCGCATCCGCTCGCTCGCGAAGGGCACGTTCACCCCGGGCGTGCTCTCCGAGATCGGATCCTTCGGCGGTCTGTTCTCGCTCTCGTCGGCTGCCATGCGGGATCCCGTGCTGGTGGCGAGCGCCGACGGCGTCGGCACCAAGCTGCGAGTGGCCTTCATGACCGGCATCCACGACACGGTGGGCCGGGACCTGGTCAACCACTGCGTCAACGACATTCTCGTGCAGGGCGCGATCCCGCTGTTCTTCCTCGACTATCTCGCCACTGGCCGGCTCGATCCTGACATCGCCGTGCGGATCGTCGAAGGATTGTCGGCGGCGTGCCGCGAGAACGGGTGCGCGCTGCTCGGCGGCGAAACGGCGGAGATGCCTGGCTTCTATGCCGACGGCGAATACGACGTCGCCGGGTTCATCGTCGGAGCCGTCGACCGCGAGCACCTGATCGACGGGCGCACAATCCGATCAGGCGACACGCTGATCGGCTTGCCGTCGTCTGGCCTCCACACCAATGGGTATTCACTGGCGCGGCGGATTGCGTTCGATGTGGCGCGGCTGTCGGTGAACGACATGGTCCCGGAGCTCGGGACGACGATTGGCGCGGCGCTTCTGCGGCCGCATCGCAGTTACCTGCCGGTAATCAGGCCGTTGCTTGGAAAGGAGCTCGTCAAGGGGATGGCTCACATCACCGGCGGTGGAATCACCGACAACCTCCCGCGAATCCTGCCGGAAGGGTGTGCTGCGGCGATCGACCGAAGCGCGTGGCAGGTGCCGGCGCTCTTCAAGTGGCTGCAGCGTCAAGGCAGCGTGCCGGATGAGGACATGCTGCGGACCTTCAACATGGGGATTGGCCTGATCGTGATCTGCGGGCCCGAGGACGCGGGGGGCGTCATCGACATGCTGGCCCGCTCCGGCGAGCCGGGCGCGCTGCGTATCGGAGAGATTCAGGACGGCGCCGGTGTCCGATACCGATAGCTCCCCCGCCGCTCGCCCGAGCAAATCACTCGGCATCCTGATTTCCGGCCGCGGCAGCAATATGCAGGCGCTGATTCACGCGTCCGGCGACGGCCGGCTCGACGCTCGCATAGCGATAGTCATCTCCAACCGCCCTGAGGCGCCGGGGCTCGAACACGCGCGGAATGCAGGCATCGAGACGTTGGTGGTGGATCACCGCCAGTTCAAGTCGCGGCACGACTTCGATCGGACGCTCGCGACCGAACTGAAGGCCCGGAAAGTGGCAGCGGTCTGCCTCGCGGGCTTCATGCGGCTGGTCGGCGCCGGGCTGCTCGAGGCGTTCCCGAACGCCATCCTCAACGTTCACCCTTCGCTGCTCCCGGCGTTCCCCGGGGTCAATGCCCAGCAGCAGGCGCTCGAGCACGGGGTGAAGGTCTCCGGCGCGACCGTTCACCTCGTGACCGCCGAGCTCGATGCGGGACCGATCATCATTCAAGCCTGCGTGCCGGTCCGCGCCGATGACACCGTCGATTCGCTGTCAGCGCGGATTCTGGTCGAGGAGCACCGCATCTATCCCGAAGCCGTCCGGCTGCTGCTCGCGGACGGATGCCGCGTGTATGGCCGGCGATTCATCGCAGCCCGTTAGGGGCTACCAGCCTCCGGGAATCAACCGGTACGGTACACGCCGCACGTAATCGGCGTAGCCTTCGAGGTTCGCCTGCAGGAACGCGTCTTCGAAGAAGACCCGTCGCAGGATCAGCGCGGCGTAGATCGCGGCAAACGCGAACCCGAGCCACGAGCCGAGCGCCAGCCCGCTGCACATCACCGACACGATCATCCCCAGATAGCCGGGATGACGGATGGTGCCGTAGGGACCGCTATCGATGACCCGATGGCCGCGCTCTCTCTGGACCCGGACGACGGGCGAGAAGAAGCGATTGGCGCGCATCGCCTGCACGACGAACAGCGCGGACGGCACCATCAACACGAGCGCGATCCCGCGCAGCACGCCGGGCACTTCGGCGAGATGCCACCGGCCGGCATCGAGCGTCCCGATCACGAGGTGCGCCAGCGCGATCAGGCGGATCGCACGGAGCGGTACCCGGTCAGCGCCGGGCTCGGGCGGCCGGAATCGCTCCCTGGCCAGGTCGTCGTCTATGGACACCATTGCATAGAGCCCGAAAATCGACCAGCCGCCAAGGTAAAGGGCCAGCCACCTGTCGAAGCCCCCCTTCAACAGCACGAGCACCGTCGTCAGCACGACGAGCACGATCCCGAAACGCATGAGTCTCTTAGCCATGGGGGGTTCTCGCTATCGATGTTCAAAACAGTTATTTTGAATATTCAAAAAATATACGGTAGAGTAACCGAAACCGTTTCGCGCTGTCAACACGGATCCGCTGGTCCGCTGGTCCGCTGTCGGCAGCCCGCGGGACCCAGGATCCGGCCTAGCGGCCCAGCGGACCGCGCGGGTTGGTTCAGCCAGCGAGCGGCTGGATGCGAAGGATCGCCACTTCCGGCGGGCAATTGACGCGGACCGGCACGTACACCGTTCCCACCCCCCGGCTGACGAACACCGTTGTGTTCTCCCGGCGTTCCGCGCCGGCGATTACGGGGAACTCGCGCGCGGCTACTGCCCCGATGCCCGGCAGAACGATCTGACCGCCGTGGGTGTGACCGCAGAGCAGGAGAGGGACCGAGAGGGCCATCGCTTCAACCAGCCGTTTTGGCGTGTGCGCGATCAGAAGCAGCGTCGGCGAGGCGCCGCGAACCACACGAGTGATGTCGGCCATGCGGTGCGTCCAGTAGCGCAGACCGGCGATATCGACAGGCTCGTTGCGGATGGAGATTTGCGTCCGCGCATCCCGCAGCACGGTGAAGCCGGCCGACTGAAGCGCCGCGGGCACGTCGCGCTCGTCATCGTGATTCCCGAGCACGGCAAATACGCCATGCGGAGCGGCCAGTCGTGCCAGCGCGTCGGCCGCCGGCTGGATGAAGCGGGGGTCGCGATTGGTCACGTAGTCGCCGCCGATGATGATCAGGTCGGGCTGACGGGCCATTACGAGATTGACCGCGCCGGCAATCATCTCGTGCGACACCGTCGAACTGCGATGGAGATCGGTCAGAAAGCCGATCCGCAGGCCGGACAACCCCGACGGCCAGCCGGCGACGTCGAGTGTCTGCTCGGTCACTTCGATGTGGTGCCGTTCGTACATGAACCCGTGCGCTGCCGTCCCGGCCGCAGCCCCGAGCGCCACGGCACCGACGCCCTTGAGGAGATTCCTCCGCGTAAGGCGGCCGCTCGCCTGCTGGATTGACGACGAGACCATTGCCCGCAATGTTAGCGCGCCCGCCTTCGCGCTTCGCGCTCCGGCGAGGCAGGCCCGACTTCGCGCTTCGCGCTCCGGCGAGGCAGGCCGCGATTCCGCGATCCCGCGAACCCGCTAACTTCGCGATTTTCGTTTGACGTCGTTTCGTTCCATGATCCAGGCGATGACCATCGATGAGCAGCTTGCGTACCTCGCCAGGGGTTGTGTCGACGTCGTCCGGCTGAGCGAGCTGCGCGCAAAGCTGGAGCGCGCCGGGAAGACGGGGACGCCCCTGATCGTGAAGGTGGGCTTCGATCCGACCGCGCCGGATCTCCATCTCGGGCACACGGTTCTGATCCGGAAGATGAAGCACTTCCAGGATCTGGGCCACACCGTCGTCTATGTCGTCGGCGCGTTCACGGCGCTGATTGGCGACCCGACCGGGCGATCGAAAACCCGCCCGCCGCTCACGATGGAAGAGATCGCGCAGAACGCCGAAACCTACAAGACGCAGATCTTCAAGATTCTCGATCCGGCGAAGACGGTCACGCGGTTCAACAGTGAGTGGCTGGAGCCGCTCGGGAGCGTGGGGTGGATCAAGCTGGCGGCGAAATACAACGTCGCGCAGATGCTCGAGCGCCGCGAGTTCAAGCAGCGCTACGAAGCGGGCAAACCGATCGCCGTTCACGAGTTCCTGTATCCGCTGGCGCAGGCGTACGACTCGGTGGTCTTGAACGCCGACGTCGAGCTCGGTGGGACCGATCAGTTGTTCAACCTGAATGTCGGCCGCGATCTGATGCCGGCCTTCGATCTCGAACCGCAGATCGTGATGACCACGGCGCTGCTCGAGGGCCTCGACGGTGTCGAGAAGATGTCCAAGAGCCTCGGCAACTATGTCGGCGTCACGGAGCCCGCCTCCGAGATGTTCGGCAAGCTGATGTCGATCTCGGACGATCTGATGTGGAAGTACTACGCGCTGCTGACGGATCTTCCGCCAGACGAGATCCAGCAGCGACGTGATGCGGTCAGCGCGGGGCGTCTGCATCCGAAGGATGCGAAGGTCGAGCTCGCGAAGCGCATCGTCGCCGACTTCCATTCGGGGGCGGAGGCGGCCGCGGCCGCGACGGGGTTCGAGCAGCGCTTTGCCAAGGGCGAAATCGATCGCGCGTCCCTCGAGGTGAAAGAATGGGTCTTGCCCGCGGAACCCAAGGCGTTCCGGCAGGTGCTGATTCAGCTGAAGCTGGCGAGCTCGGGGGCGGAAGCGGATCAAAAGCTCAAACAGGGGGCCGTGAAGGTCGACGGTGCGCGCGTGGAAGGGCCGTTCGACGGCCAGGAGAAGTATCTGCGGCGTGGTCAGGAGCACCTGGTCGAAGTGGGCCGGCGCGCCTATCTCCTGCGGGTCAGCTGAACCGGCGGGCGAAAAGATCCTCGAGGGCCCTTGCGATCAGCGGGTGAGGGGATATACTGACGGTTCGCGTCTGACGTTGCCGCCGATGAGGTGGCGGTGGATGGCGCGGCTCTTTAAAGTTCCATAATCCAGTCAGTTACGCCTGTTCTGATGAGGCAGTTTTTCGGGCGCATGCCTGAGTTGACAGCCTCGGGACGGCGTCGTATATTGGCTGGACCGAGCGTGACCGTCCGTTCGAGCGAAGCAATCGAACGGCACTTCCTTCAGCTCGCAACTCCCAAGTCGCACTTCGAAGCGCACGGAACCACCGGGAACGGTGTCGCGTGCGCATGAGGTCGACGCTGGTCAGGCGCCTCGCACGAAAACGAGCTCCGACGAAAAAGGGTTGACGACAAGGTGAGCGCTCTGTAAGATCGAAAGGTTCCCCTGAAGGAAATATAGCTGGAGGGGAGTCTGGCGACCGCGGCGCGCAGGCGCGACGGACGTCAGGCAGGGTCAGCCGGTTCTTTGAAAACTAGATAGAACGTACAAGCACTTTTCCGACGCGTGTTGTCGGTGCGGAGTCGAGCCTGTCTCGACGACGCGCCGGAGGCACGACG